>CAZFVQ010000002.1:0-246629 GCA_964522415.1 uncultured Rikenellaceae bacterium | reverse complement strand
GTACCGGTCTCCATTTCTACAGAGAAGTTCATTCCCTCTTTCTTGAAACTCTCGGTCGTCGATTGCGGCACGCCGTTGCGCAATTGGATACGCTGCATATTGGCAAGCATATCCTCCTCGATCATCTTTATGGAGTTTCCGATACCGATGGTCGCACGTTGAAATAGCAAACTTTCTTCGCCCTTGATGGGCGTGATAGAGAAGTTGCTTTGGAAAATCTCTTCGCCTTCAAAGATGTCACAGATACTATTTACTGCGTCGTCCTGATATTCGAGGTGACTCTCGAATTTTAATGTCATATTTTTAGCCATACTGCGTCCTCTCTTTAAACGGTTGCCACATTCGTAATACCGTGCTGTTTCAGGATCAGCAGCGTATTGGTTTTCACTTCGTCCGAACCATTAAATCCGGCTTCTTTGAATACCACCCGACAATTGGCATCTACACCTTCGGGGCTTACCTCTTTATAGAGCTTGCCGATACCGTCGGCAACTGCCGTGGATAGACTGTCTGCCAAGCAGACAATCAACGAGCCGGCTCCCATTTCGTACACGGTTTTACCGTCTATGGTGTGACGATTAATCTTTTCGGTCAGCTCTATGCCGTATTTGATTAGTATCTCGTAGAGTAGATCATCTTCGCTACGTTCTGTTTTGATATTAAACAATGAGTTATTCAGTGCTGTTTCCAGATTGTTAGGGTCGCTATCCCAAGCATTGATATTGGAACTATCAAGTTTAAAGACTTTGAAACCGTAATCTTGTGTGTCGGCAGCCAAATCAACGAACAAACCATCTTTTTGGGCTTGCTTATATACATCTTCCTCTTTTTTCTCTCTGATCTTTTTCCCGGCACGGCGGATGCGTTCTTTGGCAATTTCGGGAATAGTGGCATAACCAGCTTTCCGTGCTTCGCTATCTTCGGGAGTATCTTCGGGAAGTTGTACGCAGATATATTTGCGGTTACCACCATCTTCGGCATTGAGTTGCATCACGGCATGGGCGGTGGTAGCGGAGCCGGAGAAAAAGTCGAGGATAAGAGAATCTTTCGTGTCAGACATTTCTAACATCTTAGTGATCAACTCTACAGGCTTTGGAGTATCAAAAGAATTCGACTCTAATAGTTTTTTCAATTTTGCAGTTGCAGAAGATGTATATAATTTCTCATCCCACCAAGTTGTTGCTGTCCTCCTCGAATTTTCAGCATCTTTTAAATAATATTTCTGTTGAAGGTTGTTAGCTGTTTTTACGACAAGTCCAACATCATACATACTCTTCATTCTCTCTTTCGAAAATCTCCAATATCCGGTTATGCCTTCAAATTCATAATATGGGTTCCCTTTTTTTGCACCACCCGGACCATCAACTGGAACCAATTTATATTCCCCTTTTTTATCTTTTTTATCAAAACCTTCAATAATTGGATTCAATCCTATTTTTTCTTTTTTTGCGAATAAAATTCTTTCATACTTTGCGTAAAGTAATATGTGATTATGATTTGGGGAAATAATTTTGTCATTTGATACAGAGGCTCTTGATTTATGGCAGATTTGTGCCACAAAATTATCCTCTCCAAAAATCTCATCACAGACCTTTCTCAAATTCGCCACCTCATTATCATCAATCGAAATAAATATCACCCCATCATCTGTCAGCAGGTTGCGAGCAAGTTTCAGTCTCGGATACATCATATTCAGCCAGTTGGAGTGGTAGCGCCCATCGCTCTCTGTATTGGTGGAGAGTTTTTTGTCCTGCCCCGTCAGCTCCAGATAGTTCTTCATGTTATCCGCATAGTTATCCTTATACACGAAGTCTTTCCCTGTATTGTAGGGCGGGTCAATGTAGATCATCTTAACACGGCTGTGGTAGCTCTTTTGCAAAAGTTTCAGTACCTCCAAGTTGTCTCCCTCAATATAAAGATTCTCGGTAGTATCCCAATCCACGCTCTCTTCGGGGCAAGGGCGGAGTGTGCCGGTGCTTCGTTTTTGGGCTTCACGGCGTGCGTTGGCTTTGCCTGCCCAGTTGAGACAGAAACGCTCTTCGGCGGTATCGCCATAGTTGCCCAGCAGGTCGTTGAGCACTTCAAAGTCCACACGACCTTCTTTTATCACTTCAGGGAAAATCTGTTTCAGTTGCTCCAGATTTTGTGCCACCAAGTCGGCACTTTTGCTCTCGGCTTGCGGTATGTTTGTCTTTTGCATAGCTATATCAATTGATTTTTCAATATTTTTTCTTGTTGTTGTAACTCTTTCAGTTTTGTTGTCAGCTTTAAACGGAGGTTGAATTGCGTTTCCGCTTTTACTTCAGCGGTTATTCGTTTTTGTTCCATGCGGTTGGTATTTAACTGTTCCAGCAAGACACGGTATTGCTCTGTTTTCTGCCTGTCGCTTTCGAGATAGATACCTGCCTCGTCGGAAACTGCCAGCATCAACAGGCGGTTTGCCAAGGCTTCGAATAGTTCTTTCAGTGAATTACAGCGGATGCGTGCTATATCTAACGAAGGCAACCAAGCACGAATAATGCTATCGTCGCCTTCAGGTACAAAGAAACGGGTTATTTGTTGTTCTTCCATCACCCGCCTTGTTCTATCCGCCTGATTGATTCGTTTTACGCACCAATTCACGCAAAAACTTTCGCCACAATGAATCACTAAAAACATCGGAGCAGGAAAGGCTTTCTGTACCATGGTAGCTACCGGCATCGCTTTAGCCGGATTCTTGATACTTACTTCGGCAATGATGATTTGGTCGTAAGCCTGTTCATCATCCATGTATGCAGCCAATCCAATGGTGCGGGTCTGCAATAAACCTTTCATCGTGAGCTTTTCTATCTCTTCACGCAACAATCGTTTTTCCCCGGAAGACAAAGGCGCTTTCTCGGCAAAAAGTTTTTTGCTGATAGGCGTATTGATTAATGCCCCGGACGGTATGTTGAAGTACTCTATCATTATAGGTTGATTTTTCTTATCCTGTCGGTAAGCTCTTCCATCCTCTCGATAATTTTATCGAATTTTTTTTTTCTTTATCATAAATGAAACTCTCTTTCATGTTTTCGTAATCTTTTCTCCAACTCCCCATCAAGTGGTCGGGAGGACAAATCCGGATCTGAGCAGGTTCGTGTGTTCTATAGTTAACATCCTTTATATTGTTGAACTTTTGACGATGATTGACAATAGCTATGTATAAGTCCTTATCTTGCAGCGCTGATTGAGCGAAAGAGCTATCCATCATCTTTTCCAAATCGTATAAATGTCTTGACATCCTATCCGTGCGTGGATTTTCCTTTTGATACTCCTCGTGCAACAAGAATATTTTTTCCAAAAAGGTACGTTCCGGTAATACGGACTTAAAAAGTGACTTTATTTCGCTATCAATTTCAGGAAACCGGGAATGGATAAGTGTTGCAATTTCTCGATTTTCAAACGGTTCGTCCAGAGACATGGCACTGAACTCAATCTTGACAACCGGAAGGAGGTAATCTATTTTAGTCGGAAGAATACTTTTGTATTTTACTTCTACTAAAGTTACCATATCGCTACTGTTTTTTGTAACAAGCTCAACTTTATAACCTGTTATTCCTTCTGAAGAAAGTATGCTATCTAACTCGGGGAGCAACTTCTCTTCTATGTAATGGAAAGCTTCTCGGCGAATTTTTGTTCGTTGCTGATTGGTTTCTTCAGGTAGATCGAAAAACGAACGACTTATAGTCAAATCTATATCTTCACTGAAGCGACTAATCAATCCCCACGCTTTACTGAGGGAAGTTCCGCCCTTGAATTGCAAAAAATCCGCCCACGAAGATTTTGACAATGCTACCAAAATGGCCGTTACCCACCAATCCTTTTCAATTGCCTGTTCTGCTGAAATTTTTCTGGCCACTGCTGTTTGTTGTAGCAAAACCATTTTTTCATCTTCGCTATAATTCAGCCAAATACTCATTCTGTTACTGTTTTTATGATTGGTAATAGCAATTCTTTCATCCATACCGGCGACAGGTATAAATCGTGCATCATTGTTGCTCGCTCTTCGGCATCACTCTCCGAAAGAAGCTTACTTATTTTGTCCTTTATTTCGTCCGTTACCTGATTTTCTCCAAGTTCTTTTAGTGCAATAATTATCAATGGCAGAAGCTTACCCTTGAATTGAAAGTTTTTCTGAACAACATTTTTGAAAATAATATTCCTTTCGCCAACTTGCACTTTTCGCTTAGCTCCGTTGGTAATATATACGGCGTTCATCGGTACTTGAGTAGAAAAGCCCAAAATATTTAAGGCAGTATCACCGGTTGGCATAATCTGAGCCCTGTCTCGTTCGGCTATTTTGTGGGCAATTTGGTCAATCGTAGGGTGCAAAACACCAAATTGCGTTTTTATGGGATTCATATAGATGCCGGTTGCCACACGAACAATGATGCCTTCATTTTGCAGACGGGATAACGTTCGGGTAACAAGGCTATCATTATTTAAATCTTCAAAATCACGCACAGTGAACAAGTCGCCTTTCTTAAAGCGAGTTACTCGATCTCTAACTTTTTGTGAAATATTCTCTTCCATCATTAAACCCCAATAATATTGTCCGAAATATTCGGTAGATTTCGGACAAAGATAAAGAATTATTTCCGCTTGACAACAACAAATGCCACAATATCAAAATCGCTTTGTGAGGTAACCCCTTCGGCATTGAGCGAAACTAATTCTGTAGAGAAAAACGAAGCAGCACCTACCTCTTGCGATTTACCGATAACACTCTCAATGGCTAACTGAAAAGCGGACGAATAGGCTTTCATATTGGCATAGTTCTTTGTCTCTCTTTTTAGTTCTTGTGCCAATTCTTCCAGCACTTCTGTTTTGCCTTGGCACAGTTTTTTCAGGTAATCCAAACAACGTTTTCCCTGCATATAGCCTAAAACCGTTTCTCCATCTTCACCCATATAAACCAAATAATAAGGCGCAAGCAAGCTTTGTCCTTTTTGTTGTACAGAGCTACGCATACAGAAAATGGTGCCGGGCGGTATCTCTTCATCGTCTGTTTCGACCACGGTATGGATGCCCAACGGAATATCCTGCAAATCAGCAAGGTGTTTTTTTTCGTATTCCATAATATCCATTCGGAAATCGTTCATATTGGTATCCGTAATGGTTATTCCACCTTGAATGTCTTCCAAATCGAGTACTGTACTTTGGAGTTGCTCCAACTGCTTGCGACGATATTCCAAATCGGTCATTTCGTCGTTTTCGTTCATCTCTATGAGATTCTCCTCTCCGGTAGCGGAAATGTCGAGTAAGACCATCTTCCCTTTCACCCGGCTCTCTAAGTTGATATATTCATTCAGCTCCATATTCGGCCAGAAATTGACTAACTGGATCTGTTCATTCTTGGAGCCTAAGCGGTCGATACGACCGAAACGTTGAATGATACGCACCGGATTCCAATGGATATCATAGTTTACCAAATAGTCACAATCTTGCAGGTTTTGCCCTTCCGAAATGCAATCGGTAGCAATGAGCAGGTCTATTTCTCTTTTGACATTCGGATAGGTTTTATCACGCTCTTTTGAATAAGGCGAGAAATGCGTAAGCAGTTCGTTCATCTCTTTCCTTTCTATATCAGGGAAGTTTGTTTTATTTGTCCCGCTTCCTTTTATCAAAGCGGTAAATAAGCCATATTCATCCAATATCCATTCTGACAATTCTTGATAAAGATAGGTAGCCGTATCCGCAAAAGCGGTAAAAACAATGACTTTTTTATTGTCTTCGTTGATCGGGTTTTCTATTTTGCGGGCGATGACCTCTTTCAGTCGTGTCAGTTTTTCATCACGAGCAGCCGATATGGTGGCGGCACTCTCCATTAGCTTTGTAAGTGTATCGCGGTCGTATTCCAACTCTTGTCGCCATTTTACCAAATCAATATCTTGAAGCAATACTTTTACCTTGTTACCAATCAGGTAGTCACTTTCATCCTCTTCTAAATCAATGCTGTCTATGGTAATGGATTTATCCGACAATTCGGCTATATGTTCTATCTTGTATAAATTCTGATTGACTTGTTCTAATAGGGCTTTTACACTCAAATAAAAAGAATAGATGGAACTCTCCATCCGCTTCAAGTAATTCACCCGCATAAGGTCAACCAGATTCTTTTCCCGGTCGGACTGCGTAAAAACACTTCCCGTACTTAACTGATAGTCATATTTTGCCGCATATTCCGCTTTTTTCTCCTCTTTCAGTGAAGATACGGGCGAGTAATTTGCCAGATTCAGCTTCCGAATAGCATTGTTGATGTTTCTTAAAGATGGAAATAATCGCTGACTGTCGATATCGGTTTTCTCGTTTATTGGTCTTAAACGTGTTGGGAAACGTCCCACGTCTGCCGAATCGTAGTATTTAACGATATGCTTGCGGGAACGGGCAATCGTAAGCATATCCAATAATTTGAAGTAGCGGTTATCCAACCGGTCAAACAATACGTTGATGTTTCGGTCGGACATTTTTGCCCAATCGGAAAATTGCCGCTGAGCCAGCTTCATCACATTGGAAATGTTATCAATTCCTTCGTCTTCAAATACGGTATCTTCTCCTTCGGTAATAAATGATATCTGATTCTTCAAATCGTTCATGCGATTATTTACCGGAGTTGCCGAAAGCATCAATAGTTTCGTCTTAACTCCTTTTGTGATCACCTCGTTCATCAGACGGGAATAACGGGTCATCTCTCCTTTGGAGGGATAATTATTCCGGAAATTGTGTGATTCGTCAATGACCACCAAGTCGTAGTTTGCCCAATTGATAGCGGCAAGGTCTATATCGCCCGACTTTCCACGAAGACGGGTTAAGTCGGTGTGGCATAATACATCGTAGTTGAAACGGTCGTTGATAAGAATGTTGCGTTTGTCATTCTGTGTATAAACCGTCCAGTTGTCGCGCAATTTTTTGGGACAAAGGACAAGCACCCGGTCGTTTCGCAATTCATAATATTTGATAACGGCAAGTGCCTCAAAGGTTTTACCCAGCCCCACACTATCGGCTATGATACAACCGCCATACTTCTCTATCTTCTCAATGGCTCCCATTACTCCATCTTGCTGAAATTTGTAGAGCTTTTTCCAAATCTCCTTTTCCTTAAAGCCGGTCTTGGATTTAAAAATCTTATCGTCTGCGAAGTCAACAATAGAGTAGTGGAACAGATGGTGCAATATCATGTAATAGACTGAATCGGGAGAATAATCCCTGTATCCCTTTTTCAGTTCTTCAATGGCTAATTTTGTGATCTCTTTGGTCAAGGTCGTGTCCGACCAAATATGGTTATATATTTGTTTGAGCTGTTCAACGTCATCAATTCCATCTTGTAAAATATGTTGCTGCGGATTTTTAGAACCTATAAAACCTAAGGCATCCGAACAGAAATCTGCCATACCTGAATGAATCACACAACCTTCATTCTCTTTTTCAACAAAAATCAACTTAAATCCAAAAGCATTGGGAACTTTAAGCGCACGGATGCGGCTTCTTTCAAGGATACGGCTGCACTCTTCGGCTGCCGTTCTCAACAGCAGTTGTCTTTTAAGCTCTCCCTCCTCAGTCGCACCCCAAAATGAATTATCCATCGCAATGGAGACTCCATTTGCTTTATTTGTTAGCGGATTGGTCAAAAGCAAGATGTTTAAACCCTTAATATGTTTCATCTTTTCACGCAAAAGATAGAAAGCATAGATGCTAAACATTCCGGTACTAATAGAGACAATCGTGCTATTGTCTATTCTCTGTGATAATTCATTCTCAACCGTTCGGCCTTGCTTGTTGTCTAATATCTTCATGTTTAAGCAGGTATTAATTACTCTTTAGTGGTATTAAACAACACTCTCACATCAACATCCAATGCTTCCGCTATAAGCCCGAACACCTCTACCGAGGGTTGCGCTTTGTTGGAACACCACCGGGATATGGTAGTTTCATTTTTAGCTATTCTCTCCGCAAGCCAGCGATTGGTTTTGCCTTTTTCAGCTAAAACAACCTTAATTCTATTTGTAACCTTTCTTTCAGCCATATTTAACTACGCTTTGCTCCGTTGAACGTTGTTTATCTTATAGAGTCAAACATTTGATGTTATTAGATGCAAATATAGCGTTTTAATTTAAATTCCACCGTACACTATTCAATTTATTGTGTAATCGCAGGTAAGGCGAGCGTTAGTGCAAGGTGCAAGTATCTATATATAGATAGACTTGCACCTTGCACTAAACTTAAAACATTGTGATTCAAAACAATTGTTGATTAAAAAATAAGTTGTAACTTTGAACCTGAATTTTATGCAGACAAATTGCGGACAATAGTAGCCAGAACTGCCAGAATAAAGAGCAGAAATGGAAACTAACCTAATTTGTACCCCATAGAGATCTTTGAGATATTAATTCACTGAATGTAAGCGGTCTGATGTTGATTCGTTCGAGTCCCGTCCGCACCGCCACAAGACCCTTAAAACCCCTTGATTATCAAGGGGTTTTGTCTTTTCTGCCACAAAATCCGTAACAAAATCCACCAAAATTCGCCACAAAGATTTCCCCTCTTGATTCCAAAGTCTTGTAACCTCAATTTATAAAAATCATATACATATCTTCTGTTATTCAAATGCTTAGTCGGAATGCTTTATAATTTTTTATAAAAATTTTTTAACAGCTGTTTTTGGCCAAATTATTTTCATTTCCAGAATTATTTTTTCTTCACGATTTTGGTATCAGATCAGGATCAATCAGATAACGACTGTTCACCATGCATTATGAAAAGGAACTAAAGTGGCCAGGAGACTTCTTGACAACATTGATTATGATGAGTTAATGTCCAGAAGATTGTGGCAGGAGGTTCTTGCATAAAAACAAATATTAATGCATAAAATTAGATATTTTAAGAGACAACAGCATAAAATTAAATATACCGATAATCTTCCTTTATTATTTACCTGAAGTAAAGACAGCCTTAAAAATAGACTGAAGTGCTTCAATTTCATCATCCTTTAGCATATGGAAGGTGCTTCTTCTCCTTTTTGGAAAGACACCATTATTCTGATGAGTAAATCGGATAAATGAATCTATTAGCTTATCTGGCATATCTATCCTCTGCTTCATTAACTCCTTGGCTTCATCATAGTTTTGAAGGAAATTTAATTCGTTTGTAAGATCATGGAAGATAGCTGTTTCAATTACTGTACATAAATATTCAGTTTGTGCTGTGAGATCTGGGAATTTATAATATCCTTCAACTTCGGAAGCATTTAAAACGTTTAATTTTTGTTTATTATCTTTTGTGTACTTAATTATTTGCATAAGTGGTTTAGAATATGCTTCCAGAGCTTCATCGTATAGTTTCAAATTATTTACCATATGAGCTGAAACCGGGATAATCATTCCAGTGGGCAAGAAATTATCCCTTGACAAAAGATCATGAATTAAAAATCTATGAATTCTTCCATTTCCATCTTCAAATGGATGTATGAAAACGAATCCAAAAGCTACAGCAGTTGCCCTTACAATTGGATTTACACCTTCCATATTAATTGCAGTAGTTGAAAGATCTTTCATTAACTCCGGAAGAAATTCCGGTGGTGGACATATGTAATGAATTATCTCATCATAATTCCATGTTGTCTGGCCAATATAATTTTGAAAATCCCGAAAACCTGTAGCTGCAAAACGTGGATCGACAATCTGATTCTGTAGTTCTACAAGAGATCCCTCACTAAGAAGGTTTCTAATGTTTTTCTTACCAGCATTACTCAATAAACTAACAAATCTTTCAATACGCTCTGGTGTTGGTTCTTCCTTTTCAATTTGGTATGATGAACGTGTTTCCTTTTTGTATAAATAGTTATTGGCCCTTGCTAATATTTCAGGAGAATAGTTTTTTATGAGTTCCCTGAGAGACTCAGAAAAATCATGTTCAAGTGCTTTTGATATAGTATCCGTTTTCTTAATAGTAGGACAAAAACCAACATCACCCAATAAATTTTTGTTTATGCGCCACCGGGTATTCTTTACAATTGAACCTGTAAAATACCTTTTAGAGTCTATTAAATCAATATAGTTGATGTTTGGCCTGTCTTCAATGGGTAGCTGTTCTCCAGTTAAAAATTCATACCAAAATCCAATTTTCCTGGAATATTTAGAGCCTGGCGAAGATTTAATATATTCAACTATATCTGTTTCAGGAATACATTTTAAGACAGCCTGATAAAAGCTCATCTGGACGTCATCATATTTAAGAGCAAACTCAAAATGGCTTAACGGAGTCTCTGCCTTAAGACTATATTGCGCCTTTTGGTAGGTGTCAATAATTGTCCCATCCTGCAGTATTTCAACTTTTGATCTTGTACCAAGATAAGATTCATGCGATAATTTAATATTTGAAAGTTGATAGTGCTGTTTTAGCCAGGTACTTCCAATTGGTTTTTCTGACATATGCCAAATATTTTATTAATTTAAACCTTTATGCATAAAAACATATTTAATTACATAAATATAATTATATTTTGGACGTATTGCATAAAAACAGATATAAATAGCATTTGTTTATGTCAAAATCATTGAGCTTTCACAATAGTAAATATTTCACAAAAGTATCATTTAGCGATAATTTCATGAAAAATCTACTAAAATCAAATCTTCCGGAAAGCCTTTGATTTTCAGGTATCAGAAACCATCTTGCAGCTCCTTTGCCACCATGGGCAAACAGTGTGGCATCCTTGCACCTGATACATGTGTAGTCACCAAATCTATTTGCATAACTGGCTGAATATGAGTATAATAATTTTGTATCCTCGTAGATCGCAAGTGCCTGACCGGACAATCTCTCTGACTTTTATCTGCATGGGGTCACTCACCCATTGAGATCCCATCTGAACCACCTGTTTTGATCCGAGCACGGCACTTCTTGCCAGCTTTGCATGCTGGAAGTCACCCGTGGCTATCATTACCGCGTCGAGTCCGGGCATCACCAGCATATCTTCGGAATACTTGAATTGTTTAGCATCGGTCCCGAACAGACGTTTACAGTTTGCGGCAGCTTTCTCCCTGTTCAGTTTCCAGATATCACAAACCGCAACCACAGCCAGGTTTTTATCTTTTTCAGAGGTTTTTACCATATTCTGATGCCCTCTGCTCCGGCTGCCACAGCCCAGGAAACCGATATTTGTCCGATCGTTGGCTCCCTTAATCCGCTGATGGGAAGCAGTATTCATTGATAATCCGCTTGATGAAACAGCAACTCCTAAAACACCGGTAGCTGTTTTACCAATAAAATTTCTTCGTGATAATTCATTTCTTCCCATGTCATAATAGTTTAAATCCTCATCTAATTTATGTTAATTAACCGGACTGATAAATGTGAATGATCTAACTTTACAAAGTAGTTAAAATAGATACAAACAAGCTGATCAATGAGCATATTTTTAGACAAGACAGAAGCCCTCAGGGACAAAATTATGAATTGTAAAAAGTGTGATCTTTCCAAAACACGCGGACATGTCATTTTCGGCGAAGGAAACCTTCACGCGGGAATATTGCTTATTGGTGAGGCACCGGGCAGGGATGAGGATATTCAGGGAAGACCGTTTGTTGGAATGTCGGGCCAGTTACTGGATAAAATCCTTGCTGCCTGTGGTTTTACGCGGGATGAACATGTATTTATCAGTAATATAGTCAAGTGCAGACCTCCGGGCAACAGGCTGCCCTCAGATGAAGAAGCATCATTATGCATGCCCTGGCTTCTGGAACAAATTGCTCTGACCGATCCTCAGATCATGATACTCCTGGGTGCCACTGCCCTTAAATACATGGGAGGTACTGGTTACAGAATCTCACGTGATCATGGGAAAGTGATCTCTCTTCATAATCGTATTGCAATACCTGTTTATCATCCTGCAGCCCTCCTCCGCCAGCCATCGCTCAAACGACCCACCTGGGAAGATTTTAAAATCATCTTTCATAAATACCGTGAACTGGTGAACCCGGATCATCATTCCCCGTATATCAATTAATACGAAAACGGCATATGGACTGAAACAAATTCCGGTAAGGGCTTATGTCAGAAAAAAAAACCTGACCGGCTTGTACATTTAAACGATTAAGCAGATATTTGTTATAAAGCCACACTTGAAATTTGGACAGGAAGGTTTCAATAACGGATATAGCCAGGAAAGTAGGTGTTTCGGTTGCCCTGGTTTCATATGTAATGAATGGCAGGGAAAAGGAAAAACGGGTTAGTGCCGGTATGGTTAAAAAGATACGCAAGGCAGCTGAAGAATTTAATTATCAGCCAAATCAAATTGCCGGGAGTCTCCGGCTCGGCTCAACAAAACTATCGGACTGGTTGTGGCAGACATAGCAAATTCTTTTTTTGGCCAGTTCGCCAGAATTGTTGAACATGAATCATTCAAGGCCGGATATACGGTTGTGTTCGGAAGCTCGGATGAGAATGACGTAAAGTCGGCCTTTGTGCTTGACACCCTGCTTAACAGGCAAATTGACGGATTGATTATCATACCCCCGGAGCGTTCCGTCAGACAGGTTAATAATCTTGTAAAAAAGAAAAAACTCTTTGTATTGTTTGACAGGTATTTTCTTGAAGTAAACTGCAATCATATTATTCTCGATAATTTCAAGGCGACATATACTGCAACCCGTTATCTGATTTCAAAAGACTACAGGGAAATAGGACTCGTTGCTTACAAGGAATCACTGATACATATGAGAGAAAGGATCAGAGGCTATACGGAAGCCCTGAAGGAATCCGGAATGAAACACTCAAAATATCTTGCCGAGATAAAGTTTTCCCATTCGTTTAATGATTTTGAGAAGAGTTTCGGATCTTTCTTTAACAATAACTCTGATATTGAGACCCTGTCATGTGCCAATAACGGCCTGTCTGTCTCCAGCCTTTACTATGCCAGGCAGAATTGTATCAGGATAGCCGGTCTGGAGGATTTCGGAATATTTGAACAGTATCACAGAATGGCGGCTGCAAAAAATTTTACCGAGTTTGAATCTGCCCACCGGCTGATGCAGAGTCCCATGTTCAACATTGTATATGCCGACAGGTTTCTCGCCGGAAGATCCTGCTGATACTCCTTCAGGTTTGAAAGACCCGGAAAAGGCTGCCGTTTTGCTTGGGGAAGCCGCATCCCGGGTTAAAGCCTCGTACGGTTCCATTAACGTTTCATGGATTGAAATTTACTGCTTCAGAAGGGGAAATAATGATTATCCGGCGAACGGCAGACCGGATCATCTTGGAATCTTCAGGACTATGTATTTTGAAAAAGATGTTGATAATAAATTCCGGGCCGTTCATGGTGATACTTTTCATGCTGTAGTTGAATTTGGTGATAATCCCCGTGCAATGTTGCTACAGGCTTATGGAAATTCCTCCCGTAAGGGCGACAGGCACAATGGCGATCAGATTCAATACCTGTCGGAAAAAAAATTACAGGCTGCACTCTTCAGCAGAAAAGATCTTCGTGAAAATACAGAGCTGACAGAAAATTTAACACATACAAATGGTATTAATCATGAAAATCTATATAAGGAATAAATTGCAATCCAGTCGTTTGCTATATGTTCCATTAGGAAAACACTCTTAACTATTGAAGATCTGTTCAGTCAGTGGGGGGCATGACAGGTTTGCTTAAAACAAGGCTGTCAGGTATTGAGATCAGCTCTATACCGGTGCCACTTCCCAGATTACGTGAATATTGTTTGTTTACAGGATCGTTCCAGTGTTCATGTACTCCCAGGCTTTTCAATGCTTTTCCGCTGTTGTCGGGATCATATATTATCCCTTCGGGCCAGTTCGCCGGATCTGCAGCCTGATGAAGATAATCATCGATACCATTTCTGTCAGGTAACAATTCCCATGCATTGTTCATGGGATTATGCCTGTTGATTCCATTCCATTCCGACCGCAGGAAATCGTAACATACTGATTCCAGGGCAACCTGATCCTGTGACAGGAATATTGAGTTGCACCAGTTATTGTTGAAGGGAGATATGAAATATTTTACAGGTCCTTTGGTTTCATCCGAACCGCCCCCAAACAAGCCGTCAACAATGTTCAGAACAGTGTTCTTTCCGAAATACCTGCTTCCCATGATATCGACAAGTGCGCGGTACTTGAAATAACCTTCATAGGCGGCACCTTCGCTGGTCCTTGACAGGTGTGTGTAGTGAAGAAGTTTGGCAGTGGGGATTGTGATACTTCCCAAATGATTTTTTGCAGTAAGTGAAGCGAGGGCTGCGCCGTGTATCCTGAGATTGGCAACATTTATTGTGTAATCGGCTTTTTCCACCACATCGTAGATCCTGTCGGAAATACTTTTATCGGAAAAATAAATCATACTCTTTTCTGTTGGTTTTATCAGGGTTCGGCCATGTGCTTCCGAACTTGCGTCACAATAAATCACATCCGGAAATTCTTTCGACCAGATATCATAATTATGTCCGTAAATATGAGCAAAAGGGTCAGCTATTGCAATATCTTTTTGGTCTATTCCCATTTCGCCGACAAGTTCCCGCAGCAATTCCAGGACAATATACGGACCTGTTTCCACAGGTGTCAGACTTTGGCTTCGTTTCTGTTCCTGGGTCTTGTTGCTTTCAGACAGGTAGTATCCCTTGTTTTTCTCATCCCGGGTTAAAATCCATCTGGACTGACCCTGGATGATTTTGATGAAGATTTTTTCTCCCCGGCTGTAGCCCCTTCCGGTTCCGCTTTTCATCCTGTTGAAATAGTGAAAGAGTTTATACCATGATTCAGTAATTGTCGTATCCCCGCTGAGTTTCATGAGTGCCTCACGAAACATTGTTCCTACAATCTTTTCATTTGTATTTTCAGGTTTCCAGTACCAGTCGTCTGATTCGAAAGTGGATTTGCAGTTTTCATTTGTTGCATCCGGATTCCAGGCCCATACAACTCTGCCCGGGTTTATCCCGACCGGAGTGCCAAAAGGCTGATTGGATCCGTCAGTCCGGTATGAGTCCCCGGGCCTTTCTGAAAATGAGATTCCTGATCCCTGAAAAAGCGGAATGAGTAAAAGGACGAAAGAAACAAAAAAGTGTTTATTACTTCTGAAAGTTATCATAATATATTGAATAAACAGTTGATATGCAATTATTTAAATTTTCTCTGCTAAGATTTCCTTTCAAGTGTCCGGCCCGGGTTATTTTCGGAAAAGCTTGCAGGGACAGGCAAAATTATTCAAATTTTCCAATAATGAAAAATCCACTTATTCTCTGTAATCAGGCCTGAATTCTGACCGGAAGAAACGAACCGGAAAACGGGGATGAAATAAATTCCTGCTTTCCTGGTCAGACGTAAACATGATATACAAAAGTATAGCATTATTTTGGCTGATTGTAAACAAATTCTATCTTTGGATAGATTTTTAAAGTATATCGCTGCAGGAATTTCAGGGCCGGTTTAATCCAGGGAATTAAATCTAAAGTTGGGATCCTTATTCTGCAGAAATTATAAAACCAGGAATAATTATTGAATTCATTCAAATTATTTATAATTAAATCATTATTTAAAACCAAAATAAAATGTACAACAAAAGAGTATTACCGTTAATTACAGCCTGCCTGGTTCTTTTTATCACAGCCTGCACTACTTCAACAATACAGCAGAAAGAAAAGCCTCTGGTCATTGGTTATGTAGGAGGATTCAACAGAAATATTATTGAAACCTCAATGATTGATCCTCACAAGCTTACCCATATAAACTATGCTTTTGTCGATGTCAAGGACAACAGGGCATGGCTTACCAATGAAGAGACTGATACGGTCAATTTCAGATTATTGAATGAACTCAAGAAAATCAATCCTGATCTGAAAATCCTGATCTCCATCGGAGGATGGACCTGGAGCAAGAATTTTTCGGATGCTGTTTTATCTGATACCTCGTGCAGGAATTTTGCTCAGAGCTCCGTCGATATTGTAATGAAATATGATCTTGACGGAGTTGATATTGACTGGGAATATCCCGGTATGATAGGAGACGGCAATGTATACCGTCCTGAAGACAGGGAAAATTATACCAGAATGTTCAGGGACCTTCGTGAGATTCTTGATGAAATGACAGCGCAGACCGGGAAAGAATATCTGGTTTCAACAGCCATTGGCGGATCAAGGGAATTCCTGCAACATACCCAGCTGGAAATCGCCCAGCATTATCTTGATTACATAATGCTTATGGCCTATGATTTTGACGGGACCTATGATAATATGTCATCACATCATTCGAATCTGTATTCTCCTCCAAACATGCCATGGATCTATTCGGGTGATGTCTGTATAAAAAACATGCTTGCTGTTGGTGTTGATCCTTCAAAAATAGTGTTGGGAATAGGCTTTTACGGAAAGGGGAAAGTTGTGAAGAGTACTGAAAACAATGGCTTGTATCAGATACCGGTACCGGTCCGGAGATGGCTGGGAGGGGGATATTCCTACCTGAAGGACAGCCTTGTCAACAGGAATGGCTATGTGAGATACTGGGATGATGTATCAAAGGCTCCCTATCTTTTTAATGCCGAGGAAAAAGCATTCATTTCTTACGATGATGAAGAATCAACCAGGTTGAAATGTCAGTATATCCTGGATAATAATCTTGCCGGAATTATGTTCTGGGAATATTCCAGCGACAGGAAGCATTATCTGTTGGATGTGATAAATGAAATACTGGGAGAATAAATAAGAGATTAATTTCCTGTCAGGCATGTGCTTTAGCAGGATTCTCAGAATTCGGAAATAAGTGAGAGCCATTTACCTGCAGAAGTGGACCATACCTCTTTGTATACAGCTGTGTTGATATTTGGCCAGTAAGGAATGTCTTCATCGAATTTTGACTGCATTCCGACAGGAACTTCTCCTACTGTTTCCCCTGGAAGGGCAGTGTATTGCTGGGCATAGTTGCTTCCCTCACCCCAGATCATCGACTGGCCGAACGGATTCTTGCCGACGACCCAGCATAACTGCTGTTCGGCTATATTTATAAGTTCATCATCTTTCAGCAGTTTTCCACAAAGAGCGGCATTCTTCCCGGTTGACAGATGGACTGCGAGATTACCCCTGAATGAGTACCAGATGGGGAAAATTCTCAGATAATGATCATTGTCAAGTTTTGCTCCGGCAGTAAGCTGTGCCATGAAACTCTTTTCTGTTTCCGGATCCGGCCTTGCGCCGACCTGTGCCCTGAAAAATCCTTCGGCATCCTTGAATTCATTCCTGTTGTAAACGCCACTTGGAAGCATTCCGTAGGGTTCCACGTATTTAATTATCTTCTTGAGATATTCCCCGTACAGCCTGACTGAATTTTCCCACTGGCTGTAATCCTTGTGCCCGGGCTGGGTAAGGCATAATTCGGTGAATGCCTGCATGTAAACATTGTCACGTGACTGGTGGGTATAATGGACGATTGATTTTTTGTCAAGATCCCGATAGAAAAATCCTCTTATCTTATCCTTATCCTTCAGTGCTTCCGTTCTCTGACATTTAATAACATACTGAATAAACTCAGCTGCCTTATCCGCATAGTATTTATCTCCGGTAAGCCTGTAAATCTGGCTGGCTGCCCATGAAACATTGGCCATGTACTGGCTTTCCGAGGCCATGTAGGCATGTCCGCCCCAGTCGTTTACCATTTCGGCATATCCCTGCTCTTCAAACCTTTTGAGTGCAAATCCAAAATCTTCAGTAGCAGCTTTGATAAGATGATCCTTAAGCATGTCATCATGGGAAATACTCATTGCCGCGTATGCTTCTATCCCTGCAAACAGAAAATTTTCAAATCCGCTGTTATGAACACCGGCCTTATGCCAGCCTCCGTCGTCATCTGTTCCCAGATAGCCGTCGGTCCACAGGTTGGTGCCCCAGTTTTGAACCCGGTAACCATCGCCAAGCCTTGTTTTTAGAATATAATCCAGGCCCCACAGTGCTTCTTCAAGTGCCCTGTTGTAGAGATCAGTATTGCGGTTTTCCTTAGCGCGGTTGGCCACTTCAAAAAGTGAAAAGGCGACTTCAGCCGTTTGCAATGCCTGCTGCGACATGTCTGCGGCATCGTGCCAGCCTCCGTTAACCGGAAAAATCTTGCCATTGAATTCAGCATGGTGGTCACCGTGACAGGCTCCGTGTTTTTCTGGAACGGGATATCCGCAACGCTGGACAAAAACAAAATTGATAACCCGCCAGGCTGAATTCTCCCAAATATATTTATTGATGTAAAATGGCTGAGTCTCAAGTTTTCCTGCTCTGATAAAATATTCCCCTTCAGTTTTATAATCTGTAAAATCCATGATTTTAAAATTACCCAGAGGAGTCTTTGACGGAACGATTTTACCCTCATAGACAACCCTGGCAGAGGATTTGTCCACCAGCTGGAACAGGGGTATATTGTCATTTGATTGTACAATTGCCGTTTTTTCGCTGTTCAATCCGTATCCGGTGGTTGAAAAGATTATCCTGTCATCAGCAGGTTTCCATCCGCTTGCAATCTCCGGCTTTTCCACTGTCTGCAGCTCAATTGCATCAATGTCGAATTTCAGGGAATCACCCATTGTCTGTTCCCTTCCGAAAATTTCAATTGCAAGAGAAATTTTTGTGACCTTGTCACGGGCAAGTTCGGGTATCTCAACAACACATTCATTCCACATTCCGTTGACAAGGTTCATTTCATGGATTCCTTCCCTGCCAAAGGGATCAGGTACTTTGATTACTCCGTCATTTTCAAAAACAAGATTCAGGTAGATGGATCTTGCACCTTCGCAGTCGGGATAAATTTGAAGCCTTACCCTGTTGAATTTTTCAATATTCCTTCCTCCCATATCGAAACTGGCCATGGATGTGCCCCTGCCAAGCCCCCAGCCCGGATGCTTTTCCGGTACAGTGGGAGCTACAAGCCTGAGACTGCGTTTGCCGGAAACGGATCTTTCCGATGTCAGCCTCATGCCGCCGACTCCTGAATGCGTCCATTTGCTCAAATCCTCCATGTCGCACAACATTTCTGAAACAAGTACCTTTTTTGTGACTGCGTAAGTTTCGTACGATTTGCTGTGATCCAACGGTAAAGGCCTGTGGATGTATCCTGTATTTTTAATGTCAAAAATCAGCTTCTCGTCTATTTGTGAAAAAATCGTAATAAATGGAAAAGCAACAAGAAATAAAAAAAGTAATTTTCTCATAGTTATGTAAAGTTTTAGTTTGTATAAAAATCGAAATTAGTGAATCTTATTCACAGCGTCAAAAATTTTATGCCCCCAAAAGAGATTAAGGAGCCTGAGGAGACTTCCGGCACGAGGGTTCTGCGTTTTCACCCGAATGTCAGGATCAATTCCTGAAATTTCAGATTTGCCTATAAATCTTTTAGTATTTTTTGTTCTGATCAGAGACATCATTTAATCAGACAGTTAATTTCATCCACGTAATAGCGTATTATTGCTTTTACTGAACTGCAATAACATGTATGAATACATTCAGAATTTAATCAGGATAATTTTTATATCTTCAGGGGCTCCAAACAGATTTAAATCCATCGTTCATTAACAAAAGAAATGTATAACACAAAACATTAACAATGGGATAATCTTTCATTTGGTAATTTAATGCTCACAGAGCTGGTTTGCTTTTTAAGTTATCTGAAATCAACACACTAAAATTATTATCTATGAGAAAATTAACTGGAATAATGCTTATTCTTTTTTTCAATTTTGTTTTTTTATCCGCACAGGTGGATGAAAAACTGAAAGAAGACATCCGAAATACCGGATATGTGCACAGTCCGCTGCCTTTGGATCACAGTAAATCGTTCGAGACATTCGGACTGAAAAAGAAAGTTCTGGTTTCCGATGTTCTCTGTGACATGGAAAGCATGAACAAGTGGACACACAAGGGGATCGGAAAGATTTACCGGACCAGTGATCGCAGCAGGGATGGAAAGCACAGTCTCAGACTGGCAGCGCCAACTACCGTATCGGAGTTTCTTGGATGGGGACTGGGCTTTGGTACTTGTCTGGCAGACTATAATGTGGGAGGAGTAAACTGGGAAAAATACAACCGTCTTCATTTTTATATTTATCCTGACTGTGAGGGAGCCCGGAGTATTTATCTGAATCTGTATGTTGAAAACGACGGTAAGATAAAAGTGCCGGACAGGTTCGGAAGAGAAGGCTATCATGAAATAAACCTTATCAATGGTCAGTGGAACGAATGCTTCGTGGAAATGACCGAACTGCCCCGCGACAAGGTAACGAAGATTTCCTTTGCGATAGAAGTTTTCGGGAGAGAACGCACCATGGGGGACTCCCTTAAATTCGATGTGGACAATGTAAAGCTGGAAGTGATTGAAAAGCCTGAAGTGGTAAGCGGGTGGATGCCTGCAGAAAACCGTATCATATTTTCCACTACCGGTTATGGCAGGGATAGTGAAAAAACGGCAATAGTGAGAGTGAAAAACCATGACGGTAAATTTCAGCTGATTGATTACAGCTCTTATCAGGTGGTATATGAGGGCAATATCAGTCCTGCCAAAACAGCTATCGGCAATTTCGAAACAATTGATTTTTCGGGTTTTAACACTGAAGGAAGATACATTATCAGGGCAGGCGATGTTACGACGATGCCTTTTTATATTCACCGGAATATCTGGGAAGATTCTGCCTGGCGTGTTTTGAATTTCATGTTTGTTGAACGTTGCGGTTATCCGGTTCCCGGGAAGCACGGAGTATGCCATACTGACCTTAACGGTGAGCACAACGGAAAAATGTTTGCAGTAAATGGCGGATGGCACGATGCTGCTGATATGTCACAGCAGACCCTGCAGACCGGAGAGATTGCCTTTGCTATTTTCGAAATGGCAAACCGGGCCAGGGAAAAAGGAAATACGGATCTTTACCTGCGGCTGATGGAAGAAGCACAGTGGGGACTTGACTATATTCTGAAAACCCGTTTCGGAGATGGCTACCGTGTCCAGACATGGGGTACCAACCTGTGGACAGACGGTTTTATCGGCACTTTTGATGATGGGGGTCGCCGTCGTGTAAGTGTTCACAACCGTGCTTTTGAAAATTTCCTGTTTGCAGGAATAGAAGCCTATGCTTCCATGACTATAGAAAAGGATGTGATGCTGAAAAAGCATCTTGAGAAAGTTGCAGAGGAAGATTTTCAGTTTGCCATGGAACGTTTCAGTGAAATGGGTTATGACGAACTGCTGGGTGCAGGTGGTGGTGGAGACCATGCCGCAATGGCTTCACGCAGTCAGTACAGTGCCAATATTTCCTTTGCAGCCAGTTTGCTTTATAAACTGACAGGAAAGAAATACTATGCCGGCATAGCTGCAGAACAGATTAAATATACCATCCAGTGCCAGAGGACTGAAGCCTTGAAAGACAAGGACAAACTGAGAGGATTTTTCTACCGCGATCTGACCAGGAAATCAATAGTACATTATACCCACCAGTCGCGTGATAATGTTTACATGCAGGCTCTTACGACATTATGCGAAACCCAGCCGGATCATCCCGAGTACGGGACATGGGCCAATTCCATAGCATTGTACGGCGAATACCTGAAAAAAATTATGAAGTATGTTCAGCCTTATGGCATGCTGCCCAGCGGTGTTTATCATAAAGATGAAATAAAGGATTCGGTCAACTTCTATCAGGTACAGGTTGGTATCAGAAGCGGTGGTGCAAAAGATTTCAGGGAACAGCTTGAAAATGGTGTTAAGCTTGATAAGGAACATTATCTGCGGGTATTTCCGGTTTGGTATTCGTTTAAGGGAAATGCTGCAGTACACCTTGCAACCGGGAAGAATGCTGCTCTTTGCGGAAAATTCCTGAATGACAAGGAACTGCTTAATATTGCAGAACAGCAATTATTCTGGATAGTAGGCAAGAATCCATTCGGCCAGTCGCTGATATGGGGCGAGGGGAGCAATTATGCCCAGCAGTACACGGCCCTGCCGGGTGAAACTGTAGGCGAGATACCTGTAGGAATGCAGTCCAGATTCAATGAAGACGTGCCATACTGGCCCAACTTCAATACAGCTGTGTACAAGGAAGTCTGGGGATCTTCTGCCGGCAAATGGTTTTCGCTGATATCAGAATTCTGAAATTATTAAACCAGCGAAATACGGGAAAGCGTGAATAACACACTAAAAGCTGAATTTACACAACGGGATGCCGGGATAGATCTTCTTCGGGCACTTACTATGTTCGTAATGATCTTTGTCAACGATTTCTGGAAAATCCATAATGTTCCCCACTGGCTGGAGCATGCTGCCTTCGGGGAAGACTTCATGGGACTTGCAGATGTGGTTTTCCCGGCCTTCCTGTTTGTTGTGGGAATGTCGATACCTTTTGCCATCGAAAGACGGTACAGCAGGGGATTGTCGGCAGAATCCACCATAGGACATATTTTTACCAGAACCCTCGCACTCCTGGTGATGGGTGCATTCATTACCAATTCAGAAGCCCGTCTGTCACCCGATGTGAGCTACAAAATCGGGGTTTACTGGATACTGATGGTTACCGCCTTTATTTTTATCTGGAACACTTATCCGCGTACGGAAAATAAAAGGCTGAAAATTCTTTTTGCCATTCTTAAAACAGCAGGTGTAATAATACTGTTTTACCTGGCTGTCACGTTCAGGAATCCCAAGGGAGGCGTTTTTGGTGCTCATTGGGGAATACTTGGTTCCATAGGCTGGACATATCTCTTATGTGCCCTGATCTATGTTTTTACCCGCGACAGGCTGAAATATCTCATTCCTGTCTGGATAGCATTTGTGCTTATCTGCATCCTGGGTTCCCGCATGAATGAAGCATGGGGCGGAACAGCCATACTGCAGCTTCCGCGCCCGAATTTCTACAATGAAATTCTCAATATCCTGCATATAGGAAACGGAGCACTGGCTGCATTCACAATGGGTGGTGTGATCTTTTCCCTGATAAATGCAAAATATCTTAACCGGGATAATAAGAAAAAAGCTATTTACATTACTTCAGCGCTTGTTCTTTTCTTCCTGGCTGGCTTTATTTCGCGAAAATTCTGGATTTTATCAAAAATAAGTGCCACTCCGCCGTGGATTTTCTATGTTACGGGTATTGTAATAGCTGTCTACACATTGCTGAAATGGCTTTCCGATATCGGGAAAGCAGGTTGGCTGAACATTATCAAACCGGCCGGAACAGCCACACTGACATGTTACCTGGTACCCTATGTTTCCTACGGACTGGCAGATCTGACAGGAATTGTCCTTCCCGACTGGTTCACACACGGCTTCATGGGCCTGGTTAACTGTTTCTGCTTTGCCCTTGTGATTGTGGGAGTCACCTGGCTGCTTGAGAAAATAAATATTAAACTGAAAATCTGATTAGAAATTTGCTAATTATTAAACTAAAGTAATGATGAGATTATTTAAATTTTTTGCAATTGCCTTTGCTGTTGCAGTTCTGACAGCCTGTACCGGAACAAAAAAAACTCAGGAGAAGGAATATCCGATGTTCTGGAGCTGGCTCGACTATCGTCCGGGGATGAATATGGATTCAGTATGTGCAATAATGCAGGAAACAGGCCTTGACGGTCTTATTCTGAATGCCCCGACACCGGACGATTACAGGGTAGCCATTCCCACTGTAAACAAGTACGGCATAAAGGTATATGCCTGGTTGTGGACCATGAATCTTGAACATGACCGGGACAAAATAGTAAAAGAACATCCGGAATGGCTCAGTGTGAACCGGAAGGGTGAAAGCCTTGCAGATACCAGGGCTTATGTGGATTATTACAAATTCATGTGTCCTGCACTTCCGGAAGTCCGCGATCATATCAAACAGAAAATCAGGGCATACTGTGAAGTTGACGGTCTGGATGGCATTGCCATTGATTATCACCGTTTTGTTGATGTTATTCTTCCCACAACATTATGGCCCCGCTATGGAATAGTGCAGGACCGGGAATATCCTGAATGGGATTTTGGATATCATCCGGAAATGATCAGGATATTCAGTGAAAAATATGGTTATAATCCGCTGGACCTGGAAGATCCCTCAGCCGATGAAAAGTGGCAGCAGTTCCGCTGTGATCAGATAACGGAAGTGGCAAACGAAATTGCAGAAGTAGTCCATTCCTATGGTAAGGTTATGGCAGCTTCGCCGTTTCCGACTCCTGCCATGTCGCGCAAAATGGTCCGGCAGGACTGGGGTAAGTGGAACCTTGATGTTGTATTCCCCATGGTATACCATACTTTTTATACCGGTGATGTTGGTTTTATTGAGGACTGTACGATTGATAACGTGAAACAGAAAAATCCCATGACCACCCTGTATTGCGGCATGACGGCAAGTAATGGTCCGGAAATGTTCAAATGCATGGATGCTGCCCTTAACAACGGGGCAGAAGGTATTGCTATCTTTACCATCAGCAGTCTGCGTTCCCCTGAGGTTCGTGCCCGTTTCAAAGAGTATGCTGACAGTGTCAGGACTTTACGTGCGGAAACGAAAATAAATCCTGCGGCAACGGGACAAACAGAGCCCAACAGGAATCCCTTTGACAACAAGAACATCATGAATGGTGTTGATATGCGCATGAAGGCCTATTTAAGCCTGGCCAAGGCCTCAAAAAGTGCAAAGCTGAGGCAATACAAACGCAGCGATGTGGAACGGGTTGCAATAAATGCCATGCAGGTAAATACCCCCGAAGAATATATCAGCCGCCTTACACGGCCCATGTTCCCCGGAATGCCGACACGGCCGGAGGCAGGTATAATCGCCGACTTTTTCAGGGAAGACATGTCCAGGGATCTGAATACCGGAGAATACAGGCTTGTTGATGAATATGACATCACAAGGGTATATGAGGTAACTGATGCAAACAGCATGGTAACATTCACGGTCAGATTTTACCTGTATGGAGGAATTCTTTCAGGCTGGAGTGTGGAACCAGTTAAGGAATCCTATGAAAAGTACCTTGCGAAATTTTGATTTGTAAAACAAATTATCTGTATATCCCGGGTAATATTATTTTTTTGATAATTGAAAATATCTGATTTCTAAAAACTAAACAATATTACCCGGGATATTCCGTTGATTCATTTAAGTTAGTGTCTGTAAAAAACTGTTTAATCAAATTCTGTTATTATGAAAACTGTTAATTACACTTTTCTTCTACTTTTTGCAATGCTGATGTTCTCTTGTTCAAAAGAGAAGGAATCAGACGAGGACTTTACTCCCATCATCGGAGAATGGATAGACATTTTTGGCAGTGATGCCGAGTTGGAGGAACATGACAGGCTCGGTACCTTTTGCACGGTTACTGATGAAATTGTGAATAAGGAAACGGTTGCCAATGGCACAGTGCACTTCTATCTTAAGAGGACCAGGACGAAGAAGACTGATTATTTCCATCTGCCCGCTGACATAAGTACGACTAACAGTGTAAAGCTGGGTGATCTGAATTCTGAAGGATATGTCTTAAGATTTGACGAGTTGCCTGATAATAACCACGGGATGATAACCATGTTTGTAAGGGGACTGGTCATTCCGGAAGGCAAAAAGGCTCCTGAGGGTCTTGATATGGATGAATACGAGGACGTGGCCGAATATTTCGAGATCACGGAATGATCGGTTTTGCGGATCTGTCAGGTTAATTTCTGTACCTGGCAGTTCTGGAATCACTAATAACACCTTTCCAGTTAAGGCCGAAACCAAAATCATATTTGTTTCCTTCGCTGTCTGTATGGCATTTCATATCACGGGGTACATCCTCGTGCTGTTCCTCAACCGTTTTCATGTCTGCCGGCATCTGAAAGGGCAGCAGTCCGGCAGGTTCGTTCATTCCTGTCACAATATCCAGCAAAGCCTGATCCTGAACTCCAAAATGAATCAGTATGGCTGAAGCACTTTTTTCAATTTCTGAAAACACCATGGGGTTTGATACATTGATAATTACTATAACGGGTTTGCTTCCCATTTTGGCCCTGGTCTCATTAACCAGAAGCATGTCGTGGAAATTGCTTGCTGTAACTGTCTTTCCCCTGTAGGAACGGTTCGTGAAGGTTTCATACGGACTGCCGCCGGCAATACTTGTTGCCCGGGCATGGTCAGCCTTGTATGCGGAATACTGAAGCGGAATAGGAACATAGCCATTGCCATTTGCTTTCAGGTCTTCTGAGCTGTAGCCTGTGCCTCCTGCAGGACTGTTGATTGAAACGAGGGCAAAATCAGCACCGGATGGTTCACTGACAATCTCAAAGTAGTTTGAAACAATTTTCAGGTTCAGAGGATCTGTCCATTTCTCGGGAGTTGTCTGTCCGAACCAGTTACGGCCTGCAGGTATGTATTTTTGCGGAATGAATACTTTCAGATGCTTTTTAAGAGGGAGGGTGTTTGCGGTGTTTTTCAGCATTACAACTGATTTCAGCTGGGCTTCAAAACCGGTTTTCATGAATTCAGGATTTCCGACAATGTCTTTTGATTTTTGCGTGTCAAGGTAGGGATTCTCAAACAGGCCCGGTCTGAATATGTTTCTAAGAAGCCTTACCGCGGATTCTTCGAAACGCTTTCTCATAAATTCTTCTCCATTCTCCTTTACACCCATGTTATAAGCTTCAATTACGGGACCTTTTGCATTGTTTCCTCCAAACTGGTCAAGACCTGCCATAATTATCCTGTAATGACGTTCTGCTTCTGTCAGTTTTTCTGCTCCCCAGGGTTTACCTTCAAATCTGTCAATGCTGGTCACGTTTCCGGTCACACCCCAGTCGGTACAGATCACTCCGTCATATTTATACATCTCTCTCAAGAGTTTATTGATCAGGTATTTGCTGTAGGCGTTCCCGACATTCTCGCCGTATATGGTATCCAGGTTATAGGATATTGTATAATAAGGCATGACAGCAGAGGCCATGACTGTCGGGCCTTCCAGTTTAAAAGCTCCTTCAGTGAAAGGAATCAGATGATCCCTGAGATTGTTTCCGGGATAAACGGCATATGATCCGTATCCGAAATGACCGTCTCTGCCTCCTTCTTCAGGGCCGCCCCCGGGCCAGTGTTTTACCATTGCATTTACACTTTGGTAACCCCAGCCGCCTGAAATTTCATCCCTGCCTGAAGATGTCTGAAATCCGTCAACATAGGCCCGTGACATATCTGCGGCAAGGAAAGGATCTTCTCCCATTGTACCTTCAAAGCGGCTCCATCTCGGTTCAGTGGCCAGATCAATCTGGGGAGAAAGAGCTGTTGCAATACCAAGTGCCCTGTATTCTTCCGATGCAATCTCTCCGAATTTCCTCATGACGGAAGGATCAAATGTAGCTGCCAGACCCAGCGTTCCTGGCCACATAGATATTTTACCCCCGGCACCGGCATTATATTCAGCGTAAGGATCGCTTCCATGCCTCGGGTCGGAACTTATATTGACGGGAATCCCGAATGCAATACCTTCCACAAAAGACTGGGCATTGTTGTTCCAGGCTGCCGCTGCTTCGGGACTCTCAACAGATGTGATCAGAACATGCCTGACATTGTCGTCTGACAGGAAGGTTTTTTGCTGGTCGGACAAATCTCCCGGAGCGGCATCACTTTCTGAAAAAGGTTTTCCTTCGTAAGTTCCGCCTCCCATTGGGCTGCGACCCCCTGAAGGTATTGACTGATGACTGCTGTATAGCATCAGACCCGCAATCTGTTCAACAGATAATCGCGAGGCCAGATCGCGTGCACGGTCATCAAAGGGAAGTCTCCAGTCTTCATAGGCATCGAGTTTTCCGTTTCTGTTCAGATCCTTGAAAGCCAGCCCGTTTGTTGTTATGATTTTTACTCCGGATGAAGGAGAATGACCGAGAGTCACACCTCCCTTGTTATGTATAAGAATATGGGAATCCATTTTTTCCTCATTCCATTTCCGGGCACAGCCTTCTGTGAGTGTTGTCAGAAGGATTGCCGCAGCCGTAATAAAAAAGCATTTCCTGATTGTCTTCATGGCCTCTTGTATAACCGGTTTAGCATTATAAGAATATTATTGACTTATTTCTGACTGGTTCCAGGGTATATATCAACAGATTACCAGATAGCTACCGAACAAAGCCTGATATGTGTGTCCGCTTATTCTGTTCCCCTGCCCGGAATCCGGCATCTTTATTATTTGTTTTGCAAGTCACAGGTTTTTAACAATATCAAATATCCACATATTTAATACAAAATAAAAACTGTGGCAATAAAAATAACGGTTTGCTTTTCCCCGCATTTCTCAGAATGCGGCATGCCGCCCGGAAAACTCTGGTGAAACCTGGCAAAGAATTGAAGGATACAGATTCAAGTGGGGGCAAAGGCCCATTCCCGATCTGAATAATCCGGGCATGCTGTATCTTACAACTTACGGGGGAAGTGTTTTCTATGGTCCTGCAAAAGGAATTCCCGGAATCCCTGATGATATAATAAATATGCCCGCCGGCTGGTAAACGACCTTTTCGGACTTGTTCTGAAAGTCAGCCAGGGGATGTATGATTAAAATATGCTAAATATCATAGTTAATTTTCGTCAATTAAATAAGATATACAGATCCAAAAATCCATTATTGATATAATTTTGGATCAGTTAAAATTTGATACTTTTCTTACGCCGATGAAGAGTAGTGTTTAATCTTTATTTAATTCAATTAATTATGAAAAAATCTTTCCTTCTAACGGTTGTTGTCTGTTTACTGGCAGGACAGCTAAATGCTCAGGACGCTGTTTTTTCCAAAGGAGACAAAGTCCTAAACCTTGGTCTGGGCCTGGGTAATTCTCTTTACCACGGGCGATATTACACAGGTCAGATACCTCCTTTATCAGCATCTCTTGAATTTGGGGTTGCGGATAATATTATTGATGAGAAAGGTCTGATTGGTGTTGGTCCCTATCTGGGTTACACGTCGTATAAATATCAGGTTCAGGACTGGGGATGGAAATATTCCAATTTTATTCTGGGAGCAAAAGGGAATTTTCACTATCAGTTTGTTGATAAGCTGGATACCTATGCAGGAATTTTGTTGGGGTACAATGTGGCGTCTTCAAAGGAATTCGGAGTAATAACCCCGGGTTATGATAATTCATATTCAGCCGGTGGTTTGATTTATGGAGGATTTATTGGTGCAAGATATTATTTCAGGGATAATTTCGGGGTAATGGGCGAGGCCGGTTATGGTCTTACCTATCTCACCCTGGGAATATCATTGAAATTGTAGTTACATCATTAAATCAGGGTAAACATGTCCCGGACAGATAGTTAATGACGGCTTAATAAGCTGCCATCTTTCCGGGCAGGGTTTTCCCTGCTTGCCTGGACTTGTCACCCAGGTATCCGCTGTGATGCCGTTTTGCATATTCACCTGCAGTAAAACCGATCTTTTCCATCATTAAAACAACGAGAATATCACCTATTACTGTCATTACTGTTGTTGATGTTGTGGGAGTAAGATCGAGGGGGCAGACTTCTCCGGGATTTCCTGTCAAAATGATGAATTCAAGCTTTTCGCGGAATGACGGATTCTCATTGCCCGTTATTGCAATGACCGGTATTGATGAATATAAAAATTTCGCCAGGTCAATCAGTTCTATTACCTCTCTTGTCTTTCCTGAATTTGAGATTACAAGAAGGATATCATTTTCCTGAAGGATTCCGAGATCACCGTGCTGGGCTTCGCTTGGGTGAAGAAATACGGCAGGAGTACCGGTACTGCAGAATGTTGTTGCAATATTTTCCGCAACCAGTCCTACTTTACCCATTCCGCTGATAATCAGTTTGCCATTAAGTTTATGTACATGATGATGGATGAGATCAATCATTCCTGCAAAATCATTTGATAAAGGTATATTTCTGACTGCATCAGCTTCTTTTTCAAGAATTTCTTTAATTTTTGATTTCATGTGGATAAGTTATTTCCGATAATTCCGGCTTCATAATATGTTCATCGCATTTTTAATTGTAATCAGCTGTTTGAGAATATTTTCCATTTCGTCCAGTTTCAGCATGTTTTCTCCGTCAGATTTTGCAGAGGCAGGATCGGGATGTGTTTCAATGAATATCCCATCCGCACCCGCTGCAATTGCTGCCCTGCCTATTATTTCTATCATTCCGGGCCTGCCTCCGCTGACTCCTGACACCTGATTTGGTTGCTGAAGGGAATGTGTGATATCAACAATTACAGGCACTTTGTTTTTTTTCATTTCAGGAATGTTCCGAAAATCCACAACCAGATCCTGATAACCAAAGGTTGTTCCTCTTTCTGTGAGCATTACATTCCTGTTACCGGCATCATACACTTTCCTGACTGCAAACTGCATTGAGTTTCCTGAAAGAAACTGCCCCTTCTTTATATTTATCCATTTGCCCGTAAGGGCTGCCGCTTCCAGCAGATCTGTCTGGCGGCACAGAAAGGCCGGTATCTGCAATACATCCGCATAGCGGGCAGCAATTTCAGCTTCGTCCGGATTATGTATATCGGTTATAACTGGAATGGAATATTTGTTGCCGGTCTGTTTTAATATTTCCAGGGCTTTGATATCTCCGATACCCTTGAATGAATCGCCTCTTGACCTGTTTGCTTTGCGGTAAGATGCCTTGAAGATAAGCGGAATTTGATATTTGTCAGACAAGCGGGACAGCTGTCCTGCTACAATATCCAGCAGATCTTCTGATTCTACTACGCAGGGACCTGCAATCAGCAGGAAAGCACCTTCGTTGCCGGCATGCTTCAGGTTTGGAATTTCCGGAATTGTGGTTTTCATATATTTTATTTCAGGTTCAAACTGATTTTTTCGAGCAGGCTCAATATTCAGTTATGACCATTAAAAAATTGCCACTAAATTAGTAAATCATTGCAATTGGAAACATGAATTTTTATTTCAATAATGAAATATCCGGCTGACAGGAACCGGCGCAATAAACTTGAATCGTATGACTGCGCAGTATTAATGGCAGGATTAAAAGATACGGTGCCAGAGGCTGCCCAGAGTATTTCCAACATCTTCCATATAGTATACGGCAGATACCGTGAGCACCCTGTTTCTGATTACCTCCCTGTAAGCGTGAGATATGTTTATAAATCCAAATCCGTAATTTATGCCTATTTGAAGATTGCCGACCTCGAAACCACCTCCCAGGTTTACGCCATAATCCATTCTTTTATACTGTGATGCCATGGAGCCGAATCCTATTTTGTCGCTTACATTGTTTTTCTTTTTTGCTGCAATTCCCGCTGCCGCATAAGGGCCGCCCTGTGCAAACAGTTTCCATGATATGAAGTCTATTCTGTATGTCAGGTTTAAAGGAAATTCAAGATATCTTACAGGTATTTTATATACATCAGTTCTGGCACCTTTTTTTATAAATGAAATACCGGTTCCCAGTGAAAGGGCATCCGAGAGCGGTACTTCGCCCAGAATCCCTCCATTGACTCCAAACAGGCTTCCTGAGGAAGATTCGAGTTCATAGATTACATACCTTCCAGTAGCAAAGGACAAACCTCCTTTAATTCCAAGTACCTGAGCATTTGCAGTAATAAAGCATATGCATCCTAAAGAAATGAGGATCAGTCTTTTTTTCATATTAGGTTTAGATCAGGGAAACAAGTGATAAATAATTGTTGTTCTTGTTTGGGCGGCAGATACAGTGTATCTTCCTTCATTCTTATGGTTTTTTCTCTCCGGTTTGAAATCACTACAATAAGAGTAATAATGAGTACAAGTACGATAAAGATCCGGAAAGGCACACTTTTTATCAGCTCGATCAGGAAATAATTCTTTTTCATAAGAACTTCTTTATCAGTTGAGTATTTTAAATGTAAAAATATCAAAGAAGAGACAATAAAGCAAATATTTCCAGATTCATATTGTTTTTACTCTTTATATTTGTTCCGGTATCCGGAGTGTGCCGGATCTGATGAAAAACAATACTCATATTTAAAGATGGAAATCATGAATCCTTTTATTCTTGCTGAGAGCAACTGGAACACAATAAAAGATGCTCCTGTTGAGGTTGCAATACTTCCCTGGGGGGCTACGGAAGCCCACAACCTTCATCTTCCTTACGCTACGGACAACATTGAAACGGAAAGAATTACAAGGGAGGCAGCCCGAAAGGCCTTTGATAGAGGTGCGGAGATACTTGTTCTGCCGGTTATACCTTTCGGAGTCAATACCGGCCAGCTTGATATCCGTGTCAATATAAATATTAATCCGTCGACTCAGTTTGCGATTCTGAAAGACATTACCGATGTTCTTAACCGTCATGGTATCCACAAGTTTCTTATTGTCAACGGACATGGAGGAAATGATTTCAGGCAGATGATAAGGGAACTTGGATTAAATTTTCCAGAAATGTTTATTGCCACCTGCAACTGGTACCAGGCAGTTGACCAGTCGCAGTTTTTTGAGGAAGCAGGCGGACATGCGGATGAGATGGAAACCAGTCTGATGCTTTTCCTTGAACCCGGACTGGTGCTTCCTGTCGGCAATGCCGGAAAGGGAGATGCGAAAAAATTCAGGATAAATGCACTCAATGAAAACTGGGCATGGTCGGAGCGCAAGTGGTCAAGGGTAACTGAAGATACGGGTGTGGGTAATCCGGCGAAGGCAACAAGGGAAAAGGGGGAGAAATTTTTCAATGCTGTTAGCGGCAGGTTGAGTGAACTGATTTTTGAGCTCGCGGGAACTGATATCAGTGATATGTATGTTTAGGCTTGCCTGGTTCTGAAAAAACTAAAATTAACCCCTCCATAATTTCTGTGGTCAAAAAATAATTTATGTCCACTGAAATTCATTCTGGCAGGATGTTCAAGAACCAGCAGACCTTCCGGCTTAAGTACATCCGATCCGGTAACCAGGCCGGGAATCTCTTCAAGCCAGGACAGATCATACGGCGGATCGGCAAACACTATGTCATATCTTGTTTTACAGATTTTGAGGTATGTGCGGACGTCGATATGAATAACTTTGATATTTTCAAATCCGAAGCCGGCAATGATTTTTTTTATACCGCCGACATTTTTCCGGTTCTGTTCGACGAGATGAACTTCTGCAGCCCCGCGGGATGAAAACTCATAGCCTATACTGCCGGTGCCTGCAAAAAGGTCAAGAACAAATACCTCTTCAAAGTCAATACTGTTTTCAAGAATGTTGAACAGACTTTCACGTGCGAAACCGGTTGTTGGTCTGACTCTGAAACCCGATGGAAGATCTATTCTCCTTCCCCTGTATCTGCCTCCTATAATTCGCACCTTGTTATACTGAAAAGATTTAGATAGCGGTGAAGTTCCAGCTCATTGAAAACGTAGCTGAAGGAAAAATTGCCTGAAGGGATCATGAATTTTATGTTTCTCAGATATTCCTGAACCTGTGAAGACAGTTCATCATTGCCGGATGTGAGGCCGCTGAACCAGACATTTTCTTCCCGCTTAATACCCATTGTTTTGCAGATATTAAACAGATAATACATAATGTCGTTTATATTCTTGTAAACAAATGTGTTGTAGAATTTCAGGGAACCCTGTTCAAGGACCAGGAGATTGAAATAATCTCTTTCAAGATGAACCTGAACCAGCTGCCCCGATTCATTCCTGCTCAGATGCATAGCCTGGTCAATCAATGGTGTTGCATGGTGACAGGGTTTTACTGAAGGAAAATACCTGCCGGTCAGGTTTATAAGCCATTCGGGTACTGAAAAGATGACAAATGCATCCGGATCGGCGATTTTGTTGTAAAGAACAATTTCGTTTTCATCCTTTACCAGGTTGAGACTGAAGTATTCTTCCTTTTTCAAGGGATCGAAAAGGGGGAAAGGGACGAGAGTGGATTTCTGCGAAGGCAGGATCAGGTTTATCTTCTTGAAACGGGCTGTAAGAAAAGAATCGGAAATGATTGTCTCTTCTGTCTTTTCAGCGGTCATTGCCTTATTGTCATCAGGAGCCCGCAAACGGAGCAGAACATATCTGTTCCTTATGGTGTCAAGAATGCAGTAAGCGAACCCTGCAGAACTTATCTGCATTGTTAATTCATAATTTAAAGACGAGTTTACATCGAAGGTTTCATCAATCAGGTCCTGTGCCGGCATAGCAGAAATTATCGAAAATTTTCTCAATGTGCCCCTGTGTTTCCTTTTCTTTCATCTGACGTTTAATCCCGGCAACTTCCGGGATCTCTCCGGTTTACAGGGTGCCACAGAGATTTGTTTTAAATTCTTGTGCAGAATACTTAAGTTTATGGACAAAAATAGGAAAAATATGCAAGTATAATCCGGCTTGTTCAAAAATAGTGATACGAAGCAGGATGGGGCAGGATAATTTGTGAAAGAGTACAGGATGTGGAAAAAAACATTGGAGGGACAGGCTAATATGCGTGACAGGATAATATATAAAAATCTTTGTGAAAATCTGGGAAATACTCCAACAGAGGATCAGTCATCGGCTCTTGAAAAAATAGCATCCTATATTACTGAGGGCAGCAACGATACAATCTTTCTTCTTACAGGATACGCGGGCACTGGTAAAACCAGTGTTATCAGCGCCCTTGTAAGGACCCTGGACAGGCTGAGAATGAAATCCGTTCTTCTCGCACCCACCGGCAGGGCAGCCAAGGTTCTTGCATTTCATGCCGGGAAACAGGCTTTTACAATTCACAAGAAGATTTACCGTCAAAAATCCCTTAAGGACGGATCAGGCAGTTTTGTACTTGACAAAAACCTGAGTCGGGACACATATTTTATTGTAGATGAATCATCTATGATATCCAATATTGCTGCTGAAAGTTCAGTCTTCGGCAGTGGCAGGCTACTGGATGATCTGCTCGAATATGTTTATTCCGGAACGGACTGCAGGCTCATTCTGGTCGGGGATGATGCCCAGCTTCCTCCGGTGGGTTCTGTTGTCAGTCCGGCACTGGACAGGGCGGTTCTGGGCGCTTATGGTTTTGGTCTCATAACGGCAGAACTCCGGCATGTGGTCCGGCAAAGCGAATCCTCCGGCGTGCTTATGAATGCCACAAGGATCAGATTGCAGGTGAATGAAGGAAGGCTGGATCATCCTTCACTGGACTGCAGGAATTACAAGGATGTTGTAAGGATAAACGGTGCGGACCTGATTGAGGAGCTGTCCGGCTCATACGATGCATGCGGGCTGGAAGGGACTATCGTGGTCGTTAATTCCAACAGGCAGGCCAACAGGTACAACCAGGGAATACGGAACAGTATTTTTTTCAGGGAAGAGGAGATCTGTTCCGGGGACATCGTTATGGTAGTCAGGAATAATTACAGTCTTGTGGAAGAAGATGAGTCAGGACCTGGTTTTATTGCCAACGGGGATATTGCCGAGATTAAAAGGATAAGAAAATATGAGGAACGTTACGGTTTCCGCTTTGCGGAAATGACACTCTGGTTCTCCGACTATGACTATGAGCTTGAATCAATGGTATTGATGGATGTACTCCATCTTGATTCTCCTTCTCTGCCTGCTGACAGGAACAAGGAGCTGTTCTACGGCATCCTGGAGGATTATCAGCATATAAAAACAAAACGGAAACAATATGCAGCTGTAAGGGAAGACAGGTATTTCAATGCCCTGCAGATTAAATTTGCCTATGCAGTTACCTGTCACAAAGCTCAGGGAGGCCAGTGGGAGAGGGTGTTTATTGACCAGGGTATGTTCAACCGGAACGAGATAAGCCTGGATTATCTGAGATGGTTTTACACTGCCCTGACCAGATCGACCGGAAAGGTTTACCTGGTCAATTTCAGCGATAATTTTTTTATCTGAATCCGGGAGGTCTTTTATTCACCGATTATTTTTACAAGTACCCTCTTTCTTCTCTTGCCGTCGAATTCACCATAGAATATTTGTTCCCATGGGCCAAAATCCATTTTCCCGCTGCTTACAGCCACAACAGTCTCACGTCCCATAACAGTACGTTTTAAATGAGCATCGGCATTATCCTCATAACTGTTATGCCTGTACTGGCTGTGGGGTTTCTCAGGTGCAAGCTTTTCCAGCCATACTTCAAAATCGTGGTGCAATCCCGATTCATCATCATTAATGAAAACAGAGCTGGTAATGTGCATTGCACTGACCACTATAAGACCTTCCCTTATTCCTGATTCGTTCAGGCATTTCTCTACCTGTCCCGTGATATTGATAAATGCTCTTCTTGCCGTTGTCTCGAACCAAAGTTCCTTGCGGTATGATTTCATTGTTAATGTAGTATGTATGTTTCCCTGTGAATCTGTAAAATAATAAATCTGTAAAAAATTGTAATTCCGCAGTATCTGCCAGATTCAGTGTATTTCTCCAAACCCGTATTTTATATGATATTAAGCAGAATCAGCTCAGTTTCATATCCCTGATTATGCCTTCTATCCTTTTTTCAAGAAGTTTGTGCGTTTCTTCAAATTTCCCGGCAGATTCAAGTCCGGTGTTTACGCTGAAATAAAACTTGATTTTCGGTTCTGTCCCGGAAGGGCGTACGGAAATTTTACTTCCGTCTTCAAGAAAAAACTGAACCACATCCGACCTGGAAAGACTTAGCTTTGTCTCCTTGCCTGTCAGACAATCAGTTGAGATCAATGTGTCGTAGTCATCAATCCGTATAACCCTGCTTTTATTAATAAAAGCAGGAGGATTGTTTCTGTAGGACAGCATCATGGCTCTTATTTCATCAGCTCCTTCCTTGCCTTTCCGGACAATGTTGACAAGTTTTTCCAGGAATAATCCGTATTCAAGATAGATATCCAGCAGGAGATCGTACAGCGATTTTCCCCTGCTCTTTGCCCAGGCTGCTATCTCAGCCACAAGTGCACATGATGCAACTGCATCTTTATCCCTGACATAATCGCCTGGCAGAAAGCCATAACTTTCCTCACCGCCGCCGATATATTTTTTTGTTCCTTCCAGTTTCCTCATCAGTTCAGCGAAAAACTTGAATCCCGTCAGTACGTTGAAGCATTCAACTTTGTGTTTTCCGGCAATTATATCAATCAGGTCGCTGGTAACTATGGTTTTGACAATGTACTCATTGCCCTTGTATTTATTTTTTTCCTCATATTGCGACAATATGTAATGGATCAGCAGTACGGCAGTCTGGTTGCCGTTCAGAAGTATAAATTCACCTTCCCTGTTCCTGCATGCAATTCCAAGTCTGTCGGCATCGGGATCTGTTGCAATCACGAGCTCGGCTCCTGCGGTCTCTGCTTTGTCAATGGCCATCTTCAGGGCATCAGGTTCCTCCGGATTGGGTGACCTGACAGTGGGGAAATTACCGTCAACGATATCCTGCTCCGGAACATTCATGATATTGGTGAAACCAAACAGTTCAAGGGCAGAAGGAACCAGTCTGACTCCCGTGCCGTGAATAGGTGTGTAGACTATTCCCAGATCACTGTATTTCCTGATGATTTCAGGGTTAAGGCTCATTTTAAGTACTTCTTCAAGGAAGGAATCATCGGTTTCTTTTCCAAGAATACGTATGTTCTGCTTGTTTCCACCGGTTTTTATTTCGTTTACGGATTTGATTCTGCGTACTTCTTCAATTATTCCGGAGTCATGGGGAGGTACTACCTGTCCGCCATCGTTCCAGTAGGCTTTATAGCCATTATATTCCGGAGGATTATGTGAGGCAGTAATCACAATTCCGCTATGGCATTTGTAATGACGTATTGCGAATGACAATTCCGGAGTGGGTCTGAGGGCTTCAAAAAGAAAAACCTCAAAACCGTTGGCGGAGAATATATCTGCAGCTGTTTCGGCAAAATAACGGCTGTTGTTCCTGCAGTCGTGGGCGATTGCAACACGTATCCCCTTTTTACCGCATTGTTTTATTATATAATTTGCAAGGCCCTGACTTGCCATTCCCATGGTATATATATTCATTCTGTTGGTTCCGGCACCCATAATTCCCCTTAGTCCGCCGGTTCCGAATTCCAGGTCCTGGTAGAAAGAATCCACCAGTTTCTTTTCGTCTTTTTCAAGCATTTCCCTTACTTCCTTCCGGGTTGCTTCATTGAATTCACTTCCAAGCCATGTTTCGGCTCTTTTCCTGATTTCTTCCATTGATAACATGTGAAACGTTATTTAATTTCTGTTGTAATAATAATTAATTTTTCCTGAATGATTTGTCTGTTTCCACATTTGGTACCTGAGGCAGTTATTTTCATTCGAGTAAGCTCAGGCATTTTTTCATGCTGCTCCTCCAGTGGGGGATTTCAAGGCCATATTTTTCCTTTATTTTGCCCTTGTCAAGCACGGAATAGGAAGGCCTTTGAGCAGTCATGGGATACCGGGAGGAGAGGACCGGAACTATTCGGCATGCCAGTCCGGCTTCTTTCACCAGTTCTTCAGCAAAATCGTACCAGCTGCATACCCCCTCGTTTGAATAATGATATATACCGGGACTGAAGGCAGCCTTGTTTCGTATTACCTCTGAAACAATCTGTATGACAGCTTCCGCCAGGTCAGCCGCATATGTGGGTGTACCAACCTGATCGAATACAACGCTGAGTGATTCGTTTTCCCCGGCCTTCCTCAGAATGGTTTTGACAAAATTTGATCCGAAAGATGAATACAGCCAGGATGTCCGGATAATCATTGAAGCATGATGCGTCAGTGCTGTTTTTTCTCCGGCCAGTTTTGACCTGCCATAGACACTTATGGGTCCGGGTTCTGAGAATTCATTATAGGGCATGCAGGATCTGCCGTCGAAAACATAGTCCGTTGAAAAATGAATGAACCTGCAGTCAGTACCCATAATTGCCTCAGTAATATTCCCGACTGCGACATTGTTGATGAGATCAGCAGTACCGGCATTATCTTCTGCCTTGTCTACCTGGTTGTATGCTGCGCAGTTTATTATCCAGCCGGGATTGGTATTTCTGATAAAATCAATTGTTTTTAACCTGTCGCTTATATCGAGCGTGCCGATATCCGTGAAGATAAAATCATACCCGTAGTAATTCTCTGAGGCAGTTTTCAGTTCACTGCCCAACTGGCCGTCCGCCCCGGTAATCAGTATTACTGCCATGGTCCTTCCGATTTATTAAAAATTATTTTCAGCATCCATGAAAAGTGGATTTCCTGAATCCTTTTTACTCAGTACCGGTTTGATATCACCGAGACGCCAGTCAATATTCAGTTCCGGATCATCAAGTGCAATGCCCCTTTCTGAATCATGACAGTAGAGATTGTCAGTTTTATACAGAATAATCGCCAGCTCGCTTAGAACGGAAAATCCGTGGGCAAAACCTCTTGGAATAAAAAGCTGTGTTTTGCTTCCCGAATCGAGTTCAATGCCAAACCACTTTCCGTATGTGGGTGAATCCCTTCTCAGGTCCAGGGCAACATCAAAAATCCTTCCTTCGATTACTCTGATAAGTTTTGCCTGATCGTGGGGCCTGAGCTGATAATGAAGTCCTCTTACAACACCCTTCGAAGATCTGGACTCATTGTCCTGTACCGGTGTGAAATCTATACCTGCATTTTTGTATCTGTCCTGGTTATAACTTTCGAAGAAATAACCTCTGAGGTCAGAATAGACTGTCGGTTTAATTACAAATAGTTCTTTAAACCCGGTATGAATAATTTCCATTCAGGTTGATTTGTTTATTTTATTATGTCCAATCCTGAGATTTCCTCCGAAGCTATTCTCATCAGGTATTTTCCGTACTGGCTTTTTTTTATCGGCTCCGCGAGTGATAAGAGCTGGTTTTTGTCAATAAATCCCCTTTTATAGGCTATTTCCTCGATGCATGAGGCCTTCAGACTCTGCCGGTGTTCGAGGGTAGCTATGAAGTTTGAGGCCTGCAGGAGACTTTCAAATGTTCCTGTATCAAGCCATGCCATTCCCCGCCCCATGATCCTGACCGTAAGCTTTCCCTCTTCAAGGTATGCCCTGTTAAGATCAGTAATTTCAAGTTCTCCCCTGGGAGAGGGCTTCAGTGAGCGGGCTTTGCTTACTACGGTGTTGTCATAAAAATACAGTCCTGTGACTGCATAATTTGATTTTGGTTCGTCTGGTTTTTCCTCGATGGTGACAGCCTTGCCGCTGTTGTCAAATTCCACTACCCCGTAACGCTCAGGGTCAGTGACATAATATCCGAAAACACAGGCTCCCTCATTTAGTGCTGCGGTATCACGAAGCACATCCCCGAATCCGTGCCCGTAAAAAATATTATCACCAAGTATCATGCAGACCGGATCGTTTCCTATGAATTCATCTCCCAGAATAAAGGCCTGGGCCAGTCCGTCAGGTGAAGGTTGTTCGATATAGCTGAAATCAAGGCCGATGGATTTCCCGTCACCCAGAAGGTTCCTGAATGAAGGCAGGTCACGCGGTGTGGAAATGACCAGGATTTCCCGGATACCGGCAAGCATCAGTACCGAAAGCGGGTAATAAATCATTGGCTTGTCATAAACAGGTAACAATTGTTTCGATATTGTGTTGGTTATCGGATGCAATCTGCTTCCCGAACCGCCTGCCAGAATAATTCCTTTCATCTGTTCTCCCTTTTGTTATAAATTCAGTGATTATAATATTTTTTCTTTTTTCTTTCTATCCTTATTTTCAAGTGTTTCACAATTTTCAAGTGTTTCATAGGGATCTCTGCAGTATTGTACTGAATCTCCCAGGAGTTTTTCTGTTTCCGTCATTGCAGCTCATACTAATTTTCACTTAAAGCTGCCAGGTTGAGGATTTACCATATGCAAAGATAACAGAAGCCCTGAGATTTGGAAATAGGTTCTGTTAATTGCCTTATTCCTTCAGTTTTAGGGATGCTTACCCGGAAAAGCAATATGTTGCCGGCCCGGATGTTGGTAAAGGGAGAAAATGCCCGTTGTGCAGGTGGTAAAATACTTGTATTCGCATGAATTAATTAAGCAAAATCCCTGTCTTTTTAAATAAATATCCTATCTTTGCACACCAAATTTTTAATAAGATAATGTCTAACCTATTAATTATTAGTAATTTTATTGCAAATTATGACAGATACCAGGAAGAAAAACCCGAAAAATGATGATTTAACCGACATCGAGGCCATTAAATCCGGTAAGAAGCTGAAAGCCAAAGAATCAAAAGAAAAATTGATTGAAGAGGCCTTCGAAGAAGATATTACTCCGGAAAGTCATTTTGACATTAAAGATTCAGATAATGACCCGGCTGAATCCGTAACAGAAGATATGACAGAGTTAATCCACGGTTCAGAAAGCGCAGAGGAAGAAGAGAATGTTGATGATATTCAGGAAGTTGTAGAAGCAGAGGAAGAAACAGAAGCAGAAGCAGAAACAGAAGATTTGACGGCTGATGAATCAGAGCTTACTGAAATTGCAGATATTCCAGCTGGTCAGCCTTCAGTTGAGGAATTTGACTGGGATAGTTTTGAGAATGAGGAAGCAAAACTTTCATCAAGGCACAAAGAATATGAAGCGATGTATAATGAAACCCTGTCAACCGTGGCTGTTGATGAAGTTATTACAGGGACAGTCATTCAGATGACCTCTAGGGAAGTAGTGATCAACATAGGATATAAATCGGAAGGTGTTGTAAGCCTCAATGAATTCCGTTACAATACCGGTCTGAAGATTGGTGATGAAGTGGAAGTATATGTTGAAAGCCAGGAAGACAAAAAAGGACAGCTTATTCTGTCCCACAAGAAAGCCCGGGCTATAAAATCATGGGAAAGGGTGAATGCTTCCCTGGAAAATGATGAAATAATTACCGGTTATATTAAGTGCCGCACCAAGGGCGGAATGATTGTTGATGTATTCGGGATTGAAGCATTTCTTCCGGGATCACAGATTGATGTAAAACCCATCAGGGATTATGACATATATGTAGGGAAGACGATGGAATTCAAGGTTGTAAAGATCAATCAGGAATTCAAGAATGTTGTTGTTTCCCACAAGGCTCTCATTGAAGCTGAACTTGAACAGCAGAAGAAAGAGATTATTGCAAAGCTCGAAAAAGGCCAGGTTCTTGAAGGGACTGTCAAGAATATCACATCATATGGTGTATTTATTGATCTCGGAGGCGTTGACGGACTTATTCATATTACCGATCTGTCCTGGGGCAGGGTTAATCATCCCGAAGAGATCGTGGAACTGGACCAGAAACTGAATGTTGTCATTCTTGATTTTGATGATGACAAGAAAAGAATAGCTCTTGGTCTGAAGCAGCTTACACCGCATCCGTGGGATTCGGTTGATCCGGATCTGAAGGTCGGTGACAAGGTTACCGGAAAGGTTGTGGTGATGGCCGATTATGGTGCGTTTGTTGAAATAGCACCCGGAGTGGAAGGTCTTATTCATGTTTCGGAAATGTCATGGTCACAGCATCTGCGGAGTGCACAGGAATTCATGAAAGTGGGTGACGAGGTTGAAACCGTTATTCTGACTCTTGACCGGACAGAAAGAAAAATGTCACTTGGCATTAAGCAGCTGAAGCCGGATCCCTGGCAGGATATCGAGCAAAAATATACAGTTGGTTCCAGGCATACGGCACGTGTCAGGAATTTTACCAACTTCGGTGTATTTGTTGAAATTGAAGAAGGTGTTGATGGACTGATACATATTTCTGATCTGAGCTGGACAAAAAAGATAAAGCATCCCGCTGAATTTACTGCTATTGATGCTGAAATAGAGGTTGTTGTTCTTGAAATAGACAAGGAAAACCGGCGACTCAGTCTGGGTCACAAGCAACTTGAAGAGAATCCCTGGGATGTTTTCGAAGACTTTTTCGCGACGGATTCCATTCATGAAGGTACAGTCATGGAAGTATTTGACAAGGGTGCTATTATAGCGCTTCCCTATGGCGTTGAGGGGTTTGCAACTCCCAGGCATCTGGTCAGGGAAGACGGAAGCATGGCGAAAGTTGATGAAAGGCTTATGTTCAAGGTCATCGAGTTCAACAAGTCTGCAAAGAAAATAATTGTTTCGCACAGCAGGGTGTATGAAGATGAAAAGAAAGCTGCTGAAGCTCCGGAGAAGAAGTCTGAACCCGAGACATCAAGGAAATCTTCCAGAAAAGTCAAGACGAATATCGAAAGAACCACGCTTGGAGATATAACTCAGCTTGCCGCCCTGAAGGAAGAAATGGAAGAAAAAGAAAATAAAGCTTCCAAGGAATAGAAATATTTGTTATTTTTGGGCCAACAAAACAATACAATCATGGATTTTAACATTGAAAGTCGTAATAACAGTACATTGATTCGAATTCAGACAGAAAAGCTGGATACGCATATTGCTCCTGCATTGAAGTCTGAACTTGTTTTGATTTCAGGCAAGGGTGAAAAAAACATAATCCTTGATCTTGAAAAGACTCAATACTGCGACTCTTCAGGTCTGAGTGCTATCCTTGTGGCAAACAGACTCTGCAAGAATGCCGGTGGTACCTTTGTGCTTTGCGGACTCAATGAAGCTGTTGAAAGGCTTATTACCATCTCACAGCTGGATACAGTCCTGACAATTACCGAAACAGTTGCAGATGCCGAAAAAATGATTTCCTGAAGCCTGACAGGAATGCAGAGTACCAATGAAATTAACAATATTAGGCAGTAGTTCTGCATTACCAACTTCAGAAAGATACCCCTCCGCTCATGTACTTTCCGTTCATGAGCGGTTGTATTTAATAGACTGCGGCGAAGGTACCCAGATGCAGTTCCGGAGGAACAAAATCCGCTTTGGGAAATTAAACCATATTTTTATCAGCCATATACATGGTGATCATGTATTCGGGCTTTACGGACTGATTTCCACCATGAACCTGATGGGAAGAAGTTCATCACTAACTCTTTATGCCCCGGCGAAATACCGGGAAATACTGTTTTCACATCTTCTTGACTTTGATATAATTCTTGGTTTCAATATCGATTTCATAGCACTGGACAGCAAGGATCCCGTGAAAATTCTGGATGACAAGAATCTTACTGTTACATCATTCCCCCTCAGGCACCGGATACCTTCCTACGGATTTTTGTTCCGGGAAAAGCCAGGTGACCGCAATATCATAAAGGAGTCAATTGAAAAATACAATATCCCGACAGCAAGAATCCCGGCGATAAAGAAGGGAGAGGATTTTGTTCTGGAGAACGGGGAGATTATTAAGAATGAAAAAATCACTGTAGCGGGACCTGCCCCGTTGTCTTATGCATATTGCAGTGATACAATGTATTTCAAAAGACTTTCATCCTTTGTGAAGAATGTTCACCTCCTTTATCATGAAGCTACTTTTGAAGCAAGCCTTGGGGAACTGGCAAGGATTACCGGTCATTCAACAAGTACTGATGCTGCCAGAAGCGCTCTTGAGGCAGAAGCCGGCACACTCATTATCGGGCATTTTTCTTCAAGACATAAGGATGTCAAACACCTTGTTGAAGAGGCAAGGGCCATATTTCCCAGAACAATTGCAGCAGTTGACGGAACAACTTATGATGTGAGAAATATTGATGTCCCGTAAGGAAAGAATTTCTATCTTTGTCATCTCCCTGAATACAATGTTCAGGTTGCGTGTTTTCCCGGAACTTACGACACAGTCAAAAGCAATATTTCAGGAATGGCTATAATGACTCAGGTGCCTGAAGTAAAAGGAGTTGATGTAATCAATGGGGTCAGAGGGGAGATAATTTTACTAAAAAATGATTTATAATTTCAGGTAATAGGTTGTTAAATGAAAAGAACAGGAAAAGGGAGGGCATTGTTGTTGGGAATGCTCTTTCTGGCAGTTTACAATGTTCCGGCACAATTACTTTCCGAAGAAACCATAAAGTTAGGCAAAACCCTGAATCTGATAGAAGAATACTATGTTGATACTGCCAATATCAGCAGAATAACGGAAAATGCCATCATAACAATGCTGCGGGAACTTGATCCGCATTCCACCTATATTTCCGCGAAGGATGTGAAGGAAATGAACGAACCCCTGCTGGGAAATTTCGACGGAATAGGAATACAGTTTAATGTTCTGAGGGATTCCATTATAGTTATTGAACCAATTTCAGGCGGACCCTCCGACAAAGCAGGGCTTCTCGCCGGCGACAGGATTGTGAACATCAACGGGGAAGATGTTGCAGGGAAGGGAATATCGACGAACGGAGTCAGGAGCCGCCTGCTGGGTCCCAAAGGAACGAAAGTCAACATAAACGTTTTTCGCAGAGGCGAAAAAGACATACTGGATTTTACTATTATTCGTGATAAAATTCCTATAAACAGTCTGGATGCTGCCTACATGCTCAATTCTGAAACAGGATATGTAAGATTCAACAAATTTGCAGCCACTACTGACAGGGAGTTCAGGGAGGCTTTGGTCAGGCTCAGAAAGGCAGATATGAGGAATATCATTATTGACCTCCGCGGGAATGGCGGTGGTTTTATGGCTGCTTCCACCCAGCTTGCCAGTCATTTCTTCGCTGATGGCAAACTGCTGGTTTACCTGGCAGGAAGAAAAACCCCCCGTCAGGAATATAAATCTTCAGGCTCCGGCGATCTTACCTCGGCGAGAGTTGTGGTTCTGACCGATGACGGATCGGCATCGGCAAGCGAAATCGTTGCGGGAGCAATTCAGGACTGGGACAGGGGTGTTATTATCGGGAGAAGGACATTTGGAAAGGGATTGGTGCAAAATGCCTTTACCCTGACAGACGGATCCATGATAAGACTTTCAATAGCACGTTATTATACACCTGCAGGCAGATCTATTCAAAGTCCATACAATGAAGGATATGAGAAATACCTGGAAAATTATACCCGAAGATTTATCAATGGTGAAATGATGTCGGCCGACAGTGTTCATTTTCCTGATTCACTGAAATTTAAAACACTTGTAAATCAACGTGTCGTTTACGGAGGAGGGGGAATCATGCCCGATGTCTTTGTTGCAGTGGACACTTCAAACTATTCCAATTATTACAGAACCCTTGTAAGAAGAGGTATTTTCAATTCATTTATCCTTGAATATGCCGACAAGAACAGGGCAGCAATAAATTCAAAATTCAAAACATTTGAGAATTTTAAAAACGATTTTGAATTTTCTTCCGATGAAATCCAGTCATTCAGGAAAAAAGGTGAAGATGCCGGAGTGGAATTTGCAGAGGATCAGTTCAGGAAATCTGAAAATGAAATCCTTCTTGTACTTAAAGCGCTGCTGGCAAATAATATATGGCAGACAAACGAATATTTTCGAATAATCAATGAACAGGATAATATAATTGCTGAAGCACTGAAGGTTATTTCTGATGAGAAGCTTTATAACCGGATTCTGGGCAATTAATTTTAATGTTATCCTGATACAGATCAGGGATTATTTTATTCTTTTCGCGGTCAGAATGATTTCATAGTTTATTCCAGGTATGATCTCGTCGTTTTCCGTGTATGTCCAGATCAGACTGCTGCCTTCAACACTGACGTCCGCCACCAGGTCCTTAATGAAGAGTTTGTTGATAACAAGCTGATTGCCAGTTAGACTCCATGAAAAGAGATAATCATTTTCATTTTCAAAGAATATACCCGTTCCCCCGTCAATAAACTGATATTTCATTTCATCCGGACCAAAGTAAAGTATTGATTCGGCTTTTTTTACATTATTTTCAAAAGTAATCTGGGTGAGAGAGATGACTTCCCATTTTCCCAATATAGCTTCATTCAGGGCTTTGTCCTTTTCGCAGGATGTCATTAACAAAAAGAGAATAATAATAAATCCTCCTGCCAGACCCGTCTTTTTTCTCATTTTCATCACTTGGAATTTTATGTGGTATTACTGTATTTAACGTTGTTAAAGAAAGAACAAAAATAAGGAAACTATTTTACCGCAGGAAATAATATGATGAAGCAGACATTAGCGGTTACAAATGTTTATTTTAGCAGAGGCTTTACATAAATGAAACGATTATATAAAGATTTTACACTCACGGGTGTTGCTTTGGATTTATAGGAGTTTTCTGAATAATATTATCATGTGAAACTTATGAAGCTAACAGCCAGAACTCTTTACGGACTGGAAAACGTTCTGATGGCCGAACTGCAGGGACTGGGAGCTGCAGATACTGAAGTCCTGAACCGGGCAGTGGGATTTACAGGCAGCCTTGAAACTATGTACCGGGTCAATTATTGCTCCCGGACAGCCTTGTCTGTACTCATGCCTGTCGGGGAATTCATGATATCAACCGGCAGGGATCTTTACAGGGAGTCCCTGAAAATCAACTGGTCGGAATTTATGAACAGGGATGATACCTTTTCAGTTGTTCCGGTTGTAAATTCAAAATTATTCAGACACAGCGGATATCCCGGTCTGGTATTAAAAGATGCCATTGCTGATTATTTCCGGCATAAATACGGGAGAAGGCCTTCGGTTGACCCTGTTGATCCGGTGGTTCTTATCAATCTTCATATTAGCGGCAACAGAGTCACTGTTTCACTTGATTCATCGGGTGAACCCTTATTTAAGCGGGGTTACCGCTTGTCTCAGGGTCCGGCTCCCCTGAATGAGATCCTTGCCGCAGGCATTGTCCTGCTGTCGGGATGGAACGGGTCCGCCCCCCTTCTTGATCCCATGTGCGGATCAGGAACCATTCCGATTGAGGCAGGACTGATCGCCTGTAAAATTCCACCGGGTAAATTCAGAAAAAATTATGGTTTTACCCGATGGAAAAATTATGATTCTGAACTGTTTGGCAGGATAAGGAGGGATTCAGAAGCAGCAGTAGTGAAGCCGGATACAGTTATCAGGGCCGGGGATGTGTCTTCAAAAGCAATAGCCCTGTGCAGGAGCAATATCGAAAATGCCGGCTTTGCCGGACTGATTCAGACTGAAGTCGCGGATTTTATAAATACAAAATCTGCTTTCAGTGGTGGTTTCATTTTTATAAATCCACCCTACGGGAAAAGGATAGCAGTTCCGGATTCTGACAATATATATGGCATGATAGGATCAGTACTGAAAAATAATTTTTACGGGAACAAGGCCTGGATTATTGCTCCTGACAGGGAAAGCCTTGGGAAGATTGGATTAAGGCCGGAAAAGAAGTATAAACTTTTTAACGGAGCAATTGAGTGCATACTTGCTGCTTATGATCTCTATGAGGGTTCGGCTAAAAAGAGGGGCGAAAAAAAACATTGTTAATTTCAAAGTGTGTTATGTGAACAAGTTATAATATGGATACTTTATATTTTTATTATATTTGTCAGGGTTTAAATTCCAACCTTTTCAAAGGAAGCTTATATGAGCTTTGATGTTGAGACTTACCTGAAAGGCAATCCGGAAAGTAATGTAATACTTTACTATAAGGGGAACGTTGATTCCGATCTTATAAATTATGTTCTTGATACAGTTGAGGAGAAACTGGCAGAAATGAACGAACAGTCAAGGCTCAGGAAGAAGGTTTATAATGTTCTGGTCGAGAGTCTTCAGAATCTCTACCATCATGTGGATAAGGTACCTGAAGATTTTGAGGATCAGGATTCCGAGAAATTCGGGATTCTTCTTATTGAAAAGATCTTCAGTGGCTATAAGATCGTTACGGGTAATTTTGTGCAGACTGATAATGCAGAAGAGCTGAAAGAAAAGATAATGAAGATTAACCGGTCGACGCGCCGGGAAATCAAGGAACTCTATAAATTCATACTTAATCATCAGAGATTATCAGCAAAAGGAGGAGGGGGACTGGGGCTGGTTGATATAGCCAGAAAAACAGGGAATAAGCTTGACTATACTTTGAGGCGCTACAATGATGAATATTACTTTTTCTACCTTGATATACTGGTAGCTGTTGAATAGGATAAACAATTAATAAAATTATAAATCTTAGTGAAATGGAACCGATAAAAATAGAAGGAACACCGAAAACACCAACTGTGAAATTTGATAAATCAGAAGGCGTATTTGAAATCAAAGGTCGTTCAATTCCTGAAAACTCGGTAGAATTCTACAAACCGCTGGTTGACTGGCTTGATAATTACAAGGAGGATCCCCTCCCGAAAACGGAAGTAAATATTCGCCTGGAATATTTTAATACCAGTTCCTCAAAATGCATTCTGGATGTGTTCAAAAAACTGGAGGCCATTCATAAGGCGAAAAATGAGGTGGTTGTAAACTGGTATTATGAGGAAGATGATGAAGATATGCTCGAAGCCGGTGAAGATTATGAATCAATAATCCGGGTACCCTTTAAAATGATAGAAATAGCAGAATGAGTTTCAAATAGTTGTTTTATGACCTCAGTCATTCGGGGACGGGCTGTATCGCAGGATACAGCCCGTTCTGATTATGAGACTGCATTACTGGTTTTTCTTCCCATGGCTTTATTTCCCGAGTCGAGTATTTTTTTCAGAACCCTGAAATAAAGAACGAAATAGAATGCAATGGTAATACACCAGAGGACAATGACATTGATCCAGTAAGTATCGGTTTCGAGGCCGAATAATTTCTTCACCGGAGCATAAAAGTGAGCTTTTATGAAATTATGTTTTGGATCCATGTAAACAGGATCCAGCTTCTGGATTATTTCGTCCCTGTATTCAATTATCTTTTCTGTTTCATTCTTGTTTACAACAAATTCCTCAAGGGCTTCATTGGCATAATTATCCCTCATAGCCAGAAAGGCTTTACTGTCTGCAGTCTGAAGTCTTGTGACAATAGCATCCTTTTGATCCTTTGCAAGATTTGAACAGGCCACATAATATTTCCTGACCTCTTCGGTATAGTTCAGAGCCTCCCTGACAATTACCGGGGTGATCCTCTCCGGTGTAAGATATTCAAGATACTGGAATTTCAATAGCGGTGTCTCCGCAGCCTGTTTTGTAAATTCATTATAAACAAGTTTCAGCTTTTTGAAGGAATCTTCATTTAACACCTCCCTTTCCATATCTGACTGAATTCTCTCCAGTCTGCCCTTTATTTCCGGATGCAGGTAATCCTTTCTGTATTTTGCCTGACTTATAGCCTTGTCATAGACATAGAACTGCTTTCCGTACAAATTGTCTTTGAACTGTTTTACTGCCAGCGCCTCGTATCCCCATCGCGCAGTTATCATTTCTCCGTAAAATGGTATGGATACAGGAGAAGACACCCTGGGGTTGAGTTTCTCAAATTTCACCATTACTCCGCTAAGCATGATCTGGGGAATAACCAGGAAGGGTATGAGAATATATATTGTCACAACTGCCTTGAAACTGTCTGAAATCACCAGGCCCAGCATATTGGCTCCGGCCCAGCAGCTGAAAAGAATAAGCCAGTATTCGAAAAGCATTCCTTTAATACCGGTAATCCAGTTTCCCAGCAGGACAAAGGAAAAGGCCTGGATGGCTGAGATACCGAACTGGACAATTACCTTCGACATAAGATAGCTGTTCCAGCTCAGATTGAGAAAGGCTTCCCTTTTCAGTATCTTCCGGTCCTTGATTATTTCCTCGGCACTTACCGTGAGACCCATGAAAATAGCCACAATCACTGACATGAAGATATAGACAGGGAGGTTGGCATTTTCAAAAAGAGTATACCCGGGGTTTGCAGAGCTTTCATCAAAATATCTTATCAGGTATGCGAGAAAAAGCGCCAGGACGGGTGCCTCGAACAGGGTGATCAGCAAATACTGGATATCGGATACCTTTGAAAGAATATCACGTTTCACGAATACAATCATCTGTCTGAACTTATTCGGTATATTGAAATTGATATCCGGAATGGATACTCCACGCTCCAGTTCTTCTTCTTTTTTGTCAGCCAGGTACAATTCATACCAGTCGGCAGGGGATATCCTTCTGGTATCGGTTGGCTGCCCGCTCTCGGAATATACCCTGGTCTCAAGAATATTGAAGATCTGATCAGGGTTTACATTTCCGCAGACATAGCATTCGCTTTCGTTGTAATTGGTCTGTTCAATCTTTTTCTTGAAATAATCTATTGATTCCACAGGATTCCCGTTATATACGGGATATCCCCCGGTATCAAGAATTATCAGCTTGTCAAACATTTTGAAGATATCCGACGACGGCTGGTGAATGACGATGAAAAGCAGTTTACCCTTGCGAGTCAGATCTTTCAGCAGATCAAGTATGTTTTCCGAATCGCGTGATGACAGGCCTGAGGTTGGTTCATCAAGAAAAAGTATTGATGGCTCGCGAATCAGCTCAAGTGAAATATTGAGCCTTTTCCTCTGTCCTCCGCTGATCTTTTTATTCAGGGGACTTCCTACTTTCATATTCCTGATCTCATAAAGACCGAGATTCTTCAGAACGTCTTCAACTTTTTCAATTATTTCCCCGTCACTCAGATTTCCGAAACAAAGTTTGGCGTTATAATACAGATTCTGAAAAACGGTGAGGTCCTCAATCAGAAGATCATCCTGGGATACAAAGCCTATCAGTCCCTTGATCTTTTCCCTTTCCCTGTAAATATTTATGCCATTGATCAGAACTTCACCGTCGGAAGGCTGATCTGATCCGTTCAGGACATGGAGAAGAGTTGATTTCCCCGCACCGCTGGCTCCCATTATGCCAACCATTCGTCCGGATTCGGTTTTAAAATTCATGTGATGAATGCCTATCTCACCGCTCCTGAATCTGTATTGCAGATTATTAACCTCATAAACCACTCTGGACGACTGGAAGTCTTCCATGAGGAACTGCATTGTGACATCCCAGTAATAGACCGGTTTTACTTTGGAGAAGCGGATAGATGATCCTTCACTGAAAGGATATACCTTGTCCTCCTGGAGAAGCTGTACACTCATTGACAATTCCCCCGATCCACTGTAGCGGAGGAAATACATATTTACCGAGGGTATGTATAGAATCCAGACCTGGCCTTTCAGCTGTTCCCTGTAGATATGCCTGGTTTCCCTGAGGGCACTTTCCGGATTTCCGTCTATAAGAAGGAGATTCTGCGAATCAGGAATCTTTACAACCGGACTCAGAATAAACAATTCAATAAGATCGTATTCCTCTTTCTTTATGTTTAGTCCCTCCGACAGGGTTCTGATAAAACCAAGTTCCATCGCACTGACGGCCATGTTTCCTGATTTGCAGAATTCAAGTGCCTGTATCACGACGAATATTCTTTGTTCGTGATCCAGTCTTCCCTGTTCATTTATCTCAACACATAACCTCCATATCCTTACTGCTATGGCACCTTCACGGCGTTTCGTGCTCACCCTTTCAAGCCGCTTCCTGGCTTCTTCGTAAGCTTCATCGTACCTGGAAAGATATTTTTTTACAAGATCCTGACTTATCAGCCTGTACAGAAATGATTCCACAACCTCCCGTCTTTCAGTATCATCGGCCTGAGGCTTGGCAATTATTGCAAATAACTGCATCAGGATTTCAAGTATCTTTTCACTCATTCAGACAAGGATGCTTAAATATACTTCTGTTATGTATTACATGACTTTAATCTGTTAAACGAAGAAAAGAAAGCAGGGTTTCATTGAAGCCTGAACTATTACACTGTGGAGTATTGCTGATTTGCAGAAATCCGGCGTCATTATGACATAATAAACATGTGGTTTAATGTCAAAAAGTCCCATTGGGGCTTCTGGCAGTTTATTTGATGGATGAAGTGAAAAAGCAGTTTATATGAATTTAAATAATTTCACATTAAAGGCTCAGGAATCGGTACAGAAGGCTTTTAATATTGCCAGGGGGAAAGGCCAGCAGGCGGTTGAATGTGCTCATCTTCTCAAGGGTGTAATAAGCGAGGCCGAGAGTATTTCCGATTATCTTTTCGGCAAGGCAGGTATTGATACCCGGCTTTTAATCCGGGATATTGACAGATTAATTGATTCTTATCCTAAAGTGTCGGGTGCCGAGGCATATATTTCACCGAATCTTTCTGAGGCATTCCGCAAGGCGGGCGATCATGCCTCAGACATGAAGGACAAGTTCATAACACCGGAACATCTGATTCTGGGAATGCTGGAGACCGGTGACGAGAGTGCCGGGATACTCAGGGATCACGGAGCCACTATGAAAGGACTTCTTTCTGCAATTACAGAACTGCGGAAAGGTGCAGTCATCAATAGTCAGACATCCGACGACACTTTCAATTCACTTGAGCGCTATGCCCTGAATCTCAATGAACGGGCTCGCCTGGGGAAACTGGATCCGGTTGTCGGACGCGATGACGAGATAAGAAGGATACTGCAGATCCTTGAAAGACGAACCAAGAACAATCCCCTCATGATAGGGGAACCCGGTGTCGGGAAAACTGCCATAGCTGAAGGGATAGCCCACAGGATAGTCAGGGGGGATGTTCCGGAAGATCTTAAATCGAAAATTATTTATTCTCTGGATATGGGAGCCCTGATAGCCGGTGCCAAATACAAGGGAGAATTTGAAGAGCGGCTGAAGTCGGTTGTGAATGAGGTGATAGGTTCCAATGGAGGAATAGTTCTGTTTATCGATGAAATACATACCCTTGTTGGTGCCGGTAAATCGGAAGGAGCAATGGATGCCGCAAATATTCTGAAACCTGCACTTGCAAGAGGAGAATTAAGGGCTATCGGAGCCACAACCTTTAATGAATACCAGAAATATTTTGAAAAAGACAAAGCTCTTGAACGCAGGTTTCAGGTGGTAATGGTCAGTGAACCCGGCAGGGAGGATTCAATATCAATTCTTCGCGGGATACGCGAAAAATATGAAGCACATCATAAGGTAATCATAAGGGATGAGGCGATTATTGCTGCCGTGGATCTTTCAACCCGGTATATCAGCGACAGGTTTCTGCCCGACAAGGCAATTGACCTTATTGATGAAGCTGCATCAAGATTGCGGCTGGAAATGAACTCCGTACCGGATGAAATAGATGAGGCCAACAGGACAATCACCCGTCTGGAAATAGAAAAAGAAGCTGTCCGCCGGGACGGAGACAGGGAGAAAGAGGAGAAAATCGCCAGGGAACTTGCTGAGTTGCAGTCGAAGAGGAATGAACTGAATGCAGCATGGAATTCTGAAAAGGAAATTATCAGTAAGGTCCAGACTAAAAAGGAAGAGATTGAAGCCCTGAAATATGAGGCAGGACTGGCTGAGCGTGCCGGTGATTACGGAAAAGTGGCCGAAATAAGATATGGTAAGATTTCCCGCCTTGAAAAAGAGATAGATGAATTGAAGGACCAGATTGAGAACAAGAGAAAAAAAGGCTCTCTGGTCAGGGAAGAGGTCCGGTCAGAGGATATTGCCGAAATAGTGTCCAGGTGGACAGGAATACCGGTTACAAGGATGCTGGAGAGTGAAAAGGAGAAGCTTTTGAGAATGGAAGATGAACTGCACAAGAGGGTTGTGGGACAGGATGAGGCAATAAGTGCGGTTTCAGATGCTGTCAGACGTTCCAGAGCTGGTCTTCAGGATCAGAAAAGACCTGTGGGATCATTCATATTTATTGGAACCACCGGTGTTGGCAAAACTGAACTGGCCAGGGCTCTGGCCGGATTTTTGTTTAATGATGAAAACCTGATGACCCGAATAGATATGTCGGAATATCAGGAAAGACATTCAGTGTCCAGACTGATCGGTGCACCTCCCGGGTATGTGGGGTATGATGAGGGAGGCCAGCTTACGGAAGCTGTAAGGCATAAACCGTATTCCGTGGTCCTTCTTGATGAAATTGAGAAAGCCCATCCCGATTTGTTCAATCTTCTGCTGCAGGTGCTGGATGACGGCAGACTGACAGACAACAAGGGAAGAACAGTCAATTTCAGAAATGTCATCATTATTATGACTTCAAATATCGGATCGGATATCATCCGTGACAGAATGGAACAATATGACAACAACATGCCTGAAAAGGAGGAGGAAAAGCTCAGGAATGATATTTTCGGACTCCTGAGAAGATCCATCAGACCGGAATTCCTGAACAGGATTGATGAAATAGTGATGTTTCACCCGCTTAATCTTGAGCAGATCAATGAAATCGTAAAAATCCAGCTCGGGAATCTCAGGGAGCTTCTTTCAGGAAATAATATGGATCTCGAGGTTACAGATGAAGCCGTAAGCTGGATTGCAGATCACGGTTTTGATCCCCAGTCCGGGGCACGGCCGGTAAAACGTCTGATCCAGAGGGAGATAGTCAATGAGTTGTCGAAACAGCTTATCGCAGGCAATATCCGGAATGATTCGACAGTAAGTATTTCCGTGGAAAACGGGAGATTGAAATTCAGATCGCTGACAAAAGAGTTACCCCTGTCTGAAGAGCCTTTACAAGTCTGAAAATTTCCCCGGGGCTGTAATTACTTTCATGGACTGTATAGTCTTTCATGGACTGTATAGTCTTTCATGGACTGTATAGTCTTTCATGGACTGTATTGCTGTCCTGCTTTTAGTTATGACAGTTGTCAGGGACTGAATGACCGGATGCAGTCATCGAGGCTTTCAAATATCTCGAATACGGCATTAAGATTGAGAGTTTGAAAAGATTCCGAGATTTTGGTTTCGGGACAGGCGAATTTGAGGGCTCCGTAATTGTCTTTTGCAGCCTTGTAAACAGCCAGCAGGCATCCGAATCCGGTACTGTCGATATAATGAACGCCTTGCAGATTCAATACCGCCATGGGATGTGTTTTGTCAAGAATCCTTCCTATCTCATTTTTCAGATTTTCAGCTGTAAGGGCATCAATCCTGTCACTGTTGATGCTTATAATATCAACCCTGCCCTGTTTGTCGGTACTGATCATTCATTTTTTTATTAACCTTTCATTAACGAGGGTCTCGAGCTCTTTAACGGCTTCACTGGTTTCATGTGTAAACCGATCGACATAGGATTCGTATTTATGAGATTCAATCCCTTTCCTGGCCTGGAATTCAAAGGTTTTCAGAAGTGATCCAAGGTCTGTCATTCCCATTATCAGTACAGAGGATTTGGCTTTGTGAGCCAGCAGACCAAGTGAGTTATAGTCTTTTTTGTGCAGAAGAATCCTCATTTCATTCTGAGTCTCCTCAATCTGGGATCTGAACATGTCAACCAGCTCCTGAACAATTTCCGTGTCTCCTGCCGACACCGAATCCAGATATTCCGGATTAATGTATTGATAAGTCATAAGATCAGACAATATTATTAATTTACAGATTTCGACTACTGCAAATATAGTACAATTTTTGCTCTAAACTGAATGACAGTCTGTAATAATACAGATCAAATTTTTGTGTAAGGTAAATTAATACTAATTTTAGGGAGTGAAAAACTGCAATGTATGAAAGGCTTTTTATTCTCCTGTTTTGCTCTGCTGTTTCTAAACATTCTGCCTGCAGATGCACAAACAAATGTCAGGATCCGGAAAAATGACTACAAAACTGTCAGGGAAGGCTTTAAGGAAGCATGGGCCCATGTGTCCGAAGGCAATCACTATTTCAGGGAGCGCTCTGTATGGTATGGAAGCGCTTATGAGGAATACCGTAAAGCCATGGTATATAACGGCAATAATGCTGAACTGAATTACAAGGCAGGTGTGGCAGCCCTTTATTCCGACCACAAGGATGCTGCTGCTCCGTTTCTGCTGAAAGCCCTTGAACTGAAAAATGATCTGACTGATGATATTTTGCTGATGACAGGCAGAGCGCTTCAGTATTCAGGAAACTTCGGGGAAGCAATAAATATGTTTAATGATTATCTTAATTCAAAAGCTGGAAAGAGACGGGCGAATGTTTCAGATGCTTTAAAATATCTTGATGAATGCAACTCTGCCCTGAAGCTGCTTAAAGATACCCTGAATATTGAAATCCGGAATGCGGGAACAAATATCAATTCATTTGCTGATGATTACTCACCTGTTTTTTCTGCAGATTTCAATACACTTTTTTTTGCCAGCAGAAGGGAAATAAGGCGATCCGGTATTTCGCTGACAGACGGAAAGTTTGACGAAAATATTTTTCACAGCACACGTGTCCACAACGAATGGAATGTTGCTTCGCCGCTCACAGGTTCTGTAAACACTGCCTATTGTGAATCACCGCTTTACCTGGATGACTCCGGCACTGAATTATATATTTATACCGGATACCTCAACGGAGGGGATATAAAACTGTCAAAAAGAAAAAATGGCATATGGACAAAGCCCGCTTCAATCCCTTTCGGCATAAATTCCCGGGGTGCAGAAACCTCATTTACATTTTCCCCGTCGGGCGACGAAATCTGGTTTGTCACGGATAAGGGTAAGAATTCCCTTGGCGGAAAGGATATTTATTTTATCAGGAAGAAACCCGGTAACAAGTGGTCAAAGCCTGAAAATGCCGGGCCAAACATTAATACCCCTTATGATGAGGAATCTGTCAGCTTTTCAGAAAGCGGTGATACTTTGTGGTTTGCTTCCAAAGGTCATGATTCAATGGGAGGATTTGACATTTTTTATTCCGTCAGGGGTCAGGAAGGCAAGTGGTCAAAGGCTGTCAATTGCGGCTATCCGGTCAATACTCCATGGCATGACCTTTTTTATGTACCGGATAAAAGCATCAGGAATGCTTTTTACCTCGTTTCAGACAGGAAAGGAAGTCTGGGAGGACTTGATATTTTCCACGGGTATAAAAAAGTACCCCAGGCAGCCGAAGAACCGGAGCCTGTACCGGTGACAGCTCCGGATACTGTGGTTCAGAAGATTATTGTGGAAGTTCTGCCGGTCAAACCGGATACAGTCATCATTAAAGACACTCTTGTGGTGATTAAAGAGTTTCCTCCCCTGCCTGCCGAAGCTGTGAAAGAAACATTTTTCTATCTTAGCGGTACGGTAAGGGATTCGGAATCCGGAGATCCGGTCCTGGCCAGAGTAGATGTGATTGATATATCATCAGATATGGTGATTGCAACCACAGCCAGCTCAGATATTGATGGCGCCTACAGGATCAGACTTTCCGGCAGAAAATCCTACATGGTCGATTTCAGGGGAAGCGGATTCCTTTCAGATATAAGAAGAATTGATATTCCGGAAGATCTTACCGATGATGTTTATAAACTGAATATGGATCTTGTGAAGGTGAAGGTTGGCAGGAAGGTTGTTCTGAATAATATTCTCTTTCAGACAGGTCAGGCAATTCTGACAGCTGAGTCATATGCCGAACTGAACCGTTTGTACGGAATACTGCAGGAAAATCCCCATATGCGCATTGAGATCTCCGGCCATACCGACAATACCGGCAGTCTTGCCCTGAATACAAAATTATCGCAGGACAGGGCGAGGGCGGTTGTTGAATATTTGATTCAGAAAGGCACAGATCCGGAACGGCTTGAATTCCGGGGATACGGACCCCAGCAGCCTGTTGCCGGCAACACAAGTGCTGAAGGCAGAGCCAGGAACCGAAGAGTAGAATTTAAAATATTGGAATTTTAAGAAATGAAAAGAACCCCGTTTACCGCGATTCACCAGGCAGCAGGAGCCAGAATGGCTTCGTTTGCCGGTTATAACATGCCGATGGAATATTCCGGTATCACTGATGAACATTTGACTGTGAGAGAGAAAGCCGGAGTCTTTGATGTATCCCATATGGGTGAGTTTTATGTCACCGGTCCGGATGCAGCAGATTATCTCCAGTACATTACTTCAAATGATATCAGGGCGCTTTTTGATGGCAAAATTCAATATACATACTTTCCCAATGGAAGGGGAGGTATTGTTGACGATCTGCTTGTTTATCGTTTTAATCCTGAAAAATATCTGCTGGTAGTCAATGCGGCAAATACAGGAAAAGACTGGGACTGGTGTGTAAGACATGCAGGGGAATTCGGGATTGTCCCCGGACGGGATCTGGTGAATGTATCGGATGATATTGCCCAGCTTGCGATCCAGGGGCCTCTGGCAATGCAGATCGTTAACAGGCTTGCGGAAGAACCCTTAATGGATATGGAACCATATACATTCCGTGAAATGAATATTGCCGGAATAAAAAATGTTCTGTTGTCAACCACGGGATATACAGGTGCAGGAGGGTGTGAGATCTATGTAAGGAACGAAGACGGCATTGCTTTGTGGAATGCCCTTTTTGAAGCAGGAAAGGAAGATGGAATCAAACCTGCCGGTCTCGGTGCACGGGATACCCTGAGGCTTGAAATGGGATATTGCCTTTACGGCAATGATATAGACGATGATACTTCAGCTATTGAGGCAGGGCTGGGCTGGGTAACAAAATTCACGGACTCAAAGAATTTTATTGACAGGGAATTTCTGCTTAAACAAAAAACTGAAGGTGTGGAAAGACGCCTTAAAGGATTCATTATGGTTGACAGGGGAATCCCGAGGCAGAATTATGAGATTGTGGATGCTTCGGGAAATACGGTGGGGAAAGTCACATCAGGGACAATGTCACCCGTGCTGAAGCAGGGAATCGGAATGGGTTATCTTGCAAAGGGATTCTGGAAGCCTGACACGGAAATATTTATTCGTATAAGAAACAAGGATCTGAGGGCAAAAATTGTGAATACTCCCTTCCTGAAATAGAAAATCACCTGCCTTTATATTATTTGATCGTTAACATTTTAGCCATAAATTGACTGAAATATGGGGAAAAGAAAACTAGAAACATGTTTTTCTCCTTTGTTGTTTGAGCCGGAACTTTATGCGGATTCGATAGTTGTGATCATTGATATCCTTCGTGCCACATCTTCCATTTGCACGGCATTTGAGAACGGGGCATTTTCAATGATTCCGGTTGCCGGAGTTGAAGAAGCAAAAGAATATAAAAAGAAAGGGTTCCTGGTTGCGGCAGAGCGGGATGGATTAATTCTGGATTTTGCTGATCTGGGTAACTCACCTTTTAATTTTTCACGTGAAAACGTGGAGGGAAAAACAATTGTATACAGTACAACAAACGGAACAGGAATAATGAAAATGGCCTCTTCGTCAGCAGCTACTGTAATTGGTTCATTTCTCAATATTTCATCACTTACGGAATGGCTTGTAACGCAGGGTTATGATGTATTGCTCTTTTGTGCAGGCTGGAAAAACAGATTCAATCTGGAAGACACAATCTGTGCAGGAGCGCTCGCTGAAAAGCTGTTTGACAGTTCCCTCTATTCCACAATCTGCGATTCGACTCTTGCCGCACTCGATTTATGGACGCTTGCAAAAACAGATCTGCGCGGATACATAGATAAGGCCGCACATCGAAACAGACTGAAGCAAAATGGACTGGATGACTGTATCGATTTTTGTCTTACAAGTGATTTTACCAGGAAAATTCCGGTTATTAAAAACGGAATATTAAAAGGTGATATTTTTAATTCCTAAGTTTTATTGCCAATCTGTTTTCTTTTACAAGCCTTTTCCTATTTTTACAAATTCGAATCAGCAAATTTAAAAACAAACAGATGAAGAAACACAACTTTTATGCAGGACCTTCAATTCTGCCGCAATACACAATTGATAAAAGCATTGAAGGTATCAGAAATTTTGCCGGTACAGGCTTATCAGTTCTTGAAATTTCCCATCGCAGTAAAGAATTCATAGCCTGTATGGATAACGCCATCAGACTGGTAAAGGAATTGCTTGATGTGCCTGCCGGTTACCAGGTTATTTTCCTGGGAGGGGGAGCTAGTCTTCAGTTTGCAATGGTACCCATGAACCTGATGAATTCTGTATCGGCGTATCTCATAACGGGGCAATGGGCAAACAAGGCATTCAAAGAGGCAAATATTTATGGTGAAGCCATAGAGGTTGCTTCATCAAAAGACAGGAATTTTTCCTATATTCCTAAAAATTATACCCTGCCTTCAGATGCTGATTATTTTCACATTACAACAAATAATACCATCTTCGGAACCCAGCTCAGGGAAGATCCAGATGTTCCGGTTCCGTTGGTTGCAGATATGTCCTCCGACATTTTTAGCAGGCCGGTTGATGTTTCCAGATATTCTGTAATTTATGCAGGCGCCCAGAAAAACCTTGCTCCCGCAGGAGTTGCCCTTGTAATAATAAAGGAGGATGCTCTTGGGAAAGTTTCACGACCCATTCCGACCATGCTTGATTACAGGACTCACATCAAGGCCGGCTCAATGTTCAATACACCCCCGGTTTTTGCGGTTTTTGCTGCTGAACAGACACTTGAATGGCTGAAAGATCTTGGCGGAGTAAAGGCGATACAAAAGAAAAACATCGAAAAGGCACAAATTCTTTATGATGAAATAGAAAGGAATAAACTATTCAAACCCACAGTAAGTGATCATGAGGATCGTTCATTGATGAATATCTGCTTTGTAATGAATGATGAATATAAAGAGCTTGAAAAGGGATTTCTTGAATTTGCAAAATCCAGAGGAATCATTGGAATTGCCGGTCACCGTTCAGTAGGCGGATTCAGGGCATCAACATACAATGCACTGCCGGTGGCAAGTGTCAAAGCCCTGGTTGATGCCATGAAGGAATTTGAAAGAACCAGCTAAAAATTTCAGTAATGAAAATACTACTTGCTACATCCAAGCCTTTCGCAGTTGTTGCCGTGCAACAGATCAGAGAGGTTTTTGGCACGGAAGGATATGATCTCGTTCTGCTGGAGAATTACCGTGACACATCCGAACTTCTTGCAGCTGTTGCTGACGCTGATGCATTGATAGTGAGGAGTGATTCTGTGACGGCACAGGTTCTTGATGCTGCAAAACAACTCAGGATTGTGGTCCGTGCGGGAGCCGGATTTGACAACATTGACCTTAATGCCTGTACGGAACGGAATGTGGTTGCCATGAATACTCCCGGCCAAAATTCGAATGCTGTTGCTGAACTGGCATTTCAAATGATGCTTTATCAGGCAAGGGGAGGTTTCGCCGGGAAAACAGGTACTGAACTAAGGGGTAAGACAATAGGGCTTCATGGTTTCGGGAATGTTGCCAGATGCGTGGCCAGGATTGCCGGAGGATTCGGTATGACCATCAGTGCCTTTGATCCCTTCGTCGGGGATGATGTCTTTTCCGGATGCAATGTGAAGAAATGTGATGCCATTGAAGATCTTTATTCCTGCTCTCAGTACATATCCCTTCATACCCCGGCCACTGAGGAAACCAGGAAATCTGTAGGATATGACCTTCTTTCCGGAATGCCGGAGAATGCCGTACTTGTAAATACAGCAAGAAAAGAGATAGTGGATGAAGAAGCTCTTTTAAAAATTTTCTCGGAAAGATCTGATTTTGTATATCTCTCGGATATTGCCCCTGATTGCTCGGAATTGTTTGAAGAGAAATACAAAGGCCGCTTTGTTTTTACTGCAAAAAAGATGGGGGCACAAACCCAGGAAGCCAATATCAATGCCGGTATTGCAGCTGCCAGACAGATAGTTGATTATTTTAAAACAGGAAATGAAAAATTCAGACTGAATAAATAGATGTTTTTTTGTACTGATTTATACTGATTGGATTGATTCATACTGCTTTACACTAGTTTACACTGAATTATACTGAATTATACTGAATTATACTGAATTATACAGATGGCTATAGTAAAACCTTTCAGGGGGCTCAGGCCTCCCAGGGAAATTGTCAGGGATCTGTCCTGCCTTCCCTATGATGTGATGAGTACGGAAGAAGCGGCAGAGATGGCTCATGGCCGTGAATGCTCACTTCTTCATATAACCCGGGCTGAAATAGATCTCCCCCCGGATACTGACATACACTCGGAAGAGGTTTACAAAAAATCTGTGAGCAACTTTGCCCTGTGGCAAAAGAAAGGATGGCTCAGTCAGGATGAAGAAGCCACCTACTATATCTATGCACAGACCATGGAGGGAAGAACACAATACGGAATTGTGGGTTGTGCTTCCGTGGATGATTATATTAACGGGAAAATCAGGAAACATGAGCTTACCCGTCCCGATAAGGAGCAGGACAGAATGATTCATGTCCGGGTTAATAATGCCAACATTGAACCGGTTTTTTTTACCTATCCTCCGGTCAGGGAACTGAACGCCATCGTAAAAAAAATAACGACAGGGGATAAGCCGGAGTATGAGTTCGTGTCGGAAGACGGGTTTGGACATCATTTCTGGATTGTCCGTGATCCTGAAACAACGGAACTGATTGAAAAGATTTTCATGGAGAAGGTTCCCTATACCTACGTTGCTGATGGCCATCACAGAACAGCTGCTGCAGCGCTTGTGGGAAAGGAGAGGAGTGAAAATAATCCCGGGCATACCGGCAATGAAGAATATAATTTTTTTCTTGCAGTTCATTTTCCGGCTGATCAGTTGAGGATAATCGATTATAACCGGACGATAAAGGATCTTAACGGATTGTCAGTCAGGGAATTTCTTGCTAAACTTGAAAATGGTTTTGAAATCGTTAAAAAAGGGACCGGAATATACAAGCCGGAACGTCTGCATAATTTTTCCATGTATCTTGATGGTATATGGTACAGTCTGACAGCCAGGGAGGGAAGCTATGACGACAATGATCCGATAGGGATACTGGATGTAACCATCCTTACAAACCAGGTGCTTTCCCCGGTACTGGACATTCAGGATCTGAGAAGATCGAAACGTATCGATTTTATTGGAGGTATAAGAGGACTGCAAGAACTGAAAAAGAGGGTTGACAGCGGAGAAATGAAAGTGGCCTTTGCTCTTTACCCTGTTTCAATGGAGCAATTGATAAATATTGCGGATTCAGGCAATATCATGCCTCCCAAAACAACCTGGTTTGAACCCAAGCTTCGCAGCGGACTTGTGATACATCTTCTTGAATAGCTTTTTAATCTGTTGATTCCTTCCAGATGTATACATCTGAGCATGAGTGGTTTGTAAAATGGGTTTTAATTTGATAGTATATTGTTACTTAACTGTTTATGAAAATTTAATAAATTATTAATGTCAGTAATTGCAGATAATATTATTTCACTGAAACGACAGATACCCTCATCCGTTAGCCTGGTAGCCGTGTCAAAAGGCTGGCCTGCCGCCGACATTCTTGAAGCCTATAACACCGGACACAGGATTTTTGGTGAGAACAGGGTACAGGAGTTGTTGTCAAAGAAGGATCTGCTTCCCGGTAATATTGAATGGCACCTGATCGGACATCTGCAGACCAACAAGATAAAGCATGTGGTTCCCTTTGTCAGCATGATACAGTCCGTGGATTCGTTTAAGCTTCTCAGAGTCATTAATAATGCGGCTGTGAAAATTAACAGGACGATAGATTGTCTTCTGCAGTTCCATATAGCAGAAGAAGAAACCAAATATGGCTTCAGTATGAATGAGGTCAGAGAACTGGCGGGTTCTGATGAATTCCGCCGGATGGATGCTGTGAGGATTTGCGGAGTGATGGGGATGGCTACATTCACAGATGACATTGAACAGGTAAGAAACGAGTTCAGATATCTGACCGGTTGTTTCAGAGAGCTGAAGGAGGAATTTTTTGCGGATCAGGATCATTTCTGCGAAATTTCCATGGGTATGTCAGGGGATTACATGGTGGCAATTGAGGAGGGCAGCACGATAATAAGAATAGGAAGTATTATATTTGGAGGACGATAGAAAATTTAAAGATTCAATAAATGGGCAGATTGTCAGTAAAATATCTCGGGCTTGATCTTAGAAGCCCTCTTATAGTAAGCAGCAGCAGACTAACCTCCGGCCTGGACCATCTGAAGGAAGCAGAGGACAGCGGTGCCGGAGCCGTTGTCCTGAAGTCACTTTTCGAGGAACAGATTGACCATTATATTCATACTGTTCCGCTTGCCGCAGATTATCCTGAAGCTGGTGACTATGTGTCATATTATATGAGATCAAATACAGTTGATGAATATCTCAGTCTTATTAAAAAAGCAAAGGAAAGCCTGTCCATTCCCGTTATTCCCAGTATAAATTGCTACTCCTCAGGTGGCTGGACGGGTTTTGCCAGGAATATTGCTGAAGCCGGTGCCGATGCAATCGAAATAAATGTGTTTTTTCTTCCGGATGACAGAAAGAAAAGCGCTTCCGATTCCGAAAAAATTTATCTCGAACTTGTCGAAAAGCTGAAAAAAACCATTAAAATACCACTGGTTCTAAAAATCGGATTCCGCTTTTCAAATATCCTGAACATTATTGATCAGTTCTATATGAGAGGCGTTGCAGGCGTAGTGATGTTCAACAGGTTTTATGAGCCGGATATTGACATCGACAGAATGGATATTGTGCCAGCTCCGGTTTTCAGCAGAGAGGAAGAGATGAGATATGTTCTCAGGTGGATAGGCATGGCAAGCGCACAGGATATTAAAATTGACATTTCTGCCTCAACAGGGGTTCGCAGCGGCAGCCATGCAATAAAATACCTTCTTGCGGGAGCAGATACAGTGCAGGTATGCTCGGTTCTTTACAGCAAGGGACTACAGTTTCTGAAGGTTATGAACAGGCAGATCGAAGAATGGATGGATCAGAAGGAATTCGGATCAGTTAATGATTTCAGGGGCAGACTCAATTACAGGAACTATACCAGACCCGTTGTTTATGAGCGGACCCAGTTCATGAAATATTTTGCTGCGGAGGAGTAATACGTAATATTTACTTACTTCATATTTTCCCGGCTCCGGGCCGGAAGTGGCTCAAGGTATGAAATGATCTGATCAGCTGAAAAATTCAGTATGCCGGTAATGAAATAAGTTCCCGGGATAGTTCGTGTAAAATTTCAACTTAAAGACAGAAATACCATCAATATCATTAAGGCCTTTTTGATAAATAAAAATAAAATGCTAATTTAGTCCTGTTTTAATGTTTGCAATTTAATTGTTAAAAATCATGAGTAGACAGTTCAGAATTAGTTCCGGAATCGGAATTGGTATTGTATTTATACTGGGCATAATTCTGTTCACCTGCTGTAAGGGTGGCAGAAAGGCTCCCGAAGTGAACCTGGAAGTCGATGTCAAGGACAAAGATGCTGTAATACAGGATATTAAGCAGGCTGAGAGAATTTTTCAGGCGCTGCCGTCTCCACTTGAATCGGCAATGCTGATTAAATCAGCGGGAGCAAGATTTGAGGAAAAATTACTAAATCCGGTATCCAATGTCAATAACTATGTTACAAACAAGTCCATGGCACTGAACCTGGGAATTTATACCTGTAATCTCAGTTTTGCAAGTCTCTATGAACAGACGCAATTACTGATCGATTATATGAATGCGGCCAAGAAAATGGCTGACGGACTGGGTATTTTGAAAGCTATTGAACAGGAAGACATTGACAGACTGGAAGAAAATATCAACAATAGTGAAGTCATAATGGATATAGTGTCCCAGACATTCATGAACTCCAATTCCTATCTTGAGGATAACGGACAATCTGCAACAGCGGCAATTGTGCTTACCGGAGGATGGATTGAGGGTCTTTACATCTCCACCCAGCTTGTTGACATGAACGATTTCGACGGAAATAAGCTTGTTGGCAGAATAATAGACCAGAAGCTCTCTGTTGACATTCTTCTCAGACTGCTGGGCGGAAGCAGGGGTATTGCAGCAGTTGATGAACTGATGGCGGAGGTCGGAAAACTCAAAAACGTATTTGATAAAATCAGGATTGACACCTCTCCTGTAAGACCGGAATATGATCCGGATTCCAAATCAACCGTATTGAAATCGGAAATTCAGACAGATATGACACCGGCTGTTTTTATGGAATTATCATCGGTTGTTAAGGAGATAAGAAATTCATTTGTAATCTAAAAGGCTATGAAAACAGTTAAAAGAATTCTTCTGCCGGTCATCCTGCTCATTGCCTTTGGCGGATATGCCAGTGCACAGTGCAAGACATTTGCAAAAAAAGAATGTCTGCCGAATCTTGCAGGCTATACACATGATGGCAATTATCACGCTGCTGTCCTGGTTGAAGGCGAAGAAGCCGAACTTTACAAGACCTTCTATTCCGACATGAATTACAGGGTTTCCATTGTAGGCGACGGAAAACTTCCGGATATTGAGTTCAGGGTTCTTGATTCAAACAAAAACGTACTTTATACCAACAAGGATAAAAACTATGCCAGCACCTGGGACTTTAAACTTGAATCGAGCCAGCAGCTTAAGTTCCTGATCAAAGTACCGTCTGCAACCCGCTCAGGGCAGCCTCCTTCAAGCGGATGTGTTGCAATAATGTTCGGATTCAGGCTAAAGAGATAAAAACTTATTCCTGTTGTCAGCGGGGAGTCTTTTCCGGCAAAGACTGATCGTGTCTTTTAAGATTGTGCAGGAGATATTTTCCCGTATATGATTCGTTGCATTTAATCAGCTCTTCCGGTTTTCCTTCAAATACCACATAACCGCCTTCTTCCCCGCCTTCAGGTCCAAGATCAATAATCCAGTCGCAGCTTTTAATGATTTCCAGGTTATGTTCAATTACAACAACGGAATGTCCGTGTTCAACAAGTGCATTTATGGATTTCAGGAGTTTGTTTATATCGTGAAAATGAAGGCCTGTGGTTGGTTCATCAAAAACAAACAGGATATGTCCGGTAGTTTTTCCCTGGCTGAGGAAATATGCCAGCTTTACTCTCTGGCTTTCACCGCCGGAAAGGGTACTGGATGACTGTCCCATTTTAATATATCCCAGTCCCACTTCTGAAAGTGGTTTGAGTTTTTCTATAATTCTTTTTTCAGTTTTACCCGGATACCTGGAGAAGAATATTATTGCTTCATCAATTGTCATCTCAAGGAGGTCGTGAATATTTTTTTCATGGTATTTCACTTCCAGGATATCTCTTTTGAAACGCATTCCCCTGCATGCTTCACAGGTGAGTTCAACAGGAGCCATAAACTGCATTTCAACTCTTATTATGCCTTCGCCCTGGCATTCCTCACATCTTCCGCCCTTGATGTTAAAGGAGAAATGTGAAGGTTTGTAATTATTCTGAACCGATGCCTGTTGCCCGGCAAACAGTTTCCTTATCTCATCATATGCTTTCAGATAGGTTACCGGATTTGATCTGCTTGATTTGCCGATCGGATTCTGGTCAATCAGTTCAATTCCGGTCAGGCCGGGTATGTCACCCCTTATTTCCCTGAACTGGCCTGCTTTCAGATTGCTGCCGGTGATTTTGTCAGACAGGTATTTGTAGAGGATTTCCGTTACCAGACTTGATTTGCCGGATCCGCTTACTCCGGTCACACAGGTAATCGTGTGCAGGGGGAATCTGACATTAATATCTTTAAGATTATTCTCCCTTGCTCCGATGATTTCTATATAACTGTTCCACTTCCTTCTGGAGGGAGGAATGGGAATCTCTATTGTTCCGGCCAGATATTCTGCAGTCAGAGATTTGCCGGAAGCCACCATTCCGGGATTTCCCTGAAATACAATTTCTCCTCCAAGTCTTCCTGCTTCGGGACCAAGATCGATTATCTGGTCGGCTGCCTTTATTATTTCCTCCTCATGTTCCACTACAATTACCGTATTGCCAAGGTCTCTCAGTTCCCTGAGAACCCCGATCAGAAGGCTGGTGTCGCGGGGATGCAGCCCTATGCTTGGTTCATCAAGAATATACATTGAACCGACAAGGTTGCTGCCCAGTGAGGATGAAAGGTTTATTCTCTGCGATTCACCGCCGGAAAGACTGGAGGAAAGCCTGTTGAGTGTGAGATAGGAAAGCCCGACGTCAATCATAAAACGAAGCCTTGAGGTTATTTCCTTCAGCAATCTTCCGGCTACCATTTCATCTGTAGGTGAGTCCAGTCTCATTTCCATAAAATGATCATAGAGTCTGTTTACGGGCAGAGTAACCAGTTCCTGTATGGTTTTTCCGGCAATTTTCACATATCCTGCTTCCCTGCGCAGCCTCGATCCCCTGCATTCAGGACAGACAGTTTTGCCCCTGTAGCGGCTCAGCAGAACACGGTACTGAATTTTGTACTTTTTTTCCTCAAGATATCTGAAAAACCTGTCGAGTCCGTAAAAATACCTGTTGCCTTTCCACAAAAGAGTTTTTTGTTCGTCAGTAAGCTGGAAATAAGGCTTGTGTACCGGAAAATCAAAGAGATGGGCACTGGAGATCAGCCTTTCCTTCCATCTTTTCATTGACTCTCCTTTCCAGCAGGCAATGGCATCATCATAAACCGAAAGATTCCGGTCGGGTATTACAAGATCCTCGTCAATGCCTATTATCCTTCCGTAACCTTCACACAGGGGGCATGCACCCAGAGGATTATTAAAACTGAACAGGTATTCCGAGGGTTCTTCGAAAATAATACCGTCAGCTTCAAATCTGGTTGAAAAATTTTCCCTGCTCACCGGTCCGCTGCCATTCAGGATAATAACTTCACAATAACCCTGTCCGGTATGAAATGCGGTCTGTGCCGAATCAGCCGCCCTGCTGAAATTGTCAGGAGAGTGATCTGTGATGAGTCTGTCAATCACAATATTGATTTTCTGACCGCCTTTGAAATCATCTTCATGTATTTCTGATATCCTGAGAATTTTTCCCTCAGATTCTATCCGGTCGAATCCCTGCTTGTGCAGAAAAGAAAAATATTCTTTGATATTTATGTTTTCCGGTATTTGTCCTGCAGCAGTAATTACCACTCTGCTGTCTTCCGGAAGTGATGCCAGAAATTCAACTATATCATCAGCACTGTGTTTTCTCACTTCCTTCCCGGAAACCGGGGAAACAGTACGGCCTATCCTTCCGTATAAGAGCCTCAGGTAGTCATAAATTTCAGTTGAAGTGCCAACAGTTGACCTCGGATTGCGGGATTTGATCTTTTGTTCAATTGCTATGGCCGGAGGAATACCACTGATGAAATCTACTTCCGGTTTGTTCATCCTGCCCAGAAACTGACGTGCATAGGATGAAAGACTCTCGACATATCTTCTCTGGCCTTCAGCATAGATAGTGTCAAAGGCAAGTGATGACTTTCCCGAGCCCGACACACCGGTTATGACAACCAGTTTGTTCCTTGGTATTTTTAAGTTGATATTCCTGAGATTATGAACCCTTGCCCCCCTGATTTCAATGCAACCGTTCATTAATGGATTCAGCAGTTTTATTTAAAAGTTTTTATGAAAATGCAAAAATAATACTTTCACATTAAAAAAAATTGATTTAATTTGCAATACACAATTTAAAAAAAAGGAGGACTGCCTATAAAACAACTCTACTCTTGATTTTAAAAGAGTGAGCTATGAGTAAAATGATTTCCGATTACGAACTCATCCAGAGATTTGTAAATGGTGAGCAGTCCTGTTTCGATCAGATAATCCACCGTCATAAAAACAAGGTTTTTGCGTATATAAGTCTTTATATACGGGACCAGGCGCTTGCTGAAGATATTTTCCAGGATACTTTCATGAAGGTAATACAGTCGGTTAAAAAAGGCAGGTACCAGGATAATGGTAAATTCATTTCATGGGTAATGAGGATTGCCCATAATCTGATAATTGATCATTTCAGAAGGGTGAAACAGATGAATACCATTTCAAACAATGAATATGAATCAGACCTCTTTAATTCCAAAAAGCTGTCAGATTCAACTGTTGAGGATAATCTTATCAGAAGGCAGATTCAGAAAGATGTAAGAAAAATGATCAGTTGCCTTCCCGATGACCAGAGAGAAGTGGTGATATTGCGGCATTATGCCGGACTGAGTTTTAAGGAGATTGCTGATATAACCAATGTGAGCATTAATACTGCACTTGGCAGGATGAGGTATGCCCTGATCAACATGCGCAAAATAATGGAGGAAAAAAAGATCAGTCTCACTTTAAACTAAGATATAACGGGCCTTTAAAATATATTTTGCCCTTCCGGCAATATTGACATCCACAAGGCGTTTTCAAAAAAACGGAAAACATGAAGCCTATGGATTTAATCTCTACCCAATTTGTTAAGTATCACAAAATCAAAACCGGAGATATTGACCTGCATGAAGATGCATTTGGTTTGTACCAGCAGTTTGATGATGTAATCGGATATCTGAAAATGCTCAAGCCTGAACCTCCCAGACGGCTTACACGCCGCCTGATTGCAAGGATCAGGAAATACTAAGAAAATATGAAGACACAGAAAATTTCTGTGTCTTTTTTTTGTTGTGTAAAATCAAAATGATATATTTATAATATTATTTTAATATCATATTTTAGAAATGAAACATGAATATTCAGTCAAACCTGTTTCCGGCTATGTATCTCTGCCTTTTGCAGCAGTATTTCTGGCCGGAGCAATTGTCGGATTTGCCTTTGAAATAATCTGGCTTGGCGCAATTCCGGCAATTCTTTTCGTTCTGACAGTGCTCGGATTTACCATTGTTTATCCGAACGGATCCTGTGTTATGGTCCTCTTCGGTGCCTATAAGGGTACGATAAGGGAAAATGGATTTTTCTGGGTTAATCCCTTTTATACAAAGCGTAAAATCTCTTTGAGAGCCCGTAATTTTGACAGTGATCCAATCAAGGTCAATGATAAGCAGGGGAACCCTATAAAGATTGGCTTTGTTCTCGTATGGAGGGTTCTGGATACCTACAAGGCTGTTTTTGATGTGGATGATTTTAAGAATTTTGTTCTGGTACAAAGTGATGCCGCACTCAGGAAACTGGCCGGTCTTTATCCATATGACAATTTTGATGAGCATGATGCGGAGACTGCTCTTCGCAGCGGGGGTGAAGAGATCAATGATGAGCTTGAGAATGAGATACGCGAGAGACTGAAGATTGCCGGGGTTGAGGTTATTGAAGCCAGAATAAATTATATTGCCTATTCGGAGGAAATAGCCAATGCAATGCTCAGGCGGCAGCAGGCTGCGGCGGTGGTATCTGCCAGGCACAAGATAGTGGAGGGAGCGGTTTCCATGGTTCAGATGGCTATAGAGCAGCTTTCCGACAAAATGATTGTTGATCTGGATGAGGAAAGGAAGGCTGCCATGGTAAGCAATCTGATGGTGGTTCTCTGCAGTGATAAGGATACCACCCCGGTGGTAAATACAGGAACCTTGTATAACTGATGATGAGTGGGAAAAAGGCATTTGTGCTGAGGCTTGATCCGGAAAAACTCAGGGCAGTTGAAAAATGGGCTGCCGATGAATTCCGTAGTATAAACGGTCAGATAGAATATCTGCTTGATCAGGCCTTACGCAAGGCGGGAAGATGGAAACCGGCAGATCATTCTCTTCCCGCCGGGGAGGAGAAGAAACATTAGGATCCGGCTTTCTTACTGGTTGATAAGATATATGGAATGGCAGGCTGCAATACCTGCCGTTTCCGTTCGCAGCCTGGAGGGTCCCAGATGTACAGGGCAATAGGCTCTTCCTGTTGCTGCAAGGATCTCTTCTTCAGAAAAATCACCCTCGGGACCGATCAGGATAACAGCATCTTCACCCTTATCATAAATATCTTTTATGGAATTACGGCTGAATCTGTGGTTACAGTGAGCTATTATAAGCTTCCCTTTCCTCTCCGTGCTGATGAAATCATTAAATCCGACCGGATTATTAAGTTTTGTCAGATTTGTCTTAACAGACTGTTTCATGGCTGATATAATCAGATTTTGCAGTCTGTCAGTCCTGATATTATGTTTTTCGGTGTTCCTGCATATCAGGGGAGTGATCTCGTCAGTTCCTAACTCGACACATTTTTCTGTAAACCATTCCAGGCGGCCGGGATTTCTGAGGGGTGAAATGGCGATATGAAGCGAATAACTCCTTTTTTCAAAGTTCTCTTTTTTGTTCAGTATCCTCACTGAACATCCTCTTGCATCCGGATCAGTGATTATTCCCTCAAAAAGATTGCCTTTTCCGTCAATAATCCTTACCGGGTCGCCTTTTTTCATTCTCAGTACCCTGACAGAGTGTCTGGATTCCTTTTCATTGAGTATGTGGATATCTTCCCTGATATCAGGTGTGTAAAAAATCTGCATTTTTCTGCTTTCTGGTCATCCGGAATAAGTTTCATGAAATATCATCTGACAAGATTCCTGAGGGGATCATCCTGAACAGGAGAGGAGTCAGTATCCTCGTCAGTTTCCATTCTTCGCAGAAATCTGATCATCCTGTCCCTTACAGCAATCATGTATGAATAAGGTTCTCTGGATACTTTTCTTGGAATCCTGCGCAGTCTCTGTTTGGTATTCTCTATCACCGAATTGTAGGCTGAATTGGACGAAAGAGTCATCATGTTTCCCTTGATATAGGAAAAATAATACCAGGTTGATTCATTGGCTTTAAGGTAGATATCAAACATGTCGCCTGCTCTCCGGCGCTGAATCTCCATCATTCCGTCGACATATACATTCACGGGCTCTGTGCCAACAAATCCCAGTCCTATCCTGCCTTTCGACCTGAAAGATGCAGATGCCTCATGCCAGTACAGTGTTACATCATTTAAAAAGAGTCTGAAAGTGAATTCGGGCGGCAGTTCACCTGAAACTCCAAAGAGATCAAGTTCCTCTTTCAGCCGGTTTGCTGTTTCCATTCCAAACAGATCTCTCATCCCTTTTGTGTAAAGTCCGGAATTCAGATTGACAGGTTTAAGGGTAGGAAGAAATTTCAATTCCTGACTCATGATCTTCAGGGCTTCCTGTGAAAAATGAAAATCAAATCCCAAAAGTGCCTGTATTTCAACAGAGCCTGTGTCGATATTATGCTGTATTTGTCCGGCTCCGGTCATTTTTACCGGATCAAACCTGGTTCCAAGGTTTAGCTTGCCTTCACCCGACAATATGCAGTTGTTTCTGTTAAGTGCTATCAGATCTCCGTGAAGTGTCCGGTCGGCAATTTTTTCCGGCGAAGTAAGAAGGTAACTGCTGTTTGCCTTGTCATAATACAGATATCCTTTTGAACTGACCAGTCCCACGTCGATCCAGGATCTCTGTTCCGACAGAAAAGCCGGATAGATTTGCATTGCATCAGTATTTATAAAGGAACCGGTCATGACAGGATTACCGTTTACGTCACGCGGCTTGTCGCTTGCCGGAATCATTACGTTTCCAGGGTCGATAAAGGATTTGAACTGTATGGGATATGATTTCATTGACGGGCATGTGTTGACGATGCCTGCAGCTCCCGTGAACAATAATAGATTCTGATTTGAATACAGGTTCACATCACCCGTGAAGCTGAATGCGGGGCTCAGCATGAAATTTTCACCGGCAGTGATGAAGCCCCTTGCACTTGTAGCCATGGTATCGACAGTCAGCCCGGAAAAGTTAATATTTCTGATATCACCGCTATCGTCAGTATAATCATATATTCCGCTGCCTGAATATTTTCCTGCTGATTCAATGTTTATTTTTGCAGAATGAAGGAGATGACGGTTGTTGATTGCCACTATGGCATTCTGCATCGGGTCAATTATTGCCCTCCGGCCGATTTTTATTCTGCCGTTTTCAGGCTGGATAAGTGCATCGGCAATCCGGACATAGTTTATGCTTTCAGCTTCAATATATTCGCCATCAAGATTATAGCTTCCCTTCTGAGCATTGAACATGATTGTGTCCTTTATGGTACTGGTGGCGAAAAAATTGGGTTTCTCCGGGTTGTTCATATCCGTTCTCAAGAGTCTGTCCGGCGATATCAATTCCCTTTCCGCCCTGCTCTTATCCTGCATTCTCAATATTCTGTCGTGCATGTCATATTCAAAATCGCTCAGTTTGCTTATATACTGAATCTCAGGGAATTTTATAAATGAATCATCCGTATTAAGATGAAAACCGGAGGTCTTAAGCGTGAAATCAACATTTACCGCCGCATTTTCGGCTATGAATGCGTAACCTCCAGTGGAAGGGGATTTAAGAAAGAAATCCGATGTGTCCGTTTTTATATTTGTGGATGTGAAGCTGTAATTGTCTGATGTTATTCTTAAATCGTTTGTATTGAGTATTCCGGCACCTGTCATTGATTCTGGCGTATATGCAAGATTCCCGTCAAATTCACTGCTTTGATCAAACATTTTAAAACTGTTTCCCCTGCTGTTGACCGCCTGCATTTCATCTTCCTTTATAAGCCATTTCATTGCAACATCATTGCTTTCGAGACTTGGAAACCGGCCCCCGGCATCTCCGCCCATGCTGAATGAGGTTGCCCGGGTAATGGTTGAGTCGGGATAGAGATAAAATTGTTCCGAAACAATGGTGGATGAAAGATGTTTTATGGTTCCTTTGCCCCGAAGGCCTTTGCTGCCCATGCTTATACTGTCGTATAGTATTGCTTTACCGCCATATAATTCGATACCTTCCGGGGGTATTATCATGTCGAAGCCCAAAAGGCTGCTGTCTTTTACAATCAGGTTTTGCTTCAAGGGTTTGAGAATATTTCCACCTACAAATTCACCGGGAAGATTGATGGTTTCAATTTTAAAGTGGTCAATATTTTCATAGATAAAGGGGAAAATTCTGAAATAAAAGTCTTCCCTTGGATACACATTCTCCAGTCCGGGTATATTGTCATAAAATATGTAAGAGTCCTTTTTAACACCGACCATCGGATATTGTGTAAGGTTTTTCAGTCCGGATTTATTGTCCGGTTCATCGATGAAAAGATCTGCATTTGTCAGTTCCAGGAGATTATCCATTGCCTTTATCAGCGGGTTCCCGTAAGAGTCAAGCTCATCAATCTCGACTGCAATTCTTATTGAGTCAATATTTGCCAGATTTATTTTGAAGGTATCATAGCTGAATCTGAAATTATGGCCGAATATTGTAAACAGACCTGCTTCGACCACACCGTCAAAATCCATGTCCCTGTTCCTGCCGATCCTGATTTGCTGGTTGTATGGGAATATTGTCACCTTTTGTGAATCGCTCAGGTGAACATTTGATACTCCGTTGACGGTCATCCTTAAGTTGCCGATGTCCAGCACGGCATTATCGACCGGTGCTTTTGTCTCGCTGCTGAAGTGAAGGATATCGTAATCTTTTTTCTTTGCAAATGCAGTAAGGAAGTCATTCACTTTCTTTTTGAGGGTAATCTCGTTGTATGTCCGGTCATAGAATATAAATCCTCTGTTGGCCAGGGAAATGCATAAGCCTGTCACTGCTTCGACGGGCCTGTTCTGCCATGCGGCAAATTCCCCTACGGGAAAAGTTTCAGAGTAATACCAATCCGAGAACTTTTTCAACTGCATCAGTGGATGATATTCATCTATCCCGGCAAGTTCCATGAACAATCCCGAATCGAAGAATGAAGCTGATTCAAACTGAGCTTTCCCTATCGAGGATCCCCTGGACCGTGAAAAAACTATTTTTGAATCGTCCAGATCCCAGGAGAGATATTCAAAATACATGTCGAGCATGTGAAATGAATTGAAGCAGGGACTTTTGGATATAGGATTGTTACCCCTGAAAAAGTTAACCTGGTGCTGATCGGCGTTATACGAGAATGACAGATTGGAATGGTAGATGGAATCCCTGTCGAGATAAATGGCCATTGAGGTTTCCGGACCCGACAAACCGGCTTTTGTAAATATGAATTCAGGAGTTTTTACGGTGATTCTGAGAGTATCATTTTTATATACGCTTATCCGTGCCGGCATATTATTTCCACCCCGGCCCTTGACTGTCGCACCTTCAAAAGCCAGTCCCCCCTGATAATCAATACCCCTGTACAGGTTTTCAAGCGAAAATTCCTTTGTATATGTTTCAAACCTTGGGAAATCAGCTTTTTCCTTCTGACTGAACACAATGGCTTTATCAAAAAGTGATCCGTAGATGGGTTCTTTGAAATAGGTTTTGTGATGTAGTCTGGCTGAGTCGATGGTGAAATTATCCTTTGCAGTACTGATTACAAAATCGCTTATTTCAGCATAGACTTCTTCACGCGAATAGCCTGCCTTTTCCCATGTTATTATTCCCCTTTTTCCATGAAACTCCTGAATTTCCGGAAAATAGGAACCATATACATTATAGATCTCGGTACTGTCCTTCTGATAATAACAGGTAAGGGTGGCATTCTCCACTATTGCCTTGAACACGGTATCATGCCGGAATTGCAGGGGATTGGTCTTGACCTTCCATCTGATTGTGGTGCTTTCGGAAAGAACATTTACCGTCAGCATCAGTTCAGTGTCCCTTATATACCTGTTGATTTTATCAACGGATATTCTGGGGTCAAAAACTATTTCACTGAGGCCTTTCAGCCAGTTACTGAGGAATTCCCTGTTGTTGCCGATTCTGATATATGTATTGAGAGTAACAAGGAAATTATACATATGCGGGACAGGTCTCATTGATCTTCCGTAAAACTGGCTGGAAACATCAATTATCCTGGTCATATCCTCAGAGCCAAATTTCTGGTTTTCCCAGTTTTGCAGAAAGAGATTCAGTTCAGCCTTGTGATTCTCCTTCAGATTCGGGCCCATGAAAGATATGAGCTGTTCCCTGTATTGTGAAGGGTCGCCTGAAAACGGTGAAATGAGCTGTGCAGGCAACTCTCCGGGAAAAATTATCAGGAGTACCAGGGTTGTGATGACCAGTGGTTTTGACATGATTGCAGAATCCTCTTTTCCTGTTATCTCATTCAACAATCTTCACAATGGAATTATGTCTGTTTCATTGCTTCAACAATTGCAGCAAAATCGTCTTTCTTAAGTGATGCACCACCTATTAGTCCGCCGTCGACATCAGTCCTGGAAAAAATATCCGCGGCATTTGACGGTTTGCAGCTTCCTCCGTACAGAATAGTTAGTTTATCTGCAATTTCCGTACCGTATTTTTCCCTGAACAGTCCGCGTATATGCATGTGCATTTCCTGCGCCTGATCCGGTGTGGCAGTCAGGCCGGTCCCGATAGCCCATACAGGTTCATAGGCAATTATTATATTTTCCATTGCTTCTTTTCCGAGCGGAAACAATCCTTTTTCAATCTGCCTTTTTACAACTTCGAAATGGCTACCTTCCTCTCTCTGTTCCTTTATTTCCCCACAGCAGAAAATCACTTTCAGGCCGCTGTTAAGCGCCAGGACGGTTTTTTTATAAAGTAAACTGTCATCTTCATTATAATAAGTCCTTCTTTCGGAATGACCGATTATCACATATTCAGCTCCGGTGCTTTTTATCATATCTGAAGATACTTCTCCGGTAAATGCTCCTGATGCCTCCGATGCACAATTCTGGGCTCCCAGGATTACATTTCCACTCTTCAGGACCTGTGAAATGCCTGCCAGATGGATAAAAGGCGGGCATATTATCACTTCAGTCCCTGAAGGGGCTTTCTCAGTGAAATACTGATCAAGGGACACGGCTAATTCTATTCCCTCTTCATAATTCATGTTCATTTTCCAGTTTCCTGCAACAATTTTTTTTCTCATTTGAAATAGTGTTAAGGTTAAATTATCAGTTATTAAAGAATTCTTTTGAGAGATATTCAAATGAAGGTATTTTTGCCCATGACCATTTACCCAGGATTGTTCCTGCACGAAGCAACATATATCCGGGATCTGACCTCACCATTGTCTTGAGTGTTATTTCGTCGACACTGCACACATTGTGGTGCCTGCCATATTTTATTATATCATCGGCTCCGGATGCGGTAAGAACAAGAAATTGAATATTTTCGGCTGAAAGCCTGTCGCCAAGACTGAATCCTTTATTCAGCCTCTCATCTTTGATATTTTCAATTTTCTGGCAGATCATAAGAAAAGTAAAATCCTCTGATGCGAGAATATTTTCAGTAATATCTGTATTGTCCTGTGTGGTCAGAACGAAATCGTGAATGGGAGGTTCATATCCCTTTTCCACCAGTACGGTTTTCTGATCGACAAATACCCAGGAGTCATCGTCAGCCGGGTAGTCCTCAAGCGAGAACTCCTTTGTAATACCATCCTTTTCATAGATAAAGGTTGTTTCATACCTGTCGACCGGTTCCCCTTCCGGAATTTTCATTTTATCAGGAATGAAAGTGCCGGTCTTGTATGGCAGAAAGTCCATTACCGGAAGATATCTGAGATTGAAGAGAGAGAAGGTTGCGAAGAGGATTAATATTCCCGTCACCGTCATCCATTCCCTTATCATTCCATTGGCCGGAACGACCCTTTTTTTATATATAAACAGAGTTGTTACCGGGATAAGCAGAATTATATTTTTAATGAATGTCTGCCAGTTGGTAAGATGTATTACGTCGCCGAAACATCCGCAGTCTGTTACAGGATTTGTAAGGGCCAGGACAAGCGTAAGCGGGGTAAAAACAATCATCATAAGCATCAGGAGCCAGATTCCTGTTTTTTGACGAATATTGAACAATACCGAAAAACCGGCAAAAAATTCAGCCGTACATAACAGTATGCCCAGTGGCAGACTTAAGGGCAGAAGAAAATCCATATTAAATGCTAAAAAGTAATCCTGGAACTTGTATGCCGAACCCAGAGGATCTATGGCTTTTACCGTTCCTGAAAAAATAAAAACCAGGCCGGCCACGATTCTGCATATCAATAATAAAAATCTCATGTCATAATATTTTTCTGTCAGTTAATAAATTAATTATAAGCTCAGATATTTTTTGCGGAGGAAGCATCTCACCCTGTTCATTGCTGCAGTTTATTATCTGAAGCCTGTCTTCCCTGCGGGCAAGCTGAAGGTATACTTCCCTTACTTTTTTCTGGAAAAGAAGCGATTCTTCGTGGATATCCCTGGTTCCGCCAAGATATTTTCTGTCATCACCGGTTCTGGAAAATAATAACTTTCTTTCGGTGAAGGCAAATGGCACATCGAGAAAAATATTCAGATCAGGAACAGGTATGCCGAAATGTCTGAATTCCAGGTCAAGTATCCATTCCGTTAATTCTTCACGCTCTTTTCCCTCATCCAGTTTGGCACACTGGTAGGCAATATTTGAATAGGTATACCTGTCAAGAATAACTATACTTCCTGATCTCAGCCATTCATTTATCAGTCCGGATGCATCCCTTCTGTCTCCTGCATAAAGTATTGCCACAAGCCAGGGACTGACCTGGCTCAGACTGCCGAATTCCCCGCGTAAGAAACGGGCAATGAGTTCCCCGAAAAATGGCGAGTCAGTCCGTGGAAAATGAAGATATTTGCATTCCTTTCCTTTTTCTTTGAACCAGTCATTCAGAAGCTTTATTTGTGTCGATTTTCCTGATCCATCAACTCCCTCAAAAACAAGTAGTTTCATCTCGTTGTCATTAGCAGTGTTGCAAATGTAGCAAGCACACTTCAAAGATTAAAACGAAAGCCCGGCGTAATTATGATTTGTTTTCATGAGTTATTAACCGGAAGCATGAGTGGCTGTTTGCTTTTAATGAAAAATCACTATTTTCACAAAATAATTCTACAGTGTTGGCTGATAAACCGGGTTTTATTAATGCAGGAGGGAAACTCATTGATCTGAGCGTTCCTAAAGTGATGGGAATAATCAACGTCACACCTGATTCATTTTACGCGGGAAGCAGGGTGGCCGGGGACAGGGCGATTGTTGAAACTGCGGCCGCCATGATCGGCGAAGGAGCGGATATACTTGATGTCGGAGGATATTCCTCACGGCCTTTCGCTGACGATGTACCGGTGATGGAAGAGAAAAAAAGGGTATTGAACGCAGTCAGATTGATAAGGGACAAGTTTCCGGAAGCCATCCTGTCAGTCGATACATTCCGGGCGGAGACTGCATATGAGGCAGTCACTGATTACGGTGTGCAGATTGTAAATGATGTTTCGGGCGGCGATGCCGATGGGGAAATGTTCGGATTAATAGCTGAACTCAATGTTCCCTATGTGATTATGCATATGAAGGGAAATCCCCGGACCATGCAGAATAATCCTGAATATGATGATGTGGTTGCAGAAATACTGAGATGGGCAGGAGTGAGGATAAATAAACTCAGGGGGGCAGGGGTAAGGGATATAATCATTGATCCCGGTTTTGGTTTTGGTAAGACAATAAAACATAACTTTGACATGCTTAAACGTTTGGGCGATTTTTCCATTGCCGGCTTACCGCTTATGGCGGGGATTTCACGCAAATCGATGATCTGGAAAACCCTGTCCGTATCCCCCGGCGAAGCACTTAACGGTACATCTGTCCTTCATGCAGTTGCCCTTCTCAGGGGAGTCGATATACTCAGGGTTCACGATGTAAAAGAAGCTGTTCAGGCTGTCAGGCTGATTGAAATGTTAAAAAGAGCCTGAGCTGATAAAGATAAAAAAACGATGGTAAAATGTTGGTACCGGTTACTGTTCTTGATATAATTGACATACTGCTTGTTGCTTTCCTTATGTTCCAGTTTTACAGGATCATCAAGGGCACTTCGGTATTCAGTATTGTAATTGCTGTATTCCTCATTTACATGTTCTGGCTTTTAGTTAAAGCACTGAACATGAGTCTTATCAGTTCTCTCCTGGGACAGGTGATAGGGGTAGGGGTTATTGCCCTGATAGTTGTATTCCAGCAGGAAGTGAAACGATTTCTGCTTGTTATCGGAAACAGATATATTAAGAATACAAAGATCTCATTCAAAAGGCTTTTTACTTCTGAAAAAGATGAGTCTGTTATACCTTCGGTTGTGGATGAGATAGTAAAAGCTGCCCAGTCAATGAGTTCAAAGAAGATCGGGGCACTGATAGTCATTGGGCGGCAGAGCATGCTCGGATTGTATGCTGACCGGGGGCAGAGAATAGAAGCTGACATAAGTGCTGATCTCCTGGAAACCATATTTTTCAAGAACACTCCTCTCCATGATGGTGCTGTGCTGATAGAAAACCGTCAGATACTGGCTGCCAGATGCCCGCTGCCTGTTACGGATCAATATGCTTTGTCATCCCATTTCGGAATGCGGCACAGGGCTGCCCTCGGGATATCAGAACAAACAGATGCGCTTGTTGTTGTTGTGTCTGAGGAAACAGGAAGGATTTCTGTTGCTGATACAGGCGAGATCCGTGAAAATATTAAACCGGATGAACTGAGAAACATTCTGCTTATGGAGAAAGTATGGTAGGAATTTCCTCTGTACCCCCGGTCGATGCGGCCTTTTTATTATGTTTGTCCTTGAATTTTGGATGAACTTATATGGATGTGAAAGGCAGGGTGCTGATTACCGGCGGAACCTCGGGACTGGGTCTTGAACTGGTGAAATTATTTCTCCGCAAGGGATTTAATGTTGTTGCCACCGGAAGAAGAATAATTGAGATACCTGAATCTGAGAACGAATTCACTTTTTACCAGGTTGATTTTGCCGATCTCGCAGGCACGGCAAAAGTTTTCGGACAGATCTGCGAAGCGCATGATTTTGATTACATAATCTATAATGCAGGGATTTTAAGTCCTCCGCATTATACAGTAACAAGAGACGGATATGAATCTACCTTCCAGATTAATTTCCTGGCTCATTTTCTTGTTAATGAAATCATCATCCGGCATCATTCTCCGATTAAGCCATTGCGGATCATGGCAGTTACTTCCATGGTATACCGGTTGGCAGAACCGGATTATAAACATTTTGGGGAAGCTGCCGCTTACAGACCATTAAAAGCATATTCAAATTCCAAGCTGTATCTGGTTCTTATGTGCCGGTATTTTTCGAAGAGGCTTACAGGGACTCCGATCCGGTTTTGCAGTTATGATCCCGGAGTTTTTGGTTCTGAACTTTACCGGACACAAAAGGGGATTTTCAGAAGGATTTATCAAACAGCTGTAAAAATTTTAAGAAAACCGGCTGTGTCAGCCGGGGTGCTTGCAGAAATCCTGACGGATTCTGATTTAATGAACGGAGCATTATATGATGTTAAAAAGAGAATCCGTAAATTTACTGAACCCGAAACAGCTGCAAGAGAGACATTTTGGTCTGCTGTTATGGCGGAAACCGCCAAATTTCCGGAAAAATAAAGATATATCAGCTGCAGTTCCGGATAAATGGTTCGAATTATTTTCCATATTCCAGGTTTATTTCATAGTCCCATTTGTTGAAATAAAGATTGCCGCCTTTCCATTCAACTTCTCCCCGTTGAAAATCATATGGTTCACTTCTCAGGTGCATTTTCTCAGGATGCAGCCTGCCAGATATTCCGTTGTTCAGAATCAGTCTGTAGGAGTCGATTCCTGAAATAAAAAATTCCCTGGTGGTTTTGTCTTCACTTTCCTGAAGATCACATGTAACGTCTGAGGGGATCCAGCCTATACCCTCAAAATAGACTTCACTCCAGTCATGAAAATTTTCATGGTCCGGAAACACTGTCCAGCCGCTTTGCCATCTTGCCGGAATTCCCCTGTATCTGAGCATCGAAATATACAGTAATGTCTGCATGCCGCAATCGCCTCTTCTGTTTTCCAGAACATAAGCCGGCATATCAGGCATGGTTGAATACTCCAGTGCACCCGTCCAGGGAATGTTTCCCTTGAACCACAGGTAAAACTGTCTGGCAGTTTCAAAAGGAGTATCGTCAGCTGCCGAAATACTGTCAGCAAGCCTTTTTACCTCTTCAGAGAAGCGGATCTGTGGCAGTTCTTCCCGGGTATATTTCCTGTAAAGCGAAGATTCTTTATTGTATGTTTCTGTTTTTAAATACTCCGGATTTACGAACTGACCAGATGACTGGTAGCGGAATGATGTTGAAAAGACTGCAGGCTTTCCCTTAAGGGCTTTTTGTTCCATGTAGATTGATCTGTGGGTCAGGGAGTCGGGAGAAATAATATAATCTTTCTCTGAGGCAGACAGGAATTCGATTTTCTGTTGCCGCGGATGATCATTTCTCGGCCAGGGCATCCAGCAGCGTATCGTTTCTCCCTCAGGCACAGCGTCTGGATTAACCCTGATTGTATAATGTACTGTAATGTTGACAGGACACACCGGATTCCGGGTTTTTCCCGATGCGGCAATGATTTCTTTTGTGTGTTTAAGTCTTGCAATCGTTTCCGGATCAATACTCTTTTCAGTATCCCCGTTTTCATAAAACAATCTGAGAAGCCTTAAATTGGATGGTGATCTTCTGTAATATCTCTTTTGTCCGTCAATGATCCGCCATTCGGTCCATTTTTTCAGATCCCATATTCTGAGTATGCTATCGCTGACTGGAATGTTGTAAGCCTCAATTCTCTGAATGAATTGATCTTCAGTCAGTGAAAAATCGAGATCTATCCTTTCAGAAATCTGTATCAGGCTGTCAGCCATTCTGATGAGACCTTTTTCTTCCGGAAACCGGATTTTCAGGGAGTCCAGAAGCTGCGGCAATTTTTGAAAATTACCGTTTTCATATTCATTTTCCAGAACTGAGAACAATGTTGTGGAATCTGGTTTGTCCCTGCAGGAATGAAACAACAGGGTGATAATGATGCATATAAAAAACCGATTGATCCTCATAAGATTATTAATTATTGTCCGAAAGACAAAAATAGTTATCTTTTTAAAGCATTGCGAATAAAAAACAATTGTTTGTTTAAATTTGCGCTGCGGATTTTAAAGATTAAAAAAATAATGATTTATAATAATATACTACAAACGGTTGGGAATACACCGCTTGTAAGGATAAGACGTTTGATTTCACCCGGAAGTGTCACGATCAGCGCCAAGGTTGAAGGATTCAATCCAACAGGCAGTATCAAGGACAGGATTGCTTTGCGAATGATTGAACAGGCTGAGGCAGAAGGATGTCTGAAAAACGGCAGGACAATTATTGAACCAACATCGGGCAATACGGGTATTGGTCTGGCAATGATAGGATCAGTCAAGGGATACAGGGTGGAAATAGTTATGAGCAGTGCTGTTTCTGTTGAAAGAGTCAGGATGATACGGGCTTTCGGGGCTACGGTTATACTTACCGATTCAAAAGCAGGTACCGACGGCGCCATCATTAAGGCAAGGGAGCTTGTGGAACTTCATCCCGGGAAATATTTCATGCCTGACCAGTTTTCCAACAACTTCAATAAGCTGGTTCATTATAAAACAACCGGTGAAGAGATCTGGAAGCAGACGAACGGTAATATTGATTACTTCGTTTCAGCGATCGGAACATCAGGAACCATAATGGGAGTGGGGAAGGCTCTGAAGGAGAATAATCCGGGAATAAAAATCGTCTGTGCCCATCCTGTCAGGGGGCATTATATCCAGGGTCTGAAAAATATGGAAGAAGCCATTGTGCCATCTATTTATGATCCCTCAATGATTGATGAGACCATTATGGTTGAAACTGAGGAAGCCTGCAGGATGTCACGGAAAATTATCGAAAAGGAGGGGATATTCGTGGGAATGAGCAGTGGTGCGGCCATGTGTGCTGCCATGAGACTGGCGGAAAGAATAAAGTCGGGAAATATTGTTGTAATATTCCCCGACAGAGGCGAAAAGTATCTCAGCACCGTTCTTTTTAACGGAGACAATTTTTAAACAGGCAGATCCGGCGTTCTTCCTGTCGTTTTTACCTTATTTCAGATATATGATTTACATGCTACACTTCCCCGGGAACAATGTAGGGTGATCTGTAGTCTCTTGACAATAATGTATCAGCTTCAGGGTCATTGGCAAATTTTTCATACCCGTTTATGAATCTGAGACTGCGTCCAAGCTTGTAGCTTATATTTGCCAGATGAACGAGAGCTGCGGAATAAACACCTTCCTTTATATCGCAGTTGAGCATTTCCGGTTTTCCTGCCCGGAGTGCTTCCAGAAAATTGGCAAAATGATTTCCCCAAACACCTTTTTCGGGCGGTTTTGATTTTGCAAAAGGTTCTTTTTCATTCTTGCGGAATGCACTCCAGTTATCAGCATTAATTTCAAGATAGCCTTCCGTACCATAAAATATATTACCGATCTCAATTTCGTTTTTACCTTCCCGGTTGGTATAGCGCCCCCTTGTTTCAAATTCAAGTATGGTTCCGTCATTATACATGAATGAGGATGTCTGGATATTGGGTGTTTCCTGAGAGGTTTTACTGTCGCCGTATGTTTCAACATCCCCGTAAACCATTGTTCCCCTGACCTCTGTTCCGGGAGCACTTTCATCCTTCCGGAATCCGTAGATTCCTCCTGTTGAAAAAACCGATACAGGATGTTCGTACTTGTTGAGTCCCCAGCGTGCTATGTCAAACTGATGGGGTCCCTGATTACCTGTGTCCCCGTTGCCTGTATCCCAGTACCAGTGCCAGGAATAATGACTGCGTTTTTCATTGTAGGGACGCCATTTGGCCGGACCCAGCCAGCGTTCATAATGGAATGCCGGAGGAGGTGCTGAATCCTTTGCCCAGCCGTATGAATCGCGTGCCTTGAAGCAGAGTCCCCTGGCCATATATACCTCACCTATGCCACCTCCGTGGAGAAATTCTATTGCTTCAGTTACATTCTTTGAGGAACGGTTGTTATGCCCGACCTGAACAAAAACCTTGTACTTCCCTGCAGCTTCCATCATCTTTCTTCCTTCAAATATATTATGGCTGGCAGGTTTTTCAATATAGACATGTTTCCCTGCCTGACATGCCCAGATGGTAGCCAGGGCATGCCAGTGATTCGGGGTCACAATTGCTACGGCATCAGTATCCGGATCTTCCAGTACCCTGAGTAAATCCCATTCGGTTTTTGGTTTCCGGCCTGTTTTTTCCGATACGGTCTTTGATTTCGGTCCGAAAAGCCGTTCGTCGGTATCACAGAGTGTCGTCAGTTCAACATTGTGACTTTTTCTCAGTGCGCACCATTCGTCAATATGTACGGCACCCTGGTTGCGGATACCGATAAGTGCCAGATTGATGCGGTCATTGGCGCCCCTGATGCCGGAATATGTCCGGGCATCGAGCCCCAGGCCTCCAATGGTAATACCTGCGGTGCCCAATGCAGTGGTTTTGATAAATTCCCTTCTTTTTGTCATAAAGCAGTAATTAATGATTTATTAGCAGTTATTGTAAAATTAATTATTTATCCTGAATTAGGAATACCTTCTGACACTGATGTATTAAACGACTGTTACCTTTTGTTCTGCCGGTGTTGTTTCTGTAATTTAATGCATATTGAAGCTGAATTTATGAAAAAATCAAATATATTTGCGGCACTTTAAAAGTTTGCCTTCAGCATTGCTGCGGCAGCCTTTCGGGATGTAGCGCAGCCCGGTTAGCGCATCTGGTTTGGGACCAGAGGGTCGTCAGTTCGAATCTGACCATCCCGACACAAGAGAATCAAGAAGTTGGAATATGTTTAACTCCTTTTTTATTTTACCTGTTTTTAAAGTATTAGCAAACTTATCTCAGCTGTCTCTTGTCGAAGAGGAGAAAATTTGCAATTTTCAAATATTCCAGTAAAACCTGCTGAATTCCTTCCTTGTCTTTCCACCAGTCGTCAGGATCAAATTTTGTAAATCTGCTGGGACTGCAGAGAATAGTGACCGGGATGTTCTTTTTCCTGAATGCTGATTCAAAGATCATTGATGCCCTGCGGGTGTGATAGGCAGAAGTGACAAGCAGAAGGGTGTCCATATCTGCCCGTCCGGAACAATAATCCCTTACTTTAATGGCTTCCATCTGTGTACTTACGGCATCACCGGGCAGGATAACAATATTGCCGGAAGGGATTCCCAGGGCTGTAAGTGCATCACTTACCTGCCTTGTACTGCTTATTATTCTGACTCCTTTATTTTTCAGGGTCTTATATGCACCCATGCTTTCCCTCACAATTATTATCCTGTCAGCCAGTCCCTGTTTGTATACATATTCAGCCTGAAGAACCCTGTCTGCAATTGATCCCATCAGTATTACAATGGCATCTCCGTGAATTTCCCCGTCGTCCCTGACAAGCCATTTCCCGGCATTGATGACAATAAGGAACTCAGCGATAAAAAAGACGAGAACAGTCAGAATAATGGTAATTCGTGATTTACAGGACATTTCTCCATTATTCTATCATTCCCGTCAGCCACCGGAGATAATCTGAAGTGATTTCCGATGAGCCGGCCTTTATGCTTTTATCTATTTCGCGTATTGCCATTGTTTTTTCCTTTTTACTGGCTGCCGGATCGGAAATTTTTGCAGCAATATCGAAGAGCACCTGCTTTGCCCCGCTTCTGAGTACAGGGTCATTACCTGACATCATTGCTGCCATGGGTTGAATCATTACGGCTCCCAGTCTTACTGCAGCCTGGCTTGAAACATGTCTTATTTCCCAGTCGGGATTATTGAATCCTTCTATTACATAATCCGGTTCAGCGTCGAGATCCCTTATCCGTATATTTCTGAACCTTGCAAACTGGTCAGGTTTTTCGGCATGATTACCCTGCAAGCCGATATATCCTATCATTGGTTTGCCGGCCAGGGTTTTTACGGTATCGATATCGGCTATTGCAGTGATCTGACCATCAATCGATACACTTACTTTGTTCCGGTCGCATCTGATTTCCATTTTATACCATTTCCCGGTTGTTTCATCGGGTCGGTTTGTAACGGCTACATGACCATAGAGAGAGCCCGTGCAATGGAGATCATCCCTGTGGGGCGTCCAGGGTGCAAGAAGCTGAACTTCGAATCCGGTGTCCGGCTTGGAGGGATCACGTCTGATAAACACCCCGCTGTTGCCGACTTCCGATAACAGGAATTCCAGTTGAAGAATAAAATTGCCGTATATCTTTTCAGTATAGATATCAGTTCCGGAGCCGCTGCTCCTGGTGATCATTTCTCCGTCAGTTACTTCAAAAGAGCCCGGCTTTTGAAGCGTCCAGTTGCTCAGATCCTTGCCGTTGAAAAGGTTGACAAAATCCTGTTGTTTTGATTCACATGAGAATATAAGAATGGAAATGACAAGAGAAAGCAATATGTTTTTTTTCATCAGTATATAATTTAATTTTTTGTGGTCAGATAACCTGTCCCGGTTTATCGGGGACTTGCCCCGGGTTATCGGGAACCAGCTTTTTATAATTCACATATTTGGTATTATGATGTGAGTATCCAGGGTTTTCTGTATTCCCTTGAAAGAAGGTAACTGGCTGCCCTGTCGCCTGTAAAATCTTCCTTTTCGCTGTCCCATACCAGTTTCCTTTTGAGCCTGAAAGATATAAGTGCAAGGTGCATTGGTATTGTCATTTCGCGTGCATAATGAAGATTGCTTTCAGGTATGCTTCCTGACTTAAGTGCATCGATGAAATTTTGCTGATGACCCGGAGAGCGTGGCAGTGTGACCGGAACATCCGGCAGATCGGTGAGAATCTCATTCCCGATTTTGATAAAACGGGAAGTATAGTCACAGGTAAGGGTTCCGTCTGTTCCTTCAAAATGGGCTCCTATATGCATTTTATCCGCCCCGGGTGCTTCCGGAGGGATAGTTGTCCAGAACACATCCAGATCATTGAATTTAAAATCAACATCTATCCATTTTGGTGCATCAGCTATACCGTCATTTGGCCTTTCACCGCGGCTTTCTATACTGTACAATCCCTTCGGATGAACCGACATAAACATGATATCGGCAATATGGCACCAGAAATCGGCAAAAACGCCTCCTGAATAATCCAGAAAATGCCGGTAGGTTCCATGGCATCTTACCGGGGTATATTCATCATATGGAGCCGGACCGAGCCACATGTCCCAGTCGAGGGTTTCAGGCGGTTCCTGGAATGGAGGAAAACCAAGTCCAGGTGAACCTCCCGTTTTCCACAGGCGAACCGTATGTATTTTCCCGAGTTTGCCCGACTTCAGTATCTCAGCCACACGATGATAATTCTCTCCGGCATGTATCTGTGTTCCCAGCTGAAAGACCCTGTTGTGTTTTTCAAGGCTTTCAAGCATGACCTGTCCTTCCGCAAGAGAGTAGGTAAGAGGTTTCTCCCCGTAAACATCTTTCCCCGACTGAAATGCCATGATTGCTATCAGTGCATGCCAGTGGTCGGGAGTTGCACAGGTGACGGCATCAATATCCTTTCTGTCGAGGATGTGGCGGAAATCCGAAAATGTCTCCACCCTGGCATCCGGATTGATTTTCTGAAGCTTTGCACGTGCTTCATCCAGCCTGATCCTGTCAGTATCGCATAATGCCACAACATCCACTTCCGGCAGATTGTTAAACCAGGTCATATGGCTTATTCCCTGGCTGCCCAGTCCGATGACTGCCACTCTGACACGGTCACTCGGAGCCACGCTCCGTGACCCTGATGAAAGCAGCGGCAGACCCATTAATCCGATCGCACCCGTTGCAATAAATTTTCGCCTGTTGATCTTTGAATAGCTTCCCATAAAATGTTAATTATTGTTTTTCATGTTATTCCGTGGATTCAAAAACATATATTTGTTATAATAGATTTATCTGAACAATATTATGATACGGATGGCTGTAATTTACACAAATCTTTTCTTACTTGTCAGCTTGTTGGCCTGTAAAATCAACACTGATCTGAATAAAAGGGAATCCGGCCGGATCAGGAGTTTCGCCCGGGAAGAATAATTTTGTCATTGTCAGGTATTTGAGGCGGTGTTATTATTATACCTATAAGTATGAAAAGGTCTGGGGAATTCGGGAATGTAACGGCTGTTATACTCGCAGGAGGTAAAAATTCCAGGATGGGCGGTATTGATAAAAGTATGCTCCCTGTGAAAAATATCCCTATGATTCAGCATATTTCAAATCAGCTTGAATCGTATTTCGATGAAATAATAATAGGCGGCAGGTCAGAAAGATATGATTTTCTCGGACACAGGGTAATTCCCGACATTTCGGAAGGAATGGGACCTTTGATGGGTATTTATTCATGTCTGCTCGCTTCGGCCAGTGATTTGAATTTTATTACCGCCTGTGATATTCCTGATATCCGGATCGGTTTTGTTAGGGAAATGCTTCGTTTGTCAGCTGAATCAGATATAGTAGTTCCCCTCAGTACCGGCAATAATTATGAACCCTTGCACGGAATCTACAGAAAAACTGTTATTCCTGTTGCCGCAGAGCTTCTGAAGGAAAAAAGACTCAGGATATCAGAATTGTTCGCAAAAATGAAAACAATCCTTGTTCCCTTTGATGGTAGTGGATGGTATTATAATATCAATACTCCGGCGGATTACAGTGATTACGGTAAGAATCCGGTCTCATTCCCCGAAGCCGGATAATCCCGTTATGTCAGGATGGGAAGATTTATGACTGTCTGCAACCGGTTTATGAATTTCAAATTAGAGTATATTTGCCCTGTATGGAACAACAAGGATCTCCTTCTGAACTGGGAACAGGAAATATCAGAAAACTTCTCCTGAAATATGCCATTCCATCGGTAATTGCGATGACGGCATCATCGCTCTACAATATTACCGACAGTATTTTTATTGGTCACGGAGTGGGAGCGCTTGCAATATCAGGTCTTGCAATAACATTTCCTCTGATGAATCTTTCAGCGGCCTTCGGATCGCTTGTGGGAGTGGGGGCTGCAACGCTGATGTCCTTAAGGCTCGGACAAAAGGATTATAGCACGGCAAGCAAAATACTGGGAAATGTTTTTGTGCTGAATACTATACTCGGACTGATTTATACAGTAGTAGTGCTGCTGAATCTTGACAGAATCCTGTTTTTTTTCGGTGCCAGTGACGAAACTCTTCCATATGCTCATGATTTTATGGTAATAATCTCGCTGGCCAATATTATTACACATCTTTATTTTGGACTGAATGCCATGCTCAGGGCAACAGGGCATCCGAAAAAATCAATGTTTACAATCCTGTTTTCCGTTCTGATCAATATAATACTTGCGCCAATTTTTATTTTTGTTTTCAGATGGGGAATCCGCGGTGCAGCCCTGGCAACTGTTATTGCCCAGACAACAATGTTATTGTGGCAGATAATGCATTTTACAGACAGAAGGAATTTCATTCATCTGAAAAAAGACAGCTTTTTGCTGAAGCGCAGAATAGTCACTGAATCCCTTTCGATAGGAATGGCACCCTTCATGATGAATTCCGTTGCCAGTATTATAGTACTGGTTATCAATACCAGTCTGATCAGATATGGCGGGGATCTGGCAGTCGGAGCCTACGGAATAATAAACCGGATTACCTTTTTGTTTATCATGGTGGTTCTCGGATTCAACCAGGGCATGCAGCCCATTGCAGGGTATAATTTCGGAGCCGGGCAATTCATGCGGGTAAACAGTGTATTAAAACTTACCATAATCATGGCAACTTTGGTTATGATGGTTGGCTTTACCATAGGTGAACTGTTCCCCCGCAGTGTTGCTTCCGCCTTTACAACAGATCAGGATCTGATAGACATTGTTGTTCCGGGTATGAGGATTGTGATGATGTCTTTTCCCATAGTCGGCTTCCAGATGGTAACGTCAAATTTTTTCCAGAGTATCGGGATGCCGGTAAAATCCATACTGATGTCACTTTCAAGGCAGGTTTTTTTCCTGTTGCCATGTCTGCTTATATTCCCTCGCCTTTTCGGTGTAAAAGGAGTCTGGTACAGTATGCCTGCCGCTGATGTGACGGCATCGGTTGTTGCAGCTGTCCTGCTTGTCAGACAATACCGCAGGAACAGGTTAAGTGAAATTACTCCCCAGGATATCTAACTGCTAATTCATGAAGGAAAATTATATAATAACAATCGGACGTCAGCTCGGAAGCGGAGGAAGGGAAATAGGCCTGAAGCTTGCGGAATCACTTGGGATTTCATTTTATGATAAAGAGTTGATACGGCTGGCATCAAAGGAAAGCGGACTCAATGAAAAAGTATTCGAAAGTGCCGATGAGAAGAAACGTTTTAATATTTTTTGGGGATTGTTCGGAATACACAGCAGTACCCAGACTCCGGAGATTTACTCAGGTTATTATCTGAGCAATGAGGCATTGTTCAAGATACAAAGCGATGTGATAAGAAACCTTGCGGAGAAGAAATCATGTCTGTTCGTCGGCCGTTGTGCTGATTATATCCTGAAGGAACATCCGCAATTGCTCAGTATTTTTCTGAATGCCGATCCGGATGATCGTGTCAGAAGGATGATGGATGTTCACGGGATCAATGAAAAACAGGCCTGCGAGAGGATTGATAAAACCGATAAACAGCGCGAATCATATTACAACTATTTCAGCAGTAAGTTATGGGGAGCTGCCGGATCATATCATTTGTGCATCAATACCTCGGTGCTGGGAATTGAAGAAACAACAGCTTTTATCAGAAGTTTTGCAGAAAAGAGATTCAGGCTCTGACTGCCGGGAAAGAAGACCTGAATAGTTATTAATAATTTTTGTAACTTGAGCCTTGAAAAACCATATACCCAAAACCATGATATTGAAAAAATTAGTACTGCTTCCATATGTGATGCTGATGCTTATACCGGTCACAATATTTTCCCAGACAAATGGTTTTTACAGTTTCAAGCTTAAAACACTTGAGGGGAATGATTTTGACCTGGATTCTCTTAAAGGCAAAAAGGTGATGGTAGTAAATACTGCATCAAGGTGTGGTTATACGCTACAATACAAAGACCTTCAGGAATTATATGAACAATATTGCCAGGAGCTTGTGATTATCGGTTTCCCTTCAAATAATTTCGGAAATCAGGAACCGGGCACTGCTCTTGAGATCAGGCAATTTTGTACGGAAAACTATAAGGTTACCTTTCCTATGATGGAGAAAATTTCAGTACGTGGTGAAGATATGCACCCCTTGTATCAGTGGCTTACCTCAAAGGAAGAGAATGGGATCATGGATTCGGAAGTAAAATGGAATTTTCAGAAATATCTTATTGATGAGGAAGGTAATCTTGTTGATGTTCTCTATTCGAAGGAAAGGCCGGGTTCGGAAAAAGTAATATCCTGGCTGAATTCATCAAAACAGGACCAGATTGCCAGTCCCTGATCATCTGTATTCTCAATCCCGGGAAGGAAAATTATAAGTACGGGACTGCAGGAGAAAAAATCAGTCAAATGCAGAAGAAAATTTCAGTCAAATGTAATTTTCTTGAAATCAAGGAGGCCATATCCTTTTCTGTGAAAAGCCTTTTTCCCGGCCTTGTCACCGTCATGTTCACATATCCTGCTCAGGCCCAGGTAAGCATAGCCGCAGTATTCATTGCCGTAATCACCGGTAAAAGCGATTGCGGAAATCCCGTCCTCATATAATTGCCGGGCATCCGAATAATTTTTATATTTTTTCTCCTGTATCAGACCATTGAGAATCAATAGCTGGGCGTCGAAATACGCATTTCCTGTATTATTTCCTGCAAGATTAATCATGCTTTCCACTTGATCATATTCCTTCATTACCAGTAGATTCTTCATATGAAGTGCTTTGTAGTAGGGATTTAAGGGATATTTTTTTGTCAGTATCCCGCTGTAGAGGAGGGCCTTCCGGAAATCATTCTCAAACCCGGCATATATGTATGCCAATATTGAATAGGATTCTGCCTTCAGGAAGATTGATAGTTCCGCAGCCCTGACAAGCTCTTTCAGTCCCCTTGTCATGTCACCCGGCGGAAACAGGGATGCCAGGGGTTTGTACACAGGGTTCATGTTCGGATATGCTTCCCTGTAATAGTTGTACAGCCCGGTGGGATAATAAAAGTCAGCAAAAACGGAGACATGATCAAAGGCTTTCAAAATATATTTGAAAGTGCTTGTTGCAAGAGTTATTACCTTAAAAGTCAGATCGTTTTCATTATAATAAAGAAGCAGCAATCCCCGGGAACATATATTTGCAAGGAGACTCTCGGCCTCATATCTTGCCGAATACTGGTTGCCCGAACACAGATTTATTCCGGTTCTGAGATTGTTTTCGAAGGCTTCCCTGGATTCTGATGCCGGTAACATCGGATAATTTTTCCAGTATAACAATATTCCTTTTAAAAGGTGATTCACGGGATGTCCGGGATATAATTTCTCGATCTCTGCAAACAAAGGTAAAGCCTTGTCAAATTCCATATTGTACATGTAATCGACACCTTTTTTTATTTTTCTGACAGTTGAACTGTCATGAAGCATTTGAGCATCTGATGGAAAAATATTTATCAGAATGCCCAGAACTGCTGAAAGGATGATTACGGCCGGCTTTTTCAATTCCGTATTGTTTTTCTCAGCAGATTTGAAAGACTTTTCCCTGGAAGTGCCCAGAATGGTTCCGCCCAGGGTCAGTATTCCCGAAAAACCATTGCTGATACCGAACAGTTTCATGCCGTATTTGACAATTGCGGTTTTCCCGATTCCGCGTATTGCGGTATTGATGCCGGGGCAGTTACCGCTTGCAGTCAGAATTCCGACCTTCATGCCATTGCTTTTTCTCCTCATGTTGTAAATTAATTAAGCGGTAAAATTAATTTTTTCATAGTCCAATAAATATTCATTACCTATTGTGTGGTTGTGACATGAAGGTTTCTTCAGAATAAAAAGGGGATGAACATTTTTGTTTCTTTCATATATTCTGAATACTGCTCCCCGAACCTTGAAATCATCTCTTTTTCCTCAATTATTCCCGTTAAATAAAGGGCAAGTGCATTTGTAAGTCCAAATATGATCTGAAGGATTCCGGGAAGTGTGAACATTATTCCTGTTCCGATCAGAAGCAATGAACAATAGAGAGGATGTCTCACATATTTGTAGACACCCGATCTGACAAGTACAGTGGTGTTCTCAAAACCGTCTGCCGCTCCGCCTTTATTCCTGAGGGTCAGAAATCCTGCTATTCCGGAGCAGGCACCGGTAATCAGTAATATCCATGATAAAATCCGGTTCCAGCCGGAGGTATCGTGAAAAAACATCTTGTAATTCAAGAGAAACAGAACAAAAATACTCAGGAAGGAAAAAAATCTTGGTATTCCGTGGTATCTCCTGGCTTTTACCGAATAAAACCAGGAGAATATTGCTATCACAAAGATTCCGGCAATGAGAATTGTCAGATTCATTTTTATCCTTCCTCCGTTATTTTGAATGGATTTCTTTCAGGTAGTTATATATTTCCAGCTGGGACTGAAAGGCTTTCTTCCCTGTCTTTACGAATTTATTTGTAAATCCGCTGTCAATTATCCTGGCTTTAACATTATCATTCCACTGGATCTGGAACAGTTTCTTGAGTTCATTTACCAGATTTTTATCAAAAACCGGACAGGTCACTTCAAAACGATGGTCAATATTTCGAGGCATCAGATCAGCTGAGCTGATAAAACATTCTTCTTTTCCGTTATTGTAAAATAACATGAATCTGCTGTGTTCCAGGAATCTGTCAACAATCCCCCTGGCCCTGATATTTTCGCTTAAACCTTTTATTTCCGGCACCAGCGATATCATGCCTCTTACGATTAACTTTACACTAACCCCTGCTGCACTTGCTTCATACAGATAATTAATTATTTCATTGTCAGTAAGATTATTTAGCTTGAGATGAATGTAGGCTTTCCTGCCGGCCCTTGCGTTTTTTATCTCATTTTCAATGAGCAGAGTAATTTTGTTTCGGAGTGAGAAAGGGGACAGGATCAGGTGATAGTAATTGTCTTTTTTATAATTGATATTCAGGAAACTGAATGCCTTGTACACTTCATTTGTTATCTTGAGGTTTGAAGTGAGCAAAAGATGGTCACAGTAAATATTGGCTGTGTCCTCATTAAAATTACCCGTACCTACTGCTGCATAGCGCTTTACGATATCATTCCTTATCCTGGTGATCAGCAGCAGTTTGGCATGGACCTTGAGTCCGGGTATGCCGTAGATGACTTTGACTCCTTCATCCATAAGTTTTTTCCCCCAGAGAATATTTGCCTCCTCATCAAAGCGTGCCTGGAGTTCAACAGCAGTGGTTACTTTCTTGCCGTTTCTCACGGCATTGAGCAGTGCATTGATGACATTGGAGTTGCGGGCAAGTCTGTACAGCGTTATGTGTATTGATGTAACATATGGATCGATGGAAGCTTCCCTGAGCAGATCTATCAGATGGCTGAAAGGATGATAGGGAAAATACAGCATGATGTCTTTTTTTTTAATAGCCGACAGTATGCTTTTCCCCTGGGGAATATCGCGGTGCTGAATGGGAGCAAGGGCTTCGTAATAGAATTTCCTTTTCCCGGGATTCGGGAAATGCATGAAATCCTTGAAATTATTATAACGGTCAGCAGGTATTACAGTATCATCGGGACCAAGCTTAAGTTTTTTGGTAAGAATTTTCAGGAGATCTTCCGGAATATTCCTGTCGTGAATGAAACGGACCGGAGTTCCCCATTTCCTCTGATGAAGGCTTCGGGAGAGCTTATCAATGTAACTTTCCGATATGTCGTCAGCTATCTCCAGCTCCGAATCCTTGGTGAGCTTAATTGTGTATGCGGAGAATTCATCAAAATCGAAAAGGAAAAATATATCCTTTAGTCCGAACCGGATTATGTCATCGAGGTAAATAACAAATTTATTTTCGCCCTTTTCCGGCAGAACGATGAATCGCGGAAGGACATCCGTTGGTATTTCGAGAAGGGCATATCTTTTTTTTGCAGTTTTTGTATTGCAAAGCTGAATGGCCATATAGATTGCATCATCGGTAAGATTGGAAAGTTCGGAATAACTTTCAATAAGAAAGGGCATCAGCCTTGCCCTGACTTCAGTCAGGAAAAAATTCCTTACGAATTCCGACTGTTCCTGGTTCAGTTCTCCCTCGTTGACTATATGGATATTGTGTTCGGATAGTTCTTTGATAAGGGAGGTGTAAATTTTTTCAAATCTGCTGTTTTGTTCAAGAACAATTTTCTGAATTTTTTTAAGTGTTGATTTCGGACTGTATCCGAGAATCTCCTTTGATTTGGTTCCCAGTCGTGACAGCTTTTTCAGTGTTGCAACCCTTACCCTGAAATATTCATCCAGATTGTTGGAGTATATACCAAGGAATTTAAATCTTTCAAGAAGGGGTATGCTGCTGTTCTCTGCTTCCTGCAGGACACGTTCATTGAAAGACAGCCAGCTGATTTCCTTCGGGATGTAGGTTTTGGTCATGTTATTTTTACAGGTTTCAGAAAATATTCCTGTTTGCCGGAGGCAACTTTCACCTCTGACCAGGATTTGACGGGAAATGAGATGCAAACGATACTTGTTTTCGTCAGGAATTCACAGCCATCACGGCATAGTCTGTCCGCAATTTCCGTAAAAGAGGGATTATGCCCGAACAGTGTGATGGTATCTGTTTCTTCCGGAATCGTTTTTACGAATTCCAGGAAATGCCTCAGGTCAGTTTTGAAATAGAGATTGCTGTCGGTTTTAATGTCTTCAGGTCTGATTTCTGCTTCTCCCGCAAATATAAGGGCTGTTTCCAAAGCCCTGAATGCCGGGCTGCTGATGAACAGGCCGGGATCCTTTTCTATTTCCCTGAAACGCCGGGCCATTCCGTGTGATATCATTTTCCCCTTGACAGTGAGGGACCTTTCAAAATCCGTTATGCCGGATTCCTGTTCTTCAGCTCTGGCATGACGAATAAATATCAGCTTTTTCATCAGTTCTCAGTGTGTAGACATACATTGATAATGCATACAAATGTAGTTCATTATGTATTGATTTCAAGTGCCGGTACTGAAAAAATGATAAAAACCCGGAGTACCATCGTCTTCCTTGACTTCAATATCACTGATATAGCTGTAAGCACCCCATCTGTTTGTCCATTTCACTGTTCCGCCACCGGGCGTGTCCGGTATCTGATTTTTGTAAAGCTTTTTATTGAATACAAGAACACCTGCACTGCCCGGACCGCCAAGAAACTTATGCGGGGAAAAAAAGATTGCATCAAGCTCCTCCATTTTGTCTTCCGGATGCATGTTGATTTCTACGTATGAAGCTGAAGCACAATCAGATCGGCAAATGTTTCAAACCATGATGTGTGATTTGAATGATGTTCCGTATGTGTCAGGAAAACCACAGGCCTGTTCGCGGAGGTGACATCCTTGCAGGACTGATATTTTCCCGATGTGAAAGCACAGTATTTTATTGACTGTTCGGGTACCTTCAGTCCGAGTATTCTTTGAAGCTTTGCTATTGCCGATGTCATTCCCGTGCCCGTAAACAGGAGAACATAATTCTTTCCGGCTCCTACATGCTGTTTTACAATTTTCTGTGCATAGTGATAGGCACTGGTCATGGCAATCCCGGTTGCGGATGATTCCGAATGAGTATTTCCTACAAGAGGACCCACATCGTTCATGATCCTTTTTTCTATAGGATTGTATAATCTGCCGCTGGCAATCCAGTCGGCATAAACAAGCTTCTTTGATCCGTATGGCGTTTCAGTTTCTTTGTCAATACCTGTAATATGCCTGCGGAAGTGCAGGAAGTATTTTTCCAGATCTGTCATAAAATTCCGCTTAAATAGTTTATGTAAAAATAAACATTAATACCTCATTATCAATATTTATACTTGCGCAAGCAATGTTGCTGAGCGAAACTGAACAGAAGCTGTAAATATTTGATGAATGGTTTTGTACTCATATTCAAAAATTTGCTTATTTTGAAATCACGGGTTTTAACTATAAATCAAATTAAATTCCAGATCATGAAACAACTTATTGCCTTAATTCTGCTGACCCTGCTCAGCTTCCCGGTAATTATTGCCCAGACTTCGAAAGCCGGGAAGGATCCTGCAGGAGATTGGAAATATGAAGCTCCGTATGCACCTTCAGAATATTCAACCGGGGTGATAAAGATTACAGTTGCAGACAAAAAATATTCTGCAGTAATTACATTTCCGGGGAGTGAATATAAAATAACAGGAGAGAATGTAAAATATGAAAACGACTCTCTTACTTTTTCTGTTTATATTGAAGGAGAGATAGTTCCTATTGTGATGAAGATGGATGATGCATCAGGGATGACAGGTAAGGCATTATATTCCATGGGAGAAATACCTTTGACAGCAAAGAGGGTGGAGAAATAAATCCGCATTTTGCCGCTTCCGGCAGTATGCTGAAGATATTGATGGTGATTGAAACATTGATTCTGTTGAAAAACAGAAAGTTCCGGCAGGGTTTGAATGATCTCAATCCCGGAGTTCATGATTCAGTTCAAGCAGAAAGTCCCTGTTGTTTGCTGTCATGTAATGCATCTCACCGCCCATTCTGCTGAATGTCTTACAGTAGCGCAGGTAATAGGCAGGGTTGTCACGGGAAGGTTCGCCATTCCGCGACCAGTCCCATTCAGACTTTGCAATATCCACCACCAATATGAAATGATTATCTATATGACTGTTATTCTGAATTTTCAGATTCTGTGCCATGGAAAGCGCCTTTTCGAATATCATGGGTGACATGACGGCTGAGCCGACAGAGAGATATACTCCGTTTTCCAGGTTGTTTACACTGCCGGCAAAATACAGAAAGTCGGTCAGTGCCGTGCGGCCTATGGCGGAACCGCTGTTCAGCGGATGATTGTAAATTATATCATGACCGATCATTGGATGGCCTGTAAAGGGTACCTTCAGATCAAATGCAGCAGATTGTACGGAATATTTCCTGAACGGATGGGAGATTCCCAGAAAGCCGGGTCTGATCCCGGATTTCCCGATGGCATGATAAAAATCAAGGGCTGCTGCTGACCTGGCGGGATCGGTTCCGGATTTTTTCAGGACTTCCTTTAAAAGCTGATCAGGATCAGGAATGTCAATACCGTCGCGTGATATCATTTTTCCCACGGATTCACCGTAGCCAAAACCTTCATAGGCACCGGCGATAAGTGCCAGATTGATATACCTTCCCGTTTCTTCCCAGATGCCGAACTGTCCGTTACTGACATTTTCACGGACATCCTCACTTGACATGCCCTGGTATGCAAATTCCCAGTCATGGATAATGCCGGCACCGTTGGTGGCAAGATGGGTAATCCACCCTTTTTCCAGGAGACTGATAAGTACGGGCGCCAGTCCGTTTTTAATGGTATGGGCTCCGAAAGCCAGAATTACCGCACTGTTTTTCTCTCTGGCCATCCTGATTCTGCCGGCTGTTTTCCGGATAAGATCCTTGTTTTCTTTGTTTAGTGAAAAGGGCAGAGCCGAGACAGGAACTGCAGCATCTTCAATCATAATCTGATTACTGCGCTCGGACAATTTCCTGATATTGAGCAGATCCCTGTTAAATTTTCTGAATGTCATATTATCTGATGTTTAACAGCTCAGACAAGTATTCAGCCTGGGAAAAATCCGGTATTACAATATCAGCCCCTGCCCTGATCAGTCTTGTCCTCTTTGAATGATTAAGACCATAGCGTCTTAGTTCGTTACTGGCTATCCCTACTGTAAGGCCTCCTCTTTTTTGTGTTTCCCGTATCTCAACGGGTCCGTCACCAAAAGTTACAATGGATTCAGGATCTGATCTGTCCAGTGAGTTAAGAATCCGGTCAAGGACCATTTTTTTTGCTTCCCTGTTTATATCCCCGACAGCCCCGTAGATTCTTCCTTCAAAAAGGTAATCGTAACCCAGAACCTCAGCTTCATGCTGAACATCATTCGTATCTGTGCCGCTTGCCAGGTATAATTTGATTCCGCTGTCGTAAAGATTTCTAAGGAAAGGTATTGCATTCTTGATGGTAAAATCTTCAACATTAAGCTCTCCTGTCAGGAGCTTGTTTTCACGTTCCTTAACCATCGCGAGGAGTTCGCTGTTATAGATTTCCTTGTAGCCGGATTCATCGAGCATCTCCTTTTCACTGACAAATCCGAATTCCCTGATTATGGCAAGAAACATTTTCATCTGCATCAGGGTCTGGATTCCTGTTGTGTTGTCAATGAAGTGACTGACTCTGGATTTTACCTTGTTGAGCAGCGACTCATCTGCTCCGGGATATTTCTTTCCCAGAATTGCCCTGATCATAACAGGAGCCATTAGTTGTTCCCAGCCTTCACGGAGTGTGGACACTGTACCGTCGTTATCGAAAACAGCATGCCTGATCACAGGTTTTTCAGGCCATTTATTTATGATCTCCAGTTCCGTGTCCCCGTAATATTTTGCCTGACTTATATCCCCGGCAAGATCGGGGTGCCAGGTGAAGTCAGGATCAGCTCCTGCCTGAAGTATTTCTTCCGGGGATGCTGTACCCGTCTGGAAAAGCTTCCTGACCGTTACACCCGCAACCAGGGTTCCCAGTTCGGCTGCAGTTTCTGATGAATATCCGGCTGCCAGGGCAGATGCGGCACCTGCAAGATAACTGTCTCCCGCACCCACGGTGTCTGTACGGGACAGTATCATCAATGCGGGAATCTCTTTTATGCCATGCTCATCTGTAACCAGTGAACCTCTGCTGCCCCGGGTTATCAGAAGTGGTTTCCCGTGTCTTTCGAAAAGCATGAAAGCTGCGTTTCTGGCTTCGGCAAGAGGAATCATTTCATCCGGCTTCCTTTCTATACGGCATTGACGGGAAGCTTCCACATCATTCATTTTTCTCCAGGCTCCCTTGTAATCATCAATGTGATTCCTGCTGTCGGCAATAAAAATTTTCTGGGGGAATAAATTAATCAGTTCAGCGAGTTTTTTCCTGAAATACCCGGTATGAATTCCCGAAAGGACCTGTTCATTGATTATAATAAGATCTGTTTCCGCCGTCTGATTTTTTAAATTGCTTAACAGAAGATCAGCAGTTTCAGCAGAAAGTTTATTGAAATTGCCGAAATCGATCCGGCTTTTTTCAATGTTGCCGGAATAGGGTTTTATATAAACATGTGTTGACCAGTTCTGATTCTGAATCAAAAGATTATCCGTTGAGATACCTGCCTGTTTCATTAATCTGACCATTTCCGCGCCGAAAGGATCGTTGCCGATAACACCGAAAGCCCTTATGTCTTTCACCTGCATCGCTGCAAGATTGCTTGCAACATTGCCTGCCCCGCCAAGTGAATATTTCTGTTCTCTCACGGGAATTGTTGGTTCACCGGTTTCTATCGAGATTTCACTTTTCGAATCATCAGTGAACCAGTAAGCGTCAAGGCAGAAATCACCCACTATTGCAATACAGACATCCTTTATCCTTGTGATTACTTCCTGTAGTATTTCATTGTCCATGGTAATATAATGTATCCGGAAATTGCAAAAATATTACTGATTCCCTAATTCCCTTATCCCCTGATCCCTGTTAATTTTTTTCTTCTCCGTAGAAATATTCCTCAACAATTCTGCAGATCGCATGATAAACCGGGAGCTGAAGTTCCTGTACGGAAGCAGTTTGTTCGCGGGGAACATTAATGAGGATATTACAGTATTCTTTCATTTCGCCGCCAGATCTCCCGGTTATTCCGACAACCGTGATTTTCATGGCTCTGGCAGTTATGCAGGCATCAATTATATTTTTTGAATTTCCTGAAGTACTTATGGCAAGGAGTACATCTTTTCCCTCACCATAGGCGATGATTTGCTGGGCAAAGATCAGTTGAGGATCAATATCATTGCAGATTGCCGTAATGAGTGAAGTATGAGCCGATAATGAAATTGCAGGTAATCCGTGTTCAAGTTTCTCTGCCAGGTATTGGCCCCGGCTTGCAGATATATCGGCAAGTCTTTCTTTAAAACTAATATCAAGAGGCCTCTTTTTTTCAAAACTTTTCATCAGTTCACCGGTGAGATGACCGGAATCGGAACTGCTTCCCCCGTTTCCGCATATCAGTAATTTTCCGCCGGCCGTGTAACATTTGATAATCATCCCGGAGGCCCTGTCTATTGAATCCCTTAGTTCCGACAATTCAGGATATTCCCTGATCAGATTATCCAGTAATACTTTCCTTTTCATCTGTCAGTAATTAAATTATAAAGATCACATCCGCGTGTGCGGGAGTTTTTATATGATCCGTTTCATTAAATCAGAATACTGTGATAAAAATAGTTATTATTAACGGAAATTCCTTTTAATGCCTGAGTGATAAAATAAGTTCAGGATTCGGATTTCTGATTTCCGGATTTCCGGATTTCACTCTGTTGCCTTTAGTTTTTTGACATGAATTTTATCTGAATTCCTCCGAACAGCATCCGGCCAAAGTCGGGATAACCGTTAACAGTGGAATATTTCCTGTCTGTCATATTTTTTATTCTGGCAAAGAATCTTACCGGTGTATCCCATTTTGTGGTGTAACCACCGTTGCAGTCAAGAACAAGAAAATCCCCGAGTGGCTGGGGACCGTCGCCAGCACTTACAAAACGATCATTCTCAAAAGGAGATACATATTTACCCATGATATTGAGATCGAAATTTTTCCAGGCTGAATAAATTCCTGCATTGGATATCCAGACGGGATGTTCCTTGTTAATAACCATCTTATCTTCTTCTTCCATTTTTGACTGCATTATTGTGAAGTTGAAAAAAGGCTTGATTATCCCGAACAATACGGGTGCAGTTATCTCAAATTCAATTCCTTTCTGATACTGATTGCGATTATGATAAAGTTCCCTGCGGATATTTGTCTGCGGATCCAGGTATGTTGTGCCGCTAAGGACAATTCCGTTCCTCTGGTATACACCGAATGCGGTGAGTGTCATCTTTCCGTCTTCTCCGATATTATGCAGCAGTCCTATATCAATTTTATACCGGGTTTCATTCAGGGGTTCACTGACTGGCTCTATTTCATTGTTATCCAGAAGTGTACCTGTTCTGGGCCTGATATTTCCTGCGGCGGAATTGAGAAATGCCGAAAATTTTTCAGTGGCATTGTAAGTGATTCCAAAGCTTGCCTGGACTATTGCCGGCTCCCATTCATCCGTCACAGGTTCAACTTGTCTGAAAGGGCCTCCGCCACCTTCAATATTGAATGCCCCGTAATCGTTGAGATAGGTACGGGTAATTCTTATTCCGGCATCCAGGGTTACGGACCCCAGTCTCTGTTCATCTGTTAATACGCCTGAGAAAGTTTCAGTATCACATCTTTTACCCATATAAAACCTTTTTCCGTAAGGAGCAATCCAGCGATTATACAAACCTCCGAATCTTAATACGTTGTCGGGGAGTATTTTTACAGACTGAATGAAATTCAGACCGAATTCATAATCCTTTTCGCTGGCAGTGGTTTCTTCAACTTTGTCATAAAAGGTCGGGGCACGCCGGGTATAAAACAGCTGAAGTTCGGAAGACAGTCCGGAAACCGGCCTGTAGGTCAGTTTTACATTGGACAGCAGTGCCTTGTAGGGATCAAAGCCCTGAATCATATTCTGAACTCTGTCTTCAGCCGGAGGCAGTGCAATGGCCATTTGTCTCTCTCCGTTCAGGTAAAAAAGACTCGCATTCAATCCCAGCTTGTCCGTGATTTTCCAATTCATTCTTGTGTACAGGTCGGTCATGGATTCTTTCGCGTGCCTGCCTTCCGGACCGCTGGTTCTGTCAAATCCAAGACCTGCTGCATAGCTGAAATTTCCTATCTTGTTTCCTGTCGAAACATGGGAATGAAGGGAATTGAAAGTGCCATATTCCAAATCCAAAGTTGTTTCAAACTTTTCATATTCGCGGGTCTTTATATTAATAAATCCCGCAAGTCCGGACAGGCCCGTAAGCAATGCAGCACTGGATCTGATTACTTCAACTTCCTGGATTTCGGATGCTGAAAGGAAATAGGGAAGCTCTTCAAATTCCTTCTGCCATACTCCGTTAATTGCATAATCAGGATAGGGATATTTCTGGCCTCTTACCGAAAAAAACTGCTTTACCTGCCTTCCCCTGGTTTCAGTGAAACCACCCGGAATAAAGTTTACAGCATCAATAAGTGTTCTGGCCCCCTGGTTGCGTATGTCGGAATGGCGTACAGTACTGATTGTCGGGAAAAGTGAAACAGTCTCTGTATAGGGTTTTGCCACGGGGTCAACGAGCCTTATCCTGGCGCGTATGGTAATAGTATCTATTTCATAGGTTCCGGGCAGTAGTATGGCGCTTTCCGGATCCTGGCCAAAAGCATAAAAAGCTGGAAGAAAAAAGAAAAAAAAGCAAAATAATCCTGGAAACAGTCCTGGGGTGCGCATGATAATTGTTTTAAATAAATGATTAAATCAGTAATACAAATTAAACCAAATGAACTTTTTAAGATAGTTAAATTTAGTTAAATCAAATGTCCCTGATTATCATTTTCAGCATGAATAGTTCCTTTTTGTGAAAAGGATGATTATTTTTACCTTATCTGAAATTTTATTGTTTGAGTTGAAACAAATGATTTTTTAATACCAGACATTCAGTATGGGACTGATCGCAATCTTTTTTTCCCTGTTTGTTTCCGCCTTGTCAGGTTCAGGATATCATGACTGGCCAATGTGGAGGTTTGATCATAACCGTTCTGCTTCCACTCCCGAGCAGCTGGCCGATAACCTGTTCCTTCAGTGGCAGGTAAAATATTCTGCCAGGGAGCCTGTATGGGACGATCCCCTGAATCAGAATCTGATGCAATACGACAGGATTTTTGAGCCGATAGTGGCAGAAAATAAATTATTCATCGGTTTCAACGACCAGGATAAGGTTTCGGCTTTGGACCTCGGTACAGGGAAGGAATTATGGCATTTTTTTACTGATGGCCCGGTCCGTTTGCCGCTTGCCTACAACAAAGGGAGAATTTTTTTCACTTCGGATGACGGATGTTTGTATTGTCTCAGCGCAGGCTCCGGCATGCTTTTATGGAAAAAAATGCTTGCGCCGGCATCAGACAAACTTTTGGGCAATAAACGCTTTATCTCCATGTGGCCGGCAAGGGGAGGAATTGTAATAAAGGATGATATAATATATACGGCTTCAAGCATTTTTCCCCTGATGGGAACATTTATTTATGCAATTAATACGGATGATGGTGAAATAATCTGGAAAAATGAAGGCACCGGCAGTAATTATATTCTTCAGCCTCATAATTCGCCTGCCTTTGCTGATGTTGCACCACAGGGATGCTTTACAATAAGCGGTGACAAGCTTCTTGTTGCAGGAGGCAGATCAGTACCTGCGGGTTTTGATGCTGCAACCGGTGAAAAACTTTATTATCAGCTTGCACCCAGCGGCAAGACAGGCGGAGCTTTTACCTGTGCAAATGACAGGGTGTTTTTCAATCATCACCGGGAAAGACTTACCGGTATGTATGATTCCGAAAACGGCAGGAAGCTGATTCCGGTAGCCGGAGAATATCCGGTGATTGAGGGAGATAAGATTTATTTTTCAGGGAAAGACATTACATGTGTAATCCTTGATGAGTCAAAAAAACTGGATACTCTCTGGAGTATTGACAACCCTTCAAGGACAGATCTGATAAAGGCGGGCAACTGCCTTTATGCTGCGGACAGTTCGGGAATATATGCCCTGAGGCTTTCCGGTACTGAAAAACCGGAACTCATATGGAAGTATCCCTCCGCAAAAGTGATTGACCGGCTGGTGGCTTCCAACGGCAAGCTTATCGCTGTTGCAAATGATGGCACAATAATGGCTTTTGGGGATAAACCGGCTGACAGGATCACCGTACATGAAAAGCCGGCAGCCGGACTTCAGAAAGCATCAGGAAAAATTCAGCGTTTAATCGGTTCTGCAGGAATCAATGAAGGCTATGCGCTGGTTTTCGGTTCCGATATAAAACTGTTATCCGGACTGATGAAAGAAACGGCCCTGAGAATAGTGGTTTATGAAAAAGATCTGCTGAAGGTGACAGCCCTGAGGGAGTATTATGATAAACTTGGAATCCATGCGGATCGTCTGATGTTTCTTGAATATGAAAAGCCAAATCCCGTTCTTCCGAAATATTTTTCTTCACTTACGATTATTAATGAAAACCTGGACTTTGACAGTGAATTCCTGGAAATGATATTTGAGTCAACCCGTCCCTATGGAGGGAAAATTCTTGTCAGAACCGGCAGGGCGGAAAGGGAGGAGCTGGAAAGATCATTCCGCAGCCTTGGTCTCTATGGGGCAGTGATACAATCAGGAAGACTTTTTTCCATGATAACCAGGGAAGGGTCTCTTGAGGGCTCATCGGCCTGGACACATAATTATGGCGATATTGCCAATACGGTAAAGTCGGATGACAGGCTGGTGAGGGCTCCTCTGGGAATATTATGGTTTGGAGGCAACTCAAACATGGATGTTTTGCCCAGGCACGGTCACGGACCCGGGGAACAGATAGTTGACGGGCGTCTTATAATAGAGAGCCTCAACGGCATCAGTGCCCGTGACGTTTATACGGGCAGAGTCCTCTGGAAAAGAAATTTCAGAAATCTGAAGGATGATTTCTGGCTGGTTTATTATGACGAGAGTTATGATGAGGAGAATCCGCTTGATCCAAAATACAATCAGGTGCATCTGCCCGGATCAAACGCCCGGGGTACGAATTTTATTGCCACAAAGGAATATGTTTATGTAATTGAAGGAGATAGCTGTCATTTTGTAGATATTAAAACCGGGGATCTGGTAAAATCCTTCACTACCGGCGATGAAGACACCAAGGAGCTGGGATATATAGGGGTATATGAAGATCTGCTCATACTGGGTAAAAATTTTTCCGAATACACAGGTCTGGAAAGTGATTCAATGAGAATCAGGAATCCTAAATTCACTGATTATAATCTTACTGCCAGCAATGAGCTTGTCGTTGTGAACAGGTTTACGGGTAAAAAAATCTGGAGCATGGAAAGCAATCACGGATTTATTCATAATTCGGTAATTGCCGGAGATGATATTCTTTTCTGTCTGGACAAACTTCCCCAATACCTTGAAACGAAGCTGAAGAGGAGGGGTGAGTCGCCTCCTGAAGGATCAAGGCTGCTTTATGTTGATATCAGAAACGGACGAATACTGAACGAGGTCACTGAGGATGTCTTCGGAACATGGCTGGGGTATTCCTCTGAATACAATCTTCTGCTTCAGGCAACACGCCCTTCAAGGGATATGCTTCACGGAGAAGAGGGAAACCGGATGATAACATACAATATCCGGACAAGGGAGAAGATATGGGATAAAGAACTGAAATATGCCAATCCTCCAATAATACATAATGACAAGATCTACACGAACGGTGAAGGCTTTCATCTTCTTACGGGTGAACCGCTTCTTGAGAAGGATCCGCTCACAGGGGAGGACCTCAAATGGAATTTCAAGCGTGAATACGGATGCGGTATTGTTGCGGCAAGTGAACATTTACTGACCTTTCGCTCAGCTTCAGCCGGATTCGTGAATCTTGACGTATTCGAAGGAACCGGAAGCCTTGGAGGGTGGAAAGCAGGCTGTTCCACAAATCTGATTGCCGCCGACGGTGTTCTCAATTCACCCGATTTTACCAGAACCTGCCAGTGTCCGTATCAGAACCAGACATCCCTGGCACTGGTTTATATGCCCTGGATGACATACTGGACAAACAGCAATTATAAATGGGACGGTAAGAGAATAAGGCAGTTCGGACTGAATCTCAATGCTCCCGGAGACAGAACCTCTGAGAATAATACACTGTGGATGGAGTATCCCTTCGTTTCAGGTTCCGATCCTGGAATACCCGTTACGATGGATACCCTGGATTATTACAGAATACGCCGCGAGCCGATATCCGTTGTGTCACGCAGTACCCCATGGATAAGTGCAAGTGCGTTGTGCGGGGTCAGATCCCTCGAATTAACCATAGCAAATGACGACGATACTGCTGAAAGCTATTATACGGTGAATTTGTATTTTTCAGAACTTGAGGACAAAATACCGGGGGAACGCTTACTGAATGTCAGGATACAGGGTGAGGAAGTGATGCAGAATTTTGATATTGTTTCTGAGGCAGGGAAACCAGCCAGGGAAATAATAAAATCATTTTCGGGAATAAAAGCCGGTACGTCCCTGCGTATTGATCTGATACCGGTTGCAGGAAATACAATCATTTCGGGTTTGGAAATGATTGAGGAAAGCATGGCCTGGAAATATTGAATAAAATTAAATTACAGACAGATGAAAGCTGCTCATCTCAGAATACTGATATTAGCCGGAATACTTAGTATGGCATGTACCACTAAAGTATCCGAATGGGTGCTGCTTAACAGCGAAGCGAATAACTATATTCTTGCCTATTATCATAAAGATCCTGTTGTTGAGGTAGTTAAAAAACAAAATGAAGAAATAGGCAGGGAGATAAGTTCTGCCAATATTCAATTCCGGACAGTATTGAGAAAAGATATCGGGAAGCCCTATTATGCTCTCATTTACAGGAACAGGCTTTTTTCAACTTACAATAGTTATACGGAGCTTAAAAATCTTTCCGTTTCACCACTCAGGGAAAAGATTGCTTCTGAACTGATGTCGGGAATGCTGTGTATAATGCTTTATCTTAAAACCGGAAATCCGGAAAAGGATGATTCCGCTCTTGAAATAATAAAGAGAACGGTGGCAGTCTCTCCGTACAGGGAAGTGGTATCCGTAACGGAACTTGACCGGAACAGCCCGGATGAAAAACATTTTGTCTCAATGCTCCTCAATGTGGAAAGTGATCTGAAAGAGATAAATGAACCGATGCTGTTCGGGATTTTTGCCAGGTTCAAGGCACTTGAACCCCTTCTGGCAAAAGGTATTTCTGCAGAAAATATAAACCTGATGATCGATTTCCTGACTGCTGACTGCAGTTGCCTCATTAAAGACAATCTTCCGGGAACAGATATTCTGTTTACAAATAACTGGGAAAACCCGCTTCCGGCTCTGGTTAACAGGATTCTGGACGAAAACCCTGCCTTACTGCATCACTGATGGGGCAGGATACGCTTGAATACAAATCTCTTGATGACAGACCATTGCCGAGGTGGCTGACCGATCAGAGAGATGGTCTGAACCAGTATCAGCCGGAGATACTTGAAATGAAGGAGGACAGATCTCTGATCCTGTCTTTTATGGTGACAGGGGCGATAATAATACTTGTTGTAGCTGTTTTAACTGTATACGTATTAAGAAATAAAAAGAAATAAATATTGAAGGAATTTAATGCCATATAATGAATTCATTAAGACTGATCATCAAAGAACTTTTGTATCGCAGGGGAAGTACCCTGGTTATCCTGCTGACAGTTATAATTGCCAGTACCGTTTCTGTCGCAATTTATACCCTGAGCAAGGCAAGCGAAAATGAAACCCGTAAAATAATGAGGGAACAGGGCCTTAATCTTTACATATTTCCGAAGGGAACCAATCTGATTGATTTTTATTCAGTTAATGATACTCCGGTTTTCCCCGAGGATTATGTGACGGTTCTGGCCAATTCAAGAACTTTCGATGCCGTACGTCATCTTACGGGCATTCTCCAGGTGAAATACAATGACTGGAAGGATCCGAACGGTTCATCCCATCAGATATTGCTTGTCGGATACAAGGATGAGGCGATGCAGAGATTTCTTCCGAAACAGGAAATTATGGGGACCGATGTTGTAAAGGGCACCGTTCATACAGGCTCCCTTCTTTCACGAAACATCCCGGAAAACACTCCATTTACCATTACAGGTAAAGATGGCAGGCAGTACAGCTTTGAAGTAGCCAGACGGCTCGGGGAAGGCAGGGGGATGCTGGATCAGGGCGTGGCTTTTAATCTTCATGATCTTCAGACTATTCTGGATATGGAAGGTAAAATAAACAGGATTGAAGCCCTGGGATGCATTTGTCATGACGGGAGGATTAAAAATGCCCGTAAACAGGTGCAGGAATTATTTCCAGATCTGGAGGTTGCTGAAATAAGCAATATTGCTGATGCAAGGGAAAATCAGCGTCTGATGATGAATAAATACGGATCATTCATAATTCCCTTTATCATTCTGACATGCCTGTTAATAACCAGCCTTCTCTTTTTCCAGAACGTAACAGTGAGGAATCGTGAAATAGGATTGCTGAAGGCTATGGGAAGAGGAAACACAACAATATTGTTTCTCTTTCTGGCAAAGGCATTTATACTTGGTCTGGCAGGAGGAGTGGCCGGATTCTTCATTGGCACATGGATAGCCAGATATTTTGGTAAAGAGATATTCCTCTTTACCTTCAACGCTATTAAACCGATCTGGAGTCTGTTTATCGTCACATTGATCATTTTCCCTGTTCTCTGGATGCTGGCGAGCTGGATACCTGCACTGAGAGCCACACAGATTGATGCTGCCAGAACCTTGAGCGAGGAATGAACCGGATATAAAATAAATTTCATATTTATGCTTGAACTGAAAAATATTACTATTCACTACCATAAAGGTTCCGAAGTTTTTACTGCGTTGGATAATGTAAGTCTGAAGGTGAACAAGGGGGATTATCTCCTGGTTACCGGACCGAGCGGTGCGGGAAAGTCAACCCTTTTGTATGTAGCGGGGGGGATGATACATCCTGATTCCGGGAAAATGACCTATGAGGGAGAAAATATTTCCACCCTTAAGAATAAGTTAAAGAATGATTACCGGCGGAAACATGTGGGCTTTGTTTTTCAGCAATTTCATCTTATGCCTTTTTTGTCAGTGACAGAAAATATAAAAATGGCATGCTATGAAAAATCCCAGCATGAGAATATAGACAGCTATCTGGAAAAATGTTTCCTTACACCCCTGAGGAATAAGCTGCCTTCAGAGCTTAGCGTGGGCGAAAAACAAAGAACCGCCTTTTTAAGGGCAATAATTACCCGCCCTGCTATATTGCTGGCCGATGAACCCACAGGCAATCTTGATCCTGCGAACAGTGAAATACTGATGTCGTTGATAGATGATTTTCACAGGGAAGGCGGTACAATCCTGCTTGTCTCACATAATCCCCTTGCTTCTAAATATGTTCAGAAACAGATAGTCCTGAACGGAGGAAAAATTGTATCAGAAGATTGATCCTTTCGCCTGTTTTTCCTGCTTATACGTATAAATACCCCTTAAAATAGGCTTTAAGCCTCTTACCTCTTTTCGGGTATAGCAATACTTTTGCTATAAGTATTTCAAAAATGAGAAACAGTGATGGAAGATTATTATGAAATGCTCATGGAGGATGTAAGGTTCAGAGACGGACTCAATGCCTGTATCAATTGCGGAGTCTGTACGGCAATCTGTCCGGCTGCTGAATTTTATGACTATGATCCGAGGAAAATAGTTAATCTGGTCCAGACAAAAAACAATGACGAGATTGAGAAACTCATGAAATCTGAAACCATCTGGTATTGCGGACAGTGTATGTCATGCAAAACCAGGTGCCCCAGGGGCAATGTTCCGGCTTTTGTTATAATGGCACTGAGAACATTGTCTATGAAACTCGGATTTTTTACCGAATCCGAAAAAGGCCGTCAGCAGTTTGCTATAAAAAGAACCGTGGGGGAAAATATTTTCAAATACGGTTATTGTGTTGCATCCTATGCTGTTAGTCCTGAAATGCATCCTGAGCAGGGACCAATCTGGAAATATATCATTCAAAATGCCCCTGATGTTTATGAACGTCTCGGAGGAGGTCACTTTGATGAGCTGGGAGCCGGACCCCTGAGGAGAATTCCCGAAGATGCAAAAGAGGAGCTGATAAGAATTTTTGAAGTTTCCGGAGGCACTGAGCTCTTTGATGACATAGAAAAGCATTCCAGGAAGAAGGCAGCTGACATGGGACTTCAGTTTGATGATAAAGGTATTGATAATGAGTATTTTATTGAGGTGTTTACCGCAAATAAAAAAGACCATCATGCTTAAACTTATAAACCCGGAAAAATGAAACTGGATGGTAAAAAAAGAATCTGGTCCGAATATCAGAAAGAGATAGCAGATGATCATTATTTTTATGTAAGATCCTGCATAAGGCAAAGCTTCTTTCCTGGCTCTGAGCAGTTTTTTCTGCATTTGCTGGGTGATGTTCTCGGAAAGGATATATATGAAAATCCTTCCCATACCACATGTACCGGTATCGGATATCATTCAGATGTTGTTCCCCTTTCAACAATAATGACGGTCATTGCACGGCATTACTCACTTATGAAGGAGGCAGGATACAAAGATATTGTTATTTCATGTGTAACATCATTCGGTATTTATACGGAAATATTTGAAACCTGGAAGCATTTCCCGGAAGAACTGGAGAAAACACGTGAATATCTTTACAAAGCCACGGGCAGGGAGTTTGATCTTCCGGAAAGCATGACCCATACAAGTGATATCATTTACAAATTTCGCAATGAGATTGCGGAGAATGCAAAATACAGGCTCGTTAACCATGAAACAGGGGAGCCTCTCAATGTTGTTGAGCATATTGGCTGTCACTATTCAAAAATGTTCCCGAAATATGGTGTTGGTGGTGCTGAATTTCCCAATGTTCTTGGCGGCATGATTGAAGCCTGGGGCGGAAAAGTTATTGATTATCCGGAAAGGAGGCATTGCTGCGGATTTGGTTTCAGACAATACCTGGTACAGGCAAACAGGGGTTATTCTCTGTCAAACACTGCAAAGAAATTCAGTTCTATGAAACCATATAAGCCCGACCTGGTTCTTACCAATTGTCCGGGATGCACGATGTTCATGGATAAATGGCAATATACAATCAGGGAAATGGAAGGCACTGTATATGGTGACAATGGTACATCAATACCGGTTCTTACCTATGAAGAGCTGGCAGGCCTGGTGATGGGATACAATCCCTGGGACCTCGGTTTGCAGTATCACATGGTTCAGTCAGAGCCTTTGCTGAGAAAGCTTGGAATTGAATATGATCCATCGGACAAATTTAAAACGAAAGATGGCAGGCAGATGCCTGTCCCTCAGAATCTGATCAATGCTTAAAGCTGACAAAAAAGAAGTTGTTGTTATAGGAGGCGGGGCTGCCGGACTGGAGGCTGCAGGACAGCTTGCCAGGGCTGGTTGTATCGTTACCCTTCTTGAAAGGGAATCCGTAACGGGCGGACATGTAAAGAACTGGTACCATCTGTTTCCTGATATCAAAAACAGTGACGAGGTTCTTAAATATCTTGTTAAGCAGTCAGATCACAGGAATATTACTCTGCGCACGGGCGTCATTGCCGAATCACTGGAAAAAAACGGAAAATCAATTATCATAAAAACAAACAGGGGAGAGAGAATCAATTCGGATGCAGTCGTCCTTGCAACAGGATTTGATCTTTTTGAAAGCCGGAGAAAGGAAGAATACGGATATGGTATTTATGATAATGTGATAAACTCAGCCGATCTTGAAACCATGTTTCGTAAGGATTCAATAAAAAGACATGACGGAGAAACACCTCTGAGAATAGGGTTTGTCCATTGTGTGGGATCGCGCGATTCAAAGGTAAACAATCTGTATTGTTCCAAGCTATGCTGTGTAACGGCTGTCAAGCAGGCAATGGAAATAAAAAAACATATTGAGAATGCGCGTGTCTTTTGCTTTTATATGGATATGAGAATGGGAGGGGCTTTGTATGAGGAACTTTACAAGGAATCGCAGGAAAAGTACGGAATAATTTACATTAGAGGCAAAGTGTCGGAAGTATCGGAAAACATTGATACCCGTCTTATTGTAAAAGTTGAGGACACTCTTGCCGGACGACCTCTGAGGATGGAACTGGACATGCTGGTTCTCATGGCAGGAATGGAAATGTCGGAATGGGGAATGAAACTGGCAAAATCATCAGATCTTCAAACCGGGGAAAACCGGTTTTTTGCCCCTGCTGATCATCATTTCGGAAGCAATAAGAGCAATATAGACGGGGTTTTTTATGCCGGAGCCTGTACTGCACCTATGAATATTACCGAAACAATATCTCATGCCAGGGCGGCTGTGGCTGATGTAATTGATTATTTCAGAAATGTTTATGTCTGATATGGGGGATTTTGGATTTTCAGTACTGAAGGAAAGACACATCAATTATGAAGCAAATGACAAGAGCATTGCTGAATATATTGCTGAAAGGGAACCCAGTTTCAGAATATGTATTGAATGTGGATGTTGTTCTGCTACCTGTACCACAGGAAATTTTACCAGGTTCAGTCTCAGGGAACTCCAGATATTGATTAAACGCGGTGAAAATGAAATTGCAAGGGAACAGATTGGTAAGTGTATGCTGTGCGGTAAATGTATACTTGTATGTCCGCGTGGGGTGAATACCAGAAATGTGATTCTGCTTGCAAGGGAAGCTTTCAGAAAACTAATGGAAAATGAAGTTTGATCCTTTTGTCATACCGTTTAATATTGGTCTTTATTTCATACTGATTTATGCCGTTGTCCGAAGTATAATCTGGTTCAGGGCTCTTTCGCGCCCGGACAAGCTGAGGCTGCAGCGAGGATTTTTCGGACGGGCATTCGGACAAAGTATTAAGGAAATATTCCTTGAAAGTCTTATTCACAGGAAGATCTTCAGAAGAAACTTCTGGTTGGGATATATGCATATGAGCCTGGCATTCGGGTGGTTTCTGCTTATCTTGTTCGGAACAATCGAAGCTGATATTTTCGGTGACTCACACCTTAATTCACCTTATAAGGCTATATTTTTCAAATTCTTCAATCCGGTACACGGAACGACGGGGATAGAAGCAGCCTATACATTTCTGATGGATCTGATCCTGGCCTTTATTCTCACGGGGCTGTTGCTGGCTATAATAAAAAGATTTTATTCGCGGGTGGTCGGAATGAGGAAAACGACAAAGCTGAAGGCTCTTGACAAGATAGCCCTGACTTCATTGTGGATGATTTTTCCGAGCCGGCTTCTGGCAGAAAGTTTTACGAGCGGAGCATATGGCAGCGGAAGCTTTCTTACAGGCTCACTGGGATCTTTCCTGGCTTCATTTCTTCCGGCAATTGAAATGGCCTATCCTTTCTGGTGGCTTTATTCAATATCTCTCGGCACTTTTTTCGTTCTGCTTCCGCTTACACGGTATATGCATATTCCCACTGAGTTATTTCTGATCTTTGCCAGGAATTCCGGGATCAGGACCGGTGATCAGCCGGGGGCATTTATGGAAATACAGATCTATTCATGTTCCTCATGCGGAATCTGTATTGATGCATGCCAGCTTAATTTCTCCGCATCAATAACAAATATCCAGTCGGTTTATCTTCTCAGGGGACTCAGGAATGAGGAGGACGTGCGTGATATAGCAGACAACTGTCTTATGTGCGGTCGTTGTGATGTAAAGTGTCCGGTGGGAATAGAACTGACACCTGTCAGAATGATTGCCAGAAGATCAGAGGAAAGTAAATCAAAAGAAAAAAGTACTGTCTGGAAAAAATACTTCCCTGAGCGTCACCCCGTTGTTCCCGCAAAGCAAAGCCATGAGCCGTCGTACAGCTGGCTGCCTGAAGCAGAAGTATCGAAAGCCGATGTCATTTATTATGCAGGCTGCATGACCCATCTTACACCTGCAATTAAAAATGCAATGGTTAAAATACTTGATGCTTCCGGACTGAAATATGATTTCATTGACAGGGACGGAGGCGTTTGCTGTGGCCGCCCTCTGATGCTTGCAGGCCAGGATAAGGAAGCCCGGGAACTTATTAACTATAATTCACAGGCTATCTGGAAATCGGGTGCAACAACCCTTGTCACTTCCTGCCCCATATGCTATAAGGTGTTCAGAGAGAGTTATTACCTTAACGTGGAAGTATTGCATCACACCCAGTTTATCCGGAGACTGATACAGAGGGGATCAATCAGACTCGATTTTCTGAGGAAAACAGTGACTTATCACTCGCCATGTGAACTGGGAAGAAGATCAGGCATTTATGATGATCCAAAACTTGTTCTAATGCATGTTGCACGTTTGCAGAAAACCGGATTTGATGATCAAAACTCTCTTTGCTGTGGCGGCAGTCTTGCAAATACGAGAATAAGCCATGAGCAAAAATATAAAATAGCCTTTGATGCAGCGTGTGAACTTACAAAAACAAATCCGGATATTCTTGCTACGGCCTGTCCGCTTTGTAAGAAAACATTTGCAGGAGTAAGTGAAACAGCTGTTGCAGATATTGCCGAAATTGTTGCAGAAGCTCTTTCCCTGCCCGCTCCGCTTGCTGACAGTGAGGGAAGGGAAATACCAAAACGCAGAGAAACTGCAAAAATTATATGAATGGATATTCGCCTGATATTCATCTCCTGTCACCATTTTTGAACATTTCAGACCGGTAAAATGTTTTTCAATAAATATTATTCCTGCACAATGGAATGATTTTTGTTACGTTTTATTTGCAGACTGATTTTTTCAACATTTAAAATGAGAAGAGGATTTTATTACTTAATGGCGACAGTATTGGTATTCAGTATCGTCGCTTCATGCAACAGTTCAGGTAAAAAAGTAGTTTCTGTCAATGATCTCAGTATGAATAAGATATTGCAGCAACCTGACGGAACCATTTCACTGCATCTTGACAAGGCGGATTGTTACAGTGATTTGACAAATCCATATGAAAATACTGCTGAATGGGATGTGGTGGTTTCCAGATCCGGACGGTACAATGTCTGGTTGTCAAGTGCAACCATGGACACTACCGACCTTAATTACAAGAATAAGGTTCTGATAAGTGTTCAGGATACCCGGATTGAAGGACTGCCGGAATGCGACAGGATTTTCAGGAATTCGGAAGATGTGGCATATCCGTATTACAGAGCAGATTCATTTATAGGTTCAATGTATATAAAGGACACAGGTGAATTTCAGATACAGGTGATAAGCGAACAGATTCTGCCGAAGGAAAAATTTAATGGAGATGTTTCCGGCGAGGACTTGTCCAAGCTCCTCTCGGTCTCATTCACACCTGTCAAAAGATAAAAGGTGTTTTTACTGATGAGGGGCTGCGATTTGCAGCCCTTTTTTTACCTGTGCTTACGGAATGCCGATTCAATCCATTTTCTGGCATTTACAAATGCCTTTATCCATGGGGTGACCTCCCCGTGTTTTTTGTCAGCAGGATAATATGCACATTGCCAGGGGAATATTGACCTCTCCGGATGAAGCATCATGGCAAGGTGTCTGCCGTCAACGGAGCAGAGTGCGGCAGCGTTATAATCTGATCCGCTGGGGTTGCCGGGATAAGTATTATAGGAATATTTTACCGGGATCACATATTTTTCCTCGTCAAGGGGTAAATCAAAGCGTCCCTCACCGTTAGCCATCCATATCCCGAGTTCCATTCCCTCCATGTCGCCAAGCATGACGGAATTATTTGCGGTGATATGTACCCCGAGGAATGCAGCTTCGAATTTTCCGGATTTATTATTCAGCAGACGGGGTCCGTTCTCGTGTTCAGGATATATCAGTCCCAGTTCTGCCATCAGCTGGCAGCCGTTGCACACGCCGAGTGACAATGTATCTTCCCTTTTATAGTAGTTTCCGAGGGATTGTGCGGCTTTTCTGTTGTATCTGAAAGCACCCGCCCAGCCCTTTGCTGCTCCGAATACATCCGAGTTGGTAGAACCGCCGGCAAAAACCAGCATGTTTATATCCTTAAGTGTTTCCCTTCCCTCTGTGAGATCTGTCATGTGAACATCCCTGACGTCAAAGCCTGCAAGATAAAGTGCATAAGCCATTTCCCTGTCGCCATTAGTGCCTTTCTCTCTTATGACAGCCGCCCTGATGCCGCTTTTTTTCCTTCGTAAAGGTGAGATGCCAAGCGACCTGTAAGTTCCCCTGAACCCGTTCAGATTGTACCGCAGTACATGGCCGGAGTAGTTGAGAAATCTTTCCCGTGCCAGATCAGGATCAGTCTGACGGCTGTCCAAAAGATAGGAAGTCCTGAACCAGATGTCGCGCAATTCATCAATTCCGAATGTTTCAGAAAAGCTGCCGTTGGTGAGTGACAATGTTCTTTCACTGACCGGATGCCCTATTTCGAAATATGAAATACCGTTTTCAGACAGAATGTCTGACACCTCGTTTACGTCCCTGACCTGAATGACTATTCCCGGATTCTGGCTGAAAAGAAGTTTTACCGTATCAGGTTCATGTATTGCAGAAAGATCAACAAGCAGTCCTCCTTCATCATTTGAGAAACACATTTCAAGAAGAGTTGTGATTATTCCTCCGGCTGAGATGTCATGTCCTGAAATGATCAGGTCATTCATTATCAGATCCTGAATCGTATTGAATACCATAGCAAAATACTCTGCATCCTTCACTGTGGGAGTTTCGTCGCCAATCATGTTCAGGACCTGTGCAAAACTGCTTCCCCCGGTTTTTAATGAATCGCGGCTCATATCCAGATAAAGCAGGCTGGTATAGGGATCGTTCAACACAACAGGTCCGGTAATACTGTTTTTATTTTTCACTTCTCCCGTTGCCGTGATTATCACTGTTCCCGGTGAATATACCACGCGGTCAGTGTATTTCTGGGTCATTGAAAGACTGTCCTTGCCTGTGGGAATATTGATCCCCAGCGATATTGCAAAGTCACTTACAGCTTTTACGGCCTTATAGAGCCTTGCATCTTCACCTTTGTTTCCGGAAGGCCACATCCAGTTTGCAGAAAGTGAAACACTTTTCAGCCCGTTAACGAGGGGAGCCCAGATTATATTGGTAAGTGCTTCGGCAACAGAAAGGACTGACCCTGCTTCCGGATCTATGAGTCCTGCTCCGGGAGCATGTCCGATTGAAACTGCCATCCCTGATTTTCCGGTGTAGTCAAGCGAAATGGCTCCAAGATCGTTTAGCGGTAACTGAAGGGGACCTGCGCATTGCTGCCTTGCTATCAGACCTGTAACCGATCTGTCAACTTTATTTGTGAGCCAGTCCTTGCAGGCAACTTCTTCAATACTCAGTACCATGCCAAGATATTCCCTCAGTTTTTCTCCGTCATAGATGACTTTTTCAAAAGATAAGTTTTCTGTATTGTCCTCCATAATAGTTTTTAGCGGACTCTCCAGGAGCCAATCAATTTTCAGGTCCACAGGTTTTTCGCCGGTAAGCTTGTTAATGAAGGTAAGTTGTTGATCGTCGGTTATTTCACCTATAATATAAACCGGAGCTCTTTCTCTTTCAGCAATATTGCGAAGTGTTTCAAAAGATCTGCTTTTCAGCACAAGGGCCATTCGTTCCTGTGATTCATTTCCAATAATCTCCTTTTCAGAGAGAGTCGGATCACCGACAGGCAGCTTTCCTGTGTCAATAATTCCTCCTGTATCTTCCACCAGCTCTGACAGACAGTTGAGATGACCTCCGGCGCCGTGGTCATGAATGGAAATAACCGGATTATTGTCCATTTCAGTCAGCGCCCTGATCGCATTGTAAACTCTTTTCTGCATTTCGGGATTGGCACGCTGTACGGCATTCAGCACACCGGAGTTGTCATATTTGCCTGTGTCTACAGAAGATCCTGCGCCTCCACCCATTCCGATCCTGTAATTATCTCCTCCGAGGAGTATGATAAGGTCACCTTTTGAAGGACTACCCTTCAGGCTGCCGGCTTTTTTGCCGATACCTATTCCGCCCGCAAGCATAATCACTTTATCATAACCATATTGCCTGAGATTTTCTGAATGTTCGAAAGTCAGCACTGAACCGCAGATAAGAGGCTGACCGAATTTGTTTCCGTAATTACCGGCTCCGTTGGATGCCCTGATCAGTATATCTGCGGGAGTCTGATACAGCCACGGACGTGCCTTTATTTTTTTTTCCCACGGGCGGCTTCTGTCATCAATCCTTGGATATGATGTCATAATAACAGCAGTTCCGGCTATCGGAAATGCACCTCTTCCCCCTGCCATACGGTCCCGTATCTCGCCACCCGTTCCTGTTGATCCTCCGTTGCAGGGCTCAACCGTTGTCGGAAAATTATGTGTCTCTGCTTTTAATGACAGTACTGACTGATAGCTTCTGATGCTGAAATAATCGGGCTTATCGTGTGTTCTCGGGGCAAATTGCTCAATTACAGGTCCTTCAATAAAGGCGCAATTGTCCTTATAAGCCGATACAACCCGGTTGGGATTTGTTTTTGTTGTCAGTTTGATCAGCTGAAAGAGTGTATTTCCCATTTCCCTGCCATCGATTATAAATGTACCGTTGAAAATTTTGTGACGGCAATGTTCTGAATTGATCTGGGAGAATGCAAAGATTTCACTGTCTGTCAGTAATCTTCCGATTTTCTGACTTAGTTTTTCGAGGTATCCGGTCTCCTCTTCACTTAAAGCCAGGCCTTCATCTATATTGTAGTCATGAATATTGTCTATGAACCTTACTGTCTCCCGGGTTTTTTCCGTATTAAACAAATTCTGGTCCGGATTATCATATACTGACTGAAACATGGGGTCCCAGTCAGTTCTTTCTGTGAGAAGCCTGAACTCCTCAATTCTCCTTATTCCTTTAATACCCATAATACCGGTGATTTCCACAGCATTGGTACTCCAGGGTGTGATCGGTTCATTCCTGGGCCCCAGGAAACGGCCCTCAACACTTTTTTGTCCGGTGAATTCAGCATTTCCGAAAAGCCATTTCAGTTTTGCCAGATCATTTTCCGAGAGTTTTTCCGAAACCTCCGCAGCAATAATTTTGCCCTTGCTTGTCTTAAAAAACAGGATCATGCAATAAAAATTTAATATTTCATTATTTATGTTTAACAGTTCCTTATATTTTTATAAATAACCAAACATCAATGTACTACCAAGTAAACGATATTTTAACAAACCATTATAATCAAATATATTTATTTGGCAGGAATCAATGAATTCAAAAATTTAACGAACTCTTGTATGTTAAAAAACTGCTTTTAATATATGAAAAAAAAAGACTGAAATAATGTTTCAGTCTTTCGGTTTTTTAGAACGGCAGATCGCTCAGATCATCAATTTCGGGTGGCATATCTTCCAGTGGTGGTTGATTTTCCGGTTCCGGATCCCCGCTTTGTAAAGAGATCCTTTCGATTTTCCAGGCATCGAGATTGGTAAAGTAGTTCACTTTTCCGTCCCTTTCCCATCTGTTTCCCTTAATATTAAACAGGACCCTGACTTCCTCATTCATAAATGATTCATCTATAAGGTCGCATTTGTCCTGTACAAGCTGGAACTTAATATAGTCGATAAAGAGAGCTGAACCGCCTGTTTCTTTTCTTTCGATAACAAATTCACGTTTCCGGAATTTGTCACTTATCTGATTTGCGGGTGATATATCGATTATTTTTCCGGTAATTTCAAATGCCATGTCCTGTTGATTTTTTCTGAGCCTGTCTGACTTACCTTATTATGTCAAGAAGTTCCACGTCAAAGATGAGGGTTGAGAACGGCTGGACTACATCTCCTGCGCCATTTGCACCATAGGCAATGTTTTCAGGGAGATAGAGTCTGAATGTAGAACCGACCGGCATAAGCTGAAGAGCCTCGGTCCATCCGGGAATAACACCCGATACCATGAATTGTGCAGGCTGATTTCTTTTATGTGATGAGTCGAATTCAGTTCCGTCGATCAGTGTTCCCGTGTAATGGACTTTAACTTCACTGTCCGCTGTGGGTTTGGGCCCTGTACCCATTTTAACAACTTCATACTGTAAACCGCTGGGAGTGACAATGACTCCTGTTTTTTCCTTGTTTTTTGCAAGGAAAGCTTCATTTTCGGCAATATACACCTTGTATATTTCCTTGTTCTGTTCTGCTTGTTTTGCCATAGCTTCTGTTTCTCGCTGATTTAAAAACATCATTATATATCCCCTTGCTGATTCATCTGACATTGCAGGTTTGCCTTTCTCACCGTCAATCATGGCTTTGGCCACTATCATCGGATTCAGTTTCAGGCTGTCATAAAGGAGTGCATTGTAATTGACGATGCCGAAAGCGTATGAAAGAGAATCTTCCTTTGTTTTGATCTTTGAGCTGCTGACAGAACTTTTACCACACGATACAATCAATATGGGAATTAATAATGCCGGGATAAGAAATCCTCTTGGTTTCATCATAATATAAATTTAATGGAATAGCGGAACCGTACATGGCTGACCTGATCAAGTCTGCAAACCTTGCTGAAGTATACATTTACCGTGTGTTTGCGCTTGAAATCAATCATGCGGGTTTCTTTTTAAATGATTTAATAAGATTTCGGCAAAGATAATACTTTGAGTATTGTAAAAAAGGGCTGGGATTTTTTTTTTCAGTTTTTTATTGCCCTAATAATATGTCTCTTTCCTGGAGGTCCCGGAACCAGTGTTGCAGAAAAACCGGTTTCAGTCAGCAATCTTTTGATCTCACCCTTGGATGAGTAGGTTATAAACAGGCCTCCGGACTTTGTTACTCCTGAAATTTTTTCCATAATGTTTCTGGTCCACATTTCCGGTTGTTTGTCCGGACCGAAGGCATCAAAATATATGAGATCATACTCTCCGTGAATATCGCCGGAAATAAGGTCTTCCTTTATTTTTAATAGGCTGAAGCAGGGCAGAAGGCTGCTCATCGTTCCCCATTCGGACGAATGGATTTTTTCAAACAGCTCTTTTCCGCGCCTGCCGGCAAAAGTATGATGGTTCAGCTTCTGAATGATTTCCGGCTCAAGCGGATAATTCTCCAGTGAAGTATAGAAAACATTTTTTGTCCGGGACAATGTCTTTAGAGCTGTAAGCAATACATTCAGCCCGGTCCCGAAACCTATTTCCAGTATTCTGACGGGACTGAAATTACATGTGTCAAAGCCGTTTTGCAGGAATATGAATTCCGATTCCTGTACAGCCCCGTGTATTGAATGGTAGTGTTCATTCAGACCGGGAACGTATATGGTGTGAGATCCGTCGGATGTAACAACGATCTGGTTCCGGGAATAAATTGTCATTAAATCGAAATATTAAAATTTTTTAGTGCCTATGCAAAGTTATTTAACAGTAATATGTTATTTTTATTACCTGATTGAGAACAGACACTATAAATTCATATCAATAAATATTTTAAATCATGGGAAATTTACATTCTAGAAGAAATTTCATGAAACTGGCTGCGGCAGGAACACTTGGTGCCGTTGCGTTTTCAAACTATTCATGCAAAAAGCAGATTCTCCCCGGGATAGGTATTCAGCTTTATACCATCCGCGATGCCATGATGGCTGATCCGGCAGGATCGCTGAAAAGAGTTGCAGATACTGGTTATAAGTATCTTGAACTGGCAGGATATGCTGATGGCAGGTTCTATGGTTATGAACCGGCTGAATTCAAAAAGCTGGTCAACGGCCTGGGAATGGAAATATTAAGTAGTCACACCCAGGTTGAAGCCGAGGGTATTACTCTGGAGAACGCAACAAAGATGGCAGAAGATCATGCCAGTCTCGGAGTCAGCTATTGTATTCAGCCCTGGGTGGTGGAAGAAGCCCGCACAACGATATCGAGTTATCAGAAAATGGCATCTGACTGGAATCAGGTAGGTCAGATAATGAAAGATTATGGTATCAAATTCGGATATCATAATCATAATTTCGAATTCGATACTGTTGAGGGAATGGTACCCTATTTTGATGTTTTTATGGCCGAGCTGGACAAAGACCTCGTTACCATGGAGATTGATATCTTCTGGACAATCAAGGCAGGCCAGGATCCGGTGGAGATCATAAACAGGTATCCGGGCAGGTTTGAATTGTTTCATATGAAGGATATGTTCACCGATGAACCTCCCTTTTTCACAACTGACGGAGTCCGGGATTTTGCCCCGGTTGGTGCCGGTGTGATCGATTTCAAAAGAATCCTTGCCGCAAGTGAAACAGCCGGGATGAAATACATGATCGTTGAACAGGATCTGAGCCGGGATAATGATCCGTTCAGGGATATTCAGACCAGTATTACCAATCTTCAGACAAGGATTCTGGTTTAGTTATTCAATCGGGACCGGAAGGTGATTAGTCCAATACCGGCTGGGGCCTGAGTCTTGCCGGGGCAAGGGATCTGATCACCTTTGTGTTTCCACCCTGTTCCAGAAGCAGATCCACGGTTTTATTGCTTGTCCAGGATCCGTTCGTAAAGTCGGGAATATCAATGGAATTGGATCTGTTGGCTGCGGACCATTCACTTAAGGGTCCGATGGCACTCCATAGTGCTGCATCGTATACATCCTGGTCAAATGGCAGACCGTTCCGGAGACAGTCAATCAGCCTCCAGTTCATCAGGAAATCCATTCCTCCATGGCCGCCAACCTGTTTGGCCATTTCCCCGATTCTTTTAATTATTTCGGGAGTATATTTCTCTTCCACTTCCCTGTATTCTTCTTCATTCAGCCAGCGCTGATGCCCGACGGATATCCTGCCGGGCAGAGGATATTTAAGAGCAGCCCCGATGGTTCCGCTTACCTTATGTATTCTGGAATACACGTTGGGCGAAGTGATGTCATGCTGCAGCATGATTGTCCTGCCCCTGTTTGTTCTGATTGAACATGTTGTCATATTACCACGGTAGGGCCGGTCCACAAACTCATTGTAAAATTCATCGCCTGCCGCCAGCTCCTTTGCAGTATTATTCATCTGAAAATCATTGCTCATGGTCGCTGTCAGATATTCCATTTTGTCGCCCCGGTTAATATCCATTATCTGGCATATTGGTCCAAGGCCATGTGTGGGATAGAGATTACCCCCGCGGCTGCTGTTTTCCCTCAGGCGCCACATGTCCCAGTAACCTGTTTTGGAGAAATTGGAATCAAGCAGAGTATGTATGTAGGCACCTTCGCCATGAACAATTTCTCCAAAAAATCCCTGTCTTGCCATATTCAGTGTAAGGATCTCAAAAAAGTCATAACAGCAGTTTTCCAGCATCATACAGTGCCTGCGGGTTGATTCCGATACTTCCACCAGCTGCCAGCATTCTTCCATTGTTACTGCTGCAGGGACTTCAACGCATACATGCTTGCCGTGCTCCATGGCGTACACTGCCATTGGTGTATGCATATCCCATGGAGTTGCAATATAAACCAGGTCTATATCGTCCCTTTCACACATTTTTTTCCAGGCCTCGGGATCTCCGGTATAAGTATCCGGTCTGAATCCTGTATGTTCAATCCTTCTCATTGCATTATCAACCACCTCAGGAATAAGGTCGCACAATGCCTTTATTTCAACACCCTCCAGCAGACTTACACTGTTCAGATGAGTACTGCCCCTTCTCAGGCCTATAAAGGCAGTTCTCACCACATCCATCCCCGGTGCGGCATAGCCGCACATATTAAATTTCTGGGAATGTTTTGCCATTGCCTGCTCCTTTATTATATCCAGGGCACTGACTGTATTTTCCCTGTTGCCGGATTTGCATGCCTGCATAATACCGGAACCTACAATACCTGTTCCGGCAATGCCGCTTAATTTCAAGAAATGTCTGCGATCAAGTTTCATAAGAATGATTTTTAGGATTAATAATTATTGTCCCTGTACTGAAGTTATGATTTCAATAGCTGTAGTCTTGATTAACAGCGATGACAGATTTTTTAATTCAGGAAAACGGGAACTTGTTTATTTCCCTAAAATAGGAAAAGAATTTGAATTTTCTGCATGAATAAGCTGCCGGTCCGGGATTACCAGTCCGAATTGTACCAGGAACGTACATCAGTTACTTTCATGCCTGCGCTGATAGCTGCCTGAATACCAAGCTCCGCATCCTCAAACACCTCAATATCTTCCGGTTTGACATTCATTAATTCAGCACATTTCAGAAATGTTTCAGGATCGGGCTTGAATGCATTCACATCATTGGCAGTCACTACTATGTCAAAATATTTTGTCAGGCCGCTTATTTTCAGTGTGCGTTCAACAGCTTCCCTGTGTCCGCCAGTTCCAACGGCCATGGGCAGTATTCCATAATATTTTTTAACGATATCAGTTACCGGGGTGATTGGTTTTACAAGATGCTGAAGCCTGAAAAATTCCCTGTATTTTTCATTCATTATTTCCTCAATGCTTACCCTGTCGCTCAGGCCGGAAAGTTTCAAAGCTTCCCTGGCAACTATCCAGCTGGGACTTCCTGTATGTTTTCGCAGGAAATTGCTGTCAATCTCCGCACCATACTTTTCACATGCCTTTTTCCATCCCTGAAAATGATATGGCATGGTGTCGGCAAGTGTACCGTCAAGATCAAAAATAAGACCTTTTATTCCTTGTTGAATATCGTACTGCATAATAATATTTAGAAACAGCTTGCAAAAGTAATCAAAAAAGAATAAATGGGAATTCAGAATTGAAATTATTGAAAATTGTTGTTGTTCAGTCTGTTGCCTTATCCAGGTAATAGGTCTCCAGTTCAGCGCTGTTTCTGATGACATCAATTTTCCTGATGGAAATTTTTACAATTTTCTGACCTGTCCGGGCTGATAATTCCTCCAGCAGCTGTTTCCGTTTTTCAGGCAGGAGAAGTTCAGGCTTGTTGAACGTTATTATCATCTGCGACAATGCCCGTTTCTTAAGGAATAATTCCAGTATTATTGCTGATGCTAAAATTATGGTATTTACCGTAACTGCGCCAATAACCGGAGGCGGAATATTTGCCTGTGAGTTGATAATTGAGACTCCGATAACCGTGAATACATAGGTCATGTCCTTTGCCGTGTAATTGACTGTTCTGAACCGGAGTATTGCAAAAATGGCAAAGAGACCGAGGGCCATGCCCAGCTGTATGTTGACCGTTCCCAGCAAAGAAGACAGAAGGAAAATTATTATACCCATCATGAAGAGAGAGAAAACATACTCTTCCTTTTTTGTATAACGGTAATAAATTAATCTTATCAAAATAAAAAGAACCAGCAGGTTAACTACAAACCTGAGCATAATACTTAAAAGGGAATTTTCTGTGGCTATTGATTCAAATGACATATACTGCCGGGTCAAATGGTTCACATCCTGATGCAGTCTTTTTTCAGGGCAGTGATAATGCTGTTGCGCTTGTCAATGCTCCTGTAAAACCCTTCAAGATAGTTAATCATATCTTTTTTTGATTTTCCGCTAAGATATGGAAATTCATTGATCACCCTGTATATTTCTTCCTTTTTTTCGATGAATTCGACCAGTGCTTCACTGAATTCCTCTTCCGTTCTGCAGACTCCAAGATATTTGCGCTGACGGACAGATTCCAGGCCTAATCCTTCAAACGGAACAGCATAATGACTATTTACCACTCCGGCATAATCGAAATCATAGGGAACTATTATTGCTGACCCCAGTCCCCCGTAAATGCCTTCTGTCATGGTGAGTGTGTTGTGCCTTATTGGTACTGACCAGTCAGTGTTCCCTATCATGTAATTGAAAATGGCCATTCTGTCCATAATTTTTCTTTTAATATGCAGCTGGGTAACATGGCCGGTTTCAACTTCCACTGAAGTTGTCCGCTCTCCAAGGGATTTTACGGGTTCAATGAGGAAAGCGAATTCCCTTACTGATTTTCTTTCCGTCTTTACGCTGTTAATATAACTCACTCTCAGTAATCTTACCCTGAAACTATATTCCGTGAATACATTAAATATTTTGTATACCAGAAATTCCCTGAGCAGATTATCCTCGCCGCCTGCACTGCAGTGAGTTACCATTTTTATTTTATCCGCCTTATTGAATTCTCCCGGTACGGCGTCATTTTTCTTAAAATTAAGCAACAGGGGGGGGTAATCACAGATTGTTAGGCGGGAAACACCGCGGGGCCTTACTTTGAGGTGTTTGATCACTGAATCATCCGGACTGACATGGTATGTCAGGCTCGCATCAAGGTATTCGCTTTTATCTTTTTTCCTTCTGTATTGGGTTATATTGAACCTGAGTTCTATATCCAGCAGTTCATCACTGTCGAAAAGAATGATGTTTTCGCTGATTGTATCCCTGACGGCATATTCCTTTCTGACTGAATCGGCCTGACTGAACAGGGAGGTGATACTTGCAGCAAGCATCAGGGCTGGAATGAACAGGATTCTATTCATAATGAAAAATTATGGTTGGCGTTGCTGACTTGAAATTCACGATCGAAATTACTATAAAATCAGCAGACTGCAAAGGGAATTTGCATAAATGGCAGGACTGTCGAAAAGGCAGACTTTTCACGAATGATCTTAATGTTTACTATTTATACTGAACCAGGTAATCCTTTACCTGGCGGTAAACATTTTCTGCAGTAAACCCCAGTTTTTCATCAAGAACCTTATAGGGCGCAGAATATCCGAAGGAATTTACACCCCAGATTTTCCCCCTGGGTCCTGCAAGTCCCTGCAGGGTTACTGACAGGCCTGCGGTAAGTCCGAATACAGGCACATCGCCCGGGATGACTGATTCCCTGTAGGATTCATCCTGGCATCTGAACAAACCTTCGGAAGGGGCTGACACTATTCGTACTTTAATTCCGTCCTTCATCAGAAGTTCTGCACCTTCAGCCAGGGTCGCCACTTCCGAACCGCTGGCAACAAGCACTATATCCGGCTTGCCCTTGCAGTCCGATACAGTATAGGCTCCTCTTCTCATCTGAAGTGCATCCCTGTACCTGTTTCCGCCTGAAGAGGGAAGGTCCTTTATATTCTGTCTTGACAGTATCAGGGCTGTTGGTGTTTTCGTATTCTCAAGGGCCAGTTTCCAGGCTACATTTGTTTCCAGTGCATCAGCAGGTCTGAGTACAAGCATACTGTTTTCGCCGTGATGATTTTTAAGATGTTCCATAAGCCGTATCTGGGCTTCCTGTTCAACAGGCTGATGTGTGGGACCGTCTTCCCCGACCCTGAATGCATCATGGGTCCAGATAAAGCGTACCGGCAGGCCCATCAGGCATGCAAGCCTGACTGCCGGTTTCATGTAGTCGGAGAATACGAAGAATGTTCCGCAGGCAGGAATGACACCTCCATGGAGAGCCATTCCGGTCATGACAGCAGCCATTGTCAGTTCCGATACTCCGGTCTGAAGAAATGCACCGCTGAAATCTCCTTTAACAAAGGGTTTTGTATTTTTCAGAAAGCCATCGGTTTTATCGGAATTAGAAAGATCAGCTGATGCCACCACCATATTTTCAACAGTGTTTGCAAGAACTCCGAGAACAGCAGCCGATGCTGCCCTTGTCGCTATTCCCTCTTTCTGGGGGATGGACTCAAAATCGATGGGCGGTATATCGCCCGAATAAAACAGTTTGAGTTTACGCTCAGATTCGATATTTTCCCTTGACCATTCCTGCTTTTTCTTTTTCCAGCCGGCGGCAAACCTGCGTTTTTCCTCAATCACTCCTGCATAATACTCTTTTACCGCGGGAAATATCATGAAAGGGTCAGAAGGATTGCCTCCAAGACCGGCAAGGGATTTTTCGAATGACGCCCCGGCATCACTTACCGGCATTCCATGGGTGGAAATTTTTCTTTCAAAGCTTTTTCCTTCTTTGTCGATCAGACCTTTGCCCATGATGGTCTTTCCGATGATCAGAAAAGGCCTGTCTTTCGATTCCAGTGCCCGGGAGAGTGCTTTTCTTATCTGACCGTGATCATTCCCGTCTATGCTAACAACTTCCCAGCCCCAGGCACGGTATTTGGCGGCAGTATCTTCCGTTGAAACCGCACTGGTTTCGGTGGAAAGCTGTATGTCGTTGGAGTCATAGAACATTATAAGATTATTCAGGCCAAGATGACCGGCCAGCCTTCCTGCTCCCTGGGATATCTCTTCCTGTATACCGCCATCGGAGATAAAAGCATATATTTTATGGGAGAAAAGTTCACCAAATCTTGCAGCCAGGAATCTTTCCGCAATAGCTGCGCCAACAGCCATTGTGTGTCCCTGTCCCAAAGGCCCGGAAGTATTCTCAATACCCCTGGCAACATCCAGTTCCGGATGTCCCGGTGTCGGACTGCCCCACTGGCGGAACTGCCTGAGGTCATCGACACTGAAAAGACCTGTTAGGGTCAGTATTGAATACAGCATGGGAGACATGTGACCGGGATCCAGAAAGAATCTGTCGCGGTTTATCCAGGAAGGATCCCCGGGATCGAATCTGAGAAATTCGGAAAAAAGAATATGAATGAAATCTGCTCCACCCATTGCCCCTCCCGGATGACCTGATTTTGCCTTTTCAACCATTGCCATCGACAGGATCCTTATATTGTCGGCTGCCAGTTTGTTTACGTCAATACTCATGATAAAAGTTGTTCCGTTTTCTTAAATCTTCCTGTAATATCCCTCACAATATATGAAACCTTCATGATACAAACACACAAAAGGATATGAAAAAATCCACAACCATAATAAATAATTTTCAGGCTGAAATGCCGGAATATCTTCAATCCGGTTTTTTTATTGTGGATTTCTTAACAATAAACAGAAATAACAGATTATTGCAGGATTTTTTTAACATTGTTCCGGATGACATAAATAAAGATAAGACATTTATAATCAGCATATCAATGTCAATAATCCTTTTTTATACTTATTATAAATTATTAACTATGACAATAATTTTGTTTTTATACGAGTATTGTTATTAAATTCACAGCACCTAAAAGCAGGTAAGTGTTACGATAAAAGATATTAATTTTTATTAAAAACGATTGGAAATGTATCAATTGGGAAATCTTGTGAAGGAATTATCCGAAAAGCACGGCAAGTCAAGGGAGAGTCTTATGCCCATCCTGCAGGGTGTGGTTGAGCAGCATAGTTATCTTTCTGACGAAGCAATGGTTGAAATTGCAAATGAGCTGGATATCTCGGCTGCTGAAGTATATGGCACAGCTTCTTTTTATACTTTTCTTGACACGAAGGAGAGAGGCAGATATGTGATCAGGGTATGTAAGACTATTACCTGCTCGATGAAAGGGAAGAATGAAATACTTCAGGTCCTTGAGGATATGCTTAAGATAAAAGTAGGAGAAATGACAGCCGACAAGCAGTTCAGTCTGCTTGAAACAAATTGTATTGGCTGGTGTCACAAAGCTCCGGCGATGCTTATCAATGAAATACCTTATACTGAGCTTACGCCCGAAAAAGTTGTGGAGATAATCAAGAGTTACATGCAAAAAAAATAATATCCCGAGACTATGGAAAAAAGAGGATTAAACAAGGTCGATCTCATTTTTGAAAAGGTAGATCTGGAAGAAGTACTGAAAGTTGCCTATAATTTGCCCCAGGCTGAAATTATTCAGAAAGTGCTTGATTCAGGGCTCAAGGGCCGCGGAGGGGCGGGTTTTCCTACAGGATTAAAATGGAAATATACCGCCGCAGAAAAGGATCCCGATAAATATATAATATGCAATGCTGATGAAGGTGAGCCCGGTACTTTTAAAGACCGTGAAATACTTGACAGGGTGGCTTATAAGGTTTACGGAGGAATGGTAATAGCAGGGAAGGCTGTCGGGGCCAGAACCGGAATAGTTTATCTCAGGGGGGAATATACATTTCTTCTTCCCCAGCTCCTGGCAGAGCTTGAGAAGTTTCACAAGCTTATCGGAGAGATAGGATATGATTTCAATATCAGTTACCGGATGGGTAGCGGAGCCTATATATGTGGAGAAGAAAGTGCTCTTTTTGAATCGATTGAAGGTTTCCGGGGGGAACCACGAAACAAGCCTCCCTATCCTACAGTATCGGGAGTATTTAATAAACCGACTTCAATCAATAATGTTGAGACACTTGTTACGGCACTGATGGTAATAAAGCATGGTCCCGAATCATATAGTCAGCTTGGTACCAAGGATTCCAGGGGTTCAAAAGTATTTTCTATTTCAGGAGATACACCTACTCCCGGGATTTTTGAGCTTGAGCTTGGAATGACTGTTCAGGCTTTTGTCAATGAATTTGGTGATGGTGACACCAAGGCTGTTCAGGTGGGAGGTGCTTCCGGATTCTGTGTGCCAAGAAAACGCTTTGAAGATACAATAATCGGCTTTGAAGGCGTTCCTACCGGCGGATCAATGAAACTTTTCAACAGTTCAAGATCTATGTACAATGTCCTTCATAACTATCTGGATTTTTTTGCTGAAGAATCCTGCGGACAATGTACCCCCTGCAGGGTAGGATGCCAGCAATTACTGAAAGGTGTTCAGAAAGTCAAGAGAGGTGAGGTAAAATCAACCTATCTGAATGAACTGGTCAAGCTTGCCGATACCATGAAAGTGGCTTCAAAATGCGGACTTGGACAATCTGTCGGAAATGCCTTCAAGACAATTGTAGAGAATTTCAGGGAAGAGATCATTTATTAATAACCAAACATTTCGAAAAAAAATGATAAATCTGAGTATAAATAACCAGAAGATTTCTGTTCAGCAGGGAACCACTATTCTCGATGCTGCCCGGACACTCAATATAAATATACCCACCTTATGCAATCATCCGGATCTTTGTGTTGCCGGCAACTGCAGGGTTTGTGTTGTTGAACAGACAGGAGCCCGGACACTGATAGCTGCTTGTGCGATGCCTGTAGCTGAAGGAATGGATATACATACCAATACGCTCAAGGTTAGAAATGCAAGAAAACATATTGTGGAACTGCTTCTTTCCGAGCACAGATCAGACTGTACCAAATGTTACCGGAATCAGAAATGTGAACTTCAGTCGCTGGCCAACGAATTTGCATTCGGAGATAACATATTCCTTGATCTTGTGGAGGATCATCCATATGTCATAGACAGATCCTCTCCTTCATTCATCAAGGATGACAGTAAATGCATACGCTGCCAGAGATGCGTGAGGACATGCACGGAGCTTCAGCATATTTCGGCGATAGCAGTTGCAAACAAGGGGATGCATCAGAAAATTTCTTCCTTCCATGATAAGCCAATGAGCCATGTGGTTTGCACTAACTGCGGCCAGTGCGTAAACCGCTGCCCGACGGGTGCCCTGGTTGAAAAAAACTATATAGACCAGGTATGGGATGCCATATACGATCCCGGCAAGCATGTTGTCGTGCAAACAGCGCCGGCCGTAAGAGTTGCACTTGGTGAAGATCTGGGATATGATCCGGGTGAAAGGGTAACCGGAAAAATGGTAACAGCCCTGAGGCAGCTCGGCTTTGATTCTGTACTGGATACAGACTTCAGTGCCGACCTTACCATCATGGAGGAAGGTACCGAGCTTCTTACCAGACTCAGGAAAGTCCTGGTTGAGGGTGATAAGGAAACTGCTCTGCCCATGTTTACTTCCTGCTCTCCGGGATGGATCAAATTCATTGAACATAAATATCCGGAGATGCTGAATAATCTGTCCACCTGCAAATCACCCCAGCAGATGTTCGGAGCTCTTGCAAAAACCTATTTTGCACAAAAGAAAAAGCTGGATCCCTCAACAATAGTGTCTGTTTCAATTATGCCTTGTACTGCAAAGAAATATGAGGCTGACAGGCCGGAAATGAGATCAAGCGGCTACAAGGACATAGATTTTGTTCTTACAACCCGCGAGCTTGCCATTATGGTAAAACAGGCTGGCATAGATTTCAGAAATCTCGAACCATCCCGTTATGATTCAATAATGGGCGAGTCAACCGGTGCCGGTGTAATATTTGGTGCAACCGGAGGCGTCATGGAAGCTGCACTCAGGACTGCATATGAAATAGTGACCGGAAGAGAAATTCCTTTCAGGAATCTTAACGTAACTCCGGTCCGTGGACTGGAAGGTATCAAGGAGGCTTCAATAAAGATTGAGGGCTGCACGGATGACTGGAAATTCCTGGAAGGGGTGGAGTTAAAAGTTGCTATAGCACACGGACTTACAAATGCCAATAAGCTAATGAGAATGGTGAGGAACGGAAATTCGCCGTATCACTTTATCGAAATTATGGCTTGTCCGGGCGGATGTCTTGGAGGCGGAGGCCAGCCCATTCCGACAAATACAGAGGTCAGGACAAAGCGTATGAAGGCAATTTATGCAGAGGATGAGCATATGGAACTCCGTAAGTCGCACGACAATCCGGATGTGATAGCCATATATCAGGAATTCCTTGGAGAGCCAAACAGCCGGAAGTCACATGAACTGCTTCATACACATTATACTGAACGTGAAGCTTATTAGACCGGAAGCAATCTCTTGCAGGCGCGGCATTTGAATCAGGCATGTCCTTTGTGAATCATTCGATTATACTCAGGATTTCGTTCATATCCATAAGCCCCAGGGGATTTGTCGTTGCTGCAAAGGTTTCAGCAAGTAAAGATTTTCTCTCCTGGAATTTTATGATTTTTTCCTCAAGGGTACCGGAGGAAATATATCTGTAAATGAAGACATTCTTATCCTGGCCAATTCTGTGAGCCCTGCTGACAGCCTGAAGTTCGGCAGCCGGGTTCCACCACGGATCAAGTATGAATACATAATCTGCGGATGTAAGGTTTAGTCCCACTCCCCCGGCCTTGAGAGAGATCAGAAAGACCTTGTTTGAAGGATCTTTCTGAAAGCTGTTTATTATTTTTTCCCTGTTTGTGCTTGCACCGGTCAGAATTGAAAATTTAATTTGTTTTCTGGAGAGAGCTTCTTCATATAATTTGAGATGCATAACAAAAGAAGAGAAGACAAGAATTTTATGCCCTTCATTTACAACATTCTCCATGTCATTTATCACCGTCTCGAATTTACCCGACCCGTGTGAATAGTCTTCATCAGCCATAACAGGATGATTCGATATTTGGCGGAGTTTCATGAGTCCCTGAAGAACAATGATGGCAGCCTTTCCCTTTTCCCTGGCAGCCAGGCCCTCAATAATAGTGTTTCTCACTGCTGATTTTTCTGATTCATAGATCTTTTCCTGTTCTTCTGTCATTTCACAAAAAATCAGCTGCTGAGATACGGGAGGCAGATCGGCAGCCACCATTTCCTTTGTTCGCCGTAATATGAAAGGGTTGATAAGTTTTTTGAGCCTGTTTCCCGTCAGATCATCCCTGTCTTTTTCAATAGGCCGTGCATATGTGCTTCTGAACCAGTTCAGACTTCCAAGCATGCCGCGGTTGACAAAATTCAGCTGAGCCCACAGATCGGTTACAGAATTCTCTATCGGGGTCCCGGTCAGAACGAGCCTGTAATCCGATTTAAGCCTGATCATACTTTTATATACAAGGGATGCCGGATTTTTTATGTACTGGCTCTCGTCAAGAACAATATAATGGAAATGAAATGAAGATAACAGGTCAATATCTTGTTTTACAGTATGATAACTTGAAAGAATGATGTCGTGTTTCATGAAATCAGAGCAGCTGCGTTTCCTCCGGGAGCCTTTGTGTGTGTAAAAATTCATCTGAGGGACAAATTTTCTGATTTCATTTTCCCAGTTATGTATTATTGTGGGAGGAACAACAATAAGAGAGGTAAGGCTTACAGGCGGGCTGTCGAAAAGAGTCGGTTCATGAGCGGAAGCTGGTGTTGCATGTTCAGCTGCGATTTCCTTGTTCATCTGAAGCAGAGCCAGGGCCTGTATTGTTTTTCCGAGTCCCATATCGTCGGCAAGGCAGCCTCCCAGGCGGGCAGACTGAAGCCATTGAAGCCATCCCAGTCCTTCATGCTGATAATCTCTCATCCTGCAGTTTAATCCTGAAGGAACATGCGGAGCAGGCAGTTTTTCCGGCAGGAACAGTTTTTCAAGATTCCCGAGTGATTCATCTTTCCCGGGTTCCAGTATCTCCATGAGCAGGGGAAAATGCTGCTTGTGAATTCTGACCGAATCCCCATGATCCCTGCCGAATTCAAAAACATTTCTGTATCTGGCAAACCATTCTTCCGGAAGAATTGCCGTGGTTCCGTCAGGAAGCTCAAATTCCCTCCGGCCTTTCAGTATATGATTCCTGAACCTTATAAACGGAAACTCCCATTCTCCAATCTTTATTCCTGCCTCCAGGTCAAACCAGTCACCTTCAGGCTTGTTTAATATTTCAATACTGATGTTCCTGAGATTGTAATTTTTATCCAGGTGCTTTGAAGATATCCGGAAACCTTGTGAGACAAGGTGATCATAATTCCTGTTGACAGCTTCAACTACATTACTTATTTGAGATACAGGTTTCAGGTCCTCATCCTGAAGATAAAAATTTATCTTATCCTCTGAATTGAAACCGGTTTCGGAAAGAATATCACGGCATTGCTGTTCCCACCGGAAATCCCGCCTGTACTTCCGGTAGATGAATTCACCGTTTTCATGCCCGAATACCGTGAAATATCCGGAGTTGTCCCCGGGTGAAATGTTTATGCCGGAATAATTGTAACTCAGAATAAGAACCGGATATCCCATAATGCTGTATTCAAGACTTAAATCCGGCCTCTTTTCGGATTCGGGGTAGATAATTTTAAATCCTTTGGCTTCAGTAGTGTAATTATTTACGGTATTCAGTACAAACCCGGAAAAATATTTCAGTTCCGAACTTTTCGGAATGATTACCGATTCCTTTTCCAGGAAGGGCCGTAATTTCTGCCCGTCTGTACCGCTTATCTGAAGGATTTTATTTCCATATCTGATAATGCATGGATTGTTGCATAAAATATCAATCGCTTTGTGGTATAATTCAATCTTTTTTCCTGCTGATTCAACAGTAAGCTGATATTTGGTGAATTCAGCTCCTCTTTCAAATCTGAATAACGGAATTGCAGGGTCAGGAATTATTTCGAGAACATCCTCAGGGTAAAGAATGTCTGACTTTTCGCTTCTTAAAAAGCATGCAGTCCCCTCATCTTTTAAAATGAAGAAGCATTTTCTGATTCTCCTTTCTATATGAGGCCTGATAAATCTCTCTGTTATTTCCGGTTTTACATTTTTCAGAAATTCCCTGACATTCTTTTCTTTTGAATAAATTTTGAATAATTGTTTGTCGGAATATTCATTGGTGATCCTGACAAGTTCTATTTCTTCATTTTCGAGTATTTTCAAAATATCATCCGGTGGATATGGAAGGAGGGATTCTGATAATGTGAAATCTTTCTTTCCCGGACTTTCCGATACAATATATGGAAGGAACAATTTTCCCCAGAGCCTGTGTGATGTGAGAATAAGAGCAAATTTTTTTCCGGTACTGAAGGCTGTTGATTCCACGTAAAATAATAAATCTTCAAATTTAAACAGAGCTTTATAAATTCACAAAGAGGAAAGGGAAATAAATTCTTGTTAGTTTTGAGCTGAATTGAGAAAGATCATTCATATTGACATGGATGCTTTTTTTGCATCCGTTGAGCAGCTTGATAATCCCGAACTGCGAAATAAACCTGTTGCAGTGGGCGGAAGCGGGGAGAGGCATGTTGTTGCTGCAGCAAGCTATGAGGCCAGAAAATTCGGTGTGAGATCTGCAATGCCATCCCTGACCGCCAGGAGATTGTGTCCCGAACTGATTTTTGTCCGGCACAGGTTTGACAGGTACCATGAGATTTCGGAGCAGATTCTCAGAATATTCAGCGAATATACTGATCTTGTTGAACCTCTGTCTATTGATGAGGCATTTCTGGATGTGACCCGCGACAGGAAGAATATATGTTCAGCTACTATTATTGCAGGAGAAATAAAAAAGGACATAAGGGAAAAGACCGGACTCACAGCTTCAGCAGGTGTTTCTTTTAATAAATTTCTTGCCAAGATGGCTTCTGATATAAAAAAACCTGACGGACTTTTTCTGATTACTCCCCAGGAGGCCGGGAAATTCATTGAAAGACTGCCTGTTGAAAAATTCTATGGCATAGGGAGGGTTACTACTGAAAAAATGCATAAACTGGGAATACATAGCGGAGCTGACCTGAAGAAGCCGGATCTTCCGTTCCTTGTCAGGAATTTCGGCAAGGCCGGGAAGTTCTATTATGATATTGCAAGAGGGATAGATAATCGTCCTGTGCTGGCTGAATCTGAAAGAAAGTCAATCGGAACGGAAATCACCTATGAAAAAGATCTCACAACGCAGTTTGGAATAATAACGGAATTGTACAAGGTGGAAAAAGAACTTATGCAGCGTATTGAAAAAGCCGGAATAACGGGAAGAACAGTAACTCTGAAAATAAAATTTTCCGATTTCAGGCAAATCACCAGGGCTAAAACCTTTCCTTACTATATCCGTGATTTCAATTCCCTGCACCGGGCAGTTACCGGAATAAGAAAATCTCTCAGCCTTGACAATGTCAGAATAAGGCTGCTTGGAGTCACTGTCTCAAACCTTGAACCGGACAGCAGTGAGGAACAGCAGCTTTTATTGTTTGATGAGGAGAATTGCTGCTGATATTATTTATTCCCTGTCCGGAAGCGGCTCCTGCTCTAATCCCTGCTCCAATCCCGGTTCCGGTTTTGCTAAATTCCGGTTGTAATTTTCGAAATATTGTTTTAGCACATTATAGCGCTCCCGGTGTTTCTGAAACAACACAGGCTTGTCTGAAGAAAAGGATTCAAAATTCTCAAAACGCGAGGCTGCATTTTCAAGAATCCGGTATCCGATAATTGCTTCGGGAATTCCCCGGGCCCTGTATATTTCCTTATATCTCCATATGCCCGTTGTGCCGAATGCATCAAGATCATCCGCCACTGATAATATTTTCAGCACCGGGTTATAGTCTGAATCATCATCATAGCTCTTGTTGTCGTGAAATTCTATTGCATAGAGGGCGTCTTCATAATCTGTCCGCTTCAGCCTGTTCAGTGAGATATATTTTTCAGCTGCCTTTTTCCCGTTAATTCCATGACGGACTCCCTGATTCCTGGCCATTCCGATGTCGTGCAAAAAAGCGGCCATTAAAAGATTGCTTATCCGTGCCTGGTCAATGCCAGATTCATTGTAATGATTCAGGATTTCCTTTATATTGTTCCAGACTCTGCGGTGATGCTGCAGATCATGCGAAGGAAGGTTTGTATCAGCCCAATTTGTCAGAAAGAAATTTTCAAGAGCTTTTAGGTTTTTTTCTTCCTCCTTTGATATAATATCTGACAGTTCCATGGGGAAGACCGGATCTTTAATCAATTCTTCCTGCCTGTAAACTCATTCTGTTATCATCTTTTTTGCCATTTCAAGGATGGTGGAATCATCAAAAGATACAATCCCGCCACCCGGACCCTGTTCAAAATGAACACCAACGCTTTCTCCCTTTTCAAAATTTCTTCCCCCGAAGTAATTCCTGACTGTTTCCTCGTTCATATCCAGCTTGTCAGCAATTTTTCTGATACTTCCGGGGGGTAAAAGGTCTTTGATCTTCCGGAGTTCATTAAATGTAATTGTAACGGCCATATTGATATAAGTTTATAAGTTTATAAAACTGAATTATGATATCTTCAAATATATAAAAAATATCCTTCAGATTAAAATTGAAAAAGGGGTACAAGGTATGTAATAGACACTATATCAGAATTTAACGAGATTCATCCAGGTAGTTCAGGAATAATTTTATTGCTTTCCGCTTGTCTTCATTCAGACTGAAGCTGATATTTTCCGTCAGGTATGTTTCCAGGGCTTTTCCTCTGATGATTCCCTTACTGCCATATTTCCTGACCACGTCCGGTATGTTTTCAATACCTGTTCGCAGTGCCTCATTGAACTCTTTCAGGAATTCATCCGGCAGCTGCCTGTTTGCCGTCCAGCATGCAAAAGCAAATGGCAGGCCGGTAAAGTTATACCATTCTTCTGCAAGGTCGGTCCCGTATCTGAATTGCTCTTCAAGTTCGAAGCACTGATCACCTATAAGCACTATTCCGTCATTTTTACGGAGGCTTTTAAAATCAAAGTTTTCACTGGTATTTTTCCAGTCAAACTCTCTCTTCCACCAGTGTCTTGCCAGGATCCTGGCAAGGTTTACCGATGATCTCGACCGGTAGTCGAGAAATATGTTCCGGATTTCCCCGAAGGTACAATTACTCAGCAGCATTACGGTTCTTACCTTTCCGTATGCTCCGAGGCAATAATCGGTAATTATATGTGAATCCCTGATTAATGGCAGGCTGGCTACAGGTATAAGTCCGATATCTGCTTTTCCGGAGGCAAGTCTGGCTGCACAATCCGCCGGATGATCGGTTGACAGGATAACTCTTCTGTCAAAACCCGTTTCAGTCAGTCCATATATAAATGGATAAGTATTTGCATATCTTACTGCGGAAATCCTGATTTTTACCGGAATCATTACATTTTACGGATGTTGAAGTTTAATTTTGGAACAGATTTAATTATTGACTTATTTTCGATAGCTTATTTTCGTTTTTTAAGAAGCTCAAAAATACTATTTTTGCGTATATTTTTTATGATTTTAATAATCATTTAATAACCGAAGCATGGATCTTAATTCTCTTACTGCCATTTCTCCTCTGGACGGTAGATACAGACAGAAAGTGAATGAACTTGATCTTTACTTTTCAGAGTTCGGACTGATGAAATACCGCCTGATGGTGGAAATAAAATATTTTATTTCTCTTTGTGATATTCCCCTGCCTCCGCTGGTAGATTTCCGGAAAGATGATTTCAATGTCCTGCGTTCATTTTATGAAGATTTCAGCATGACAGACGCTGAAAGGATCAAGGAAAATGAAAGGGTAACAAATCATGACGTCAAGTCGGTTGAATATTTCCTAAAGGAAAAATTCCTGGATTCCGGATGGCAGAAATGGTGTGAATTCATTCATTTTGGTCTTACCTCGCAGGATATTAACAATACAGCCATACCCCTGGCCCTGAAGGATGCAATGATTAATGTCTATTTTCCCCTTCTGTATGATGTCAGGGACATGCTTGCCACTCTGGCAGATGAGTGGAAGGATATTCCGATGCTGGCCAGGACTCATGGTCAGCCGGCGTCCCCGACAAGGCTTGGCAAGGAAATATCAGTGTTTGTTACACGTATTGATGAGCAGTCAAAATATTTTGGCCAGATACCCTATTCGGCAAAATTCGGTGGAGCTTCAGGCAATCTGAATGCACACAGGGTTGCTTATCCCGGTATTGACTGGATCCTGTTTGCAGATAATTTTGTGAACGGGGAACTGGGATTGCAAAGATCTCATCCCACAACTCAGGTTGAACATTACGACAATCTTGCTGCACTCTTCGATAATATGCGAAGAATAAACACTATCCTCATCGATCTCTCGAGGGATATGTGGACCTATATCTCCATGGAATATTTCAGCCAGAAAACAAGAAAAGGGGAAGTAGGATCATCGGCAATGCCTCATAAGATCAATCCGCTTGATTTTGAAAACGGCGAGGGGAATCTTGGCTATGCCAATGCAATATTCGGTCATTTGGCTGAAAAACTTCCTCTGTCAAGACTTCAGCGTGATCTTACCGATTCAACAGTGCTCCGAAACCTGGGGGTGCCCCTTGGCCATACTCTGATTGCGTTCAGCTCATTGCTCAAAGGTTTGAATAAGCTTATTTTAAATCCTGAGAAAATAGAAAATGATCTTGAAAATAACTGGATGGTTATTTCTGAAGCTATCCAGACAATACTCAGAAGGGAAGCTTATCCAAAGCCTTATGAAATTCTTCTGAAGCTGACGAGGAGCAATGAAAAAATATCCAGGGAAGCAATTATGGATTTTATCGATACCCTGGAAATAAGTGATGCAGTAAAAGAAGAGCTGAAAGCACTTACTCCCTTTAATTTTACAGGTTATTAATAAGATTGAATATCGCTGATGAATAAAATACGACTGCTTTTCAAATATGTGGCACCCTATAAGTGGCAGGCATTTTATAGTGTGGTTTTTAATATTCTGAGTGCTGTTTTTGCACTGGTTTCCTATACTCTTGCCATCCCGTTTCTGAAAATCCTGTTTGACAGGGTTGAGATGATTCAGCATCCGGGTGCTTTTCAGCTAAGCATTGAATATTTCAATTCTGCTTCCAGGTATTTCCTGTCACTTTTTATTGACAGACACGGCCAGGCGGGAGCACTTCTCATTGTCAGTATTGTTTTTGTGATTGCCAGTCTCCTGAAAAACGGATTTATTTTTCTGGCAAACAATAGCATGGCGTATATAAGATCATATACGGTCAGGGATCTCAGGAAAAAAATGTATGACAAGGTCCTGAAGCTTCCGTTGTCATATTTTTCCGATGCCCGCAAGGGAGATCTGATGACCAGGATATCAAATGATGTTCAGGAAATTGAGATTTCGGTAATGTCTTCCCTGACAATGCTTTTCCGGGATCCGATGTATATCCTCATTTTTGTGGCCTACCTTGTTGTAACCAGCTGGAAACTTTCATTGTATGCCCTGGTGCTGCTTCCTGTCAGCGGCTGGTTTATCGGAAGGATAAGCCGCACCCTTCGTGCTTCCTCACTTGTCCAGCAGCAACAGCTCAGCAGACTCCTGTCCATAGTGGAAGAAACCCTTACCGGTTTAAGAATAGTAAAGGGCTTTAATGCTGAAAAGAAAATGAAGGAACAGTTCGGAAGAATAAATGAAAAATACTCGAAAATTTTCCGCCGTATTATCAGGAGATACTATCTGGCATCGCCTCTTAGCGAATTTCTCTCAACAATTGTTGTAATGGCCCTTTTGTACATTGGCGGCATGATGGCTCTGGGTGGTGAATCAAACCTGACTCCCGATACCCTGATCGCTTTTCTTATTGTATTTTCCCAGATAATTCCTCCTGCAAAAAGTATTACTAATGCATGGTTCAGTGTGCAGAAGGGAATGGCATCAATAGAAAGAGTTGATCAGATTCTCGAAGCAGAGGAAAAGATCACTGAAAGGTTAAATCCGGTTTCTGTAAAGGAATTCATAAACGAGATTGAATTCAGGGGGGTCTGGTTTTCCTACAACACTGAGCCTGTACTGAGGGATATCTGTCTAAAGATCAGAAAGGGTCAGACTGTTGCCATTGTCGGTAAGTCAGGTGCAGGTAAATCAACACTTGCAGATTTGCTTCCGCGTTTCATTGATGCGGATAAAGGTACTGTACTGATTGACGGAGTGGATGTCCGTGATATGAATATCACCGATCTCCGTAATCTTATGGGAATAGTAAGCCAGCATCCCATCCTTTTCAATAATTCTTTCTATGAAAATATTGCCTTTGGCAAGGATTCCTCATTGCAGGAAGATGTGGAAAATGCTGCAAGAATAGCTAATGCGCATGATTTTATAATGGAAACGGAGTCCGGCTATGAGAATAATGTTGGCGAGTCGGGCAACAAGCTCAGCGGAGGACAGAAGCAGAGGATCAGTATTGCAAGAGCCATACTGAATAATCCTCCGATACTGATTCTTGATGAAGCAACCTCGGCACTTGACACTGAATCGGAAAGGCTTGTTCAGGATGCCATCCTGAAGCTTATGGAGAACAGAACATCTGTTGTTATAGCACACAGGCTCTCAACTATTCAGCATGCAGATCTTATTGTGGTTATTGATGACGGTATGATCGTGGAAAGCGGGACCCATACCGAACTGATGAACCGGAAAGATGGTTTTTATGCAAAACTCAGAAACTATCAGGCAATATAGGGACAACCGGGAGAAGTTGCGGGGATTGGGATCAGTCCGGCAGCGAAGAATAAACCGTATGGCATATTCCGGATGACCAGCTGAATATTGAATATTGAGGATTGAGGATTGAGGATTTTGATATATATTACAGTCATTAAATTGTGAAATATGATCAGACAAAGAATTTTCCTTTTGTTGTTTGTTTTAACACTGGCAGGAACAACCGTTGTTGCCCAGAAGGCAAAACATACATTCAGGCTGAGCCCGACAGAATTTCTTCTGGATGATGAACCTTTTCAGATAATAAGCGGAGAACTCCATCCCTCAAGGATACCCTCTGAATACTGGCAGCATCGGATCAGGATGGCCAAAGCCATGGGATGTAATACCATATCGGTCTATATCTTCTGGAATTATCATGAATCTGAAGAAGGTGTTTTTGATTTCTCCACCGGCAATCGTAATCTGGCAGAATTTATAAAAACCGTTCAGAAAGAAAAAATGTGGCTTATTATCAGGCCCGGACCATATGTTTGTGCAGAATGGGAACTTGGCGGTATACCCCCGTATCTTCTGAGGATACCGGATATCAGGCTCCGATGCATGGATCCCCGGTATATGGCTGCTGCCGAAAGATATATAACACGCCTCGCTGATGAGATCCGGCCTTTTCTCATAACAAGGGGAGGTCCTGTCATTATGCTTCAGATTGAGAATGAATATGGCAGCTATGCCAATGACAGGAATTACATGCAAAGGCTGAAGGATGTGTGGCTGGCCAATGGTATCGATATTCCCACATTTACCGGTGACGGTCCCACCACCTATATGCTGGAAGCAGGTTCTCTTCCGGGAAGTGCCGTGGGGCTGGATCCCGGCAGTTCAGCTGCCGATTTTGAGCTGGCTGCAAAAATGAACCCGGGTGTGCCGGTCTTCAGCAGTGAAACTTATCCGGGCTGGCTGACTCACTGGGGGGAGGAATGGAACAGACCTGATACGACCAGACTTCTTGGAGAGGTTAAATACCTGATGGATAACAAGAAATCCTTCAATTTTTATGTTATTCACGGCGGCACAAACTTTGGATTTACCGCGGGTGCAAACTCGGGCGGAAAGGGTTATGAACCGGATGTGACAAGCTATGATTACGATGCCCCGATAAATGAGCAGGGAAGGCCTACGGAAAAATACTTTGCCCTGAGAAATCTTATCGGATCATATCTCCCGAAAAACGAAAAATTGCCGAAAATACCGGATACCATTCCTGCAATTACAATTCCCCTTGTTTTCCCTGCCAAATTTACATCAATATGGGATAATCTTCCGGAACCTGTCAGTTCCGTTACCCCGAATACCTTTGAGGCCTACGGCCAGGATTACGGTTTCATACTTTACCGTACCGAACTGATCGGGCATAAAAAAGGCAGACTTACTGTAACGGATATACATGATTATGCCACAGTATTTCTGGACGGAGAATATATAGGACACCTCGACAGAAGGGAAGGGATTAACACGATAGATCTGCCTGAAAGTAAAGCAGAGCTGCCGGTACTTGAAATACTTGTCGAAGCAATGGGGCGCATCAATTTCGCACAGCATCTTATTGACAGGAAGGGAATTACCGAAAGGGTAACCCTGAACGGAATGACACTTATGAACTGGGAGATATTCAAGCTGCCGATGGATTGGAAATATATATATGACCTTCGTTCATCCGGAAAGATTATTAATAAGCCCGGTCTTTTCTTTAAGGGAAATTTTTCACTGGCAATAACCGGAGATACCTATTTTGATGTTTCAAACTATAAAAAAGGCATTGTATGGGTGAATGGGCATAACCTCGGACGATTCTGGGATATAGGTCCGCAGAAAAGACTTTACTGCCCCGCATCTTCTCTCAGGCTGGGATTGAATGAAATAATAATACTTGACATGCATATGACAGACCCCAAACCGGTGATTGCTGTCCGGACTCTCGAATAGAAGGGCCAGTATCTGTAACTTTTTGAATGATTATGAACCGGAGAATTTCTCTTATTCCGGGATTATTTCCCCTGATGGCCCTGGTGCTTGTTTTAAGCCGGGGATTGTACGGATCTGACATTATTCTGCCGGAAAGAGGATTGTGTGCACACAGGGGAGCCATGGCCACCCATCCCGAAAATACTATCCCGGCTTTCCGGGAGGCGATTATTGCCGGAGCCCATATGCTGGAATTTGACGTGTTTCTTACAAGGGACAATCATATGGTGGTGATCCATGATGAAACGGTCGACCGGACCACCAACGGTACGGGGAAAGTATCGGATCTGACCCTTGAACAGATAAAAAGTCTTGATGCAGGCAGCTGGAAATCACCTGAGTTTGCAGGTACTGAAATACCGACACTTGATGAGGTTCTGGCTGTTATGCCCGTTAATGTCTGGCTCAATATACATCTGAAGGGAGAAGGAAGTCTGCCCGTTATGGTTGCGGAAAAAATAGCTTCGGAAAACAGGCTTCACCAGGCCTTTCTGGCATGCGGCAGAAAGGCTGCTGATCTGGCAAGGAGAGCTGTCCCGGGTATAATGATATGCAATATGGACAGGCAGAATGACAATATGGATTATATAAATGAAACAATTGAGTCGGAGGCTTGGTTTATTCAGCTAACTCAACCGATAACACCCTCATTGTCTGATTATACCCGAAGACTTAAGGAGAAAGGTATCAGGATTAATTTCTTCGGTACTGATTCTCCGGAAGAAATCAGATTATTATTCAAATCAGGGGTGGATTTTCCCCTTGTGAATGACATCATCCACCTGATGAAAATTGCCGGAGAAACCGGAATCCCGCCGGTAATACCTCAGTTTAAATCAGAACAGCAGGAGGGATAAAGGAGAACCATAAGTTATTCTATCCCGAACAATCTGCAGATATGCCTGTTGTACATGTTCTCAAAAACACAGGCAGAAACAGCATCCTCATTTGCGTCCAGCAGTCTGAAATATTCATCCATCCTCATTGCTGCCAGTTTATAGCCGACATGGATCAGCTGTCTCATATCAGGATTATATTCAGGATTACCGGGAATATGCCTCAGCGCTCCTGCAAACCGGCTGCTGCTCCAGCCTGCTGCCTCATCCGCTGAGGGAAGGGACGCGACATCAATATCGATTACATCGGCATACGGCGCACAGAGTTCTTCAATATCCTTGAGGGCATCCGCATAAATATCCCTGACGAATTCCAGGGCTTTGCCACCTGATCCGGCAAGTCCGATAACTTCTTCAAGCCAGGTTGTTCCGGCAGTTTTAAGATGAAGACCTTTGTCATGCTTTCTGATAACCGATCCTATATGAGGATATATAGCAAATTTATCTGACCCTGAATGCACGCTCATTTTAAGATTCCCTGGCAGACCGAATTCTTTTACAGCCATGTCGATTACCATGAGGTCAGCCTCAAATTCAGCAGCAAAAAGCAGGGGATCCCCTACATAATCCACTCCCTTGTTGAAGCGTCCGGAGAATTTCGGGGCTATGGTCTGTGCCGGTATTTTTTCTTCACCCAGCATTTTGAGAATGAAAAATAGTTCAACAGGTGTCTGGGGAGAAGGAACCTCATCCATGGATACTTCAGCAACAAAGTTGTCTTTTCCCTTTTGATGAGACTCTATCTTCCGGTAGATTTCACCGGCTTTTTGTGCTGCAAAAAGATATTTTTCCGCAAAAGACAAAATCTGTGATTCTGATACGACGGGATAAGGTTTTATACCTTCTATTTTCAGTTCGCCGGTATATCCCGAACAGCCGGAAACAAATTTCCTTATTGACTCATCATCTGCCTTTTTACCAATGTAAGAAGCCACGTCAATAGTAAAAAAATCGGAGCTGCTGATAAATTTATCAACATTGTCGAGGTTGATATGATCGGCATCAACGAAATATGGCCCGGCAAAACCTGCTTTCCGGGTTGCTTCATCAGCTTCCTTCCTTACATCTTCCGGCCGGGTGCCGATTATCATATGTTCCCGGTTTGATTTGTTCCAGACGGGAGTAATATCAATACCTTTCTTTCCGGCTTCAATTACTGCAGCAAGCTGTGCACTGCCCTGGTGGCCGAACCTGTCGCCCATCCCGATTGAATATTTTCCTAATTTTTTCACTGGTCGGTTCATTTAATCAAGAATAACGGTTTTGTTTTTCGGTGCAAAAATATGCATTATTGACCATGCAATAATATATGCACAGCCTGCAACAACGAACATGATCACGTATCCTGTCTCAACATGACCGGCATTTTTATAATGGTTGAGTACTGCACCGGCGAGGTATGAAATTCCCAGTCCGCCAAGTGCACCTGCCATACCGCCGATACCTGTGACCGAGCTGACTGCTCTTTTGGGGAAGGCATCCGATACGGTGGTGAAGATGTTTGCCGACCATGCCTGATGAGATGATGCTGCGAGGGCTATCAGCATTACTGCACCCCAGGTGCTTATGCCGGGAGCCTGTGCAAAGACTATCGGTATTACTAGCAGGGCAAAGATCAGCATGGAATATTTCCTTGCATTGAAGGGCGTCATGCCTTTTTTGATCATATAACCGGAAATCCAGCCTCCGAATATGCTCCCTACGGTTGTCATCGAATATATGAATACAAGTGGCAGACCGAATGATATGAGATCGAGCCCCGTACCTCTTACTTCCGCAAGCCATCCCGGGATCCAGAACAGGTAAAACCACCAGATGGGATCCGTCAGGCCTTTTCCTATGAAAAACACCCAGGTCTGACGGTATTTCAGAAGTTTAAGCCAGGGTACATCTGATTTCGGTTCCGCCTGTTCCTCCACATCACTGTTGATATAGGCAATTTCACTGGCTTTTACTCTTCTCTGCTTTTCCGGTATCTCATAAAAAATGATCCAGAAAATCAACCAGATGAACCCGAGTGCGCCGGTAATTATGAAGGCTGCCTGCCAGCTCCACAGGACGACGATTGCCGGAACGGCAACAGGTGCAACGATTGCTCCCACATTGGTGCCGGAATTAAAGATTCCCGTAGCCAGTGCCCTTTCCTTTTTGGGAAACCATTCAGCCACGGTTTTAATTGCTGCCGGGAAGTTGGCTCCTTCACTGAGACCCAGTAATCCCCTCCAGAATCCGAAACCAAGAGCTCCTTTGGCAAGTGCATGACCCATGGCTGCAATACTCCAGAAAGTGACAGCTATGGCATAACCGATCTTTGTTCCGATTTTGTCGATAAGCCTTCCTGCAAGAACCAGACCAAGGGCATAGAAAAGCTGAAAAGCCATTACTATATATGAATACTCCTTTTCACCGATATTAAGATCAGCTTCAAGCAAAGGCTTGAGAATTCCAATGACCTGTCTGTCGATATAGTTTACCGTGGTGGCAAAGAATATAAGTGCACAGACTGTCCATCTGTAGTTTCCGGTTTTAACTTTTTCTGGCATGATTGATTTATTATTAAATTCTTATGCAATATAAGCAGTTGATGCCGTTGTTCCGCCCCTTCCGGTCCAGTTTGTATGAAAGAATTCACCTCTGGGCCTGTCAATACGTTCGTATGTGTGTGCTCCGAAATAATCCCTCTGTGCCTGAAGAAGGTTGGCAGGAAGTCTTTCACACCTGTAAGCGTCGAAATAACCCAGGGCTGATGAAATTGCCGGAACGGGAATGCCGTTTGAAACAGCAGCTGAAACAACCTTCCTCCAGCCTTTCTGAGATTTCTCCATTTTAGTTTTGAAAAAAGGATCAAGAAGGAGATTGGTCAGCAAAGGATCGCTATCGAAGGCTTCTTTGATCTTTCCTAGAAAAGCCGATCGTATTATACATCCGCCACGCCACATCAGGGCAATTCCTCCGTAGTTAAGATCCCATTTATACTCAAGGGCGGCCGCCTTCATAAGTGAATATCCCTGGGCATAGGAAACGATCTTTGATGCATAAAGAGCATCCTTTATATCGTTGATGAATTCCTCCCTGTTTTCCAGGAAAGCCGGAGCCGGTCCGCTCAGTATCCCGGACGCCTTTACTCTTTCTTCCTTGACAGCGCTGAGGAACCTTGAAAAAACAGCTTCTCCGATAAGAGTAAGGGGTATTCCCAGGTCAAGTGCGGAAACAGCTGTCCATTTGCCGGTTCCCTTTTGCCCTGCAGTATCTAGAATCTTGTCTACAAGAGGCTCTCCGTCTTCGTCCCTGAATGCCAGAATATCCCGTGTTATCTCAATCAGATAACTGTCAAGCTCGCCTTCATTCCATTCCCTGAAAACCTGATGCATCTCACCTGCACTCATTCCCAGAAGATCCTTCATTACCTGGTACACTTCACAAATAAGCTGCATATCGCCATATTCAATTCCGTTATGCACCATTTTTACAAAATGTCCGGCTCCGTTCTCACCAACCCAGTCACAACAGGGTGAGCCATCCTCAACCTTTGCTGCAATTGCCTGGAAGACAGGTTTTACAAATGGCCATGCTGCTTTTGATCCGCCCGGCATGATTGATGGTCCGAGCAAGGCCCCTTCTTCACCGCCTGACACTCCTGTGCCGATATACAGAAGTCCGTGACTTTCAACAAGGGCAGTACGCCGGTTGGTGTCAGGGAAATGGGTGTTACCGCCGTCAATGATTATATCTCCCTTCTCAAGAAGAGGTATGAGTGTATTGATCATATCATCAACCGCAGGTCCCGCTTTTACCATGATCATGATTTTCCTGGGACGGGCCAGGGATTTCACCAGTTCCTCAACAGAATGTGTTCCGACAATATTTTTTCCTTTTGCCCTGTCTGCCAGAAAATTATCAACCTTCTGTGTTGTACGGTTGAATACGGAAACCCGGAATCCCTTGCTTTCCATGTTGAGTACCAGGTTCTCACCCATTACGGCAAGCCCTATTAATCCAATATCCGAAAGTGTATTCATAGTAATTGGTTTATCGTTAATTAAATAAATTTCTTGTAATATTCTGCTACCACATCATCCATTACCCTGTTTGTCCTGGCGGCTGTCACACCTGTTGATGCAGCTTTCTCCCCGCCTGAAAGCTCCTTTACAATCTGCTCTATAAGATAAAACTGAACATGTTCGGGCCTTTTATTCAGGAATTCCTTCCGGCCTTCATTGTTCACCAGGACAACAGGTTCAAAACTGAAGGTGGAAAATCTTATCATTCCGGATTCTCCGGTAATCTCAATAACATCACTGTTGCTTTGCGGAGATGCGCTGAAGCACCATATTCCCGTGCAGGTGACATTGTCAGGAAAGAGGAGGGAGGCAGAGACAAAATCCTCAGCCTTGTATAATCCGGCCTGGTTGATCACTACTGATTTCACTTTCAATACCGGGCCCAGGAGAAAGTCAAGATAGTCAAGCTGATGAGAGGCCAGGTCAAAGAAGTGGCCTCCGCCTGAGATTTCAGGCATTACTCTCCAGGGCAGCTTTCCCGATAATTCTTCCTGTGAAGGTGATTTGAAACAGCGGATCAGCACATGTCTTACTTTTCCAATGAAACCGTCTGTTATCAGATCCCTTACCAGCAGAAAACCCGGAAGGGCTCTCCTGTAATAGGCTACAAATACCGGAGTCCTGTTTTTTTCCGAAGCATCAATAATTCTGAGGCATTCATTATGGTTTCGGGCCATCGGTTTTTCGATATACACCGGTTTGCCTGCTTCAGCTGACATTATTGCATATTTCGCATGACTGTCGGGTGGGGTTGCCACATAAACGGCATTTATCTCCGGATCGTTGATCAGATCTGAGGCGTCAGTATATACTTTTGGAATCTTGTGCCTCGTGGCATAGTCCTTTGCCAGTTCTGTATTCCGCCTCATTACCGCTAAAAGACGGGAGCCTTTTATTTTACTGAAAGCCGGTCCGCTTTTAACTTCAGTTACAGTGCCGCAGCCAATTATGCCCCAGTTGATCATCCTGTCTTTTTATGGATTATTTTAGTCTTTCCATGGAGCTCCACAGTCCTGTTGCAGGATTGGAAATGTAAAAGAATTCCTCACCCCCGGCTGTTGTGTTAAAACCGTCCTTAAGCTTCCCCGGATCATATTTTTTCAACATTTCACTAAGATTGCCGAACCTGAAATTAACTGATTCCATCTGCTCCCTTGTCAGGAATCCTGGGCAATAGGTTACGGAAAATCTTCCTTCAGTGCTTCCGTGAATAAGATGGGCTGCAGCACTGAGGTTTTCCTTTAACTCACCACTGGATTCCAGGGCCTTAAGTGTTGCGGGCGTTCCCCTGTAACCATATTTTCTGATAAGCCGGTCAATCTCCCTGTCTTCCCCGAATTCCTTTAGTCCCGGAGCAAGTACAATCAGTTCGCCGTTGTCTGCCATGGCCATCCTGGTCCTGTAAATGCTTTTGTTACCGAGCCAGGTGCTCTTGAATTCTGATGGATCCAGATAAACAACTGCTTTTTCAAGAGGTTTTTCAAATATTGTAAAATTGACTTTGAGCGACAGGGAGGCAGCGGCGGTAAACACTTCGGGATCATCTCCCACATACAGACCCCGTATGACAAGTTCTCCCGAATCATCCCGGCCTACTACCGTATGAATATACACAACAGGCAAATGTTTTATATAATGTTCTGATGCGTAATTCAGCATTTTTCTCACCGGATTGTCAGCTTTCCCGAGAATATTTTCAATCCCGTGTACAGCTCCCACAAAATGGCTTTTGTTGATACCTTCTGCACCACCTGTCCCTACCAGAAGGTTTTTATTGTAATTGGCCATTCCGATAACCTCATGCGGGACTACCTGTCCGACTGACAATATCAGGTCATGACCGCCGTTGAAGACAAGCCTGTTGAGCTGGGCAGGCCATGAATAGTCAAGCGCACCGCCTGTAATTTCCGAGATATATTCTCCCGGAACGATTCCGGCTGTGACCACATCCTTTCTCCAGTCATGTATGCGAAAGAGTTCTTTCGGTACTCCCGGAAACATTGTGTCAAGCTCACTGTCGCTCATGGGAGCATGTGTACCCAGTGCAGGGAGAATATCCCTGAGATTTTCCCCGTAATATTTAAAGAGGATGCCGGTAATATCTCCGGCCCTTGAATGATACCTGGTGAAATCCGGAGGTATCACCAGTACTCTCTTTTTTGGACCGAGCCTGTCAAGTGCCGGGTAAAGTGCGTTTTGAAGGTCCTCCGGACCTATTACCGTATTTTCCGAACCCGACTGATAGTATAGCATTGGATAAAAAATTATGTTTAAACACCGCTGAAAGCACTGAATCCCTTATCCACGGGAATAACCACACCGGTTACTGCCTTTGAAAGATCAGAAGCAAGATACAGAAGGGTTCCTGTAAGTTCCTCCGGAACACAGTAAGCATCCATAGGTGTGTTGTTCAATACTTTCTGACCCCTGGGAGTTGATCCGCCCGTTTTTTCGTCAACGAGCAGGAATCTGTTCTGATTTGTAAGAAGAAAGCCCGGAGCAATGGCATTCACCCTTATGCCAACCTTTGCAAAATGAACCGCCAGCCACATAGTGAAGTTATTTACGGCTGCTTTGGCAGCAGAATAGGCGACAATCTTCGTCAGCGGCCTGTAGGAATTCATTGAGGAAATATTGATTATTACACCGGAACGCCTTTTTACCATATCAGTTGTAAAAACCATTGACGGAAGCAGGGTACCCTTGAAGTTCAGGTCAAAGACTTTGTCGAAACCTTCAGTCTTCAGGCCAAAAAATGTATCTTCAGGATTTTCTGATCCATTCATTATTTCAACTTTTGTAGTTGCTTCCGGTGAATTGCCGCCGGCTCCGTTCACGAGTATGTCTATCTCACCGAATTTCCGGCGTATCTCTGTCCCCGCCTGTTCCAGTGATGCTTTATCGAGAACACTTGCTGCAATGCCTATGCAAGGCGTGTTGAATTCATTTTCTATTTCAGCAGCAAGCTTCATCGCAGCTTCCCCGTCAAGGTCAAGAATAACTGTTTTTACACCCCGGGCAGCAAGTGATCTGGCCATCTCAGAGCATATCACTCCGGCACCGCCGGTAACTACTGCCACTTTACCATTTAAATTAAGTTCGTTCATATTTTAATTATTTATCATATTTTCCTGATTGCATTTATTTCCTTCTGAAGAGTGCAGGTCAGATGCATAATTACCGGCGATTTATTCGCCAAATCCGAAATATTCCCTGGCATTCCTGTAGGAAATACCTTCAATAAGGGGTTTAAGTATTTCTTCTTCATCAGGTATACTGCCTTTTTCAACCTCTTCACCCACAAAATTGCATACCACACGCCTGAAATATTCATGCCTGGGATATGACAGGAAGCTTCTTGAATCGGTGACCATGCCGATAAATCTTCTCATCAGTCCGAATGAGGCCAGATCCCTGATATGCTTCTCCATACCCGTTTTCTGATCAAGGAACCACCAGGCAGCTCCGTACTGAACCTTCGCAGCTGTACTGCCGTCGTTGAAATTTCCTGCCATGGTTATCAGCATTTCATTGTCGGATGGATTGAGGTTATAAAGAATTGTCCTGCCCAATTGTTCAGAATCATCAAGGCTGTTGAGAAAGCGTGACATTCTGACTGCATCCTGCGGACCTCCGATGGAATCCCAGCCGGTATCCGGTCCCAGGAGCCGGAATGCCCTGGAATTGTTGTTTCTAAGTGCTCCTACATGAAACTGCTGGGTCCAGCCCCTTTTATGGTTCATCCGGCATAGTTCGGTCATGACGGCAGTCCTGTATTTTTCAGATTCCTCTTCCGAAATCAGATCTCCTTTTAACAGTTTTCTGAATATTCGGTCAGCTTCTGCCGCAGTAAAAACTGTATAATAGAATCTGTCAAGCCCGTGATCCGACAGTCTTCCTCCCAGCCGGTGAAAAAACTCATGCCGCCTGTCAAGCACTTCAATGAGGGTGTCAAAATCACGTATCTCACTGTCTGCTGATTTGCCCAGCGTTTCAATATATGCCTTGAATTTTGCCGGATCTTCGGTCTTTATTACATTATCAGGCCTGAAAGTCGGAAGAATAAGTATCTCAAACGTGTCTTTCAGCTTTTTGTGATGTTCCAGAGTGTCTGCCGGATCATCAGTAGTACATATTACCTCTGCTTTGAATTTTCTGAGCAGGGACCTGATGCTGAATTCCTTTGTATTTAGCATCTCATTGCTTTCCCTGTATATTCTGTCGGCAGTGGAGGGTGAAAGCAGGTCAAAGATGCCGAAATACCTGGCCAGCTCAAGGTGTGTCCAGTGGTAAAGAGGATTGCCTGCAGCTGCAGGAACTGTTTCAGCCCATTTCCTGAATTTCTCTATGTCAGGAACATCGCCGGTACAGTATTTTTCGTCAATACCGTTTGTTCTCATGGCCCTCCATTTATAATGATCACCTTCGAGCCAGGCTCTGGTAATGTTCTCAAACTGCCTGTCATCAGCTATCATCGAAGGGGAAAGGTGACAATGAAAATCAATTATCGGCTGGTTTTCAGAATACTGATGAAATAATCTTGATGCTGTTTTATTCGTAAGCAGAAAATCGTCGTGAATAAATTTCTTCATCGGTCGGTATCATTTAGTTAAGAATTTCCCGGGAACAGAGTCAGTGCATAATGGAAAGTAACGTGATTATAGTTCTTGAAAAATAAGAATAACAATTTAATCTACCAAGAAACATTACATAAGAGAAGGCAATAAATTTCCGTATAAAAACATTCAACTATAAAATGAACAGGCATATCTGTTTATTCTCCGCCAAAATTGTATTTTTGCTTAAAGGGGGAGTTAAAAGGTATTTTTTCAAAAGCGAAAAGAGAAATTAATGAATTATAAAAATTTTTTATCATGAAAATGGAAATGAGATATGCAGGGCATCCGGAGGATGTCAGACACTATGATACAACAAGAATCAGAAAAGAATTTCTTATAGAAGAAATATTTATCCGCGACGAAATTTTTTTCGTTTATTCCATGTATGACAGATATATAGTGGGTGGTGCAATGCCTGTTACAAAAGCGCTTAAGCTTGAAGCCATGGAAGATCTCAAGGCTCCTGATTTTTTAACCCGAAGGGAAATGGGTATAGTCAACACCGGCGGACCTGCGGTTGTTGAGACAGCAGATGACAGATATGAACTGGATTATAAGGATGCCCTTTATCTGGGACAGGGAACCAGAAATGTGGTATTCAGTTCCGCTGATCCGGACAGGCCGGCAAAACTGTATATTAATTCAGCTCCTGCACATCAAGCTTATCCCTCTAAAAAAATTACAAAAGATGATGCAGAGGTAAATGTGCTGGGAAGTCTTGAATCGTCAAACCACCGGAAGGTTATAAAATTGCTGGTTAACAGTGTTCTGCCCACATGTCAGCTTCAAATGGGCATGACAGAACTCAGCCCGGGCAGTGTCTGGAATACAATGCCTGTGCATACGCATGACAGACGAATGGAAGCATACTTCTATTTTGAGGTTCCGGAAAGGCAGGCAGTCTGTCATTTTATGGGAGAACCCGATGAGACCAGGCATGTCTGGATGGTAAACAATCAGGCGGTTCTTTCTCCTTCGTGGAGTATTCACAGTGCAGCAGGTACTTCAGGATACACATTCATATGGGGAATGGCAGGTGAAAATCTGGATTACGGAGACATGGATGTGCGCTATCCCGATACCCTGAAATAAATCAGATCCATGGAGCAGATGTTAAAAATGGAAGATCCGGGAAAGCTTTTTGATCTGACCGGGAAAATTGCTCTCGTTACCGGTGGTACACATGGAATAGGCCTTGCAACAGGTATTTTGCTGGCGAAGGCAGGAGCAAAGGTTTGTGTGAACGGCAGACAGGATGAAAGACTGAGTCTGTGCAAAGATGCCTACAGGAAGGAAGGACTTGATGTTTATACTCTTAAGTTCGATGTGACTGATGAAGAACAGGCAGACCGGGGTATAAGCCGGATTGAAGAAAATGTGGGAAGCATTGATATACTTGTGAATAATGCCGGTATTATAAAGCGTATTCCCATCCTGAACATTTCTGTTGAAGAATTCAGGGAGGTGATCGATACTGATCTTGTAGCGCCTGTGATAATGGCTAAAAGGGTTGTTCCCGGAATGATTGAAAAAAGATCGGGTAAAATAATCAATATGTGCTCCATGATGAGTGTCTACGGGCGCAATACAGTGTCTGCCTATGCTTCGGCAAAGGGCGGTTTAACCCTTCTGACCAGAAGCATGACATGTGAATGGGCGAAATATAATATCCAGATAAACGGCATCGGTCCGGGGTACATTGCCACTGACCAGACTGCACCGATACGGGAGGACGGTCATCCTTTCAACGACCTGGTAATGACAAGAACTCCTGCAGGCAGATGGGGCCTGCCGGAAGATGTGGCAAATGCAGCTTTGTTTCTGGCTTCAGCAGCAAGTGATTTCGTCAACGGACATATTCTGTTTGTTGATGGCGGTATTCTGGCAAACTTTGGTTACGTGAAAGGAGAAAATGAAATCTGATTCCGCCCGTAATCCGCCCGCAATTTGAATTTCGGATTCCGGTTCATGTTTACTGCAAAAGCGGGATTATTCGGAGTTTTTAACTATAAACCAAAATATTTTATTATGAATGGAAAAAGTAATTATTCCCGGCGCAAATTTGTTAAACAAAACACGATTGCAGGTGTGGGAGCTGCAGTTGGAATGAGTGTGGCTCCTTCCGTTTTTGCAGGATGTGCCGGAGATACCGGTACTCCGGCAATTCTTGGCGGTACGAAAATAAGGACAAAGGAGTGGCCTTCCTGGCCTTTATGGGATCCGGCTGCCGATGAAGAGCAGATAATAAGTGTTCTTCGGAGTGGTATATGGTCACGTGCTGAAACAGTGACCAGATTTGAGGAAACCTGGGCCGCACTGATTGGTTCCAGGCGGTGCCTGTCAGTGGTAAACGGTACAAATGCCCTGATTACCGCGCTGGCACAATCGGATATAGGAGGAGGGGATGAAGTCATCGTTCCTCCATACACTTTCATTGCAACGGTTATAGCAGTACTTCAGACAGGTGCAATGCCTGTGTTTGTTGATACGGACCCTGAAACATTTCAGATCGATGTCAATAAAATAGAAGAAAAAATCACATCAAGAACAAAGGCTATCCTGCCGGTGCACATCCTGGGCCTTCCTGCCGACATGAAAAAAATAATGGCTATTGCCGCTAAGCACAATCTTGTGGTAATTGAAGATGCCTGCCAGGCATGGCTGGCAGAAATTGACCGCAGGAAAGTCGGCACATTCGGAAAAGCCGGCTGTTTCAGTTTCCAGAATTCAAAAAATATCCCCATGGGAGAGGGAGGAGCTATTGTTAGCGATAATGATGAATTCATGGACCGCTGTTTTTCCTATCACAATTACGGTAATCCCTACGGATCACATGTGGGCACAATAAATTCAGGCACTCTTATTTCCGGTACAAAGCTGAGATTGACGGAATATCAGGCTGCCATAGGACTTGCACAGCTGAAGCGCCTTGAGGAACAAACAGAGAAAAGAAATAAAAACGCAGCATACCTGAGATCGGAAATCAGAAAGATTCCCGGTATCTTACCGTATAAACTGACTCCCGGGGTTACCAGATGCGCTTTCCATCTTTTCCCATTCCGTTACAGGAAAGAAGAATTCAGCGGTCTTTCCAGAGCTCAATTCCTTAACGCCCTTGATGCAGAGGGTATACCGGCAATGAGTGGATATACCCCCCTGAATAAAATGCCTTATTTGAAAAATGTTCTGGAAACAAAGAATTTCAGACTTATGTATCCACCTGAAATGCTTGATTATGATCGATATATGGATAATAATCAATGCCCGGTAAATGACCGGGTGTGTGAGGAGGCTGTATGGCTGTTTCATCCCATACTCCTTGCTGAAAAAGAGGATATGGATGATATTGCTGCCGCAATCCGGAGAATTTCCAGGAACGCTGATAAAATTAAAAATCTATAAATCATTAACTTAATTAAAAAAATAATGATCAGAACACTGCTGATTGTTTTGAGCATGTCTGTTGTCATCGGGGGATGCCGGAATGAAAGGCCGGAAAAGCCTTTGTATATACCTTTATCAACACCTGATGCAAGGATAACTGCGACAGTCTATGATTCCGGCTTTGAGCATTCGCATGACACCTATAACGGACTGTCTTCTGCAAGTGACGGGAAAATATATTATGTCCTTTGTTCCGAATTAATGGATGTGGCGGGACAGTTTTACTGCTTTGACCCGGAAAGCGGGGAGATAGAACACCTTGGTGATCTTACTGAATTATGCGGCGAGAAGGATATGAAGGTTGTGGCACAGGGCAAGTGCCACACTAATTTTTATGAGATGAAGGGGAAACTGTATTTTTCCACGCATCTGGGATATTACAGTATAATTGACGGAATGGAAAAACCGGGTATTCCGAAAAACGGATATGCTCCCTACAGGGGAGGCCACCTTCTTGCTTTTGACATGAATACAAGAAAAACCGAGGACCTGGGTATAACCCCTGACAAAAGCGGAATACTTACCATGGGTATGGATACGGTGCGCGGATTGATATACGGACTTACCTGGCCCGGGGGAAACCTTTTCAGATTTAATGTTGCTTCAGGGGAAATGGAAGATCTGGGCCGGTTTACAGGCAGGGGCGAAGCAGGCAAAGGACAGGAATACAGGGTTATTTGCCGTTCTGTTGCGGTTAACCATGATGACGGCACTATCTATCTCACCAATGCCGAAGGTGATATAAAACGACTGAAACCCGGACAAAATAAGGTGGAAACAATTGAGGAAGAGGATATGAGGAAGGATTATTTCGGGACATATGAGGTTTTTACATCAGGCAGCATGGCGTATAACTGGCGCCAGGTGTTCTGGTACGAGCCTGAAAAGAAAATTTACGGTGTCCACGGCAATTCCGGATATCTTTTCAGCTTTGATCCGGAAGAGCCGGAAATGCAGGTACTGGAAAGACTGACTTCAATACCCTCAAAACGTACCGGAATGGGCGATCAGTTCAGCTATGGCTATCTGGGCTTCAAGCCGGGGCCGGACGGACATACAATTTATTATCTCACCGGAGCGCCTGTATATGTTGAAGGCAAGCGGGTCAAAGGTGCGGAATCAACATCCAGGGGAGAGGCAAAGGGCGTGGAAGACCTTCATCTGATAAGCTATGACATTATTACCGGTTTGTATCTTGATCATGGAGCTGTTTTCTATCCGGACGGACAAAGACCCCTTTATGTTAATTCAATTGCAATCGGCAATGATGGCACAGTTTATAGTATGGGCAGAATCAGCAGAAACGGGAAAACCGTAACGGACCTGTTCAGTATTCCGGGGCCATTTGCTGGTTGCTCCCATACTTCCGGACAACAGGGCAGTTATGACTAATGCTTCCGGTACTTACAGAAATCCGCCCAATAAGATTAGGCAGGATATTAAATCCTGAACACATACTGCTTATAGAACAGTAACACTGATTTTCTGAAAAAATTTCAAAACCAGACAAAAATGAGAAGGCGAAAATTTATTTCCACTACACTTACAGGTACAGCCAGCCTTGCTGTTGGCGCATCCGGCCTGCTGATTTCATCCTGTAAGGGAGCGAATGACAAGCTGGTACTGGCTCTGATAGGTGCAGGCAGCCGTGGCTTAACCACTCTTTCAACATGTTGCAGGGAGAATGCAGGAGTGGAGGTAAAAACCATCTGTGATGTAAATGATCTTAATTCAGCCAGGGCTGCTGATGAAATCGAAAAACAATTCGGCTACAGACCGGGAACTGTACGGAATATGAATGATGTTTTCACGGACCGGGATATAGATGCAGTCTATATTTCCACACCCGATCACTGGCATGCACTGGCCACAATAAGGGCCTGTCAGGCAGGTAAGGACGTTTATGTTGAAAAGAGTCCCTGTCGTTTTGTCCCGGAAGGCAGGAAAATGGCGGAGGCAGCCCGGAAATACCGGCGCATTGTCCAGGTGGGATTTCAGAACAGGAGCGGCCGCTATAATTATGAAGCCCGGGAATATATCAGGAGCGGCAGACTGGGGCAGGTAGTTCATATCCGTATCTATAACCTGCTTCCGGCCGGGAAATGGATTCCCATGCCGGAAGAAACAGTTCCCCTGACACTCGACTGGAATGAATGGCTTGGTCCCGCACCTTTCAGACCATATAATCCTGCATTGCTTAAAGGGTGGATCTATTTTTACGATTATTGTCCCGGTTTTCTTGATGATGCCATTCATCAGTTTGATCTGTTTCGAATGGTTATGGGGGATCCTGATCATCCGCGATCGGTTTACGGCTGGGGCGGCAGTCATGTCTGGAATTCCGGACAACAGATACCTGAAGTACAATCAATAACCTTTGATTATGATAAATATACTGTAAGCTGTGAAAGTGGCAATGTTACCGCCTATATGTCAAAAACCCCGAATGATATCAGGATGGATCCGTCCCGTTTCCCTGAATGGAAAACCAATTCCTGCAGAATAGAGATTTACGGAACCTCAGGCGTGATGTTCCTTGGACGGCAGGGCGGGGGATGGCAGGTTTACGGGCCAAAGGAAGAGATTGTCGCACAGGAGGGCGGAATCCATTCCGACAGAGAACATCAGGTTAATTTCATCGAATGTGTCAGAAACCGGAAACAGCCAAACAGTACTGTTATACAGGGCCATATGAGTGCCGCGCTTGCACATATGGCAAATATTGCATACCGCAGCGGCAACAGACAGCTGCTCTTTGATGGGAAAAACGAAAAATTCATCGGAGATGAAGAAGCAAACAATTTGCTCAAAGGCGATTACCGCGAAAATTATGTTGTTCCGGAAAAGGTATAATATAAAAGATTAAAGAAATGTCAGATGTAAACGATAAAGTGGTCCTGGCACTTATAGGTGCCGGAGGAAGGGGAACACAGATCATTCTGGGTATGCAGGAATGCAGTCCCGGTGTGGAAGTAAAATATGTATGTGAGGTTGATGAGGAAAGAGGAGGAAGGGCAACAGATGAACTCGAAAAACAACAGGGCAGAAGGCCTGAGCGTATCAGTGACATGAGATTATCCTTCGATGACAAGGATGTTGATGCTGTTGTGATCTGTACCCCGGAGCACTGGCATGCCCTTGCAACAATCCGGGCATGTCAGGCAGGCAAGGATGTTTATGTGGAAAAAAATATTTCCATGACCATTCCTGAAGGAAGAAAGATGATTGAAGCCGCTAAGAAATACAACAGGATTATTCAGTGTGGCTTTCAGAATCGCAGTGCTCCCTATAATTTCTCTGCAAGAGATTATATCAACGAAGGGAAACTGGGTAAAATTGTTGCTGTGAAAGCCTATTGCATGCTTCCCGGCCATAAGCCATGGATATATAAGGAAGATGAACCTGTTCCGCCGGGACTGGACTGGGATCAGTGGCTCGGCCCCGCTCCCCTGGTTCCCTATAATGTAAGCCGCCATAAAGGGTACAATGAATTCTGGGCTTATTCCTGCGGATTGCCTCTTGCAGACTGCTGTCATGTTATTGACCTGGCAAGGATGGTACTGGGTGATCCGGATCATGTGAAATCAGCATACTGTGCAGGAGGAAGGGTATTGTATGATGATAAGCGGGATATTCCCGACAACCAGACTATTACTTATGATTTTGGGGAATTTCCCATGACTGTTGAGGCTTCGATATACGGGGAATACATGTCAAAGGCATCACCCGAGATCAGGTATGGCAACTTGTTTCCCAACTGGCCCTTTAACAGCGACAGAATGGAAATATACGGAACTGAAGGAATGATGTATCTGGGCCGTCATGGTGCAGGCTGGCAGGTTCTGGGATCCGGATCTGAAATAATAGCCCAGGAATTCGGATATTTCCCCGATGAAGCTCATCAGCAGGATTTTATAAACTGTATCCGAAGCCGGAAAGTACCCAATTCTGATATTGAACAGGGTCACAGGAGTGCCACTCTTGTCCATCTTGCCAATCTGTCATACCGTGCGGGTAAAAAGCAGCTTTTTTTTGATCCTGTCAGTGAAACGCTTATAAATTCTGAAGAAGCCAGCCGGATTTTCCCGGGGACCCACAGGGAAAATTATGAGATACCTGAAATTATCTGAAACCATGATCCCGCAGCGGAGAAAACTACTAAGAAATTTGATGTTCCTGGCTTTTGCAGGACTTTTTCTGCTGCTGATACTTGCCGGATACCTGATAATAAGAACCTGGGGCCGGACCCTCATTCAGGTTGATATACATCAGAACAAGGAACTTATATATTTATCTGCCTTTGCTGAACCTCCGCAGTTTGCAGTATGGCTTGAGAATCCCGTGAACGGCGAATTAAAAAATATTTTTGTTACCCACCGTGTAGCTGTTGGCGACTGGGAAGGAAAAGCAAATGTACCGGTGGCATTGCCGCAATGGTTCCGGCTTTTCAGGGAGAATGACAATCCTTCCGGATCATCCGGATCAGGGAAGAAAGAGGATATGGTGATCAGCGGGGCGACACCAAAGGCTGACTATTTCTCTGTAAGAGTGGAAGTGAAGCCTGAATCTGAATGGATTTGCTGGATAGAAATGAATCTTGCCGGCGATTTTAATGAGGCATATCCGGAATTCGATCCGGAAACTTTCAGGGAAGATGAATACGGGGACGGTCAGCCCGCACTTCTGTACAAAACTGAAATCAAAGCTGTTGAAAATAGTAATCATACCCCGCAACTATGGGCACAGGCGGTGTGGAATGACGGTTCCGTAAGGATCGAACCGGTAAGTGAGGGAGTAACGACAGCAAGAGATGTTTTTGATACCATCAATGTTACTGTACTCAGACCAAAACCGAAACTGATAGACAAATACAAAATCCGTGAACCGGAATAATTTTTCCGGCTGTGACTTGCCGTGGACAGCTAATTTATACTTTAATAAATCCCTGTAAAATGAAAAAAGAAAAACAACCCACATCCCGAAGGAAATTCATGCAAAATCAGTATAACATTGCCCCTGAGACAGCGCCTGTCTCCACTGCAAACCTGGTTCGTAATTTTCTTGACTGTATCAGATCAAGGCAGGCCACTTACTGTCCGCCTGAAGAGGGTCATCGCTCCACCAGTCTTGCTCACCTGGCAACCATCGCCCTGATAACAAGGGAAAGACTTGAGTGGGATGGTTCCGCGGAAAGATTTCTGAACAGCGGAAAAGCTAATCAACTACTTGAATATGAATATGGAAAGCCATATCAGCTTTAATCATCATTTTATAAACCATTGATTATGATAACAAGAAAAATCAGGAGGATACTCCTTTCTGTCTTCTGTTTTATGATTTTTTCCTGCCTGATATCTGCCCAGGTTTCCGGTGGTGACTTTGAAAAGACAGAACTGGAGCGAACCGATCATTATGCCGGGCAACTTGAGAATTACCTCAGAATGTATCTGCTTGACAATTACGATGAACGTGCTGGCAGCCTGTGGAACCGTGATTACAGTTGTGAAGATGCATTTGTCAGAAGTGTTGAACCCAACAGGGAGCGATGGAAGTCCCTTGTGATCAAACCCCCTGTCCTGGAGAAAACCGGTTCCGTGAGCAGGAGACAATATACAGTGGAAGGTATTGAGGGTGAGTGGCTGGAACTGCCTTTGGGGCCGCTTACAGCACAGGCTTTCCTTGCTTTCCCTCCCGGATCGGACAAAAGCAGGCCTGTTCCCCTTGTAATTGCACAGCATGGAATTGGAAGCACACCTGAGTCGACTTATAAAGGAGGTGCTTATAGTTATTATGCAAAGGAACTGCTGGGGGCAGGCTTTGCGGTACTGGCTCCCATGAACCTGAGGACCGTCGAAAGAAGAAATCGTATCGAAAGATTATGCCGTCTGGCTGACATAAGCCTTCCCGGCATTGAACTGGCAAGGGTGCAGCATCTCCTGGATGTGGTGCTGGAAGATGCCAGGATAGACTCTGAAAGGGTTGGGATGTGGGGATTATCCCTTGGCGGGATGGCTACCATGTTCTGGATGCCGCTGGAACCCCGTATTAAGGCAGGAATCGTTTCAGCCTGGTTTAATCATCGTCGTAATAAAATGGCAGTTCCTGACGAAAGGTATGTCAGTTTCCTTGTGACAACCGAGGAACATGCCTTCTTTACAGGTTGGCTTACTGAATTTTCCGATCATGATGTCGTTTCACTCATTTGTCCCAGACCATTGATGATACAACACGGGAAAACAGACCGGATAGCCTGGTGGCCCCAGGTAATTGAAGAATTCAATGTGGCAAAGACACATTATGAAAAACTGAATATTCCGGAAAGAATGGAAATTGATGTACATGAGGGAGGCCACGATGCCGTAATCGAAAGCGGGATACGTTTTATGACCAGGTACTTAAATCCTGATCCTGTTCGTTGATTTTTTCCTCCCGGGCCCTGCCGTTGAAGTATAGTATAGTGCCAAGCAGCGGAATGAGGGGATAGAACAAAGCACTTACAAGCGAGGAAAGCAGAATATATACCGGATTCTGAATAAAGCTGACTGCATTTATTGCATCTTCAGGTTTTGTTATACTCTGCATTATGCTCCCTGTGAATGGAATCATAATGATGGAATTAAGTATCATTGACGCAACTATCAGTATCAGAAGAAAAACGGCGACCCATCCAAAGTTTGACCAGAACCTTCTGTGAGCCAAAATAAACGTCCGGCTTATCGCGTTGGCGATATCCGGTCCTTCAGCCATCAGTACCGGCATGAAGAACAGGTAGAGGGTCATGATATATATAAGCGCGAAAACAACACCGATTACAAGTACCATCAGTCCCAGAACCATGGCCAATGATGCAAAAACCGAAAAAAGAATCATAATTATCAGGTAAGGCAGATAATATCTCAGTGACCTGAAAATTGAAACAAAAATTGTGACATTACTGTCAAGCGGACTGTAAATGATATAATAATGTAAAATTGTAATACACAGAAGGCTCAGAAGAGTAACTGCCACCATCGGCCATATCATTCCGCTCAGTTTGTCAAGCATTTCCACCGGATCGGTCAGATTCATAAGTTCACTGAAATCAAACATCAGCGTGAACAGCTGTATTCCGAATGACATGATAAAGGAGGTGACGAACAGAATCATGAATCTTTCCCTGTAGAACATCCACAGACTACTCATTGCGCTGTCAAGATCATGTTTCCTGTAAAGGGGATGGCTGCTGAAGCTGTTCATAATTCCTATGTTTTTTCTTTATAAATCTAATCAATTATTCCGAAGCCATGCGGCGGCTGCAATTTCAGATTCTGAATCCCGGATTCCGGATTCCGGAACAGGAAAACTTATTTATTTCCCCCTTCGCCACTCTCTGAGAATATTTGAAAGGGGCATGACATTCTTTCTTTTCCTCGGATGAAAAATCCCTTCATTAACGGCTTTTACATCTTCAATCGTGTAAAATGCCTTGGGATTGAAATTGTTGATAATATCCAGTACTTCCTCCATTTCGTTTCTCTGTATAATGGTATAAATGAGATGCACTTTTTCCTTGGCACCCTGAGCCTGCACCGAAGTGGCCCCATAACCCCTGCTGTTCAGTGATTGAACCAGTTCCTCCGACTTCTCGTTTGTAAAAACCCTTATCATCTGAATACCCATTGCCAGCCTTTCCTCGATAAGCATGCCCACGTAATTTCCTGTTGCAAACCCGCCTGCATATGCAATATAGCAAAGATAATTATCGAGATTCTGCATTATTCGGCTGATTGCCACTATCCAGATAAAAACTTCAAAAAAACCCAGAAAGGGAGCAATGTTTTTGTTACCTTTTGAAACAAAGATTATTCTGAGTGTGCCGAGTGAAACATCACATACTCTGGCAATAAAAATAAATGCCGGCAGAATACCGTAACTGAAAATGTCAGAATTAAAAAAGGAGGTTTCCATTTATGTATTCGTTTAATATTCACAAAGATGATGCCTGATCATTCATTAATCTGCATTATAATAACAATTATTTTGTATACCTGAGTTTCAGATTCACTTTCCGCGGAGTTGTGTAATAGCAGGGTTCATCACAGCTGTTTTTATCGTATTTAACTTTTGGCCTGATGGAATTAACCACAACATAGGTCTTGTTATCAATAAAATAACCGGCAGTGAAGGTGTATTTTTTATTGACTGGCAAATTCACTTCCACCTCTGTCCTTGTTGCCTGAATTGACTTGAAAATTATATTGTCTTCCAGGTTGCCCTCGTAAATATCCACGGTAATCACTCCGCCTGTCATTCCAAGTTCATACGGATTCCTGAGAATAATGCTGACATATGCATTGAGGGGTTCATCTGCATAGCATTCACTGCAATTGACCAGGGAAACCCTGTTCGGGCCCAGCACGTCATTTTCACAGGAGAAGGCAAATGTGACAAGCAGAAATACAAAGAAGATCCTGAATGCTTTCATATTACTCAATACCATTTAATGATTTTACCCGGAGCCCTGTCCGGATCAAAGAAGAAATTCGCTGAACATCCTATTCTTATCCACAGAGGGCCGGTTTTGTAAAATGGAGATCCTGTATACTCTATCCCGCCAAAAACCTGAAACATCCTTTTCTCCCATTTAAAAGATGCTGAAGGTATCAGACGGAATTTGTTTTCAGGAGTAATCTCCGTGCCTTTCAGCTTGTTACCAAAGGAAAAAGCTGCAGACAGGGATGCCTGGAAATATGTGTTTCCCCTGAATACATTGTCAGTAAGCCGGAAATCCCTGAATATACCTGCATATATTAGGCTGCTTTTGTCGGAATACTGGTAATACAGATCATCAGTTTCCTTTACAAGAACCCTTGTATACCATAGTTTTGTATCAACACCGGTGATCAGCCCGGTACTGGAGAGCGGTTCCTTGAATGAAAGGCTCATACCGCTGTAATAATCCTTTCCGTTGAATTTGGAGGAAAAGGACAGAGCCATCTGATCAAAGCCCGGCTTATATTTTCCGGGAACTTTTTCTTTTTCAAGAAGCTCAAGTATTTCTGTTCTTCCGTATTTTGCAGCAATATTGTAGGGATTTACCGTTTCTCCGGCTTCTTCATGCCATTTGTCACCTGATCTTATAAGAAATTCTGTTGCATGGATATGATTCGATTTAATTGCCAGTGCCAGTGCGTCCCAGTTATATATGTTCCTTGCATAAATATCCACACCCCTGGTGGCAAGCATATTCATTATCAGGGTGTCACCATTCTGAGCTGCTACAAGGAACGGAGTGAACCCTTCATTGTCCCTTGATTCCATATTTGCCCCGTTTACAATGAGAAGTCCGGCAACATCGGCATAGCCCGCCCATATTGCTGCCATCAATGGTGTGGTACCGTCATTGTCCCTGGCATCAATATCTGCATCATAGTAAAGAAGCAGATCCGTGAGATGGGCAAGACCGTTAATCGATGTAATATGCAGCGGTGTGACAGCTGAACGGTTTTTAAAATTTACATCCGCACCGTTCCTTATCAGGATTTCGGCAATATACGGGTCTCTGACGTTTATGGCAAGCAGAAGAGGATTCTCATTGTAGGATGACAGTGCGTTAACATTTGCCCCATAATCGATAAGTGTTTTGACTGCTTCATGCCTTTTGTTGATTATCGCGAAAAAAAGCGGTGTGGCACCCTCGGAATTTTTTGCATCTGCTTCAGCTCCGGCTTTTATCATTCTTTCAATTTCTGAACTGTATCCTGAAGCAGCTGCTATGGTCAGGTTGTATTCCAGGGCTCCCTTAAAAATGAGCGGAAGATATTCGGAGGTATCTGGTTCTGAAATCTGTGCACCTGAACGCAGAACGAGACATGTTAAAATTGCTGCTAAAACAAATCGGTTTATTGGTATTTTTTTTGGCATAGTACAAAGTTAATTCTTTGATTTAATTTTCAGATGCGGAAAAACGATGGTTTATTATCAAAATGTGAATAAATTCCTCCGGAGAACTGGTAAATTGGCAAATGAGCCGGAATAGTTTCAGGAATAGTTTTTATTTTTGTTCCCTGAAAAGTCCATATCTCTTGTCAGCTCAAAAAAAAATATTGCTTATAGCACTTCTTGTAACCATGGTAAGTTATAATCCGGGTGCAAGTGATGAAGACCCGGGATTGACCAACAAGCTGATGCTTGATAATGTGCGGCTGACAAACTCCGTTTCTGAAGGGGAGGAATTCAGGGATGTTGAAAAATACCTGGAATCATTCATGCGCAAATGGGAGATACGCGGTGCTTCCCTTGCAGTAGCGAAAGACGGAAAACTTATTTATGCCAGGGGATTTGGCCAGGCAGATACCACAACACGGGAAGAAGTGCAGCCATTTTATAAGTTCCGTGTGGCCAGTATCTCGAAACTGGTAACAGCAGTGGCTGTGATGAAACTTGCGGAGAAGGGCCGCCTGTCTTTGAACGACAGGGTTTTCGGCGAAAATGGAATCCTTGATGATGATTATTTCAGCAATCCAAAGGATAAGAGGACATGTGACATTACAGTGGCCCATCTCCTGAGCCATGAGGCAGGATGGTCTCAACGCTGGGGTGATCAGATGTTTATGCCGGTGGTAATTGCTGACCACATGGGAACGGATATGCCTGTGGACACCAGAACAATAATCCGTTTTGCCCTTGATAAGAGGCTTCATTTTTCCCCAGGAACAGGAAGAGCTTATTCAAATCTCGGATATGCCATACTGGGACTGGTCATAGAGAAGATATCCGGTATGCCCTATGACGAATATTGTAAAAAATCAATACTGGAACCGCTTGGAATTTATGACATGATGCTGGCACGTAACCTGAAGGAAGAAAAGGCAGCCTATGAGGTGACTTATCATGTTCCTGCGGATGTTTTGCCAAAACCCTCGGTTTATGGTACCGGGAAGCTTCTTTCACCCTGCTATGGCGGTAATGATATTGAGGCTCTCGGGGCTGCAGGAGCATGGCTTGCAACAGCTCCCGATCTGATGCGCCTCCTGCTTGCAGTTGACGGATTTGATACCCGGCCGGATATACTGTCAGAACGGAGTATTGAACTGATGACAGACAACAGCAGGGGACTTGCACCGGCCGGATGGAAAACCACGATGGATAACGGAACCTGGTGGCGGACCGGTTCTTTCCCCGGAACGGCAGCCATGATGAAAAGGGAAGCTGACGGAACTGCCTGGGTCGTTCTTCTTAATTCAAGCACCTGGAACGGTCCTGAGATACATTCATATATTAACAGTCTTATGCAAAATGTTACATCAAAACTGAAGACCGTAGAAAATACCGACCTTTTTAATTTTTCAGTTCCGGTTCCCCTTACATCCGCCGATGGGAATGAATTATTTATAAGATAATGTGCTTTACTGTTAATGTCAATCTCATAAAGGAAGAAATAGAAAAGCGGTATGGAATTAATTTTCCGGATAAATACCGTTATGAACCAAGCTATTATTACCATGCTTTCAGTTTCCCTGAACTGGCAGCCATTTGTTCGGGTTATTCCACAGTGCGTTTTGTTGTTTCCAGGTTTTTTTACTGAGATCTGGGGTTTTTTTCCTAAATTGCCGGCTTGTCCCTGAACTTAAACTTAAAATTATGACTTCTAAATTTTACTCTTTCACTATTCTGTTGGCACTATGTTTATCATTGTCAGCAATGGATGAAGCCAGATTGCTGCGCTTCCCGGCTATCAGCGGGGATAAGATAGTGTTCAGCCATGCCGGCGATCTGTACTCTGTATCTTCTGACGGAGGAATTGCCAGAAAATTAACTACTGATACCGGAGATGAAATATTTCCGCGCTTTTCTCCTGATGGCAGATATATTGCCTTTACCGGACAGTATAACGGAAACACTGAGGTATTCGTTATGCCGGGAGAGGGAGGAACCCCCAGAAGACTGACACATACGGCGACACTGAGCAGGGATGACATTGGTGACAGGATGGGTCCCAACAATATAGTTATGACCTGGACTCCTGACGGAAAACACATAGTTTACAGGTCGAGAAGACATTCCATCAGTGATTTCCTGGGGCAACTCTTCATGGTACCGGTTGAAGGCGGAATGTCAAAGGAGATACCTCTGACAAACAGCGGATTCTGTTCATTTTCGCCTGACGGAAAAAAACTGGCATTCAACTGGGTTTTCCGGGAATTCAGAACCTGGAAATATTATGAGGGTGGCATGGCCGATGATATCAGAATATTTGATTTTGAATCGGGGAATGTGGATAAAATTACTGATACCAGGGCCCAGGAGATATGTCCCATGTGGATAGGAGAAGATATATTTTTCCTTTCTGACAGGGACAGGACGATGAATCTGTTTGTATACAACACCCTTACAAAGGAAACCGGGAAAGTAACAAATTTCGATATATACGATATTAAATTTCCTTCCTGTAACGGCGATCAGATAGTGTTCGAGAATGGCGGTTACATATACAAGATGAACACACGGACGCGTAAACCTGAAAAAGTGACTATCTATATTGCAGATGATTTTGAATCTGCGAAAAAAGTGACAAAAGATGCATCGGAAAGGATTACCATGGTCAGTCCTTCCCCCGACGGGGAGAGAGTCGTTATAAGTGCACGCGGCGATATTTTTGACGTTCCGGCAAAGGAAGGAGTGACAAGAAATCTCACGGCAACTTCGGGTGTTCATGAAAGAAATGCACAATGGTCTCCCGACGGGAAAAATATTGCCTGGGTTTCCGACGCAGGAGGGGAATTTGAGATATGGATGCAGGATGCTGACAGATCCCGGCCTGCCCGCAGCATAACGAAAGATCAGAATACATATATTTTCGGGATCAGATGGTCGCCTGACAGCAGGAATCTTCTTTATACAACGAAAAAGAATGACCTCAGGTATGTGGATGTTGCCACAGGCAGGATCACTGTTGTGGATAAATCTCCCAAAAGTCCGATGTACAGTACCAGCTGGTCTCCTGACAGCAGATGGATAGCTTTTGTCAGAAGCGAGGTGGGATTTCCTGTGATACGGATATATAATATGGAAACGGCTACATCGCAGGAAGTGACTGATAAATGGTATTCTTCGGGTGATCCTGTTTTCAGCGGAGATGGAAAATACCTGTTCTTTACTTCAGAGCGGGATTTCAATCCTGTATACAGCCAGACTGAATGGAATCATGCTTATGTGGATATGAGCAGAATTTATCTTGTACCCCTGGCAAAAGATACACCTTCACCCTTTGCTGCCTCTGATGACAGGATCAGCGAAAGCGGGGAAGCTGCACCGGCAGCCGAAACTTCGCCTGCAAAGGGCAAAAAGACTGCCGTAATAAAAGCTGCGGAAAGCGATTCAAAAAATGTAAGAATTGATTTTGAGGGAATAAATGACAGAATAGTTTCCTTGCCGGTAAGACCGGGAAATTATGGAAATCTGCAAACAGCCGGGGATAAAATATTTTACAGTGTCTTTTCCCGTTCGGGTGGTCAGTCCGGAGCAAAATATTTTGACCTTAAGGAAAAAAAGGAAGTTGAACTTGGCAGCGGAATATCTCTGACGCCTGTTCCCAGCGGGAAAAAGATGCTTGTCAGGCAGGGAAACAGATACGCTGTCATCCCGCTTCCTTCAGCAAAAGTGGAACTGAAGGAAACGATAAATACCGGTGATATGAAAGTAATGGTCAATCTGTCTGAAGAATGGGAAAATATCTTCAACGAATCATGGAGACAGATGCGTGATTTTTTCTATGATCCGGGAATGCATGGTGTTGACTGGAAAAAGATGCATGAGAAGTATTCCGTATTGCTGCCTCATGTGAGTCACAGATCGGATCTGACATACCTTATCGGAGAAATGCTGGGTGAACTGAGCGTTGGGCATGCCTATGTGATGAATGGAGAGCGTCCTATGCCGGAAAGGATTCAAACAGGACTTCTCGGAGCCAGGCTGAGCCGGGACAAATCGGGATTTGCAAGGATTGACAGGATACTCAGGGGTGCCAACTGGAACGAGTCGCTTGTTTCACCACTAACAGTCAGCGGTGTTGAAGCAAAGGAAGGCGAATACATTCTTGCAGTGAACGGAGAAGCGGTAAATCAGGTAAAGGATATTTATGAACTGCTGACGGGAAAAGCCGGAGTACTCGTTGAGCTTACACTTAATTCGAAACCGGATCCGGCCGGAAGCAGGAATGTTATCGTTAAACCGCTGGCTTCAGAAAAGGAGCTTTATTACTATAACTGGGTCCAGGAAAACACCCGTAAAGTTACTGAAGCCACAAACGGAAGAGTGGGATATATTCATATTCCTGATATGCAGGTTGCCGGACTGAACCTTTTTACCGAGCATTATTATCCACAGCTTGAAAAAGAGGCACTTATAATCGACGACAGAAGTAATGGCGGAGGAAACGTTTCTCCCATGATAATAGAAAGACTGATGAGGACGATGACCTATGTAACCATGAATACCGGGGCAACAGTAGGTGATGTCAATCCCGGAGGAACACACCTCGGTCCCAAGGTTGCCCTCTGCGACAGGTATTCAGCTTCTGACGGTGATTTGTTTTCCTACAGGTTTAAATTCAATAAACTGGGAACTCTAATCGGAACAAGAACCTGGGGAGGTGTTGTCGGTATATCGGGTCCGGCTCCCACAATTGACGGTGGGAATATCAACACACCCTCATGGGCTCCCTATGCAGCTGACGGAAGCAGTTTCATCGTCGAGGGCTACGGAGTCGATCCGGATATTATAATAGATAATGATCCCCACAGGGAATATCTCGGACAGGATGATCAGCTGGAAAAAGCAATAAATGTGGCTCTTGAAAAGCTTGAAACGGAAGGCAGGAAAGTTCCGGAAATACCTCCGTTTCCCGATAAAAGCGGGAAGAAATAATTAGTATATCTGCCATAGTTCTGTTTCCAAATCATTGGCTGATTCCCCAAATCCGGGATAACTGATGAATGTCGTGATAATATGTTGATTTGTCGTTAACTGGTCTGGCAGATATTCCACATACGGGATCGCGGGAAATGTAATTTGGTAATCTCTTTATTTAAGCATCCAGGAAATAAGTTCCTGCATGAATTGTTTATCGTCTTTACCGCTCCAGATAAAGCTTCCGCCATCAGGTCTTTTCATTTCTACTCCTCCCATAAATAAGCCAACCATTGCTTCGCCAAAAGCAGCTATTTTACCTCCGTTGTCAAGCTTAACATATGCACCATGTACATGCCCTCCTTCTGCGTTCATGACACTAAGCGGTATCCCTCCTGTCAGTTCACGGCTGCCTGTATAAGGCAATTCATATTTCCCTTTTATGACTTCACCAATAAAACTGATAGCCATAACGTCTCTCTTATGGGGTAAATCTGCGCCGAACATCATCCCAAAAGGCATAACCACATCATTGGCCCCAAACTCATCAGCATTCATTCGATTATCTTCTTCCGTGAAGAAAATGAGTTTTCCGCCTCCTTTTACATAACTGACAAGAGATTCTCTTTCAACAGAAGTCAGGTTTTTCAATGTTTTTTTATTTAAGGGCGAAAGAACTATTGCAACGTCAGCATTTTTGAGTAATGAACTGTTAAGTTCTTTATCATCATTGATAATAAGCGAAGCCCCGATTTTGTTTTCAACGATATCCTTGTATTGCTCAAATATTAAAGGATTAACATTAGTATATCCTGATTTTTGGTCATGCGAGACATCCAATAATACGGTTTTTTTCCGGGCAAATCCTGTAATTGGTAAAATTGCCAGAATGAAAACTCCAATTAATAATGCTACATTTTTTTTCATGATACTTTTTTGTTTTAATATATTTATTTCCAACAGCCGGATAGAGCAGATGCCATCCGGTTTGCATCCATAAAACTTTGGGCACTACGGCGGGTAAAGTAGAAAATTTAATTTACTCATAACTTTTTATTTATTGAGTTATTTATATAGTATAAAAATAGATGTGTTTAAAAGTCCGTGCAAACCGGTGTCTTACTCACCATAGAGGTTAGTATTAGTGATTATCAATATATTACAAAAGAGGATTCAGGCATTTTTATTAAATAATTTTACTGATCATAATATGCCGGGAGGAACATTACTCTCTTTTTGTTTATTATTCGTATTATTGTATGGACATTTTAACAGATGAAGTTATGAGAGAACTGGATTTACAATACCCGACCTGTCCGATCAGAAATGTTTTGGAACGCATTAGTGACAAATGGTCTTTGCTGGTATTATGCTCTTTGGAAGTAAAAGATGATATGCGCTATAAGGAGCTGATGGCTGCCATTCCTGATATTTCGCACAAAATGCTTACAAACACATTGAAACATCTTGCAGAAGATCATCTTGTTGTACGGAAGGCGTATGCAGAAATACCGCCACGGGTTGAATACTCATTGACTGAAATGGGGAAAAGTCTGATGCCTGCAATCCAACAGATGATTGAATGGGCACAACAGCATTTTGAAGAAATAACCAGGTAAAAAGGACCTGGCGTCCGTCAAAACGCCGGACAAATCAGCATAACGATTCATTCCCGTTCAGTATTATTGTGCGACAAAATGATATGTCAGGGTTCCCTGCTGAATGCGGGGAGCGTTTATATCCGGATTGAATCTTGATATTCTTGCTGTTGACACTGCAGTTTCCACAAGACAGGGATCGTCTGTCGTACTTAAATTTTCTATTATCACAGCCGATTCAACTATTCCTTTCTGGTTAACAGCTATTCTGAGAACAACCTTTCCGGCCCCGCGGCATTTATATATGGGAATGGGAAGATACTGATGGTTTCTGCCGGCCAGATCATAATAAATCCTTGTCGGTCCCTGGTAATTTGCAGCCATCTCAGCAGAGTCAGGTTCTTTTTCCTCTTTTTCCCTGTCTGTTTTCTCTTCGTATGCAAGATTCTCATCAGGCTCTGCCTCAGCCAGTTTTTTCTGCTCATCTATATAATTGTCTGGTCCCAGCTTGCCGCTCTCTATGAGCTCTTCCTTTACCCTGTCAATATAATCTGCAGGATCAATCTGTTCAACCGGCCTGTTGGCAAGATTACGGGCTATATTCATCAGTTCCTCGTCTCCCTGAAGAATTTGCTCAAGTGCGGATACCGGAAGATGGATGAGCTCTTCTTCATTGTCCGGCTCGGGTATTGTCTCGAATTCAACCATGAATTCACGGGAAAGATCCCTTTGAATATCATATACCCTGAATGACATAAAGATTATTGCTGCAATAAGATGGATTATTACAGTTCCAAGAATACCAATCAGTTTGCTGCGAGGATCTTTCATCAATTCTTATCCTGTTTCTTCTTCTTTTTAATGACTTTTGCCTGTTGTGGCTTTTTATACGACTGATTTTTAAAAAGTCCTCTTTTTACTTCAGAAATAAATTTTGACCAGGCAAAGGGGTTCAGAAGGTTATTCACGGGATACTGGTTTCTTCCTGACATACTGGTAAAATTCTGTTCCATGGTATACCGGTAACCCGCTTCAGGTGAAATATTGAGGTTGGATTGGTTTGTTATAGCTACATAAATTGATGCAAGGTTCTCGTTCATGTTCTCAACCAGGGGATCAACAGGTTTCTCTTTTGTAACATCCTTTATGAATTCATCATAGTTCCGCCAGGGAAATATTGTGATTTCAGCTATGGAAATGGTATCAGCTTCAAGGACAATATCCACCATACAGCGTCTGTCGGAATAAGTTTCCGGAATCACGGTATGATATCTCTTAAAGCCGAGAATTCTGAAAAATACTGTATCGCCCGGAGTGGAAGTAATTGAATAAATACCCGATCTCTCGCTGACGCTTCCCCTCTGCATTTTTTTTGAAATAACTGCAACACCCTGTACCGGATTTTGTGCTTCGTCCGTTATTATACCGCTGAGCTGAACAAATCTTTCCTGCGTTGCCTGTCCGGCAACAGGAACAAAAAAAATGAAAAGAAAAAAAACAGTATTTAGTATATTATTCAAAATGAAAAATCCTAAACTTTAAGCCATTGAATTCTTATATCTATGCAAAGTAAACATTATTGAATGTAATGAAAAAAAATTAACTAAATTTTAATAAATTGAAAACCTTAAAATATAGCTTATGAAAAGGCTCCTTTTACTGGGAGATGAGGCCATTGCACAGGCTGCTATTGATGCCGGACTGAGTGGTATGTATGCTTATCCGGGTACTCCGTCCACAGAAATCATGGAATACATCCGGACTTCAGGAATTGCAAAGGAACGCAATATTCAAAGGAAATGGTCTGTCAATGAAAAAACTGCTATGGAATCCGCCCTTGGAATGTCCTATGCAGGGAAAAGAGCAATGGTGGCAATGAAACATGTTGGCCTGAATGTGGCTGCAGACAGTTTTATCAATTCCGCTCTGACCGGTGTAAACGGTGGACTGGTAGTGGTTACTGCAGATGATCCCTCAATGCATTCCTCACAGAATGAACAGGATTCAAGATTTTACGGGAAATTTGCATTTGTTCCCTGCTTTGAACCGTCAAATCAGCAGGAGGCTTACAACATGGTTTTTGATGCATTTGAATTATCGGAAAAATATAAAACACCTGTTCTTTTCAGGATAACAACCCGTCTTGCCCATTCCCGGACAAGTGTCAGACTTGTATCACATCCGGTTCCGGAAAAAAAACTCAGACTTCCCCATGACCCTGTTCAGTTTGTGCTGTTGCCGGCACTTGCAAGAAAAAAATACAAATCCCTGCTCTCTTCATACGAGTCTGTGAGATATGATGTCAGGTTGTCGGAATATAATTCTTTTAAAGATGGAAAGAGAAGGGAACTGGGAATCATAAGCTGTGGCATAGCATATAATTATCTTATGGAAAATATTTCAGAAACAGGGATGGATTTTCCTGTACTGAAAATCTGTGCCTATCCTTTTCCCCAGGACCTGATCAGGGAGATCATGAACAGATGCAACGAGATACTGGTGCTTGAAGAAGGTTATCCTTTTATTGAGGAAAGCATAAAAGGCATTTGTGACAGCGGCAAAAAAATATACGGAAGACTTGAAGGCAGTATTCCGAGAGACGGGGAGCTGAATCCGTCCATTGTTGCAAAGGCCCTGGGAATAAGGATGTCACAAGGCAGAAGTGTTCCCGGTGCCGTAAAAATGAGACCGCCTTCTTTCTGTAAGGGCTGCGGGCACTCAGACACTTTCAACGCACTTATTGAAGTCATGAAACCCTACGGTCCGGGTCGTGTCTTTTCTGATATAGGATGCTATACCCTGGCAGCACTGCCTCCTTACAGTATTATCAATTCATGTGTGGATATGGGAGCTTCAGTCACAATGGCGATCGGAGCTGCGGATGCCGGTTTGACACCCTCGGTAGCCGTGATAGGTGATTCTACCTTTACACATTCCGGGATGACAGGCCTGCTTGATGCCGTTACTAAAAATTCACCGGTAACGATTATTATTTCTGATAATCTCACAACCGGTATGACCGGCGGCCAGGAATCACCCGGAGCCGGCAGGCTGGAAAAGATCTGCGCAGGAATCGGAGTGAGAGAGGAACACATCAGAACGATAACGCCACTCAGGAAAAACCACGGGGAAAATGTCAGGATCATCAGGGAAGAGCTGGAGTTCAAGGGTGTTTCTGTAATTATTTCATCGAGAGAGTGTGTTCAGACAGTGTTAAAACGGAAAAAACCTGAACATCCGGACAAAGAAGTCAATTGAATTTTATGAAAAAAGATATCATATTAGCAGGAGTGGGAGGGCAGGGTATCCTGTCAATTGCTGCCGTAATCGGTATGGCAGCTCTTGAAAATAATCTGTTTTTCAAACAGTCCGAAGTTCATGGAATGAGTCAGAGGGGAGGAGATGTCTATTCACATTTCCGTCTCTCCGACAAGGCTGTATTATCAGATCTTATTCCGTTTGGCAGTGCCGACATGATAATTTCTGTCGAACCAATGGAATCATTGAGATATCTGCCCTGGCTTTCTCCTTCGGGATGGCTGATTGCAAGTTCCGATCCCTATATCAATATTACTGATTATCCGCCTCTTGAAGAGATTTTTTATGAAATCAGAAAAATTAAAAACCACCGGATTATCGATGCTGAAACAACAGCCAGGGAGGCAGGATCTGTTAAAGCTGTGAATATGGTAATGCTGGGAGCTGCATCACACTATACCGGCCTGGAATTCAGCAGTCTTGAAAATGGTATCCGTACATTGTTCAGTACCAAGGGAGAAAAAATAATTGAAATTAATCTGAAGGCCTTCCGGGCCGGCCGCAATATCATTAATCCATGAGATATATAAAATAATAAGGCTGTTGCCCTAAGTAACAGCCTTATCAACACATGGAAGCAGCGGACAGCAATTTTATTCCTCTTCAGATATGCCTTTTGAAGACTGAAGGAAAAGGATGTCACTGAGAACTATCTCGGTAATATATTTTGTGACACCCTGCTTGTCCTCGTATGTTCTGTAGGCTATTCTGCCCTCCAGTGCCACTTCCCGTCCTTTCCTGAGATACTTTGCTGCCGTTTCGGCAAGCCCGTTCCATGCGACAATGTTGTGCCAGGTAGTTTCCTGTACCTTCTGTCCCTCAGCATTTCTGAATCCCTGGTTTGTGGCAATGGTAAAGTTTACCACTTTTCTGCCGTTTTCAAGATCCCTGATCTGCGGATCCTGCCCCAGATTTCCGATCAGGCTTACCCTGTTTCTCAATGAATTGCTCATGATTTCCTGTTTTAAGTTTGACAATGATTGATTCTCGCTTCAAACATAAGCCTGATAATTATACTGATCCGGTTATTAATCGTTTACATTCGGTTGCTAATTCATTATAGTCGTTTGTAAACGATTAAGGAGTTTCCTGTTGATACAGACGGCAGCAGGGACACTTTCTTCCGATGACGGACCCGCCAAAAGAAAAAGACTGCCGGGAGGGCAGTCTTTTTCAGATATTCTTTTGATTATAAAATCAGGGGAAGTTTGGAACTCCGGGAGGTGCGAAATAGAGAGTTGAACCTATTTCATCCTTACCATCCCTTAGCTTGCTGGCTGCATCGGCAACACCTTCCGGATTGCTGAGCCTTTCAGATTCTACAAATGGCATTCTCTGAATGAAGCCGTTAGCAGGAATGATTCCCCAGTCTGCGTTGCTGTCGTTCTTGGGAACATAATGCAGTTTGGGATAACCGGTTCTTCTGTGATCACACCATACTTCATTTGCATTGGTCAGTGCATCAACCCATTTCTGGGTGATGATTTTTTCAAGTTTTGTTTCGTTATCATCAGCATCATTCCATGCAACGGTTAACGTTGAACGTGTCTGGTAGTTGTTTCTTGCATCTATCGGATCAACATAATTAATGGGTGTGCTTGTGTTATCGGCGAGATAGGCATCAACACCGCTGGCACCCCAGTCTGCAAATGACATTCTCACTCCTGTTTCATAGTGTTCTTGTGCACTTCCTGCGCCTTCCCAGCCTCTCAGGGCTGCTTCAGCGAGTGCAAAATGGACTTCCGCTGCAGTGAAAAATCTTCTGGAGCTTACTGATTTCCAGTCTTCACTCACGTTTGAAAATTTCTCATGATCATCCTTTGCAGTAAGAAATGCACCGCTGGCAATTCCTTTATAAGGGACAGTCGGGTGATCAGCATAAAGGCTTTCATCAGTTGCAGGTGCGAAATATTTACTTATCCTGCCATCATTCCACCCGACAAGGAATTCTTCCATGCCTGCACTCATCTTGCTGTCCTGCCATTCAAAGCAGATCACTGCGATAGGCATTTTAGCACCGTAAAGAGATATGTTGAAGTTATCCTTGTTCTCGAGAATCGGTCCGCCTGCAATGGCTTTCTCGCCCTGTTCCTTTGCAAGATCCGGATCCACCTTGCTGAGGCGGATTGCAAGCCTGAGTCTCATTGAATTGACCAGCTTGATCCACTTGCTGATATCTCCCTTATAGCTGGCATCAAACTTTGTCAGACCCTTGTAATCAATATTAGCCGTGAATACGGAATCAACATCATCCAGAACTTCGAAAAATGAATTATACAGATCTTCTTCCGAATCATAAAGGATAGGAGTTGTAAGCTTGCCATATTCAGAATAGATCAGCGGACCATGATATGCGGTAAGTCTTGACAGTCCCATTACCTGGAGGAGTTTAGCCCATCGTTCAAATACTACATAGTTTCCTTCCTGGGCTATTTCAATCACCTGTTTGGCGGGTGACATGACGTCGTTGTAGATACGGCCCCAGAAAGAGTTCCAGGTAACATAATAAGTAGTATTGTTTCTGTTTGAAACAAAGGGAGTCGGCGTGCCGAAATGCCGCACGAAACTGTCGGTAAGCAGGTCTTCTTCAACCTGGTGACCCTGTAGATTGGCCATAAGGCCCTGATAATAAGCACCAATATGGTTAAAGTCCTGTTCCAGCGATTTTTGAGAGATCTGATTAGGATTTGAATTGATCTCTTCAAAATTCTTGGTGCAGGCCCCAAGTAAAACCACAAATACTGCCAGTGATATTATTTTTTTCATAACTATCTGTGTATTAGAAATTAAATTTAATATTAAAGCCATATGTCCTGGTTGCCGGGACGTTAAAGTTATCAAGTGACTGGCTTCCCAGACCTGCACTCATTGTCAGTTCAGGGTCATAAGGAGCTTTCTTGTAAAGGAAAAGAAGGTTCTGGCCTACCAGTGAAACGGAAGCAGCTTTGAACGGCAGGTTCAGTTTTCTTACATCCAGGTCATAGCTCAGTGCGAGCTGGGTCAGCCTGATATTTGTCCTGTCATAGACATAGGCTTCAAGAATACCGTTTCTGTCACCTATAGTTCTGTACCACAGTTCAACATCCTCCATCTTGTCAAGCGAAGTTCCTTCATCTGTAACTACCTTGACATCAACATAGCCCTTGTCCCTGTCGTCAGCAGATCTTTTGCTGACTCCGGCTCCGTCGAGCATTGATTCAGTCTGGCTTACAGCATTGCCTCCGAAAATTCCGTTAATCAGGAAGCTGAGATTAAACTGTCTGTATGACAGGTTGTTATTCCAGCCAAGAGTAAAGTCCGGATCCAGGTTTCCTATCAGTTCGGGCAGCTGGGTCTTTCTTGGAGCACCTTTGTCATCGAGAATGATTCTTCCGTCATCATTTCTCACGAACTTATGACCATAAAGATCACCGAAAGATCCTCCGGCAACAATATAGTTGTAGTAACCTTCCGAGCTTCCGAGATCAACCTTTTTGCCCGGATCGTCCGGCCAGAGTTCTGATACTATGTTTTTATTTCTGGCAAAGTTGATAGTAGTATTCCACATAAAATCACCTGTAATAACAGGTTGTGCATCAATGGTTAATTCAATACCCTTGTTCACAATTTCACCGGCGTTTACATACATGGTTGTGTAGGCGGTTCCGGTGGGAGCCGGGAGGGAAATGAACTGATCCTGACTGTTGATGTTGTAATAGGTGAAATCAAAGCCGAATCTTCCTGTAAAAAATCTCCATTCTGTTCCCAGTTCAAGGCTTCGCAGCATTTCAGGCCTGGCATCGAAGAAGGGGGCAACGGTATTTCTGCTGACACCACCGCTGACAGTAATTGAATGCATGGGGTTGATCCTGTTGAAGGGAACCTCATTGGCAACTGTGGTATATGAAGCCCTTACCTTTGAAAAGGTGATAAGGTCGGGCAGGGGAAGCATTTCACTCAGAAGTGCACTCAGACCTATTGACGGATAGAAATAGGATTCGTTTCCTGTCAGTGCAAGTGTTGAGGACCAGTCATTCCTTCCTGAGAGATCAAGGAAGATCATGTCTTTGAAACCGAGCTGCATGTTGGCAAACAGTCCCTGCTTGACAGCCCTGGATGACAGTGTTGACGATACCATCACGGTCGGAGGAATGTTCTGGAATGTGAATTCGTTCGGAAATTTCAGTTCAAATGTTCCGTTGTTTACAGATACTCCCTGGCCGTAAACTGACTTTTGCCAGCTTCCTCCTGCAAGTGCGTCCAGGCTGAAATCAGCAAAACGGGTATTGTAGGTAAAGATAGCGTCGGTATACAGCAGCTGGTCGTCATACTTCTTGTAATTCCATGTACCGTTGGGGGAAACGTTGGTTGCATTGGATCCTGCTGCATGGCGCTGTTCGTTTTGCTTGACAGCATAGTCAATGCTTGCCCTGGTCTGGAACTTAAGTCCTTTGGCTATGTCGTATTCAATAGTTGCGCTTGCAATCGCCCTTTTGGTCTGGTCAACCCTGGGCTGCATATTTATTATCCAGTAGGGATTTGACTGGTGATGATCAGCTACAAACCAGTTCTGCAGATACATGTTCCTGTCCTCATTAAAGACCTTGTAATTATTTTTGAAGGACTGGAAATCCCTTTGACGCGGGAAGAAATACAGCCCTGTCAGGGGATTGAGATAATATCCGTTGGGCGGCCTGTTGTCTGCCTGCTCGTTGGCAAGCATCACATTGGAGGTGATCTTTACCTTGTCGTTGAAAAATTTCGTTGACTGCTTGAAAGTAACGTTGTTCTTCTGATACTTGTTTGTGGGTACCACACCCCTGGCACTTGTGTTTCCATAGGAAAAATATGCCTGGGTTCTGTCGGTACCGCCGCTGATCGAGATTGAATTTACAAGGTTGTATCCTCCCTGGAAAAAGTCTTTCACAAACTGGTCGTCATATTTTGACAGCGGTGTGGTACTCCAGCTTTCCTTGGCATTGCCGACAGCTCCGTATTTGTACTGAAGTTCCGGATAAAGGAGAACACTTTCAAATATGGTTCCGGAGTTGATACTGATGTCAGTAGTACCGGCTTTCCCCTTCTTGGTATTGATAATAACAACACCGTTTGCACCCTGGCTTCCATAAAGTACTGCAGCGTTTGAACCCTTGAGGACACTGATACTTTCAATGTCTTCCTGGTTTATCTGGGACAGACCGTCACCTTCGTCAACGCCACCCCACATACCTGCCTGTGAGCCTTTTCTGTTAACCATCGGCACACCGTCAATAACATAAAGAGGTTCGCTGAGCCCCGACAGGGATTTGCTTCCCCTCAGAACTGTTCTGGTTGAACCGCCTGCTCCCGAAGCAGCTTTTTTAATTTCCAGACCCGAAGCCTTACCGGCCAGACTGCTCATGAAGTTGATGTCCCTGGCCCTGGTAATTTCAGCACTGGAAACCTGCTGTGAAGCATAAGTAAGGGTTTTCCTTTCACGTGCGATACCAAGGGCTGTAACAACCACCTCTTCCAGTCCGATACTTTCCGAACTCAGGATAACGTTGACGGTGGACCTGCCGTTCAGTGGCTGTTCCACAGTTGTCATTCCCACGAAAGTGAACCGGAGTACGGCATTGGCGTCCGTGACATTGAGAGTGTAATTCCCGCTGAGATCCGTGGTTGTTCCCACGGTTGTCCCGACCTGAACGATCGAAACCCCGGGAAGGGCCTCTCCATCTTCATCCGTAACCGTACCGCTTACCCTAACCTGAGCAACAAGCATCGCGGTTGTGGTAAGCAGTGTCACCATAAATAGAAACAATTTTTTCATCATAAAGATTTAATTTAGGGTAAATATTAACTATATGCTGAATCAAAACAGCTTCAGCCAGCTGTTATTTTATCTGGTTTATGCAAGACCTCTAATGTAAAATATATTATTGATACAATGCAACGCTCATTTAATCTCCTTATGCGTCAATGACGCATTATAAAATAAAAGCGTGCAATATATAAAAAAAAATCCTTTAACAAAAGTTGAAATATCAGGATTATTTTTCCTTGATCCTTAACTAGCAATATATCAGTTAAATAGTTCTCTTCTTCCGACGTTTTACCTTGTCTGCAGTTTTTATTTTCAATTGGGAAAAGTGGACTTTCCGCAGAATTTTCATAAAAAAAGAGGCTGTCCTTTTGAGACAACCTCCTTTTTGCAATTATTCAATTTTCCTTAAGGTTTTTTATCCCACCATAGTTTGGTTGTACCATCATCCGGTCCTCCCAGTTTGGTTACCGCCTTATCCACTTCTGCCTTGTTGTTTGTGTATTCACCTGTTGTAAAGGTCAGCCTTGTTGGCAGTGAATTCGCAGGTATAAGAGGTTCCTCACTCTCCAGCCTGTCGAACAGTTTGGGATATTTTGTGATCCTCCGGACTGTCCAGGCCTCAATGCTGTTTTCAGGATACAGACCCAGCCATTTTTGTGTAATGATCTGTTCCAGTTGTTCTTCCTTATCTCCCGTTGTGAGAAAGGCAACCGGCACTGTTGACACCGGCTGAATGACCGTTCCGGGATCGGAGAGGTCTGTACCCGGACTTGCAGGAACTCTGGGGCTTGTAATATAATCTTCCCCGGCAAGGTTCAGATAATCGGAATATCCCCATTCATCGAATGAGGCCTTGATGCCTTTTTCATACAGTTCCTGTGCGGTTCCGCCCATAGTCCAGTTTTCCAGGGCACCTTCGGCTCTCAGGAAATATGATTCATCGGCACCCATTACTCTCCACGCGGGACCGGCTGCCCCCAGGGTAACCCAGGACTTATGCATGTCGGATGCATAATGGTTAAAGTCCAGACCCTGTCTGTCCGATTTTGTCTGACCATTCCTCATTCCTTCAAAATTAAATACCACACCCGCCGGATCGTCTGTTGGATCAGGATTCGCAGCTTCCTGGAAATAACTCTGAACACGGGGATCAAGATATCCCTTCATGATACTTTCCATATCGGCACTCATTCTGAATTCCATCCATGAGGTAATGGTATTGTAGGAGTTGTACCAGTCAATTGAGGTAGACACCCTGGCATTATCGGCAGGATTTTCTATTACACCTGCAGCAACGGCAGCTTCAGCCTGGGTTTTGGCAAGAGTAGGGTTAACGTATTTGCAGTGCAATGCCAGGCGGAGACGCAGGGAGCTTCCGAGCTTTGCCCATTTGGCTATATCTCCCCCGTAAACATCATCATAGGCTTCAAGGGTTGCTGATTTACCCTGAGACAGGTTTGCCTTGAGCACAGTTACGGCACTTTCAAGTTCGTCGAAGAATTGAGTGTATATTTCCTCGAGTCCGTCATAGGGAACGGACTTTTCCATATTCCCGAAGTGTGAATAAGGTATGGCTCCGAAGGAATCGGCATATTTTGCAAAAGCATTTACACGCCATATTTTCATTATGGCTTCTTCAACGACAAGTCCTTTCTCGTTGGCAAAATCAACACAAAACTGGATCGGTGGTGCTGCATTCGAATAAAAGGAATTGAATGAACCATGCAGCCAGCTGCCCACCAGAACATACCTGTCGGACAGGAAGTTCGGGTGAGTGGTTGCAAAATAGTTTGCATATACATCTCCGAAAAGGGAGTGATAGGTCTGCATTCCCGTGGTGTTTCTCAGATAGGAAGTATAAACTATTGCTCTTTTTGCCACATAACCGAATGATGACTGGTCAAGGCTGGCCACGGTAATAGCTTTTGGATTGGTGTTTATTTCATCGAAATTCTTTGTACAACTGCCTGCGAAAACAGCTAATGCAAAGACTGATATTATTATTAACAGATTTTTCATATTACTTTGTTTTAACATGTTGCTGTATTAAAAATCGAAGTTAAGGGATACGCCGAATGTGCGCGTTGTGGGCAGTGCAAAAGCTTCACGTCCTTCGTCAGTGTTTGAAGTACTGTTTACAATTTCAGGATCGGAATGCTCAGCCTTGTTCATGAAGAAAAACAGATTCCTGCCTACCAGCGATACCCTGGCTGCACTGAAAAATGTTTTGGCAACAATGTCTTTGGGCAGATTGTACCCGATAATCACTTCCCTGAGCCTGATATTGGTGGCATCTCTTACAAATGCTTCTCCTGCCGGATTGTTTCTGCCTCCGACATTGTTCCAGAAGTCTTCCGAATTAGTGGCAACTTTGTTTTCAGAGCCATCCGGTGCAACACCCTTTTCGTTCTTGTAAATATCCCTGCCGAAGAGAAGAGATCCATCTTCTCTTCCGATTGCAGTATAGTCAAGAATTCCGTTTCCGGCAGTGATTGCCTCAGTGAATGAGATAAAGGATCCTCCCCACCTTGCGTCAATAAGAGCATTCAGTGACAGGTTCTTGTATGTTATTGTGTTGCTTAATCCGCCCAGCCAGTCCGGGTTGTAATTTGCAACTTTCACTGTCATTCCGGAAGTTATCTGGGGAAGTCCTGTGGACTGGTTTATTATCACGTTTCCATTGGCGTCCCTTTCCCATCCTTTGGCGTACACATCCCCGAAAGCCTGACCTTTTACAAGTTTGTATTCCCTGATGAAGTCTGTTCCAAAGGACAGAACATCAAATCCTTCGGCAATTTCAAGTATCTTGCTGGTGTTCTTCGACCAGTTGAGCATTATATCCCACGAGAAATCGCGCTTGTCAATCACCACTGCTCCCAGTGTAAGTTCCAAGCCCCTGTTCTGGACATCAGCACCATTCTGATAAATACTTGCTACTCCTGAGGTTACTGGAACGGGGGTTGAGAAGAGCTGATCATAGGTGTTTGTCTGGTACCATGTTCCGCTTAGCCTGCCCCTGTCGTTGAACATTCTCAGATCCAGTCCGGCCTCGACTGATCTTGTCCTTTCTGGTTTGAGATTCGGATTTGGCAGAGATGTGCTGAGTCCGATTGTACCAAGGGATACTGAAGCTGACCTGTGAAGATTGTATGCCGAGGCATCATTTCCCACTTCAGCATATGATGCTCTGAGTTTCAGATGTGTGAATGCTGCAGGAAGGGGCATGAGATCGCTCAGCACTGCAGTCAGTCCTACGGAAGGATAAAAATATGATCTGCTTTCAGCCGGCAGTGTGGAGCTCCAGTCATTTCTTCCCGTGATATTCAGGAACAATGCATTTTTCCAGGATAATTCACCGAATCCGTAAAAGGACTGAACCACCTTCTTTGAATATCCCTCACCAGGTCTCGGGTCTTTAGTGTTGGCAAGAGCGAACATGTTTTCAATGTTGAAAATGGTACCGGAACCGCTTACATTTTCAGATTCATATAACCTGTGATTGCCGCCGGCATTGAGGTCCAGTACAAATTCCCCGAAATTCGTGTTGTAATTGATCAGGAAGTCATTGTTCCATTCATATGAATTGGAACTGGTTTTTGAAAAAGCACCGTAGTAGGCATTGGTATATGTGTCGTTGTTGCGTTTCCATTCCGTGTTCGTATAGGTGCCGTCAAATCCTGACCTGCCCTGAATTGAGAGTCCGGGCATGATTTCATATTTCAGGCTAAGCATAGCAATTGCCCTTTGCCTCTTTGAAGGCTGCACGGCATTGTAAACAGACCAGTAGGGGTTTCCCGAGCCGTTGTCATTCACTTTCCAGTAGTGCTGGCGCAACTGGCCTGCCGGGTTAATAAATTCATAATGCTGAATATCTTCTGAGCGTATATTCCTGGGAAGCATATAAAGATATCTCATGGGATTCTCGAATGTTTCACCGGTAATAAACACGTTGGAATAGTCCCTCTTGATCACATTCAGTTTTGAATCCAGGGTAAGCTTCCTGGAAAGGTTTGCACGTACCCTCAGATTGAGGTTATGGCCTTTCAGATCGTTGCCGTCAACAATACCTCCGTCATTATTGTTGGTGTAAGAGAAGGTTATGTTCGATACTTCGGAATTAATGTTCACACCAAGATTTGTTGAAAAGCTGTTCCCGATCCGGAAAAAATCCTTGATGTTGTCAGGCTGCGGTAAAAAGGCATATTGTTTTCCATAGAGATAATAGGAGGGATCATTTGACCAGTGATCTACCATCTGACCTTCCATTTTCGGCCCCCATGCCACTGTGGCTGCTTTTGCGTAAACACCGTTCGCTCCCTGTCCGTAAATATTCTGGACCTTCTGGAGGATCATGGCCTGGTTTGCCTGATAGGTAAAGCCGAGACTGGTTGTGACACCCTGACGGGCACCTTTCCCTGATTTGGTTGTTACAACTATTGCACCGTTGTTTGCACGGCTTCCGTAAAGAGCTGCAGCATTTGCACCCTTCAGAACCGAGATGGATTCAATTTCATCAGGGCTAAGGTTCTCAATACCGCCATTGAGTGTTATACCGTCAACAACATAAATAGGCTGACTGCTTCCGCTGATGGAACGGTTTCCTCTCAGCAGAACTTTTGTGCCACCTCCGACTCCCGAGCCGGTCTGGGTAATGAGCATCCCGGATACCTTTCCGCTGAGTCCCGACATTACGTTGGGATTCCTTGCCTCGGTAAGAGCATCGGTGGTTACACTCTGGGCAGCATAGGTAAGTGATTTTGTCTGCCTCGAAATGCCGAATGCCGTGACAATGACATCCTGTAGTGCCATTACATCCGGTTCAAGAGTAACATTGAACACAGTCTGTGTCCCTATTGCAAGTTCAACCGTTTTCATGCCCACATAGGAAAAGGCCAGCTGTTGTGCATCGGTTGGAACATTAAGTGTAAATGCCCCGTTGGCATCAGTCGTGGTACCTATCGTGGTGCCTGGCACCACTACAGTAGCCCCTATAATACCAAGTCCGTCCTCGGCACTTTTAACAGTGCCTGAGACAAGCTTTTGTGCAAATACACTCTGCAAGCCTGTTAAGAACAGGACTGCAATAATCAAAGTGAATTTTCTCATAGTTTGAACGTTAAGTTAGTTTTGGATAATTGTGAAAATTGAACAAATAATTCGCAAATCAGGTTTTAAAAATGACTATAAAAAATACTTGTTAATTCCGAGCGTTAAATTATGTTAAATATTTTAAATATCATAGAACTTTTGTTGTTTTTTTCATTTTCAATTTTAAAAAAATTATTCCTAGATTTGAACTCTATCTGAAAATACCGGATTAAAGTGTCTGCAGTTGTTTTACAAACAGAAACAATTACAATGAAATTCCACCGAAACCTGGTGCATATGAGAACAATAGTATATTCAGGTTTTTTCCTGATCATGTTTTTGCCGGTTCTTTTTATGAGCTGTGACAGCAGGAGACAACTTAAGGAAATAATCTATACAGAACGCCTTCCACTGACCGAGCCTGATTATTCTGAAGTAACAATTCCCTGGAATATTGCACCCTTGAACTTTATTATCCGGGAAAACTGCAAAACTTATAAAATCAGGGTGAGCGGGACAGACGGCAGTTCGTTAACAGTAAAGTCTTCAGGCGGACAGGTCAGATTTCCCATGAAGGCATGGAAAAAATTGCTTTCACAAAACAGGGGAGGAAGAATTACCGTAGCGATAGTGGCAGACCAGGGAAATGGAAAATCCCTGGAATTCATGCCGTTTAATATGTATATTGCTGAGGAACAAACAGATCCTTATCTGGTTTACAGAATCCTCTATCCGGGATATGAGGGATGGCTCGATATGAAAATAGTTCAGAGATCAACGGAAGATTTCAGTGAAAAATCCATATTGGAAAATCAGCTTCTGGAAAATAATTGCGTTAACTGCCATTCCTTTTCCAATAATGATCCTTCCAAAATGCTGATTCATGTCAGGGGTTCCAAATCCGGAACCTATTTTTCGGGAAATGGCAAAATCGTGAGACATTCCCTGAAAACTGACAATATGTCTGTCAATACGGTTTATCCTTCATGGCATCCTTCAGGTGATTATATTGTGTTTTCTTCAAATAAAACAGTTCAGGCATTTCATACAAGACCGGAAAAGAATATTGAAGTATTTGATCTGTTTTCGTCCCTGGTTCTTTACGATGTGAAAAGGAATGAAATCATGAGTTGTATACAAAATGATACTGTTCATTATATGGAAACTTTCCCCTGCTGGTCACCTGACGGTTCCTGTCTTTATTACTGCAGAACCCCCCAGGTAAAGGAAGGATTTGATTTCAGGGATGTTAAATATGATCTGGTAAAAGTTCCGTTCAGCCGTGAATCGGGAAGTTTCGGCAAGCCTGAAATACAATTCAACGCGGCTGCAATCGGGAAAAGCGTTTCCTTTCCTGCCGTTTCTCCTGATGGCAGATCAGTGATATTTACCCTTCATGACTACGGTACTTTTTCGATATGGCACAGAGAGGCCGATTTGTATATTCTTGACACTTCAGGAGGTGAGGTTTCAAAAATGCCGGTCAACAGTGATGAATCTGAAAGTTATCATTCCTGGTCCTCAAATGGCAGATGGCTTGTCTTCAGCAGCAAGAGGGACGACGGACTGGCTGCTCGGCCTTATTTGTGTTATTTCCATTCGGCTGACAGCATCGGCAAATCATTCATACTTCCGCAGAAAGATCCCGGACTTTATGCCCGGATGAAAAAAACATTCAACCGGCCGGAATTCGTCAGTGGAAAGATTGATATTGATCCGCGTGAATTTGAAAAGGCTTCCCGTGCCGATCCGGTTCAGGCTGTCTGGACAGGGTCATCTGAACTGAAAAGCATTCAGGATGGAAGGTACAGAAATGAGAAATACTGAAAGTTTTCATAATGTTCATGACGAAAAAACATATAGTGAATAAGGAGGATCGGACAACGGATCGCCTTTTGGCTGCAGCTCTGTTTACTGTGTCGTTCCTGTTTTTTTTCTTTTTCAGAAATACTCTGTTTTCGTATCAGGAAAGCACATCACTTTTTATATATACAGGCGAGTATCTGGCAAAATTTACAGATAAACCCGGAGGACTGATTGTGTATCTGGGAAATTTTCTCACCCAGGCTTACTTTTCACCTCTCTGCGGTTCCTTTATTCTTGCCCTGCTTAATATTTCTCTCTGGTTCATTATGGTCAGAGCAGGAAATTTATTGAATGCCGGCTTGCTGCTTAAAAGGATATTGTTTTTATTCCTTTTTGGCCTGATGCTGTTATTCCAGTCACAGTATGAGCATTTTATTTATTACAGCCTGGGATTCCTGATGGTGGCGGGATATTTTTCACTGATTGTTGCAACGGATGTAAGACTGCTGAGATTCATTTATTTGCTGGGACTTCCCCTGTTTTATTATATTGCGGGATCCTTTGCGGTTTTATTTGTTTTGCTTCTGTCATGCTGGTCACTTATTTATGAAAAGGGATATTTCCGTTTCCTGAATCCCCTTTTTCTGGTGTTTCTCAGCCTTTTTACCTTTTTTGTTTTCCGGAATTATTTTTTTTACCAGCCTGCCGTAATTCTTGTTGCTTATCCGCTTCCCTTCACCGGATTAAGACAATTGCATTTCTCCATGATACTTCTTGCATTGTTTTTCGTTTTCCTGCCGCTGATTTTTAAACTGACTGGTATCATCCGGATCAATAATGACAGAATGCGGACCTTTCTTTTTCCTGCCTTTTCACTGGTACTGTTTCTGCTGCTGCTCTTTTTTTCCCTTAAATATCGTAATTCCGATCTGGTAAGAATTATCCGGCTGGAAGGAATGGTTGTACGGCAGGACTGGAACGGAGTGATAAGACAGCAGGAAAACTCACCCGTTGCAAATCTCATAGCCCAGTATTACTACAACCTGGCATTATCAGAAAAAGGATTGCTTTGTGAGAGGATGTTCAATGCGCCCCAGGATTTCGGTGCACATTCACTCAGCCTTCCCAGGAGTAAAGAATTTTATAACCGTTCATTCCATTTTTACTATACGGTCGGGCTTGTCAATGAAGCCCGCCACCTGGCCTACGAGTCAATGGTGGCATATGGCTACCGCCCTGCGAACATTGACATGCTTATTAAAACCGAACTTATTAACGGAAATTTCCGGGTTGCCGAAAAATATGTCAATGATCTCAAAAGAACCCTTCATTACAGGGAAAGCGCGAAGAAATATCAAACAATGCTGTACAGGCCGGAAGTTGTAAGGGCTGACAGCGAACTGGGGCAAAAGTTTATGTTATTGCCGGGAAATGATTTCTTTATCAGGCATAATGACCGGGAAAACATTGATCTTCTTTTCATGTCGAACCCCTTGAATCTGAAAGCTTTTGAGTATCGTCTCGCCTGGATGCTGCTTGAAAAGGATTATAAATCCGCTGTTTATGAGATCAGGAGAATGAAATTTCTTGGTTACAATACCATTCCCAGACATCTGGAAGAGGCTGTTACAGGCTATGCAAACATCAGCGGCATGATGCCTGATCTGGGCGGTCTGAGTTTAAGGCCCGGGACGGAGCGGGATTTCTTTGAATACGGAACAGCCTATAATCTATATAGCTGGAAAAAAGAGACCCTGGCCCGGGAAATGAAAAAAACAGCCGGGAAAACATATTGGTATTATCTCCAGTTCAAATAAATATTAAAATTTTTCGCTTCCGGCCATTTTAATATTTTTATTGTCGTCAGGAATTATAATATTGCAGAATGATATTGCTTTATCTTTCAGTCAGAACATTTCACAATACCGGACCGGAATGCAAGGCGCAGGTCCGGAAGTACAAAGAATACCGCCCGGATAACTTAAAACTAAATACTATTATGAAAAAAACATTTGCAACAAGCTTGTTGGCAGTATTCCTGCTTGCTGCCTCGGCTCAGGAAGCCAGCATCAGTGAGGAGTACTTACCTTTTACCACCTATTCCTTTAATGATCCGGATCCTGTTGCCCGGCCAGGATCTATTTTCCCGTATTTCAGGTTTGACGGATTTTCTTATTCCCCGGAGGTGGTGAAACATAAAATGATAGTGCTTGAGAATAAGTGGATCAAAGTGTGGGTTGCACCGGATATTGGTGGCAAGATCTGGGGTGCACTTGACAAAAAAACCAACAAGCATTTCATTTATCACAATAATGTGGTGAAATTCAGGGATATTGCTATGAGAGGACCTTGGACCTCAGGCGGAATAGAACATAATTTCGGATCAATAGGCCATGCACCCACCACATCAACACCCGTTGACTATTCCTGGCAGAAAAATGATGATGGAAGCGTTTCATGCTTCGTAGGTTCAATAGACCTTTCCTCACGGACAGAATGGCGCGTTGAGGTGAGGGTTCCGAAAGACAAGGCGTGGTTTGAAACAATATCCCACTGGTATAATCCGACTGACCTGAAAACCTCCCTTTATCACTGGGAAAATGCCTCGGCGGACGGAACAAATGATCTGAGATTCTATTTTCCCGGCAGTGCTGAAATAGGGCATGGCGGTGAGCCGGGCGATTGGCCTGTGCTAAAAGACGGACGGGACGTGTCTCTTTACGGCAATAACAACTTTGGATCATCAAAAAGCTACCATGTTCTGGGAGAATATGCCGATTGGTTTGCCGGATTGTATGAACGGAGCAATCATGGTTTCGGCCACTGGTCGAGGCAGCCGGTCAAGCCCGGAAAGAAAATATGGATATGGTCGCTTGGCAGGGATGGTGAGATATGGGTTGATCTCCTGACCGATACACAAAAGGGCAATACCCAGTACATAGAGATACAAACCGGACTTCTTTATAATCAGGCAGGAGACGGCAGTACCAGAAGTCCTTTTAAGCATGTGTTTTTCGAACCCGGAGCAGTAGAAAGCTTTACGGAATTGTGGTTTCCTCTGAGCGACCTGGCAGGAGTAAGCACTGTTTCCCCGGAAGGAGCACTTTATGCGAATAAATCCGGGAACAGGTGTACAATTCAGTTCCAGGCACTCGGCTATGTCAGGGACAAGTTGCAGATTACCGATGCAGATGGAAATGTTATCTCAGAATTTGAGCTTGATCTGGAACCGGAACAAATTTACTCAAGGTCGGTTGAACTGGATAATTTTGATGTAAGATTCCGCCTGGCAAACGGCGAACTCAGGTATAACCTGGCTGATAAGGAAGAAAATTTTGTCGATCGTCCCCTGAACATGCAGGAAAATTTCGACTGGGAGTCGGTTTATGGCTTATATACCAGGGGAATCGAAAAAATGCGGCAGCGTCAGTATTCACAGGCTGTTACCTTACTGGAAAGATGCCTCGGGAAAGATCCTTACTATATGCCCGCAATAACTGCACTGGCTGAAACGGATATTCACTTCATGAAATTTGATGAGGCAGAAAGGAAATTACTTGATGTAATCCGTTTTAATACCTATGACCCTGATGCCAATTTTCTGTATGGCACTCTTCTTATGAGGAAAAAGGAATTCAACAAGGCCCGTGATGCTTTCGGAGTCACACTAAGGTCAACACAATATAAGGCTGTTTCACGCAATAAACTGGCTCTGATTGCATTAAACGAGAACAGGCTTGAAGAGGCATGGAAATATGCAAAAGATGCCGTTCAGTATAACGGAATGGACAGGAACAACTACAGACCTGCGGCTGTTGTGGCAAGACTGAAAGGGGATGGCAAATCACATGAGGAATTGCTTGAAAGAATGCTGGAAATGGATCCGCTCAACCATTTTGCGCTGTTTGAAAAGTACTATACCCATAAGGATGAACTGTCAAAAACCAACTTTTTATCGAAAATTACCGGAGAATTCAAATATGAAACCCATATTGAACTTGCGCTGTGGTATTTTAATGCCGGTCTGCAGGATGAAGCACTTTCCGTTATGGAAATCTGTCCTGAAAATCCTGTCGCCGATTATCTGACTGCCTATCTGATGTCACTGAAAAATGATGCCGGGAAAGCACAGTTCTATCTTACAAGGGCAATTAATGCCGATGACAAACTGGTTTTTCCCTACAGGGAAGAATATGCCCCTGTTCTGGAATGGGCAGATAAACAGCAACCGAGCTGGAAAACCAAGTATTATTCCGCAATTTTTTACTGGAACAGAACGCGTAATGACATCGCAGGAAAATATTTCAGTGAATGTGGCGATCAGCCTGACAGTTATTCATTTTATCTCAGCAGGGGCAGATTTACTGATGAAACGGGCGGGCAGGCCGAAGCAGATTACCTGAAGGCATTAAAGCTGGGTGAAAATAACTGGAGGCCGTATCATACTCTTTACAACTATTATGTTGCGGACAATAAATATGACAAGGCACTTGAAATCACACAGAAGGCAAACAACATGTTCAGGGACAAATATGTAATTGCTTTTGATCATGCCATGTCCCTGCTGTACAACGGAAGATATGACGAAAGTGTCAGGATTCTTGAAAGAATTAAAATCCTTCCTCATGAAGGAGCCGGATATGGGAGAATGGCATGGAAGAATGCAAATCTGCTGAATGCACTGGACTATTATTCGGGCAAAAACTACAGGAAAGCTTCCGTTTATGCCGGCAATGCATATAAATGGCCCGAAAACCTGGGAGTTGGCAGACCATATACGGTTGACGAAAGGGCGGAGGACTTCGTTAATGCAATGATCCTTGAGCGATCGGGAAACAAAAGAAAATCTGTTGAGCTGTATGAAAATATTGCACGATATAATGGCGGAAAACCTGCAGGCAACAGATCGATGAACTATTTATCGCTTGTTGCTCTTAAAAAAACAGGACAGACTGAAAAAGCAGATACTTACCTGAAGCAATGGATGGAAATTCCGGGAAATGATAAAATAAAGGAATGGGCCCGTCTGGTGGAGGAAGGCAGAAAAACCGAAGCGCAGGAAATATTGAAATCGGTTGGTGACAGCGGGGGAGGAACCCCATGGAATCCCCGTGATACTGATTCTGATTTCCGCCTTGTAAATGAAATTGCACAGAAGATAAAGTGATTTGCAGGACTCGTTAAGTTACGGTCCTTCAGAGGCGAAAGGATATCAGGAATTTTGTTTTCAAAACCAGGTCTGGACAAGTACCTTGTTGTCATGCTGGAATTCACTGATTCTGTACCAGACGTTATTGTCATTTTCAATCTGGTACATCCAGTATCCAAACAGGCCTGGTGACTGATAAACCCTTTTCAGATAAAGCCGGTCGCCCGGCACAAAATCACATTTCCTGGAATAGGCTGATATCTTCCCATAAACGGTATCCTGCGAGGTTTTTATCCAGATAAGGTGCGGTGACCCTGTTTTTACCGGGTCACTGTGCCTTGAGTCCACAAATTCACCTACATACTTTCGGGTGACAAATAATTCATCCTCGGGCAGCATTCCTGACTTTTTTGATGTGGCACAGGAAAAGACAACCATTATCAATAAAATTAATCCGCTTTTTTTCATGACCTGATAACTTTAAATCAACGCTTCCGCTATACTTTAATCCTAATGAGTCCGCAGACAGCTTAATTACTGAAATCAATTCTGAGGCTTTTGGCAAATCTTTAATGACCACCTGACAAAGTTAAGGTTTAATGGTATGAGTTGCAAACAGATAACGCTATGTATTCCGCTTTATGCCATGTTTTCCGGGATTCCCGTCAGCCGTATCAGGAGCTTCGTTTACTTATGCAGGTGACTGATGTCCGATTTACCGGCATTGGTCAAATAAAGTTTCGAAGCCGTTTTTAATCGTTTATAAATGGTTTTTATTATCTTTATCAAAACTTTAGTGCTGTGGAAAAAAAATGTCTCGATTGTGGCGATTCTATTCGTGGCCGCATTGATAAAAAGTTCTGTTCTGATCAGTGCAGGAATAATTACAACAACAGGCTTAACCGCGACAGCAGCAATTTTGTCCGCAATGTGCACGGACTGTTACGGAAGAACAGAAGGATACTTGCCGATCTGTATAATGAGGGCAAGCTGAAAGTACACCGGGATGCATTGTTTGTCCTTGGATACAATTTCAGCTTTTTTACCCATATTATTGAAACATCAGGCGGGCATAAGTATTATTACTGTTTTGAGTATGGTTTCCGGGAAGCAGGGAATGATTTCATTGAACTGAAAGAGAACAGCCGTTATCTTAATTATCAATGAAGGGAAAATAATGCCTGAGATTATTTTTTGTCAGACGCGTGCCATATCCTGAATCCTGGAAAGCTTCGCAATACCTGGTATTGCCTCCCTTTTCCGGCCCGTACATTTCAGTCAGCTTTTCCCTGAAAGGTTCTGCACTGGAGGCATTCGTGCGTGTCTTGCCAAGCCAGGCCCTTCTTTCGGCGTCTGTTGCGGGAACTTCCGCCAGTCCGCCCCGGTTATAGGGCAGCCATTCATACATCTGTGAGGTGTGCTGATGATACATGTCAATCTTTTTTTCGATAACATCATCAATGATTATGCAGACATCCGGTTTGAATGGCACGGGATTGACAAATCCGTCACTCATATACAGGAAGAGAGGGTTTTTTTCAAGGTGAGGTACTTTGGGCAGTATTCCCGGAACTGTAACCATGTAAGCGGCATCCAGAACCAGGGTTCCCGTATATCTGTGATCAGGGTGATAATCGTATGGACGCGGGAAAATGACAATATCAGCCTTGTGTTCCCTTATCAGCTTTATCACCTGAAGCCTGTTCCTGTACGAAGGCATGAGTTTCCCGTCATGATTATTGAGAGTTATGTATTTTACACCTATCGTTTCTCCGGCTTTTCTGGCTTCTTCTCTCCTGATTTTTGCAAGTTTCGAGGGTTTAATGCTCTGATGGCCGGCATCACCGCTGGTAAGTGAAACAAAAAGTACATCATGACCCAGCTGAGCCCATTTAAAAGCAGTTCCGCCAACCTTGTCGGGATCGTCCGGATGTGCACCGATTACAATTATATGAAGCTTTTCCGTCTGGCTGACCTGGGCTGGTATTGTTTGTGACAGCAAGCCCAGAACGATGATCTGAAAAAATGTTACAGGCACTTTCATAACATAAAATTTTACAGTTTAATCAGGTACTATTATTTATCACTAATGAACATCACTTTATTTCCGGCTTGCCTTTCAGGTTTTGTTCCTTACTGTCCGGTCTGAAGCAGGAAATCCCGGCCGGACCCTTACGGTATCCGGTGTAATAACACACAGGTCTTTTTTCGCTAAATTACTAATATAATCAGAACGGGAAAGAGAATGAACAAGCTGCATCATTTTTTTGTTTCATAAAAAAGATATTTAACATTATTCACGTCGCATATGAAATGAGAACAAGACAACTTTTTATTGTGCTGATGACTTTTTTTCTGTCATTTTCATTCATCAATGCACAGAAAGCTGATGACAGAGGCTATATTGTAAAAACGGGTGACACGGCTTCGGACTTGTTGTGATAGGAATTGACCGGGAAGAGTTCGACACAATGAGGATCAGGATCTTTTCAGCCCTTGAAAGGAAATAATAATTATTGCCGTTTTTTATCTGAAAAGACAGGAATCCTGCATTTTTTTGTAACCTTTTCCCTGTTTGGCCGTTTTATAAGAAAATCCGGTGTGAAAGTCATTATTTTGAATTAAACCAATGAACTTAAACAGTAAATCATGAAAAATTTATTAGTAATTGTATTGTCAGTATTTCTGGCATTGCCTGCAGCCGGGCAATTGAATTTCGGTATTAAGGCGGGATTGAACACCACTTCCATATCCATGGACGATCTCAAGGAAGTAATTTCCGGAGATGTTTCCTATACTATTGACAAGGCCAAGGGTGCGACATATGGTTTTCATGGAGGGGTTTTTCTCAGACTCGGAATGGCAAAAGTTTTTCTGCAGCCTGAACTGCTCTTTTCCACAAGAACAAATGAGTATACTGTTACAAATATTCAGGAAGATCTTGAATCACTGGAATCCCAGAAATTCAATAAACTGGATCTTCCGGTAATGGCCGGTGTGAGATTCGGACCGCTGAGGATTAATGCCGGTCCTGCAGCATCCCTGCTTATCAATTCACCCGGAGACCTTATCAGGGATCCCGGATTCAGTACAATGTATTCTAGGATGACCTTTGGCTATCAGGCAGGATTGGGACTGGATCTGTTTGACAAACTTACTTTCGATATTCGCTATGAAGGCAGTTTGAAAAAATACCAGAATAAGATAGAAAACGCAGTCGGAACCAAAATAGCTTTGGATGACCGGCCAAATGCATTTATTTTCAGCCTGGGGATAATGTTCTGAGGAACATGGGAGTAAAAGAAAGGGTCATGTAATGAAAACACTGACCCTTTTTTTAATTCATCTGACTTACAATAGTCTGGTATTTTTTCATAAATAGCTAATTAATAATATATTATCAATCTAACGATATTTTAAGGAAACATTCAAAATCACGCATATACATTTTGCGGGAGTCAGCAAACTCAACAGTGTTTCCTCCGGTCAGAATTCCGGGTCACAATGCCGGGAGCGGTTTGTTCTTTGTAACAATATCCCTAATTTTGCCTTTCAGCAGAAAGAGATGAAACACAAAGCCTTTAAAACACTGCTTTTCCTGACCGGACTGCTGTTTCTGGCCGGAACTGTACTGTTGATCAATATTTTTTTCAGCCTTCATATTTCTCCGGGTGATGATGAGATAGTACTTTATATTCCGGAAAGAGCTTCCTACCCCCAGGCCATGGATTCAATAAAGGCCCATCTTCCTGTCAGGCATCCCAGGTCATTTGACTGGATCGCGAAAAGGAAAAATTATCCTGCCAATGTAAAGCCGGGCCGTTATGTGATCAGTCATAAGATGAGCTATCTTGAAATAATAAACATGTTCCGTTCAGGTGATCAGGTTCCTGTAAATATTACATTCAACAACATACGTACAATTAATGATCTGGCAGGCAGGGTAGGCGGCCGCATCAGTGCTGATTCTGCTTCAATTGCCGGATTCCTGGAGGATCCGCATAATTATTCCGGGGATGGCTTTGGAAGGGAAACCATTATTTCCGTTTTCATACCGAACACCTACAAATTTTTCTGGAATACCGGACCGGCGGAATTTTATTCAAGGATGCTCCGGGAATACCGGAGATTCTGGGATGAGGACAGACTGAACAAGGCCAGGGAGATCAGTCTCAGCCCTGTTGAAGTATCAACTCTTGCTTCGATAGTAGATGAGGAAGCTGCAAAATCTGACGAAAAACCCAGGATTGCAGGTGTTTACCTTAACAGACTGAAAAGAGGAATCCCGCTTCAGGCTGATCCCACCATTAAATTTGCGCTGGCCGATTTTTCAGTTACCCGGGTTCTCAGGCGTCATCTCAATGTTGATTCCCCCTATAATACCTACAAGTACAACGGACTTCCCCCGGGACCCATCAGCTGTCCGACAATTGAGAGTATTGATGCAGTACTGAATGCCGAGGAACATGATTTTATTTATTTCGTGGCAAAAGCTGATTTTTCAGGATATCATCATTTTTCCCGGACATTAACGGAACATAACAGATATGCTGCAAACTATCAGAGGGAGCTCAACAAAAGAAAAATTTTTAAGTAGCTGCCATTTTCTTCACTTCACGTTCAGGATCTATTTTCCCTTTACAGGTTTTCTTTTCCCTCCCGGCAGACTCAGTACAGCCGTCCCATTGTTTCGTATGAAAGCCTGCAACAAGCTTCCTGATTCCTTTTAATGCTAACTTTGTCCAATGTTCCGGTCAGACCATAAAATCAAAGCAGCTTTTTCTGTTGTGAACTGTATCTGTCATGATCAGAGGGTGTTGAAAATAGCCGGCGAAGTAAATGATCTGGGATGCGATGTCACAATAATAGGGAGGCGAAGGGGAGACTGTTGCCGGGAAAGCAGGCTTCCCTTCCGGACATTCAGGTTCAGAATGTTATTTCATAAAGGATTTCTTTTCTATTCATTCTTTAATATACGACTTTTCTTTTATCTGCTTTTTCATAATTATGATTTACTGGTATCAAATGATCTTGATACCCTGCTTCCCAATTTCCTGGTTGCAAAGCTGAAACGGAAAACTCTTGTATATGATTCCCATGAATATTTCACGGGAGTTCCGGAGCTTCGGGGAAGATTGTTTGTGACATGGGTCTGGAAAACCATTGAAAAACGTATTTTCCCCCGCCTGAAATATGTAATGACTGTAAGTGATTCACTGGCATTGCAATATGAAAAGGAATATGGTATTCGTCCTGTCACGGTAAGGAATTGTTCAGTATCATCCTCCGGTCTGGAAGGATATTCCAGAAAAGAGATCGGAATAAAGCCCGGTAACCTTCTGCTGATTTTTCAGGGCGGAGGTATCAATATTGAAAGGGGAGGAGAGGAGCTTGTTGAAGCTATGAATCTTACTGAAGGAGTCAGTCTTATTATTGCCGGATCAGGAGATGTCATCGGCAAGCTTAAAAACAGAGTCCTTGACCTGGGATTATCGGACAGGATTATATTCCTGGATATGATGCCCTGGGAAAAACTGATGAAATATACCCGCTCCGCTGATGCAGGGCTCAGTCTCGACAAGGATACCAATCCGAATTACAGATTCAGTCTCCCGAACAAGCTGTTTGATTATATTTCTGCAGGAATACCGGTCATAGCAGGGAATCTGCAGGAAGTAGCCCGTATCATAAAAAAATATGAGTGCGGCATCATTATCCCTGAAATAACTCCTGAAGCAATATATGATGTGCTTGTAAAACTTAAAAATGAACCGGGACTTCTGAACAAACTCAGGGAGAATGCTGTTTATGCATCTGAAGATCTTTCCTGGGAGAAAGAGTCAGAAAAATTAAAAAGATTTTATGAAAGAGTTTTTAAAGAAGAATAGTTTTCTGATAATATTTTCCATATCAGGACTTGCCGGCGGATTCCTTTACTGGAAATTTATCGGATGCCTCTCAGGCACCTGTCCCATTAAATCGGTCTGGTACTGGAGTACCCTTTACGGCGGAGTGATCGGATATCTTGCCGGAAGCATCCTTATTGACCTGATTCGTAAATTCAGGAAAAAGAAAGGTTTGTACGACAGTTCTGAAAACTGAATTCCGGGACTGTTCCGGTTAATGTCCGGCTCCACGTCACAACCGGTTATTAAGTGCGGAATCTGGTCTGCTGACTTAATAAGCGATGGCTCAATATCCTGCTGCCTGCCCGTCTTTCCTTGATTCAGAAGCCCCGAAGTAGACATTGTTCTTTTCGTCTTTCATAATAGCCTGGTAGCCGCCGTAACCTCCCAGGTTCCACTGTATTCTGTGGCCCATTGAAAGCAGTTTCTGAATCACTTCGGTTCTGAAGCCGCTTTCCAGCATCAGAATGCCGCCGTCGGTCATCTGTTCCCCGGTAGGTTCCGACGATCCGGTGTGATAAATCCTGGGCGCATCCCCTGCTTCCTGCAGATTCATTTTAAAATCGATAAGGTTTATTATTATCTGGGCATGCCCCTGCGGCTGCATGTCTCCGCCCATTACACCGAAACTTATCCATGGTCTGCCCTTGCGGGTAATAAATGCCGGGATGATGGTATGAAAGGGTCTTTTACCCGGTGCATAAGCGTTCGGATGCCCTTCTGAAAGGCTGAACATTTCACCCCTGTTCTGAAGTACAAATCCCAATCCCGTGGGACACATCCCCGATCCCATGCCCCGGTAATTACTCTGGATGAGTGAGACCATATTTCCATAACGATCTGCAACAGTGAGATATATTGTATTTCCTGCTTCAGACAGTCCGGCATCAAATACCAGGGCTGCTTTTTCAGGACTGATAAGCCTGCGTCTTTCAGCAGCATATTTTTTTGAAATAAGCTGTTCAACAGGGACGGAACTGAAAAGGGGATCGGCATAATATCTTGATCTGTCTTCAAATGCAAGCTTCTTGGCTTCAGTAAAATGATGAATATATTCTGCGGATCCGAATCCCATTCCTGCTATATTGAATCCTTCCAGAATGTTCAGTATCTGAAGGGCAGCAATACCCTGACCGTTCGGAGGAAGTTCCCATATTTCATAACCCCGGTAAACCGTGCTTACAGGTTCTGTCCATTCCGAGTGATGACGCGAAAGGTCATCATAAGTGAGAAAACCGCCCTGTTCCTTCATAAATGCTGCAATATCCCTTGCAATACTTCCCCTGTAAAATTCATCCCTGCCGCCCTTTGCGATTTTTTCCAGGGTGGCAGACAGCAGCGGATTCCTGAATACCTCGCCTTTTGCAGGCGATTTCCCGCCGGGCATATATGTTTCTCTGATATTGGGATATTCCTGCAATAGTTTTGTATTTCTTTCAAGGGACCAGGCAATTACCTCTGATACGGGAAAGCCTTCATAGGCATAGGCAATAGCGGGCTGAAGAATATCTTTCATGGGAAGTTTGCCAAACATGCCGTGCATCTCATACCACCCGTCCACGCAGCCCGGGACAGACACCGGCAATGCCCCGTAAGAGGGTATAAATTCGTAGGCTTGATTTTTGAAATAATCCAGTTTCAGGGATCTTGGTGATCTTCCACTGGCATTGAGGCCGAATAATTGATTCTTGTCAGCACTCCATATAATAGCGAAAAGATCCCCGCCGATTCCGCAACCTGTAGGTTCGACCAGCCCCAGAACCGCATTGGCCGCAATAGCCGCATCAATTGCATTTCCCCCTTTTTTCAGAATGTCAAGGGCAACCTGTGTTGCCAGCGGCTGACTTGTTGCAGCCATACCGTTTCCGGCAATTATTTCCGACCTGCCGGCAAAATCATGACCGGTAACTCTGTCCTGGGAATATGAAACAATATTCAGACAGATTATTATCAGCATAACTAATGACTTTTTCATGACAATGATTTTAATTTCAAAATTAAAAAAAACGGAAATAATTATTTTGCCATGGCTTCTGCTTTCAGACCGGAAGGCATTTTTTCTATTGCATATCTGAGCGAAGTCCGCGGCATGCTTCCCTTCCTTTTCATAACATACAGGAATACTTCCTGCTGATAAGCCTCGCTTGCCGCTTTCAGCATCCAGCCGTAACCTTTCTGAACCATATCATCAGGATCTGAATGCAGAATATCAGCTATTTCGAAAATATCATTCAGGAATTTTCCTTTTCTTGCAGGAATAATCAGACTTACGGCCGACGCTCTTTTAACCCAGCGTTTCTCTGAACGGGCCCATTTTTTCAGTTCATTCATAAAGGCGGGATACATTTCGATAAAGGTTCCGATACTGTGATTGCATAAGGTATCGCAAGATGCCCAGTTACTTACATATTTGCTGACCCATCTTTCAAATACGGCGAAATCACCGGGGCTGTATTCCTTCCTTAAACTGTAAGTCCAGTTGCAGGCAATGAATGATTCTTCCAGGTATCCCGATTTCCATAATTCCTCACAAAGACCGAATACTGCTTCCTTGTTTTTTTCCGGCAGTTTCTTAAAATATTCCCTGCCAATGGAATTTACAAGGGCTGATTTTAATCCATGGATCTTTACTTCCTCCTTGAAGAATCTTTTCCCGGAGATCCTGGTTTTTTCGTCCGCATTCTGTTTTAGTACAGACCTTAAGTCGTCAATAATATTATTCATTTTCGCTGACATTTATTTTTTGTAAATTAGTATTCTTATGTTGAGAGAGTTCGGGGCTGTAATGGCATGAAGGTGCATGGGTACGTAAATATAATGGTAAAATGATACAGTTGTGCAAACTTGCTGTGGCTAAGGTTGTAATAGTATGATGTTGCATGGGTATATTGATGCAATGCTGAATTGATACAATGGTGCAAAGGTACAACGACCAGGGGATTCAAAGGAGAAAATATATAAAAAAGTAATCCTGTTAAATTATCTGAAAAAATCTGTCATGAATATATATTCAAATGGTACAATCCCCGGTTCTCACGGGAAAGCCGGTATTTTTTTGTACTTTCATCGCGAAACAAAATCCGGATGATTTTGTTGCATTATTACCGGTTAACATTAAACCGGGGTTTATTTTTAAAATGAATTTTATGACATGAAAAATCCAGCAATTGTATTTTTGTCAGCAGGCATTGTTGCACTGTTGTTTTCATGCAATAAGGAAGAAAACAATCCTGCCATTGAATCAAAGACATTTGAAATAGATGCAAGCAATTCTCTTGGCTGGAAGTATTTCAGTTTTGCAGAAAATGATACCATTACCGTTTCTGATCCTTTTGTTTCCACAGACTGGGATCTGGCTTTCCAGCGCTACAGGATAAAAACCAACGGAGGAGAATCAGGAAAGGGCCTTGGCGGCGCAGCAAATACAAATAAAAAAGGACAGGCCGGATTTGATGCTGTAAAATCCGTACACGACACTATCGCATTCACCGGTGACGGCCCGGTCGCAATCGCAGTGCAGCAGGGTTATGCAACAGTTATTGTAAATCCTGAACTCTACACATGGTTTACGATGGAACAGGCTTCCCAGGGAACACAGATAGCTCCTTCTGATTTCATATATATTGTAAAGACTGCTGCGGGGAGATATGCGAAAGTATGGTTTAAAAGCTATTACAGCGCAACAAATATGTCAGGTCATATTCTGTTTCAGTACAAATATCAGCCGGATGGCTCGGGAAACCTTGAATAAGGTCAGGAAAAAGTGTCTGTAACAATTATATTACCAAATTAATGCCGGCAATCTCTTTGAAACGACTGATAATTTTCTTTTGTATATTTTTTCCGTCAGGCCTTGCTGCCCAGAAAGGGAGCATATCGGGTTATGTAAGGGCTGTTAATGGCGAAGCAGTTGAAGCGGTTACCCTGGTAATAAAAAACACAACACTGGGAATGGTAACAAACCGTGACGGATTTTACAAAATAAATAATATAAATCCGGGAACATATATTATACGTGCATCATTAATAGGATATGAAACCCTGGAAAAAACGATAACTGTCCGGGAAGGGGATAATTATGCTGATTTTGATCTGGATGAAACCAATATCAATCTGAATGAAGTTGTTGTAACAGGAACAAGATCAGAAAAAGCCCTGAAAAATGTACCGGTGATCACACAGGTTATCAATGCCCGCCGAATGATTGATCTGGGCATTACAAGTGTTACCGGAGCGCTTCAGAACATGGTTCCCGGTCTTGATATCGGCCAGTTTGGAACAAGAGCCACGGTAACCCTTCAGGGAATGGATGCCAAGTATGTACTGTTCCTTGTTGACGGAGAAAGAATTGCAGGAGAAATCAGCGGCGATATAGATTATTCAATGCTGAATCTGGAGAATATTGACAGGATTGAAGTTATTAAAGGCGCTTCTTCATCATTGTATGGTTCAAATGCCATCGGGGGCGTTATTAATATCATAACAAAAAAAATTGATGAACCTTTTGATTCCAGGATCTATTCGAGATATTCCAATTTCAATGAATTTACTTCAGGCGGGGAAGTAAGCTTTAAAAAAGGCATGGCAGGATCCCGGACCAGTTTTAATTTCAGTCATCATGATGGTTATGATATTACACCGGAAACTCCGTATGAGTGGACTCAAAATCCATATAATTCATTCAGTGTCAATCAGAAATTTGAAATAACCCCTTCCTGGCGCTTATCCCTGACTCCGTATTTCGGATATTACCGCTTTGAAAGGGGGAATGTGAGTGCACGTCCCGTTCATGATCTGTATACAGACTTTAAAGCCGGACTGAAGGGAGAATATTATTTCGGGGAACATTCAGTTGATTTTTCCTATTACCGTGATCGTTATAATACTTTTAACGTCTATGAATTGCTGAACAATCAGAAGGATACGGCGTCCTATGATATTATTCAGACAGTGAGGACACAAGGAAACTTTAAAATCTCTGAAATTAATACTCTGACAGCCGGCCTGGAATACAACTATGAAAAGCTGTTTTCGGACAGGATAGAAGAAGGAATAAAAAATGCCGGTGAAGCAGTGTTCTATATTCAGGAAGATATTTCCCCGGGAGAACGGTGGAACATAATTGCTGGCGTAAGGGTAAGCTACCACAGTAACTATGGATTTAATGCAGCACCCAAATTATCCTTACTGTTCAAACCGGGGTTCGGAAATTTAAGGGCTTCTGCAGGAACAGGTTTCCGCTCACCTGCCTTAAAGGAACTATACATGAATTTTGATCATTTCGGGGAATGGTATTTAATGGGTAATCCGGAACTAAGACCCGAAATATCACTCCATGTCTCAGGATCATATGAGTTTTCAAAACCATGGAATAATTCATCGGTTTCTGTTTTTTACAACACTCTTTCCGATATGATTACGGACAGATGGCTGCCTGATACAAACCGTCTGACCCGCCAGTATGAAAATGTTGCAAGTGCATCGGTATCCGGCCTGGATTTTCTGTCGAAACAAAAAATATTTAAGGGACTGTGGATCAATATTGGTTACAATTATGTGCATTCCCATGACAATCAAACTGGTCTTCAGTTATATGGCACAGCAAAACATTCCGGGAACATTTCATCTGACTATAATTTTCGTAAAAAGAATTATTCATTGACCATACAGCTTTTATGCAAACTGATGGGGGAGAAATTTTATGAAATCACTGAGGAGGGAATTGACAGGGACAGGCCTTTCAGTACCTGGCGGCTTACCGTATCACAGGAATATAAGTGGCTGCGGCTTACAACCGGCGTGGATAATATCTTTAATCTGGTGCTTCCGCACAACAATAATTATATTTCACCGGGAAGGCGGTTTTTTATCGGAACGAAAATTGATTTCGGAAAAATAAGATAGTGCTGTTGATTATCCTGATCGCACTTTTTTTCTCATCGCTTCTGCTTCTGTCAATTATGAAGAAATTATCTTCTGAAAACACAAACTCACCGATGGCCTTTAAAGCACGGGTATTATGGGCTGAGGGCGATTCCTGTCCGCATCAGGCTCCCCCGCAGTTCTGACATTGTCTTTTTCCAGAATTATTTCAAAGAGCCTCACCGTTGCCGGAGCATCTCCTGAAGCCCGGTGTCTGTCTGTTAACGGTATTGAAAGTTCATGGCATATGTTGCGTGGTTTCATTATCGATTATTGCATACATCTGAGACTCTGTGCCGGCTAAATAATCAGTTTTTGACGGAATGCGGAAAATATGTGAAATGTTTGTAAACCCTTGTTCCGCATGAGACACAGTTCCCTTTCGGATCCAGATTCATGAGCTTCAGGTTGTATCCTGTTCTCCTGGTTACTGTTTTACTGCAGACAGGACACTTTGTATCCTGGAAAATTTTGGATGAAGTATTGCCAACATAAATATAATCAAGACTTTCCGAAGCAATTCCCGCAAGATGTGAAACCTTTGCCCCGGAAGTTGCCGGATCTTCCCTTTTATACATGGGGAAATACCTGCTCAGGTGTAAGGGAATATCCTTTCCGAGTTCGGAGGCTATCCATCGGGCTTCTTTATCTATTTCATCCTCATTGTCATTTTGACCCGGAATTATAAGAGTGGTTATTTCCAGATGCCTGCCTGATTTTGCTATCATTTTCAGGGATTCCCTGACTGGCCCCATGCCTGCTCCCGTAAGACTCCTGTAACTCTCATCGGTAAATGCTTTCAGGTCAATATTGAATGCATCAGTAAAGGAAATGATCTCTTCAAGAGTATTCGGATTAACATAGCCGTTGCTGACCATAACCGTTTTCAGGCCCTTCTCCCTTGCTTTTATGGCCACATCCCTTATATATTCAAACCATATGACAGGTTCATTGTATGTAAAGGCTATTCCTATGTTGTGAAGTGCGACCTCTGCATCACTGATAATCTTTTCAGCTTTTGTCACTGTAGTAAAACCGGAAGCCATCCGCTGTGATATATTATAGTTCTGACAAAAATCACATCTCATGTTGCATCCGTATGATCCTACTGAAAGAATATTTGTACCCGGGTAAAAATGATAAAGAGGCTTCTTTTCTACCGGATCGAGGGCATAACCTGAAATAACCCCGTAGGTTATAAGTTCAATGCTCCCTCCGTTGTTTTTTCTGGCTCCGCATATACCGGTTTTGCCGTCGGCAATTATACAATTATGCGGACAGAGGGTACACTGAATTTTGTTTCCCGACCGTCTGAACAATGTTCTCATGATGTGTCACAGTGAACAAGCCGGTAAAATTACATATAAACACTGAGTAAATCCAAAAAACACTTGTAAAATCCACGGCACCATGCTTAAGTCCACAGTAGCCGAAGCTGTTTTCATATTATTTCAGGTTCTGGCTTTTTCCGGCCGGCAGCGGGGGCCTGTGGCTGGGGTTCTGCTGACTTATACCTGCTTTATTGCTGCATTTCATCTTCCACAATCTTAAGGGGAATGTTATGTGCTTTTGCGAACTCAATTACGTTCTGTTTCACCGGATCAATAACTTCAGGATAACTGATGCCGAAACGGAACCTGCATCTGCTTCCCTTTTTAAGCTGAAATATTATACTTAAGGGATGAAATATAACACTGTCTATTTTTCCGGCTGTTATTTTTACAGCGGGAAGAAAGGAATGTTGTTTGTAGTTTATTCCTTCAGCTGATATTAGAAAATACTTTTTAGTCTTTCCCAGGCCTGCCATTATCTGGTAAACGCCAAATAATAAAATAAAAACAATAGCAATCCATAATTTGAATTCTGATTTGTCAGAACCATTTACGTGAATGAAATAGTAAAAAGTAACAATAATGCATGTGACACCGAAAATAATCTGAAGCACTTTCATTATACGCGACTGATCGTGAGGCTCAAGACTTAAATATTTGCTTTCCATCAGATATTGTTTCGGGAAATTTATGGTTTTTTGACGGAATGGCAAAATTACTGACAATCCGGAAATTTATAATTTAACCCTAAAATACCCGCTTCCGATATTTTCATTTTTCCGCTTAATTTTATAATTTGCTCTCCGGCAGTTTATAAATTAAAATTTCCATTACATAATTAATTATGAATACCATGAAAAAAACGATTATTGTCAGTATGGCTTTTTTTGCAGCTTTATTGAGCTTTGGTCAACAGGCTCCCCGGAGATCCGGACCTCCGGATGTATCCTTCCGGGAACAAGAGTATCCGGCAAGAATGACACCACAAATGACCGAAATAATGGAACCGGAAGTCAGGCTTATTCAGCCGGCGGACCAGGCCGGAATGCCGTCTTCTGATGCAATTGTCCTGTTTGACGGCACAACCGGAATTATTGACCGGGAGTGGGAGGATAGCAGGGGGAATCCCACCAGATGGATATTACAGGAAGGAGCCCTTGTTTGTGTAAAAGGATCAGGAGTGATACAGACGAAACGTAAGTTTATGGATTTCCAGCTCCATATAGAATGGAGAGCCCCTGCTGAAATTGAAGGCGAAGGACAGGGCAGGGGAAACAGCGGTGTATTTCTGCAGGGATTGTATGAGGTCCAGATACTCGACAGCTATAATAATAAAACCTATCGTAATGGACAGGCAGGAAGCGTTTATAAACAATATGCCCCGCTGGTGAATGCCTGCAGGAAACCCGGAGAGTGGCAGACTTATGACATAATCTATACTGCGCCGAGGTTTGGAAATGATTCAACTACATATTTTACGCCGCCCAGAGTCACGGTACTGCATAACGGAGTACTTATTCAGAACAATGTCAGCCTCAGTGGACCAACCCTGTATATTGGCATACCGGAGTATTCAATAAAAAAACACGGGCCGGAACCTCTCGTTCTTCAGGATCATGGAAATCCTGTTGCATTCAGGAATATCTGGATACGGGAACTCTGATTTTTTTATCTCAGCAAAACGACCTTTATCTGTTTTTCTGAATTGATGGAGGCTTTTTTTCAAGCGCTAATAATTATCCTGATTATCAATCAGGAAAAACAATTAATTTAAATTTCGGTTTTAAGGGATAATAATGTGTGAAAGTATTATTTTTATGTTTAAATTAGCCCGTAAAAGCTTAAACCGTTAATAATTAAAACTACCTGAAAATGAAAGACGATTCTAAAAACATGACACGCCGTTCTTTTATCGGAACCACAGGAGCAGTTGCCGCCGGACTGACAATTGTTCCGGGTTCTGTAGTCAGTGGTCTGGGTAAAATAGCTCCCAGCGATAAACTGAATATAGCCGTTGTTGGTATCGGAGGAATGGGAAACAGTAATCTCAGGGCAGTTGCCCCGACAGAAAATATTGTTGCCTTGTGCGATGTGGACTGGGCCTATTCGAAAAAGGTTTTTGATGCCTATCCGAATGCCAGAAAATACTGGGACTGGAGAAAGATGTATGATGAAATGGGCAAATCGATTGATGCAGTGATCGTTGCAACATCCGATCATACACATGCCGCAATTGCTGCTGTGGCCATGACAATGGGTAAGCATGTATTTGTTCAGAAACCCCTGACTCACTCAGTATATGAATCGAGACTCCTTACAAAGCTTGCAGCAAAGCATAAAGTAGCAACCCAAATGGGTAATCAGGGTTCTTCGGATGAAGGAGTAAACCAGACCGTCGAATGGCTTCAGAATGGTGAAATCGGTGATGTTACAAAAGTAGAGGCATTTACTGACCGTCCGATATGGCCCCAGGGACTCAACCGGCCGGAGAAGGGTGAATGGGTTCCGGAAACCCTCAACTGGGATCTGTTTATCGGCCCGGCCCCGATGCGTCCGTACAACAGCATCTATCATCCATGGAACTGGAGAGGCTGGTGGGATTTCGGCACAGGTGCACTGGGAGATATGGCATGTCATATTCTTCATCCTGTTTTCAAGGGCCTTAAGCTGCAGTATCCGATAAAAGCGCAGGGAAGCTCCACGCTTCTTCTGGCGGATTGTGCACCCAGTGCTCAGATGGTCAATCTGGTGTACCCGGCAAGAATTGCAGACAGAAGAGCCAAAATGAAACTTCCGCAGGTTGAGGTGATATGGTATGACGGTGGTATTCAGCCTCCAAAACCTGCAGGATGGCCTGCAGGCAAAGATATGAACGACTCCGGAGGTGGTGTTATTTTCCATGGCACTAAAGATAAGCTGGTATGCGGATGTTACGGAAAGGATCCATGGCTTATCTCCGGCCGTGTACCGGTTGTTCCGAAAACTGAAAGAAGAATCGAAAACGCCATGAGGGGAGGTCATGAAATGGATTGGGTCCGGGCATGCAAGGAAAGTCCGGAAAGCAGGGTAGCCCCCAAATCAGATTTCGCTGAAGCAGGCCCCTTCAATGAAATGGTTGTTATGGGAGTCCTTGCCGTCAGACTTCAGGGCCTTAACAAGGAACTGGAATGGGACGGTGAAAAAATGGAGTTTACCAATATCAGTGATTCTGATACTGTAAGAATCTGTATTGAAGATGCATTCACAATCGCTGACGGGCATCCCACATTCCGCAAGAAATGGACCGACCCGATGAATGCAAGAGAATTCGCTTCTGAGATGATAAGGCATAAATACCGGGATGGCTGGTCACTGCCCGACATGCCGGCATAATAATAATGTACTATTGATTATAAATATAAACGCGGTGCCTGAGGCAGTGAACCTGCCTGCATCGCGTTTTTACCCTTAACTGTCAGTAAAAGAAAAAAACATGAAACGACCATGTAAAGATTTTACACACACGGGTATGACTTTAGATTCATGGGAGTTCCATCTGACCATTTTTATTAAATTATAAACAGATGAAATATTTAAATATACTTTTGGCAATTATAGTTATGTCAGGATTCACATCATGTGCATCTTCCGGAAAAAAGAAAAGTATTGCCGGGGAAGGCTGGACAACGATTTTTGATGGTAAGACAACAGAAGGATGGCGTGGTTATAATAAATCCGCTTTTCCTGAAAAAGGATGGGAGGTTGTTGACGGAACGCTTCGCTGTATCGGTTCAGGAGTCGGAGAAGCCGGAGGCAGCGGCGGTGACATTATTTATGATAAGAAACTCTCTGATTTTGAACTGTCACTTGAATGGAAAATATCCGAAGGCGGAAACAGCGGGATTTTTATTCTTGCCCGGGAAGTGCCCGGTGAACCGATCTACAAGTCAGCACCTGAAATGCAGATACTGGACAATGACAGGCACCCGGACGCCAGACTCGGAGTCAACGGCAACCGGATGGCCGGATCCCTGTACGATCTCATCCCTGCCAGGCCACAGAATACAAAGCCTGTCGGACAATGGAATTCGGTAAAAATACTTGTCTATCAGGGTACGGTGGTGTTTACCCAGAATGGTGCAAATGTTGTTGAATTCCACTTATGGACCGACGACTGGAAAAAGATGTGTGAGGATTCAAAATTTGCGGAATGGTCCTGGTTTATTGACACTGCAAGAGAAGGTTATATTGGACTGCAGGATCACGGCAATGATGTGTGGTTCAGAAATATCAGGATAAGGGAACTATAAGTCCGGCGGCTTCCCTTTCAGCCCGATCTGTTCTGCAATCTCCCTCATTCCCATTATACAGTCAGTTATAAGTTCATCCAGCGTAAGGCCAAGCATCTCAGCTCCTTTTTCTATTACTGATCTGTTGACGCCTGCAGCAAATCTTTTGTCATTCCATTTCTTTCTGACAGACCTTGTTTCCATGTCGAGAATACTTTTTGACGGTCTCACCAATGCGCTGGTGACAACCAGTCCTGTCAGCTCATCTATGGCATAAAGGGTCTTTTCCATGAGTGTCAGGGGTTCAGTATCTGTAACAAGGCCCCATCCGTGACTTAATACGGCACGTATGTATTCTTCAGGCCAGTCATTTTCCTCCAGTATTTTTTTTGTCATGGTACAATGCTGATCGGGATACATTTCATAATCAAGGTCATGTACCAGGCCGACAATACCCCATTTTTCCTCATCTTCATTCCATTTTCCTGCCATATATCTCATGACAGCTTCTACGGCAAGAGCATGCTTTATAAGGCTGTCTGTCCTGTTGTATTTCTTCAGGAGTTCCAGTGCGTTTTCCCTTGTTGGAATCATAAAAAGTGTATTTCATTAATTAGTGAAACCAAAGCTGAATGACACATGACTGAGCTGAATGACACATGACTGAAAAAGATCAGCGTCGTACTTTGATTACAGGTACTGTTTTGCTCCGGCCAGGATATTCAACCCTCAGGTAATATACTCCGGGAAGAAGCTTATCTGTTCTGATGGTGATTTCATTGGTGCCGGGATGGATATTCTCTTCCATGTCAATAAGTTTTCTTCCCTGGGGGTCGAAAAGCGAAATCCTTGCCCGTGCATCGCTTTCAGCTTCGGTATTGATTTCTATTACGAGCTTTTCAGTAAAAGGATTGCCCTTAATCAGAAGAGGCTCATCAATGCTTTTGTTTTCAATGTTTATCTTCAGTGTGTCATTTGCCAGGCATTCATCATTGTTGTTATAGCTGTACACCACCAGGTCATAGACCCCGTAGCGCGACATATTTGCATAAACGTCGAATGTTACCAGGACCGAATCGCCAAACGAGGCAAGAGTTTCGCTGAAATATTGTCTGACAGGCGGGCCGCCGTTCAGGGAATATGCGAGATTGAATCCGTGGATTGGCTCAAGGCTCTCATTAACCATTCTGACAATAACCTTTTCCCATCCGGGTTTCTCTTTCTGTACAGGACTTATAATTTTTTCAGTCACCAGATCTCTTTCAATGTACGTAACACCGCCTGGTCCGGCAAAATCAATCATATCAAGCATTGCACAATCCCTGCCCTGCGATACGGACTGATCTTTTTTGTAACGCCATTCCAGCTTGTTATAGCCGGCAGGTACCGGTATCACTTTCCTTTGCCAGGGTATTTCTCCCGATTTGCGTAGTAATTCCTCATCATTCAGGTAGAAGGCAAAATAGTCATAGTTTGGTTCCGATGAAACAGTATAATGAAATTTAAGTGTGTCGGGAGCATCATAGTAGGTCTTTATGATCAGTGATGAAGATTCATTGTGTCCCGTTATTCCGGAACGGGCTGACATGTTGCCGTCTGTTGATCCGGCATCTGTTATTGTCCAGGGACTGGAACTGATGTTTATCCAGGGGAACACGCTGAATGAAGAGGCTTCAAAAGATTCCCTGATCCGGCCGACCCGGAAGGTGAAAACCTTCTCAACCGCATAGGCTCCGCAGTTTAGTACAGCTCTGACAGTAATGGTTGTACCCGATTTTACGGACTGGGAAAGCTGTACAAGTACCGGTATCTCGGTAAGAACCCCGTCCTGCAGTATTCCTGAATTTTTGCTTGGTTCAAGAATGCTTATTTCAGCGTCATTGCTTGATATTGAAAATTTACCCGATGTGCTGCTGCTTCCGTCATTTTTAACCGAAAAGACAAGATGGAAGGTCTCTCCGGGATTGGCAACCTGATCACCATTTCCTGTAGCTGCATCGTTCAGGTAAAAACTGAGTATGTCAAGATCAGGGGCATGAATGTAAAAGTCAATTTTCAATTCTCTCGTCTCAATATCATCTTTCAGTATTACGTCAAGAGTCACCAGACTTTTGTCAATGATATTATCTGAAACTTTGAGCAGCAGTTTGTTGTTTATTGATATTTCATCGCCGGCAGGCAGATCTCCTATCATTACAGAATCGCTTGCCAAAGTGATGTATTGGGAAGAAGAAGAAATTTTTGCATATAAATTTTTTGAATCGGTAAGACCCAGGTTGGCAATTTTCAGATCAACCGAAAGATTTTCCCCGAAATCGGCTTTTCCGTCATTGTTGCCGGCTGCATCATTTATTTTTGCTTCGGCCAGATTGAGAAATCCCCTGGCAACATTTGAGAAATAAATGGTTTTTATAAGCGGGATTTTATTCTGGCCGGTCATTACCACCAGGCATGAATCATCCGACATACCCGGAAATTTAAGTGTTATTGATCCTGAAGGTTTTGTATGGGATGCGTCCAGGAGTATACCCGACCTTGAAACAGCAACATAGGATCCTGGTTCGGCCATGAATGTCCATGATCTGATGCCGTTGGGCAAAGTGTCCGGAAGGATTGTCCTGAATATATCCGGCGTTCCGATAATCGGTATCATGCTTGGATCGCCCACAAGATTGTATGTTTCCCAGTAATATTTTTTCCGCCAGGTTGTGCTTTCACTAACAGATAGATTTCCTGAATATACTATTTGTCCCATGCTGGTATACCAGTCTGTCCGGGGTTCGCCGTGAGTATGGAAAAGCCGGTCAAATGCACCCAGACCGGTTGTTTCATAAGTGGGATTGTTTGATGGGGTGCATACACCGACAGCCCAGTAGAAATCCTCGTTCCAGTACGAATCGTTCGAACAGCCTATGAATCCGATGGCACCCTTTTCCCTGGCAAGCACCATCCTGTTTCCCAGTGATTTTATGTCAAATCTGGATGTCTGGCAGGCATTGCTTATTATGAAGGGATACATGTTGGTATTTTTCAGTTTTCGGACATCCGATGTATCTATGTTGATGTGAAGCCAGGCTGTTGAAGATCCGTGACCGGTATAGTTAACAAAGGACAATCCCTCGTTTATTAAATTGATGACAGACTCCTTGTGAGCTGCCTGTGGAGTCTGGGGATAATAGAAATGATGTCCGTTTATGTTGTTTTCCTGGTTCAGGTAATTTTCGATCACATATTTTATCTGGCCGTTCATGTAGTCAGCATAGCTTGCATCATGGCCCGAAGTGATCATTGCATTTGAATGGAACCTGTTGGTGTCGGCATATTCAAATTTTTCATAGCTGATAATCTTGTTAACCACGCCCTTAAGCTCATTGGTGTCTGCAACGGGAAGCCTCCCGATTAACATTTCCGGAAAATAATCTCCATTGCCATCAAATTCACCGTAGTAAAGATCAGTCACGTTATCAGTACCGTAATATGGTATTTTTGATGTATTGCCAACTATAAGCAGGTACTCGGGAGGAGGATTCTCAGGTGTTGAGGAATAATACAGATCGGTGAGGGAATTTTTAATTTCCTTGTAAGTCTGACCGGCATATTCCGCTCCTCTGTATAAAACATCGATTCTGAATCCTTTTATGGTTTTCCAGCGGATCAGGGGTTCCAGGTGATGCCTGAAAGCTGTGTCGGTGAGAATGACCATTCTCAGGGGCTTGTCTGAAAACACCGGTAACTCAGGACTTTTGGCATAATTGAGAATTCCGTTTTCAAGGATTTTCTGGAATGCCCTGGATTCGGGATAGGTTTTTGAGGCTGTACCGGCTCCGCTGAAACGGATCTCTATCTTCATTGATGTTATGGCCTCCATGATGTTCAGATGAGGATTATATCTCACAGGAGATATGATGAGGTTAGCAACGCTTTTTCCTCTTATGCTGCCTATTGATGCTATTGAAACAGTATCTGAAGATAAAAATTCCCGTTTTGCATAAATGGTTTTGTTCATTGAAAACCGGGGTTTTATACTCCCCGGAGCCTTGGATTCACTTTCCTGGGCCGGAAACAGAACTCCTCCGATATTCTTTTTGCCGGGATTGATTTTTTCCGCCCTTACATCTGTTATTCTGATACTGTATGTATGTCCTGCCGGTATTGTAATCAGTCTGCTGAAAACTGGAAGTTCGGGGCTGCCGGTTTCTGATGTATGTGTATGGCCGGGAATATGGATTCTGTAAAATGAACCCTTATCATTTTTAAATTCCCTCAGATTGATTTCCGGTATTGAATAATCTATGCTTACTGAACGTGCGGATACAACAATATCATTTTCCTGTTTTTCACCCCTGAAACTGATGGTACAGTTTCTATCAGACTGACCATCCACAACCGAGGTGACAAACAGAAAGACAAGCAGAAACAATGACTCTTTTTTATGCCCTGAATGCATCAATGTCAATTAATTGATCCATTAACCTTAATTCAGATGCAAGTTATTAATTTTACTCCATTTACCTGCAGCCTTAATACATAAATTTGATAAACCATCAGAGATTACTATTTTTACAGATGTTTTTGTATGACGAATAAAACATGAATAATGAAAAGGACCATACAGATTTTAATTATTTTAATTTTAATTACCATGACTTCAGGTTCAAATTTCAGGAATTTGCTTACTTCCGATACAATAAAAACCCCGGCAGGTGATGTGGAAATGTTTTTTATCGGACATGGTTCGCTGATGTTCAAAGTGAATGATTTCTGTATTCATATTGATCCGGTCAGAAGCTCCGGAAGTTATGAAAACCTTCCCGGGGCCGACCTGATACTTGTTACCCATGAACATTATGACCATCTTGATCCGGAGCTCATAGCCGGTCTGAGAAAAGAAGGAACAATTATGTTAAGTAACGGTACTGCGGCATCGGAAATCACCTGGGCAAAGGCAATGGCTGCCGGAGATGTTCAAAATGCCGGAGGAATTGTTATAGAAGCTGTCCCCGCTTACAATATTGTTAATATGAGATCGCCGGGCCAGCCCTTTCACCCGAAAGGTGTTGGAATAGGCTTTATTCTTACAATTGGCGGCAAAAGGTTTTATATTGCCGGTGATACAGAAAATACACCGGAAATGAAAGCCTTAAAAGATATTCATGTTGCTTTTCTGCCCATGAACCTTCCCTATACCATGAGCCCTGAAATGGTTGCAGATGCTGCGCTGGCCTTTAAGCCGGAAATATTATATCCTTATCACTACGGGGAAACTGATACCGGGAAACTGACAGATCTGCTCAAGAATACAGGTATTGAAGTAAGAATCAGAAATTTAAAATAATTATTATGACAAAAATATCAAGAAGAGGATTTCTTAAAACAGGTATTGCAGGTGCAGGAGCAATGGCAGTACCCCAGGTATTGATTCCGGCTCCGCAGCAGACACAGAATCTTATTCACCGTACACTTGGCAGAACGGGTATTAAGCTGCCCGTGGTCAGTTTCGGTGTAATGCGTTCCGACAATCCGAATCTTTGCAAGGCAGCGTATGACAGGGGAATGAGACTGTTTGATACGGCTAATGGTTATCTCGGAGGAAAGAGTGAAGTGATGCTCGGGGATTTTTTCAGGAATTACCGGAGAGATTCCTTTATTATCTCAACAAAAGTGAGATCCTCCACAGACAGGCAGGGACGACCGGACAGCCAGGCGACATCCGAAAAATTCATGGAATTTTTCAATGTCAGCATGTCGCGACTTAAAATGGATTATGTTGATATCCTGTATGTTCATGATGTCAGTAATCCGGAATATCTGGAATACAAACCGGTAATAAACACTGTCAAAAAACTGAAACAGGAGGGCAGGATAAAATATATTGGTTTTTCCACACACAACAATGAACCGGAAGTAATAAATGCAGCAGCGGATCAGGACGTTTGGGATGTTATTCTGACACAATACAATTACCGGCTTGCATATGTCCCGGAACTGAATGCTGCAATCAAAAAAGCTGCTTCAGCCGGTATCGGTATTGTCGCAATGAAAACACTTGCCGGCGGATTCCTCGACAGGGAAAGAACAAAGCCCGTGAATGCGGCAGCTGCCCTTAAATGGGTACTGCAGAATCCGGATGTCCATACAACCATTCCGGGCATGACAGCATTTGACCAGGTGGATATGAATGCAAAAATCATGGAGGATTTTACACTTTCCGACGGGGAAAGGGGAGAGCTTATAGCTTCGCTGGATGATCCGGGACTGATATGCTCCGGGTGCAACCAGTGCGTTGATGATTGTGTGAAAAACCTGCCTGTCAGGGATATCATGCGTGCCTACATGTATGCATACGGATACGGCAATCCGGCTATGGCCAAAAATCTGCTTGCAGAACTTGGAACAGGGGAAAATCCGTGCAATGAGTGTGATACCTGCAATGTCAGCTGCTTTCGGAATTTTGACCTGAAAGAAAAAATTGCAGATATCTCAAGACTTCATAAAGTGCCATCTGATTTCCTGGCCTGAATATCATAAATGTTGAACATACAACCGGGACCCGCCCTGTGGGACGAATCCGGCAAGCCGGGTCATGAAGGCAGGTTCACGATAAACCGGGACAGAGAATAGAAACAACTTAATTTACAATAACATAATAATTATATTTTGAATGAAAAAACTGCTTATCTTCCCTCTTGTTTTTATGTTCTTGTCTCCTCCTGCCGTTAGCCAGGATCTTTCATTTCCTGCTCTTAACGGATTCAGGACAGTGACAGAATATCCGGTTTACCTGCCTGACAATCTGTGGGATTTTATAAACGGAGCTGCCGACGGATTCCTTGCCCTCGGTTTCAGGGACCTTCACGTTGCTGAATACAGGAAGGGAAAAAATTCCATAAAGCTTGAGATTTACAGGCATGAAAATCATACAATGGCTTTCGGTATATATGCATCGGAGCGTTCTCCTTACTTTAATTTTCTAAGGCTGGGAGCACAGGGCTACAATGCTGACGGAGCCATCAATTTTTTCAAGGGAAACTTCTATGTGAAGATCAGGACTTATTCACAGAAGGCTAAAATTCTTCAGGCTGCTGAGACCCTTGCATACAGGGTTGCAGACATGCTTCCCGGCGAGAGCAGCCTGCCTGCTCTGCTTGCCAGGTTTCCTGCAGAAGGGAAAATTGCCAACGAAGAAATCTACATCAATGATAATGTGTTGGGGCACAGTGTTCTTAATTCTGCTTTCATGGCAGCCTATGAGACCGGAAATGACCGTTTCAGTATTTACCTGATACAAAAGGAATCTGCGGAGGAAATACTTGATATGGCAAAATCATATCTGAATACAGCCGGTGTAGAAACATTCCCCGGCGATGAAAACAGGTTTGTTTTTACTGACGGATACAATGGAACCATCTTCCTTTCATGGAAGGATGAATTAATGGTAATTATATCAGGACTGGCAAAAGATCAGACCGGTATTGCATATAAGTACACAACCGCGATCCTGGATTAAAGGATAAAAGGGCAGTTTTACAGATCAGGGCTGCCGGGGCTTCAGCCTGTTCCGGTTATTTTGCCGATTATTTCCATCAGGCCGTCATATGTCCTTACTACCATGAGATCACTGTTATCGTCAATTACATTCTGAGGGGGTCTGAAAAGTATTCCCGTTTCTGCCTTACGCAGCATCTGAATGTCATTGTATGAGTCACCTATAGCTATAACCTTGAAATTCAGTTGTTGAAGCGCTTCAACGACTTTCATTTTTGCCTCAGGCTGACGCAGATTATAATCAGTAATCATGCCCTGACCGTTTATTGTGAGGTGATGACAAAGCAGAAGAGGCCAGCCCATCTTTTTGAGAAGAGGATTGGCAAATTCCCTGAAAGTATCAGATACTATTATCAGTTGTGCCTTTCCGTGGAGCCAGTTGATAAAATCGAGTGCACCCGGCAGGGGTTCAAGGCCGGAAATGACATTTTGGATATCCCCGATACTTATCCCGTGCTGACTGAGTATATCCAGTCTTTTTTTCATAAGCACATCATAATCATTTATATCACGGGTAGTCAGTTTAAGTTCGTCGATACCTGTCTTTTTTGCAACATTGATCCATACTTCCGGTACAAGTACTCCCTCCAGGTCACTACAAATTATGTACATGGTTTATTTATTAACAGTGTTTGAAAATATACTGGACAAATGATCCGTAATCATTCTCCATCGGGGTATAATCCTCTTCAAGTTCTTCCAGGTTCTCAAGTGAAGGGTGTCCTGCGGGAGTATGATTAAGGATACGTTCTATTTCGCCTGGAAATTTTGCGGGATGTGCAGTTTCCAGGGAGATATAAACAGTTTCGTTCTTATCTTCCCGGGATGCTTCCCTGAGATAGTGGTCAAGCCCTTTCCATGCAACTGCCCCGTGAGGTTCAAGAACTATTCCGTGATCCCTGTAGAAGGAAGCTATGGTTTCCCTGGTGCTGTTATCCGTTATGGAAATGCCGTGGAAATCCCTTCGCATCCGTTCCAGATCGGGAGGTTTGAGAATAGTACCGTGTTCGTCCATGATTCCTCCGTAAAGGGCTGCAATTCTAGCAAGATTGCTGGGATGACCCACGTTCATTGCACTTGAGATGCAATTCCGGGACGGAACGATTATCCTGTATGTTCCCGTCCGGAGATATTCCGGAACTTCGTTGTTTTCATTCGTGGCAATAATGAATTTCCTGACCGGAAGTCCTGCTTCCCTGGCAATAATCCCACCCATAAGATTTCCGTAATTGCCGCAAGGCACACTGAATACAACCGGGGCAGAATCTGTACGCGACCAGGCATATATATAATAAACCGACTGGGGAAGCAATCTTCCGATGTTGATCGAATTTGCTGATGTCAGATTGAGATCCGACAGGGATTTGTCGAGGAATGCTTTTTTTACAATCCGCTGGCAGTCGTCGAATTTTCCGTTGATCCCGATAACTTTGACATTCCCGTGAAGGGTGGTCATCTGTTTTCTCTGGGTATCACTCACCTCTCCGAGAGGGAAAAGAATAATGACATTGATATTTGACAGTCCGTGAAAGGCACTTGCAACAGCACTGCCTGTATCTCCTGATGTTGCCGTGAGAATGGTGTAATGTTTCTTTTCGCCGGCAGTAAAATGATTCATCAGCCGGGCCATCATTCTGGCGGCGAAATCCTTGAATGATGCCGTCGGACCCTGATCAAGGCGGAGTATGTAAGATCTATTCCCTGCAGACTCGACCGGTATGTCAAAATTATAGGCATCCCTGCACAGAGAGACCAGTACTTCTGATTCTATCTCTGTTTTCAGAAATTTATTCAGGAAGCTGAAAGCCATTCCGGGATAATCTTTCTCCCGGTAACTTAGCAGTTCATCAGGGCTGAGCATAGGAATAAACCGGGGCATGTATAAACCTCCGTCAGGTGCTATACCTCTCATCAGAGCTTCCCGGAATGACACTTCCGGCGCTTTCAGATTAGTTGAATAATACTTGATTCTTTCTTCCAAGGATATATTTTTAATTATTAATGCTACACATTTATCACTCTCATGAGATCTGCAAATACGCCGGCAGCAGTGACTTCTGCTCCTGCTCCGTAACCCTTAATGACCATCGGAAGGTCACAATACCTTTCTGTAGTCAGCAGAACAATATTATTGCTGCCTTCAAGGAAAAATGAAGGATGGTCGGGACCCACTGTCACAAGTTCAACTTTTGCCATACCCTGGTCAAGAGTTGCCGTAAATCTCCATTTCCTGTTCTGCTTTTCAAGTTCGATGCGTTTATTTTCAAATTCTTCATCCAGGGATTCAACCTTTCTGTAAAAATTATTGATGTCACCGCTGAAGCATTCATCAGGAAGAAACTTGCTCACGACAACATCCCTGTATTCCAATTTATATCCTGACTCGCGTGCAAGGATAAGAATTTTTCTTACAACATCCGTTCCGCTCAGGTCTACACGTGGATCGGGTTCAGAATAGCCTTTTTCCCGGGCCAGCTTTATGACCTTGCTCAACGGCATGGAACTGTTCATTTCATTGAATATGAAATTGAGGGTTCCTGACAGTACGGCTTCAATTCTGAGAATCTTGTCGCCACTGAGCACCAGGTCGTTTATTGTTTTGATTATTGGCAGACCTGCACCGACCGTGGTTTCGTAAATGAATCTGACGTCTCTTTCCCCGGCAGTGGTTTTAAGCTGATGATAGTAGGAATAATCAGATGAGCATGCAACTTTATTTGCTGTTACCACCGAGATGTAGGCTTCAAGGATTTCGGCATACCTGGCAGCAACCTTTTCACTGGCAGTGCAATCGATGAATACGGAATTCCTGAGATTCATGTTTTTCATATTCCGGATGAAGAGTGCAATATCTGCCTTTTGTCCTTCATCCTTAAGTGTCTCGCGATATGATTCAAGCCTGATACCTTCGGCTTCAGTTATCATTCTGCGGGAGTCGGTAATACCTGTAAGCCTCAGGTTCAGCTTATAATCGTCAAGAAGAACTTTTTGCTGCTTCCTGAGCTGTTTAAGCAGGCTTGTTCCGACAAGTCCCGTTCCTGCAATGAACAGATTCAATTCCCTGATTCGTGAGAGGAAAAAACCTTCATGTATGACGTTCAGTGCTTTTTTGAGACTTTCAGTCTTTATTACGACTGAAATGTTAAGTTCCGATGAGCCCTGTGCAGTAGCAATCACATTTATTCCATTGCTGCCCAGTGCTCTGAACAATGTAGCCGAAATGCCGGGAGTATTTTTCATTTTTTCCCCCACAATAGCGATAATTGACAGATCCTTTTCAACAATAATCTTAAGCTCCCTGAAAGCGGAAATCTCACGTTCGAATTCTTTTGCTATTGCTTCCGTGGCTGTTACGGAATCAGAGGGGTTAACGGCAAAAGTGATTGAATATTCTGATGATGCCTGTGTTATAAGAATGATATTGACCTCGCTTTTTGCCAGTGCTCCGAACAGTCTTGCTGATATTCCTGTAACTCCGACCATTGCAGGTCCCTGAAGAGTGACAAGATCTATATGGTCCACCGAGGATATTCCTTTGATAAGGCTGCTGTCCTGATCTGTCAGGTCATTATTTATCAGGGTTCCTTCAGCTTCCGGCTTGAAAGTGTTTTTAACCAGTACAGGGATATTTTCCCTGAAAACAGGCCGGAGAGTGGGAGTATAAATAACTTTTGCGCCGAAGTGAGAGAGTTCCATTGCTTCGGAATAAGTCAGGTTTTCAATTGTATAGGCTTTTTCTACCTTTTTGGGATCGGCAGTCATAAACCCGTCCACATCCTTCCATATTTCAAGAACTTCCGGCTTTAATGCAGCAGCCACAATTGCTGCCGTATAATCAGAGCCTCCCCGCCCCAGTGTGGTAGTGTTGCCCTGATGGTTGCTCGAAATATAACCCGGGAGCACCACAAGCTTATCGGAATTTTCAAGCGCCGCCCTTATAAGGGAATTGGTGAGCAGAAAATCAACAATGGCATTTCCCGGTTTGCCTTCCGTTTTTATCAGCTCCCTGGAATCAATATAAAGTGAATCCTCCAGATAGAGGCTGATGATAAAGGAGGATATTCTTTCACCACTTGCAAGTATCTGCTCCAGGGCATGAACGGTAGATTCGCGCAGGAGGTAAAACCCTCTCAGTGTCTCTGTGAGTTCATTGAAAATATTGTCAATATGTTTTTGTGCCAGGTTCAGATCATCCTCACTGGTCAGGAGTCTGCAGGCAAATTCCCGTTGGAACGAAATCAGTTTTTTAAGATCCTCTGCATATTCTTCCTTTCCTGACGATGCGAATTCCGCGATCCGGGACAAATGGTCGGTTACTCCTTCAAAGGCCGAAACAACAACAATACATGGAAGGCTGTTCTGCCTGATTATCTCCTTTACTTTTCTTATCCTCTCCGGTGTTCCCAGCGAGGAACCTCCGAATTTCAGGACTTTCATATTTCTGTTTATTTTATTGTAAAAGGGCGTTGTGTTAACAAACGCCCTGTAAGAATTCGTTTACTAATGCATTATGATTTAGCTGGCTGAGGCTTTTTCAAGTCTTTTCAAAATTGAGAAGATGAATGCTGCTGAGAGTAACAGGCAAACAATGAATATCAGCCACAGCGTACTGAGCTGTATCTTGTCCCACAGCAGTGTTCCGACAAAAAGAAGCTTGTTGCCTGCGGCAGTAGCCAGGAGCCATCCGCCCTGCATCAGGCCCTGGAACCTTGAAGGAGCTACTTTTGATACAAAAGATAATCCCATCGGACTCAGGAATAGTTCTGCTACCGTAAGAATCAGATAACTGTTTATCAGCCAGTATGGAGACACCCTGTCGGTATCTGCCACAGGTGCTCCGCCCAGTGATGCAGGCGAGGGTACTCCTATGGATCCGATGAGCACAACAAGAAAACCAACGGAAGCAATCAGCAATCCGATACCGATTTTCTTTGGGGTTGATGGTTCAATGCCCTTTTTGTTAAGCCAGGAAAAGAATGCAAGTACGGGGAAGGTAAGTGCCACAATGAACAGGGGATTGAATTGCTGGAAAATTTCCGGTGATATCGAATTCTGTGGACCAAAAGGGTCAAGGAATCTTCCGAGCAGGGTGGTGGGATCAAAGCCTGTAAGGAAAAAGACAGAAAACCAGAGACCGGCAACAAACAATACGGCTCCAGTGATTCTGAATTTTCTCGGCTGATTTTTGTAGAACAGCATAAGTATCCCCGCAATGCCGGCTATAAATGCAAGAATTGAGGGTAATGTAAAAAACAAACCGGTAAACGGGCCAACCTGCTTGACTGTATAATCCCTTGCAAACAATGTGAGTGTAAGTCCGTTCTGGTGGAATGACATCCAGAAGAAAATAGCAACAAAGAATACAAGTACCAGTGCAGTCACTCTTGCCCTTTCATCCTTTCGTGAACTAAGAATTATCCATGTGACAAAGCCTGCAAAGAGTCCGAATGCCAGTCCTGTTGCAATATCAATCTGATTCACCAGCTGAAGCAGGAATGCGGTGATTATCATGGCTGCGATTGCTGCTGCTATGGGAAGTGCCTTGAAATCAATTTCCTTTGCTGTTTTGGCAACTTTCTTTTCTTCCCTGACAACTGACACAATCTTGTCCTTGCTGGGCAGCATTTTGTTGAAAATTATATATACCAGCAGTGAAATTATCATTGCTCCGGCTGCCACGGCGAAAGCATAATTGTAACCCCTTGAAAACACCTCGAGATAATCATTGGCAAAGGCGGAAAGATCGCTGATCGGTCCGTTAATACTAACTTTATCGGCGAGTTGCTGAAACATGCTGACGTCGGTCATTGTGCCCTTGTTGAACTGATGACAGAGGGAAGGGAGGCTTGCGTCATGCAGAAAACCATTGGTTTTCAGCCACCAGTTGCGCATACCATCGGCAGCATGGGGTGCAAAGAAAGCACCAATGTTGATTCCCATGTAAAAGATCATAAAAGCCGTATCCCTAAGTTTTGAATATCTGGGATCATCATACATCTGACCAACCACTGCCTGAAGATTTCCCTTGAACAAACCGTTGCCCAGTGCAATGGTGCCAAGCCCGATAAGGGTAATCGTAAGGGTCATGCCGGGTATGGCCATTACAAAATAACCGATGAACATCACTATAATCCCGACAAGTATTACAAGCTTGTATTTTTTTGTGGAATCTGCCAGAATGCCTCCTATCAGGGCGAGTGCATAAATGGCAAAATAGAACCAGCTGTAGATGTCGCCCGCTGCTTTGGCAGGGAGATCATATTTAGCCTGAAGAAAAAGTACCAGTATGGCCATCATGGTGTAGAAGCCAAACCTTTCACCCATGTTTGAGAAAAAGGCAACAAGCAATCCCCTGGGATGATTTTTTAGCATAAATTCAATTTTAATTCATTTACAATTTGTTGCTGATCTTACGGTTAAAATACTATTTGCCGGAAAACCGGCATTACCGGTCCGGTACCGAAAGGAAACAAATATATTAATCTTTTTTAATTATTGGTTTTAGAGATTAAATTTGTAGCAAAATGAATTGTACTGATGAAGATATTCAGTTCCGTACAGATCAGGGAGATTGATGATTACACTGTAAGACACGAACCGGTAGCATCTGTTGATCTGATGGAACGTGCGGCAATGAAACTCCTTGAGTGGTACAGGGAGAGATTTTCGCGTTCCCGGCGAATCCTGATTTTTGCCGGACCCGGCAACAACGGCGGAGACGGACTGGCTCTTGCCAGATTGCTGGAAGAGGAGAGGTATGAGCCGGAGCTCTTTTATGTTCACTTCAGCGATAGTAACACGGAGAACTGGAAGATTAACAGGGAAAGGCTTCAGAAATTTACCCGGGTTCCATTTACAGTCATTGATTCGTCAGAACAGTTTCCGCTAACCGGCTCAGGAGATATCATCATTGATGCAATCTTCGGTTCCGGACTTTCCCGGCCCGTAACGGGACTTTCCGCAGAAATAATCAGGATGATCAATCAAAGCGGAAGAACCGTGATAGCAATTGACATTCCTTCCGGACTGATGGGAGAGGATAATACATCAAATGATCATGACAGTATTGTCAGAGCTGATTATACTCTCAGTTTTCAGTTTCCTAAACTGTCATTTCTGTTCAGGGAAAATGAAAAATATGCAGGGAAATGGACTGTTCTGCCTATTGGTCTTGACGTCAGAGCTATAGCTTCTACAAAAACTCCCTGGGAATTTATGGAAAAATCTCAGGTGGCTTCTGTTATAAAGACCAGAAACAGGTTTGATCATAAAGGCATATACGGACATGGTCTTCTGATTGGGGGATCCCATGGGAAAATGGGTGCAGTCGTGCTTGGTGCAAGGGCAGCGCTGCGGACTGGTGCCGGACTGGTAAGCTGTCATGTTCCCGCATGCGGGAATATGGTTCTGCAGAATACCGTTCCGGAAGCAATGGTCCTCTCCGACAGTGAGGATAAATATATTTCAGACATTATTTCCTCTGCAGCTTTTAACGCTTACGGGATCGGTCCGGGTATGGGAACCAGGAAAGAATCAGGCGAAGCTCTCGGCAGATTTCTGCTCTCCTGCAGAAAACCTGTTGTTATTGATGCTGATGCCCTGAATCTATTGTCCCTGAACAGGGAATGGCTTGACAGCCTCCCGGAGAAAACAATACTGACACCACATCCGAAAGAGTTTGAAAGACTTGCAGGCAGGGCAGTATCGGATTTTCAGCGTCTTGAAAAACAGGTTGAATTTTCGGTAAATTATAAATGTGTTGCAGTGCTTAAAGGTGCATTTACTTCAGTCAGCGATCCGTCGGGTAATGTCTGGTTTAACAGTACCGGAAATCCGGGAATGGCAACGGCCGGAAGCGGTGATGTTCTTACCGGAATGATATTATCTCTTCTGGCACAGGGATATGATACAGTTAACGCAGCTTTGGCCGGTGTTTTTCTTCATGGCCTTGCCGGCGATGTTGCCGCAGAAAAATTATCTCCTGATGCCCTTATTGCTTCTGATATAGTTGAAGGAATTTCTGAAGCTTACAGGAGAATAAGAGAAGAGAACTGACGTTTAAAGAAATGAAAGATGTTAAGTCTTATCTTAGCGGATAAATTTTTTGATTCATGGGACAAGTATCTGACCATTAAAATTAAATTACAGACAGATGAAAAAAACAGGATTATTACTCTCTTTCTTAATAATAATAGTTTTTACCGGCTCCTGTTCCCTTATACGGGAATCATCAAAACCGTATACAAGGGTGACAGCGCTCACTGATACAACGACACTGAGGGACGGCAGCCTGGTTTATGCCCTGCCGAGAACCATGTTTACCATAAGGGTTGAATTCGAAAGAACAATCGAGCTTCCCGGGCCCTATGCCGGTTATGCGGATGAACTGCTCGGTCTGCAGAATGTCGTAATGCATGAAAATGAGAACTGGATGATAAGAAGCGTTGCTGTCAGCTCTCATGAAGAAGCAGATCCATCAGAGTTTTATGTGATAGAAAGTAATACCCTGATGCAGTCGAATTATCTTGCACTTAGAAAAGAAGGACTGATATTTGATCTGTATCCGCGGACATCTTCCCGGATATTTGTTGAATCAGACGGTAAGGAAATTGATGTCAGCAGCTTCAGATCATTTGACCTGGGATCGGATGAATACTACAGGGTTCAGACTGACACTGTCTACAAGCGGGTAAGTGTGGACGAGCAGTTTATCAGGATACCTTACATTGTGGAGAAAAGAAAAAAATTGTCTGATGCCCAGCTGGCGGAAAGAGCTGCCAGAAGACTGATGGACCTCAGGGATGGTAAATTTATGATTCTTATGGGTGAGGCCAATGTTTTTCCCCAGAGCAATGCAGCCATAGATGAGATTAACCGGATGGAAAAGGAACTTACTGAATTGTTTACAGGCAAGACAATTACAGATATCAGGACATTTACCTACAATCTTGACCCAGGAAAAGGAATGGAAGGGAAAGAGGTGGAAATATTCCGGTTTTCAGAAGTGACAGGTCCGGAAGCTGTGGATTCTGAATCCGGCATGCCGGTAGTCATGGAGTTAATACCGGAAAGAAAAACAAAGGATATCGCGGTTATTGCACGTACTCCTGTTGATGCTGCACCGCCTGCCCCGGGAAAAGTCTATTACCGGATACCGGATATTGTAAATGTATCAGTCAGGCTGGGAGATGAAACATTATACAATTCCAGGAAGCTGATATACCAGTTCGGTACAGTTATGCAATTACCTGTAAATTATATAATTGGCAGGTAATTATTGCAGTTTGCCTGTGAAATTTTCCTGAAACTCATCCCATTTCCGGGTTTTATAGGCATTATCGGCAAAGAAGCTTAGTAATACTTCCATATCCTTTGCGGCCCTGAAGCCCGGGACCGGTGAAACTGCAAACCGGTCATCCTCCCTGGTCATAAAAACGACGGTAGGATAGGAAAGCTGTCCCTGAAGGAGAGCCACAGCCAGCTGATGAGCCCTGCCGGCTTTCCCGTCATTGATAAATGTTTGTCCCATGAATGTAACACTGTTTTTCCCTTCTGCATTGAATTTCACGGGATAGAATTTCCTGTTCAGTAAATCGGCAATAACAGGATCAGTAAATGTTTCATTATCCATTTTCTTGCACCATCCGCACCAGTCAGTATAGGTATCAATGAATATCGGGCGGGGGGATTTATTATACAGTTTTTCCACTTCTTCCATTGAATACCATCTGACACCCGTTTCAGCTGCCTGGGATGTGACCTGGGAAAACAGACCTGATGAAAATGCTGTTACCAGCAAAAGTGTGAAGACTTCTCTCATTTTTCTGTATTAATTAATGCAAAATAACTTCAATTTTCTGAATTGATAAAATAATTAAGGTATTTCAGTTATGAAATAACAACAATGTCGGACTAACAATGTTCATTGCAAATTAATATCAGGAAATTCATCCGTTTTATTTTTTACATTTACCGCCATTAATCTGTAAGTATTTATGGAAACAAATTTAAGAACACTGCGTGATTCTGCCGCTTTAAGGTGGTTGGTCCTGGTTTTGCTGAGTGCACTGATGTTTGCCACCTACTGGTTTCAGGATTTCTTTTCCGGTCTGAAAGGACTGATGGAAACGGAACTGGGATTTTCCAGCGAGGAATTTGGTAGACTTATTGGTCTGACTACGATTGCCAACATGTTTGGTATGATAATAGTCGGGGGTATTATTCTGGACAAATGGGGAATCCGCCTTGCAGGAATAGTATTCGGGACTCTTGCGGCACTCGGTGGCGGACTGGCAGCTCTTGCGGCAGCCGGGGTGTTCGGATCCGAAAAGGGGACCATGCTTACTGTTATGATAATCGGAAGAATAATGTTTGGAACCGGCCTTGAAATCACCTGTGTCGTGGCAACCCGTACTATTGTAAAATGGTTCAAAGGCTATGAGATGGCACTGGCAATGGCTATCAACATAGGATTTGGCAGGCTCGGATCGGCACTTGGTATTGCTGTTTCACCCGACATTGCAAACGGACACGTTTCACCTGCCGTTACTTTTGCAGCCACACTGATTGCCCTGGGACTGATACTGTTTATCATTTATACCTTTTTTGACAGAAAACTCGACAGGCAGCAGGCGGGAATCGCGGCTGACGACAGCCAGGATGAGGAAGAATTCAGCTTTAATGATCTTGTTAAACTTGCTACAAATCCGTCATTCATCTATATAGCACTTCTCTGCGTATCTTTTTATGCTGCCGTATTTCCATTTATTCAGTATGCTCCCGACATGCTTGTCAATAAATTCGGATTCAGCTATGTGCTCCCTGATGATCCCGCAAGTAATATAATATTGTTCGGCAGCAAGGCCATAGGCAATTCCAGCGTGTTTGTTGTCCTCTTTATATTCGGACTTGCATTTTCGCTTATTCCCTCATATATCAAAAGCCGTGGAGGTAAAAATCTGTCAATGATAGTGATTTTTGCAGTTTTCCTGTTGTTTGTGTTCCTTTTGAAAGATACCTTCAGACTATGGTTTTCAAACGGTCCGAAAACAGCTTCACTGATTCCTCTTGGAACAATACTCTTTACTCCGATATTCGGGAATTATGTGGATAAAAAGGGACGTGGCGCCTCATTGATGATACTGGGCTCATTATTACTTATTTTTGCACACATTGCCCTTTCTCTCTTCAATGTAAAAATTCTTGCATATCTCGGGCTTTTGAGTCTGGGAGTGGCATTTTCCCTGGTGCCTGCTGCCATGTGGCCTTCTGTGGCGAAGATTGTACCGGAAAACAGGCTTGGCACAGCCTATGCTTCAATGTTCACGGTTCAGAACTGGGGACTGGGTCTGTTTTTTTGGGGAATAGGTGCAGTTCTTGATCTGGCAAATAAAGAAAACCTGGAAGCAATAAGGGCAGGAGAGATGAATTATAATTATACTATACCGATTTTTATCCTGGTGATATGCGGGGTAGTTTCGATTTTCCTGGCCTATAAGCTTAAAAAAGTGGATAAGATTCAGGGCTATGGTCTTGAACTGCCCTCTGGTCAGAAAGCTTAAACAAGACCCTTCTAGGCCATTTTAATCAGAATAGCCCTGACCACATCCGCCACATCTTCTTCCTGATCAATAATACGTTCAAGGATTTCAATTATCTTGTTGTTCTTCAGGAGTTCGACGGAATCTTTCTCCTTTTCAAACAGGTCAGCAACTGCCTGATAATAATATTCATCAGCTTTGTGTTCGATTTCAGTCACCTTCTGGCAGGCTGCAGTAATCTCAGCCTTGTTGGCTGCAGCATCAACAAGATAATGAATCATTATCTGTAGCTGAAGCGCTGCATCATATGCCATTATCGCCATCTGTTCAGCTTCCGGCATAAGTCTTTTCGGCTTGTAAAGGCATATTGTACGGCTGACTCCGTTTATTGAATCAATCACATCATCAATACTTGATGAAAGTTCATGAATATCCTCACGGTCAAAAGGAGTGATGAATGTCTTGTTAAGCTGATCATAAGCCTTATCGGTAATAATGTCACCCTTGTGTTCGATTTCCTTGATCTGCCTGTGATATTTTTCATGCTCGTCATAATCATTGCGGGAAAGCATCAGTTTCAGCAATTCGGCTGCCTGGACAAGATTTTTAATGCCTTCTTCAAAAAGGGGATAAAAGGAACGATCCTTGGGAACAAAGAATTTCAGAATTTTATCTATATTCATAATTGTAGGATTAGTTACCCGGGATTAATTAATATAATTAAACAATAAGTACATTATTCCGCCAAAAATCCCTGAAATCGGAATAGTCAGAATCCAGGACCAGTAAATATTCCGTGTCACACCCCATTTAACTGCAGTAACTCCCTTGCGTGCCCCGACTCCGATGATGGCACCTGTTATGGTGTGAGTGGTACTGACAGGTATTCCCCAGTGAGTTGCAGTGACAAGCGCGATGGATCCTGCTGTTTCAGCACAGAATCCTTCAAAGGGTTTTAATTTGGTTATTTTCTGCCCCATGGTTTTAACTATTCTCCAGCCACCGAAGAGAGTTCCCATGGCAAGGGCGGTATAGCATGACAATACAACCCATATGGGAGGCATATCCGCATCCTGTGAAACTGCACCGGTTATTATCATTGCTGCCCAGATGAGTCCCATCGATTTCTGTGCATCATTTCCTCCGTGACCAAGGCTGAAACTTGATGCTGAAAGGATCTGCAGCCGTCTGAACCATTTGTCGATCGTGAAAGGAGGGATTTTTCGGAATATCCACATGATCAATGTGGAGAGGGTGTATGAAAGAACAAAGCCCAGTAACGGGGCGATGAATATAAAGGCTATTATTTTTATTACTCCCGGAGCGATCACCGAACTGAATCCGGAGCTGGTTATTGCAGCACCGATCAGGCCTCCCACAAGAGTATGGGAGGAACTTGAGGGCAAACCCCACCACCATGTCAGTAAATTCCAGATTATTGCTGCTACCGTGGCTGCTGCGATTACGTTAAGGTTAATCGCATCAGGCTTGACCACACCAAAGCTTATTGTTGAGGCAACCTTGAGATGGAATATAAAAAATGCCATGAATCTGAAAAATGCTGCCATTAATACGGCTGCAATCGGTGAGAGAACTTTGGTAGATACAACGCAGGCAATGGAATTTGCGGAATCATGAAAACCATTTATGAAGTCGAAAACCAGAACTAGCGCAACTATTATAGATAGAAACGACATTATAAAGGGCTATGAAATAATTCCTTTAACCACAAAAACATTTTGTTTCTCCAGTATCCTAGCAATTTCAATCTGGAATTTTTATGTGATAAAAAACGTTCAAAAGTAATTAAACAGCTTATAATTTCAAAATGTGATGAATTTAATTCTTGTTTCTGAATCCGTGGCGGGAAATCAGTTTCTCTTATAAGGTTTTTGATTAATTATCATTATTTTTAGTTCCTGATTTTACAGGAAACAATATTATTTAATCATCAAATATAAGAAAAGAAAAATGGAAGACATATTGAAGCTTGAACCGAAGACGGTATGGAAATACTTTCACGATATTACCAGGATACCGCATCCTTCAAAGAAGGAAAAGAAAATAATTGAATTTATGGTAAAGTTCGGAAAGGATAATAATCTTGAGACAATAGTGGATGAGACCGGCAATGTTATTATCCGGAAGCCGGCGTCAAAGGGAATGGAAAACCGCAAGGGCGTAATACTGCAGGCACATCTCGATATGGTACCCCAAAAAAACAGCGACAAGAAACACGATTTTGAAAAGGATCCCATTGACACGGTTATTGACGGTGACTGGGTACGGGCTGACGGGACTACTCTGGGAGCAGATAACGGTATCGGGGTTGCAGCTGCCATGTCGGTACTTGCATCAGGGAATCTCCGTCACGGACCCCTGGAAGGCTTATTCACCATCGACGAAGAAACCGGCATGACTGGTGTGTTCGGGCTAAAAAAAGACCTTCTTAAGGGAGATATCCTGCTTAACCTTGATTCGGAGGATGAAAATGAACTTTGTGTCGGATGTGCAGGGGGAATGGATATAAGTGCCTCAGCAGAATACAGGCTGGAAGAAGCACCTTCCGGAATGGTTGCTTACAGGATTGAAGTCAGGGGGCTCAGGGGAGGACACTCAGGTGTGGATATTGCACTTGGCAGAGCCAATTCAAACAAGCTGATGTTCCGTTTCCTCATGCAGGCGGAAACGGATTTCGGAATAAGGCTGGCCGAAGCCGGCGGCGGTAATCTCCGTAATGCGATACCTCGTGAATCTTATTCGGTACTCCTGGTTCAGAGCGGACAGGCCGGGGATTTTGAGAAATTCGTCAGGGATTATGAGAAAATGTACAGGGAAGAATTTATTGACACGGAACCTGAACTTGTGTTTTCCTTTGAAAAATGCGGAATGCCTGTAAGAGTGATGAACGGAAAGGATCAGTACAGGATTATCAGAGCCGTGTTTGCATGCCCCAATGGTGTTCAGCGGATGAGTCAGGCAGTAAAGGATCTGGTTGAAACTTCCAATAATATGGCTATTGTGAAATGTACCGCCGGGAATTTTGAGGTTCATAATCTCTGCCGGAGTTCCGTGGATACTTCCAAAGAGGCAACAGCATGGAGAATAGCAGCCGTCTTTCAGCTTATTGATGCAAAAATCAGTATGTCTGGCGGTTATCCGGGCTGGAAACCAAACATGAATTCAGCCATACTCGGAATCATAACTGATATTTACAGCAGGATGTTTGGCAAAAAACCGGAAGTAAAGGCTATTCACGCCGGACTCGAGTGTGCAATTATTGGAGGAACATATCCGGATCTTGATATGATCTCTTTCGGGCCGACAATCAGATATCCTCATTCGCCTGATGAACAGGTGAACATAGCTTCAGTGAAGAAATTTTATGATTTGCTGTGTAAAACCCTGGAGGAAATTCCACTGAAGTGAGACTCAGCCGGGGATGAAGTTCAGTTCTAATCTGCCTTTATCTCCACCAGTACATCATCCTTCATGACATTTGTATTGGGTCTGGCATGGATTTTCAGAATTGTACCGTTTACAGGGGAGAGAATCTCATTCTGCATTTTCATTGCTTCAAGGATGACAAGGGGCTCTCCCCGGAGTATTGATGAGCCCTCCCTGACAAGAACATCAATCAGCTTACCCGGCATGGGGGCTTTCACGGATTCATGTCCGCTTTTTCCCCTGCCGGTTTTGATCATCTTCATTCTCTTAAGTGAAAATGGTGTTTCTACAGTGAAAACATAACTGATGTCATTGAATAATATTTCATATTTATTCTGTCTCGATCTGACAATCTCTACCGGATAGCGTCTGTTCTTCCATAAAATATAGGTGCCGTATTTTTCATCTGTTTTCAGCTGAACCGTATATTCCCTTTTGCCAATCCGGATCTTGTTCCTCAAAGGTACCCTGAAGCTGAATTTCCTGTTTTCCGATGAAAGGGCAAAGAGTTTGTTTATTTGTAATCTGGCATTCATCTTTTCAGTCTGGTTTAAAACTGATTTATCCTTTTATTCAGCAGCCAGGGACTCATTTCCTTCCCTTCACTGAAATCGACATTTATACTGTCAGCCTGGAGGTTTTCTTCAATGAACAGTTTGGTGGCAAGCCAGGCGGCCAGCATTTCTTCATATTCACTGTTGTAATAGTATTTGTCCAGATCCTTTTCAACAAAGGCTGTTGTGTAATTTCCTTCCTGGAAATTCTGGTTTCTGACCAGAAGCCTGAAAAAGGGCAGGGTTGTTTTGGCTCCTTTTATCCATACTTTGTCAAGGGCCATTTTGCACCTTGTTATTGCTTCCTTCCGGTCTTTCCCGCTGATAACAAGTTTGGCTATCATGGAATCGAAGTTGGCTACAATGGCGGATCCCTCCCTTACGCCGGTATCAACCCTTACATAGGGGTAATCAGGCATGCTCATCTTTTCTATTCGTCCCGGGGAGGGTGAAAAGCCCGACTGAACATCTTCGGCATTGATCCTGCATTCAATGGCCCATCCCCTGATCCCGATATCTTCCTGTCCGTACTGAAGAGCTTCCCCGTTGGCTATGCGGATTTGCTGTTCAATAAGATCAATTCCGGTTATGATCTCGGTAACGGGATGCTCAACCTGTATTCTTGTATTCATTTCCATGAAATAGAAATTCTTTTCCGAATCGAGAAGAAATTCCACAGTACCGGCAGAATGATAATTCACTGCTTTTGCTATTCTGACAGCCATGTCCCCCATCTTATTCCTCAGGGTATCATCGAGAGCGGAAGAGGGAGCTTCTTCGAGAAGCTTCTGATGCTTTCGCTGAATAGAGCATTCTCTTTCGTAGAGATGGATTATGTTTCCCTGAGTGTCTCCGAGTATCTGAAATTCAATATGTTTGGGGTTTTCGATGTATTTCTCAATGAATACTGAAGGGTCTTTGAATGCTTTTTCCGCTTCCCTTCTGGCAAGCGGAAACATTTTTACCATTTCGCCGGCATCCCGGACAATCCTCATGCCGCGTCCGCCACCACCTGATGCAGCTTTTATTATAAGCGGATAACCGGTCTTTTCTGCAAAGGCAAGTGCTTCTTCCTCATCCGCTATGTTACCCTCACTTCCCATGGCCATAGGAATCATATTCTGCATTGCCAGTTTCCGGGCAATAGTTTTGTTTCCCATTTTATAAATGGCATCGGGAGAGGGACCAATGAAAATTATTCCGTTTTCAATGCATTTCTGGGCAAAATAGGCATTTTCTGCAAGGAATCCGTAACCCGGATGAAGGGCATTGGCTCCTGTGCTGAGAGCTATTGAGATCAGCTTATCAATATCCAGGAAAACCGGTATTTCTGATGTATCATCGCTATTGTCAAATATTTCATCGGCAAATGAAAGATACATTGCATCGGGTTCAGCTGCAGTTTTTACCGCGACTGCGGGAATATTCATTTTCCGCGCGCTTTTCATTATCCGCACAGCTATTTCGCCCCTGTTTGCTACTAGAATCTTACATATCAACATTTTATTATATTTTCTTAATATTGATGAATATACAGGTATACCCTGCATAAAAGCCGTATATGTATTTCCACGGGAATATTAGCTGTCATTGTGTCAATATGCAATTGATTCTTTACAGCGGAATATTTCCATGTTTCCTTTCAGGCACTTTTACCCATTTGTTACCCAGAGCATTCAGAGCAGAAAGCAGTTTTTTTCTTGTAACAGCCGGATCGATTACTTCATCGATATATCCCAGCTCATCGGCAATGAAGGGGTTGGCTACCTTATCACGGTATTTTTTTGTAAGTTCTTTTTTGAGATCAGCCGGATTATTTGTTTCCGCCAGTTCCTTCCTGTAAAGGATTGCCACAGCCCCGTCCGGTCCCATGACAGCTATTTCTGCAGTTGGCCAGGCAAAACTGAAATCCCCGCCCAGGTTTTTGCTGTTCATCACGATAAAGGCACCACCGTAGGCTTTTCTGAGTATAACGGTGATTTTCGGCACCGTTGCTTCACTGTATGCGAAAAGTAATTTTGCCCCGTGCCTTATTATTCCATTATGTTCCTGATCCGCTCCGGGCAGAAATCCGGGAACATCCTCGAAGGTCAGGATGGGAATATTGAAGGCATCGCAGAATCTGATGAATCTGGCACCTTTTACCGATGAGTCGATATCCAGGACTCCGGCAAGAACCTTGGGCTGATTTGCAACTATCCCGACAGTTCTTCCCTTCATTCTTGCAAATCCCGTAACAAGGTTGGCTGCAAAAAGTTCGGCAGTTTCGAAAAAGCTGTTTCTGTCAACCACAAGCTGAATTATATCCTTGACGTCATATGCCTTGTTCGGGTCATCGGGAACAATATCCCTGAGCTTTTCACAAATATCCTGTACGGATCCGTCATCAGGAACCAGGGGTGGATTTTCCACATTGTTTGACGGGAGGTAGGAAAGGAATTTTTTAAGAGCCAGTATGGTGTTCTCCTCATCGTCATAAATCATATGTGCAACGCCGCTTTTCCGTGCATGTATTCCGGCCCCTCCAAGATCGTCAAAAGTGACATCCTCGTTCAGAACCTCCTTTACCACATTAGGTCCGGTTACAAACATGTAGCTTGTATGGTTTACCATGAAAACGAAGTCGGTGAGGGCAGGGGAGTACACTGCTCCTCCGGCAGCCGGCCCCAGTATAACGGATATCTGAGGTATGATGCCGGATGACTGTATTGTATTGTGAAATATTGAAGCATAGCTGCTGAGACTTGCAACTCCCTCTTGTATCCTGGCGCCCCCTGAATCCATCATGCCCACAATGGGAGAACCCATTTTAAGAGCCATTTCCTGTATTTTTGATATTTTCCTGGCGTGAACAACCCCCAGTGAGCCTCCCATAATTGTAAAATCCTGGGCATATGCAAATACGAGCCTTCCGTTTACCTTGCCATATCCGACAATTACTCCGTCTCCGTAGGTTCTTTCTACCTTGCCGAATTCCACAGGCTGGCCGGCCGGAGTAACGAAAGTGTCAATCTCTTCAAAAGTTCCCGGATCGAAAAATAGACTGATCCTTTCATGAGCGGTCAGTTTGCCTTTTTTATGCTGTTTTTCAGCCTGTTTCGGACTGTATTGTTTTTGCAATGCCTCGCGGCGTTCGAGAAAAGCCTTGTAACTCTTACCCGATAAATCCATATCCAATATTGATTTAGCGTTTTTCTGAAGTATTGTCAGTGGGAATCTGCCATTTTTTAATGATCTCCGGATTTCCGGGTTCAAAATTAGTCAATCCGCTTATAATTCCAAACAAAACTTCGACCGTATCACTTGGATTAGCAACAAGTGTTTAATTATTAATTGTGTAGGAATCGAAAATATTCGAATGTCAGACAGAAAACAGTGAGTACCGCTGCTCCTGCACAATTCATCAGACAGTTTTATTCCGGGTAAGCTGCCCGATTATCTTTCTCATTTCACCATATTGTTCCTCCATGCTTTCAACAAGTCTGAACTGTGCCCTGGCCCTTTGAAGGTTATGGTGTTCATGATGGATCTTGAAATAGTTGTCTCCATCGATATAATCAGTAAAAAACCTTAGTGCGATGGTATATGTGATGAGGCGCGGTGAGAAGGCGAGATATTCTTTTTCCACGGGGTTGAGTGTTTCCCTGGTCTCGGAAAGATATCCTGTTGCATAGGCTTTGTAGAGTTCAATATCCATTTTGACCCTTGACAGATCCTTTTCATCTTCGGCAGCAACATTTGCCGCGGTCCGGATTGCATCACCAAAATCATAGTGGACATATCCGGGCATCACTGTATCCAGATCTATGACGCACAAAGCCTTGTCATTTTCATCGAGTAATATGTTATTGAATTTTGTATCGTTGTGTGTGATTCTGAGTGGTATTTTTCCTTCCCTTCCGAGCTGCAGAATGATTTTCATTTCCTCGGTTCTTTTCATGATGAAATCGATTTCGGGGGAGACATTTTTAACTCTTCCTGCAGGATCTTCCTTTACTGTTTTGAAAAAAGTCTCCAGTCGCTTTTCAATATCATGAAAAAATGGAATCGTGTCATGAAGGGGTTCTCCGGGAAGATCCGCAAGCATTGCCTGAAATCTTCCTATTGCCTTTCCGCCTTCATAGGCTTTCCCGGGACTGTCAACAATATCATAGGAGCGGTGATTGGAAATGAAGATATACATTCTCCAATAACTGCCATTTCCGTCTCTTATCCAGCTTTCCCCTTCTTTAGAGGGAATCAGCCGGAGACATTCCCTTTTGATATCTGAACCCGGTATTTTTTCGAGCTTCTTTCTTAAATGTACAGTTACTCTTTCGATATTATGCTGAAGTTCAGCTATGTTTTTGAATATTCTATTGTTAAGCCTCTGAAGAACATAATTATCCTTATCCTTTTCAGCAGTTTCAATGCGGAAAGTATCATGGATATGGCCGCTGCCATAGGGTCCCCCGCTGTAATATGTGCCTTCGGGGGTAAAAGAATTAAATATTTCCTTTAAATCAATTGACATTTTTCAGTCCTGCTTTATAACCCCAGAATGCATAATACAATACTATCAGATAACAGGGAACGCATATCCAGTAGGCGGCCTGTGTATTGAATATTACTGCAAGTTTTCCATAAAGCAATGGGATGAGAGCACCACCGGCAATTGCCATAACCAGCAGTGCACCTGCGGTTTTGGTAAACCTGCCGAGTCCATAGAGGGCCAGGGGCCACATTGCAGGCCATATCAATGAGTTTGCCAGTCCCAGAAGGGCCACAAAGAGAACTGTTACAGGCAGTACAAGCTGAATGGGTTTCAATGTTGTCAGATCAATAAATGGCATTGAGAATGACACGGAAGATGGTACTAAAATGGCTCCCAGTGAAAAAATCACTCCGAGGGTGGCACATATCTTAAGAGCATTACCCTGTTTGAGATATTTTGGTATTAATATAATTCCTGTGATATAGCCGATAATCATTCCAAGCATTGTGAGTGAGGTGTAATACTTTGCAGATTCCATCGGTATGTTAATGGATTGTCCGTATCTTATTATGGTATCACCTGCGATAACTTCAACTCCCACATAGAAGAAAAGGGCAATAGCACCGATCATAAGATGCGGAAACTGAAATATTGAGGTTCTTTTACTGAGGGCTTCACTGGTTGTTTCATCCACTTCTTCCGCATCAACATCAGGCAGGTTAACGAACTTCATGAGCATACCAAGGAGTGTATATACAATTGCCATGACAATGTATGGTAAGATAACCCGTTGCGCCATCTCATCAAGTAGAACTGCCCGGCTAGCATTATCTGCAGCTGCTGCCAGTTGTTCATCAATAATATGGGAGTCCTTGAGGACAATGCCTGCCAGGATCAGCGGAGCCAGTGCTCCCGCGAACTTGTTGGCAATTCCCATGATGCTTATTCTTTTTGCAGCACTTTCGCGCGGTCCCAGTATTGTAATATATGGATTAACTGCAGTCTGAAGAAGTGCAAGTCCGCCTCCCGTAACAAAAAGTCCTGTAAGAAAGAGTGCATAGGATCTTGCTGATGCAGCCGGAATGAAAATGAGCGATCCGATGGCCATAAGCCAGCAGCCAATGGACATGCCAAGTTTGAATCCGGTTTTCTGGAGAACTGCTGATGCCGGCAGGGCCATAAGCAGATAGGACATGTAGAAGGCAAATGTGACAAAATATGCTTCAAAATCAGATAGTTCACAGGCAGTCCTGAGGAATGGAATGAGAATCCCATTCAGCCAGGTGACAAAACCGAAAATGAAGAAGAACACACCTATTACCGTTATGGAATAGATATAGTCTTTCCTGCTAATTGTGTTTGTAGAGGTATTGGTTGTCATGGGTATTGGTCAAATGAATTAGTAATTGGAATAATGGAAGGTTCAAATCTAATCTTTTTATCCAATGATGCAAAAGATTTTTGTTTTGTTTTTTTCAAATTTAAACTGCTATCTTTTTATCCTTTTCCTGCACTCTGGATACCGGACATAAAAATAACTGAAAATCTGAATTTTAGAATTAAGACAAACATGGAAAACAATACTTGGATTCTTCCCGGAAGCTCTTCTGCGGGAAGAAAATCCAGAACTTTTGTAATAATAACAGCCTTCTGTTCGCTTCTGGCAATTGTTGGTTTTGCTCTTTACGGTTTACCGTTTTTTTATGATTTCTATATAAATGATTTCGGCTGGTCACGGACAGTTGTCACTTCAGGCAATGCCCTCGGGAAACTTCTTGTTGCCCCTCTGTTTGGTTTCATTGCGGGATGGATAATTGACCGCTATGGTCCGAAGAATATGCTTATGGCAGGGGCCCTGATGACGGGTGGGGCACTGATCGGACTTGCCACCATGAATTCCCTGGGAGTGTTCTATATAAGTTATATTTTCGTTGCCCTGGGCTATGTTTTCGGAGGCCCTCTTCCCTGCCAGGTGCTTATTTCGAGATGGTTCACAAAAGACCGGGGGAAAGCAATGGGTATTGCCTATCTGGGAATCGGGACGGGAGGATTCCTCGTACCTCTTATTGCAGCAGGACTTATTAATAGTTATGGCTGGCGGACATCATTGATTATACTTGGTGGAATGATTGTGCTGATAGCTTTCCCGCTGGCTTTATTTGTCAGAAATTCACCGGCAGACACCAGGGCAGGAGCCGGTGAAGACACCATGGCAGAGCCTGTTGTGTCAATAAAAAACATATTGAAGAATCCATGGTTTTATCTGCTTGCTCTGGGCAGTATGTGTTCAATAGCCGCTGTTGGTGGTGTTAACCAGCATCTGAAGCTGTATCTTCTGGATCATGACTTTTCCCAGGCAGGGGCAGCCCATGTGATTTCACTGGTACTTCTGATGAGTCTGGCGGGCCGTGTGCTCATGGGCTGGCTGGCTGATCTTTTCCCCAGAAAATATGTTATGATATTCATTTATCTTATAGTGGCATGCTCTATTCCCTTGTTGCTGCTTCCGGATTTTCCGGGAAGGATATATATATTCGCTGTTATTTTCGGAATAGGGCTTGGAGGGGATTATATGATCATTCCGCTCATGGCAGGAGATATGTTTGGCATTAAAACACTTGGGAGGGTGATGGGGATTGTGCTTGTGGCGGATGGTATTGCTGAAGCTACAATGCCAATGCTGGTCGGAGTATTGAGGGATAAGGCAGGGAATTATACTCCGTCTCTGATTCTGCTGATAGCTGTAGCCCTTACGGGAGCAGTAATAATATCATTTCTGCCGAAACAGCAAAAGGCATCGGGATAAGATAAATACAGACGGATTCCTGCCCCGGGAGTGCTTATCGGGCTTGTTCCTTCTTCAGGCTTGTTTCTTCAGGAAACAAGAGTTTCGCCAGCTTCTCTGCATTGACCATATTGTCGTATTTCAGGGAAAGCACTTTTTTTCGCTCTTCGATCATTTCCTCAGTGAATGGCTGATTAAAGAGCATGTTTATTTTCCCGATCATGTCGTCAGCGCTGTCTGCTATTTGACAAAGCGAATATAATCCGGAAGCATTTACGGCAGTGTTGTTCGCAAGACAGTGCCGGCCACAGAACAGCGAAACAAGGAGTTTAAGCTTCAGCCCGTTGGAAGCCATTGTCGGAATTATGTTTATCTGTGCATTCTTTATCAGATCATCCATTTTATTCTTGCCGGGGTTTGGGACAAGTTTTATGTTACTATGATTCCGGATTTCGGATTCAAGACCGGGAGGCGGATTTTTACCCGCGATAAAACAGGGATAAGGGATGCGGGAAAAGATTTTCCTGATCAGAAGTTTCGAAACGGTAATATTTTCATTTACCGACAGATCAGCATGATAAAGAATGTACTGACCTCTTCCCGTTTGAATATCAATTTTGTCAAAGGGATGCGATGAAGGTATGAGTATTGAATTTCGGAATCTCCTGTTGTAATGATCGTGATCGGCAATTGATATCGTTAAAAGGTAATCTGAATGCTTCAGTATTTTTTCATAGCGCTGTAATCTGGCAGCCTCCAGAAGGTAATATGCCTTTTTAACCGGGTTGCTCTCATGAGCTGCCAGCGTACGGTAATAACGGGGTTCTGTATTATGCAGTCTGACAGCTTTTTTTCGTTTTGCAAGAACAGATTCGGCAAGAAAGATTGTTGTCTGAATTCCGTCGAAAAGTATGGGTGAATCATCTTTTGCAAGATTTTCAAGCAGTTCTCTTGAATTTCTTGACACAACCGAATAGGGAAGGACTGACATATGTCTGCCGAAAGAAGTATCCCGGGGGTAATATGAAACAGTGCTGCATATTTCTTCAAGTTCCCTGCCGGGCGGCCGCCCGTATTCATAGGCGTGCAGATGCACATTAATCCCCGTTTCCCTCAGACATCTGATTCTGTGGTAAGAATCTATCATGCCTCCGTAATCCGGGGGATAAGGTACATTGAGAGTGACGATATGAAGATTTTTTTTCAGAAAATGCCAAATTCCAGAAGTTCATAAAGGTAAATATTTAACTTTAAAAATTCCATTATTGATTATCACTATTGTCCGATTAAACTTTTAGATTCACAATTTATCTGCATAAATATCTGATTATCAATAGGCATATTTTCATTTTTAAAACTGACCCCCCTA
>CAZFVQ010000001.1:123944-334856 GCA_964522415.1 uncultured Rikenellaceae bacterium | reverse complement strand
TGAATATTTTTTAAAAATAATACTCTGAAAATTTGGTTTACAACATAGAAGAACTTTCAACCGCGCCATAGCCAAACCCATACAGGTTGGTATAAGAAGCAATATAGCCACCCCAGCGGATATCAAGCAACACAGACGCAGAAATTCCTTTCCAACTTATTGTATTGGTAATGCTTCCTATAAAATCCGGTTCAATCTTGCCTACCTTTTCCAATGTGCCACTTCGTATTGGGTAAGCCAGTTTTCTTCCCTCTTCCCAAATTAAGAGTTGTTTGCCTGTTACAGGGTCAATCTTCGGCTTAACATCTGATAGCAAAGTGCCATATTCGCCGCCAACATAGGCTACGGAACGTATACGGAAATCTCCGGATGCATCAAAAAGCTGCATATATTCTCCGACATCAGGATGCAGTTCTACTATTTTGTTAACATTTTTAGCATATAGCAAGTTTATATCCCACTGAAAAGCACCTCTTCTGAGGGGAGTGCCTCTTAAACCAATTTCAACGCCCTGGTTCTGAACATTGCCGGCATTGATTCTTTGCGAATTTATACCCGATTCCTCGGGAGTGGCAATACTAATAATCTGGTCCTTAGTATTTTCTTTGTAAAAGGTAAATTCAAAACCGACACGATTATCTGTAAACATAAGGTCTGTTCCGGCTTCAATAGAATTCTTTCGTTCCGGTTTTAACCTGGGATCAACCACAGTTCTACCGAATGTTAGTCTTTGAACCAAAGATGCGTCTGGCATTTCAGTACTTGAAGCTCCGTATGTTTGGTTTATACTATAGGGACTGGTGTCATTACCGACCTGCGCCCACGACACTTTTAGCTTTCCAAAGGTAATCCAGGACGGCAAATTAAAGGTTTCGCTAAATACCCATGAGCTTCCTACAGATGGGTAAAAATATGAATAATTGCCAGTGGCGTTACTGTAAACCAATGCAGAAGACCAGTCGTTACGTCCTGTTATATCTAAATATAACTGACGTTTCCAGCTCGCGTTGAGTAGGAAATAGATCGAAGAAATACGTTTATAACCTTGATTAGAACCGCTATTACCACGTAAACTTCGTGAATTAGAAATAAAATATTGTCCTGGCGAAACCAAACCGTCGACTGTATTGATACTGGTAGCGACTCGTCCCTGATCAGAAAACCATTCGCCGCCAACGGTAGCGCCATAGTCAATGTCTCCAATACTATTTTTGTATGAACCTGACAATTTTAATGTTGTAGTTCTTGCCATGTTTTGGCTCATGGAATATTGTCCCCCAGTTGAATTACTAGTTCCTTCGTTTCCATATCCGGTACCTAAATTCTTGGTTTCATTATGAGTGTACCGCATTGTCATGTTTCCTTCTGCGATAAATGTAAAATTTGAAATGTCGGCTATTAATCGCATAATAGGTATTATCAAGGTTTGTTTTTCACTCATGTTTCTGTTAGCTAAACCCCACCAGGTACCTACGCCCGGTATGTTTGCATATTCATCCTGAAAACTGGTACTAGGTGTACCGCCGTGTGTAGTTTGCCACTTATCCTTGTAAAATTCAGTGTTATATACAGGTTTCCACATACTACGTTGAAAATTGTTGGTAACATCTCCGCTTGGTGGATCAAAAGATGAAGACTGGGCAAAACTGATAGAACCTTCGCTTCTTAAAAAAGATGATAAACTATGGGCGCTTCTTAATAAAAATGAAGCTCTGTTAAAATCATTGTTGGGATACCATCCTTTCCTAGTTGTATAATTGCCGGACAAGTAAAATGAGGTGCTTTCATTCCCGCCAGAAATCGACAAATTGGTTGAAACATTCGTTCCCAAATCAAAAGCGTCAGTGAAAAACTTCTTATTTGGGCTGTATGGAATCATTCTACCTTCGATATAGTCCTCAATTTGTCGTCCGTCATATTTAGGTCCATAGCTAGCAGAATATTGACCTCGCGGCATTCTTTGCAAAGTCGGGTACGCATCCGGTTGTCCCCAATTTCTATATCCAAAATTAGGCAGCCATCGATTTTGTCCTGTTTCAGCAGGATCAGCACCGGCAATAACACCGGGTCCATATTCCATTTGAAAATCAGGACCGGCATAAACCCAGTCCACGCCCATCGTCTGAGAAAACGAAACCCCTAGATCCTGTTTCCCCAATGTGGCGTTTTTTGTGGTAATAACCACAGCGCCGTTAAGTCCTCGGGAACCATACAGAGCAGTTGCGGCCGCACCTTTCAGAATGGATACAGATTCAAAATCCTCAGGGTTTAGGTTTTTTAACTGATTACCCATATCACCAGATGTGGTGTATCCACCGTATGCTACTACATCATTGGCCAAAATTACGCCATCAACTACATATATAGGCTGGGTGTTATTGCCCGATACGGTCGATACTCCGCGAATCTGAATCCTTGCGACACTGAATGATCCCCCGGCAGCGCCACCCGTAACCGAAACTCCGGCTGCCCTACCCTGCAATCCCAATACCGGATTAAGAGCATTGGCGGCAACAACATCAACTGCTTTAACTTCAGATACAGTATATGCCAACGCTCTCTTTTCACGTGTAATACCTAATGCTGTAACAACAACTTCATCAAGCGATTCAATACTTGGTGACATAGTAAAATCAAGAGTGCTTCTTCCGCCTACAACAATTTCCTGCTGTGCATAACCAATAAAGGTAGCAACCAATGTGGCGTTCGGATCAGCAATGGTAAGTGAATACCTGCCGTCCATATCAGTCAAAGTCCCAAATGTTGTCCCTCTCACAACAATATTCACCCCTGCCATTGATTCACCGGTTGAAGCATCTGTCACCCGTCCGGTAACTCTTGCCGGCTGCTGCAGGGAAGATGGCAAAGGGAGCCCTTCCATCCGGGAAGGTGTAAGAATTATCTGTTTATCATAAACAACAAATCTTACATCATCCCCAAAGATATCATCCAGAATGTCTACAATCGGTTCATTTTCTGCATAAATATTCACCTTCTTATCCATATTTATCAGCTTGGCATTAAACAGAAAATAAAATTCGCTGAGATTCTCAATTTCCTTGAGAGCATCTTCGACTGATGCATCTTCAATCTTTAGAGATATTTTGGACGACTGCGAGTAAGAGGGGCCGGCATAAATATTAAGCAGGCAACAAAATAAAAGAATTAATGAGATTTTCATGGTTAGAATGAATTTGTGATAATTACTTTTTGATCTCATCAAACCAAAGTAATCCAGAATTTTTTTCATACATTTAAACTGTTTTAGGTTAATAATCACTTTATCTTCCAACGAAAAATTGGTTCATTACCTCTGACAGGGGGAAGGTGTTGCAAGCGCTTTCCCCCATTATTTTGAGGCAGGTTTTTTTAATTTTTATTCATAGGCAACTGTCTAAGGTTTATAATCAGGTTAATTCTTGGTTATTTAACTGTTTTTGTTCTTGAAGGATAAATAATTATTTTCTTTTTACTAAATGAACCGTCAGGCAGATGGGTACGCCTCTCTTCCTTATAGTCAATAGGCGAAGATATTTTAAGCATTTTTAAAATTTCTTCAAGTGATTCATCTTCAAATATAGCCCTCAGGCTGTATTCCTGTATGGAAGTTCCCTGCAGCTCAATATCAACGTTAAAGACCTGCCCTATCTTCTTGACAGCCTCGCTTAAAGGCTCATACATAAAAATCATTTTCCCCTCTTTCCATGCAATATATCTGTCGGTTTCAACATCGCTAAGCAAGGCGCTCCTGCTGGATTTCTGATAGGATAAATGCTGGTTTTCATTGAGTACATAGCTGGTTACATCATCAATAATATCATCTTTCATTATTACCTCTACCTGCCCGGCAACGAGCGTAACCTCTGCTTTATCATCGGAAGAATAGGCTGCAACGTTGAATTTTGTACCGGTTGCTTCCACGTTCATCCCGGAGGTTTCAACTACAAAAGGGTAACTGGGGTTACTTTCTACTTCAAAATAAGCTTCACCGCTAAGAAATACTGTACGCTTATCTTCTGCGAACCTGTCGGGATACCTTAAACTGCTTCCTGAATTGAGCCACACGGAACTTCCGTCGGAAAGCTTTAATGACGTTCTTGTACCGAAAGACACGAACAGCTCATTATAAATTGGTTCTCCATTCAGGACATTCCTGTCTTTTTGAAGAACCAGAAATAAGACATTTCCTAATATTAAGGGAATCAATAAAACGGCGGCTATTTTCTTCCACCGGTCCCAAAAATTTGCAAGGGGCGATCTGATTGTTATTTTCTGACAAACCGACTTTAATGCTTCATCAGTATCAATCCTTTCGACATTTTTTAAATGTCCCGAATTATCCCAGATATTTTTTAACTGCTGAAAATACAACCGGTTATCTTTTGATGCATCTATCCATTCAAATAAACCGGCAGCTTCTTCCGGGCTTACAAGTCCTTCAAGATACCTGGTAATTATTTCCAGTTGTTTCTTCCGTTCGTTTGACTTCATATAAACCAGTTTCTAAAAATAAGACAATTTGCCAGGGCCTTACCCTAAAAAATAATTATTCATTTTCTCTTTTCACTCCACAGGGAACAGCCAGGCCGGATAAAAAATGCTATAGAAAGTCAATCATTTTCTTTCTTAAAAAGCTGAGGGCTTTACTCATTCTGGCTTCTACGGCCTTTACCGAAATATTCAGCTGTTCCGCAATTTCAGAATATTTAAGTCCCTCCGATCTATGTAATTTGTATGTTTCCTGCAGTTTCTCCGGAAGTTGTGAGTAGGCTTTCTTAAGTGTACTCTTCATCTCTGACAGCAGGACATAGTTGTCCGTATCATATTCAAACAGAGGTGTTGTTCTGATAATATGAGAATTATATTTTTTTATTACCCGCCGGCGGCGGTGCCAGTTGATACATTTGTTTTGAACGGTTTTTAAAAGATAAGATTTTAAGGAGACTTTTATATTCAGAATTTTACGATCTTCCCAGATCTTTATGAAAGTATCCTGTACAATTTCCTCTGCTGTCGCAAAATCATTTGTGAAACCATTGGCAAAGATTACCAGGTCTCTGTAATATACTTTAAAAATCTCTGTGAAGGAATCAGAATCACCGATTTTCAGTTTTTCAATTAATAAATTTTCATATATGAAATTTTGCTTTATCACATCCTACCACCGTTTTTAGCCTGAATAACTTAAAAAAAGTTGCCTTTGTTCTGTAATGACAACTTACCGACTATAATTAGTCAAACCTTAAGAACTCACTTTTTCTGATAAATTGCAATAAGGGTATAATCTTGCAACGAAAATCCAAATATCCGATAGAGGGCAAAAAGAATCGTTTTCCGGATTCCTTTGAGTTTCTTCATCAAATTAAACGCCGTTGCAGCCATTATCGTGTTAATCTTGTCACCTTCGGTCCCTTTGAGGTAGTTTCTCAACATCCGGTAATCACTTTTAAGATGTCCGATTATTGGCTCGATCGCTGCTCTTCTTCGGAAGCGTTTTCGGTCACGGGATTTTTCGTAAGGAGTTTTCCCTTTCCCTGACTCAGGTCTTTTAATCTCAACGCCCAATACTCTCTTAGCACCTTTGTAACCTCTGTCAACCAAGGCAGTCTTTGGCAAGACACCCAAAATATCTTCCACTTGTTGAAGCTGAGGCTCAAGTGTATGTCCATCATACGGATTACCCTCGAAAGCCAGAGCACCAACTATTATCCCGCTGGTTTTTGTTATTACTAGACCACTCTTATTGCCAAACTCATACTTTTTATGATCCTTCCCTTTTGATATGCAATGTACGTGAGGCTCATGAAAGCTATAGAGTTTATTACTACTATCTCTTTTCTGTCCCAGGACCCTGTAAAACAACCATAACCTTTCATCATAGAGATCCAGTATGTATTTATCATCGAGACCGCGTTCAATATCCCTTAACAGACGACCAGCGATGGTTTTTATCTTTCGGGCAGCAGCCATCGCCTTCTTCCTTCTTTTGGGGTGATCTCTGTGACGTTGGTCGATCATTAGCTGTCCCAGTACTCTTTTGTAACTTTGCCTCAGCATGATACCTTCCTTCGCTGCTATTTTCCAACATCCCTCAATAACCTCCTTATGCAGCTTGGTGTCGGTAGGAAAGGTGATATTCTTCTCTTGTACGGTTGTGTCTATTAATACTTCCTTCTCATTGACCTCCCGGGCTGAGAACAGACTTATGCTGAGCTTGAGCAGCTTCTCTGCTCCTGATGCTCCTATGCGACCTCGAAAATGAACAAACTCACTCGGATCAAATGGCTGCTCAAACTGAAAATAAGTTTCACCACAGAAGTATTGTCGAGTAGACTGAAGGAATCTCACCTCCGGCCTCTCACAGAACCGTGCGTGACAGTCTCCCGTCACACGGCTCCTCGTATTCAGACTATCTGACATGACTTTTGGTATGGTATGAAGCCTTGCCGCCAATGATAAAACAAAGCCGTGTTGTCTTTGGCCACAGAGGCAAGCCAGTAAATTGACCGGCTTCTGCAGGGTCTTAAACCTTTGAACTTCTTTCTTGCCCAGCGAGCAAGTGTTTTGTTCAAATAGGACATGACTTTCCAAAACTCTGTTTTGCCAAACTTGCCGTAATAGTTTACCCACCCGGCTATAATAGGGTTATTCATTCTGGCTATCAAGGGCAGTTTGAACTGCTGAAGCCTGTATAACTTCCAGGCCTTGATTTCATCCCGAACCTTCTGGGCGGATTTCCTGCTTATGGCTGGCAGGAAGCTTGTAAAAGAAACCCCGTTCCTTTTGTCCCTGGCTCTGCGAGGTCTGAAGGTGAACCCCAGGAAGTCAAACATAATGTTAGGATAGTTCTGCTGCCTCTTACTGGTTTTGCAGTATACTATCTTTGTCTTTTCTTCATTGAGTTTCAACCGGCATTGCTCAAGCCTGGATCTGACTGATAGCCGGAGTTCTTCCGCTTCCTTCTCTGTTTTACAATGGCATATGGTATCATCAGCATAGCGTTCAAAGGGTATTGACGGATGTTTAATGGTCATCCATTTGTCAAACACGTAGTGAAGGAACAGATTGGCCAGTAGTGGCCCTATCACTGAGCCTTGTGGCACTCCTTCCTTCCTTTCTGTTTGTTCTCCGCCTGATTTGACATAAGGTACTGTTATCCAACGTCTGATATAGAGAAGCATCCATTTTTCTGTGATGTGCTTCTCTACCGCCTTCATAAGTAGCTCATGATCAATCGTGTCAAAGAACTTGCTGATATCCATATCAAGAACCCATGCATACTGCCAACACCTCTCCCGTGCCCTGGCTATGGCACCATGAGCAGATCGGTTTGGTCTGTATCCATAGGAGTCATTATGAAAGTAAGGCTCGACAAGTGGCTGTATCAGTAGTACCGCTGTCATCTGTGCTATCCTGTCCTCTATCGTAGGTATACCCAATGGTCTTTTGTCTCCATTGGCCTTTGGGATTTCCACCAACTTTACAGGCTTGGGAAAAGAGCTGCCGGAACTCATGCGGTTCCACAGTTTATAGAGATTATCTTTCAGATTTGCCTCATAAGCCTCTATCTCTATCCCGTCTATACCTGAACTGCCACCATTAGCTTTGACTTTCTTGTATGCCTCATACACTTTCCATTTGTCTATGTCATATGGTCTTGCTCCTTGCACCGTGTCCTCCTTAATCATTTTTAAGTTGTTCAGTTCAATTTGCACGAATACGCCATTCCCTTGGCTCCGGTTCCATTACAGAACCTTCTTCACTACTACGGAATGGTCCGCCCCAAAGAGTATCATCGATACTTTCAGCTTTACGTCGTTCGTTTATGGCCTTTTCTCTTCTCATTTACTCTCTGGTTCTCACGTTCCATTAAAGAGCCTGTGTAAAAGTCTTGTCATCTATACACCGCATACCAGATGGTCAGTAAGCAGGTGACTTCCATCCTTATCCCAGAAGTATACTGGCAGCTCCTGGTTTTGATATGACTTATAAACCCTAACGATGCTTCTTCGATGATTCATTTGCATTCAACTCTTTTACACTCATCTTTCAGCTTTTTGCTGATTTTTCCGGTATCGCTCACTACCCTCGCATTGCCTCAAGAGCAGCATCCGGTGATTTGTAACCAGCCCCTGCAGACCGGTTACGGAAGGCCGTCTCCCATCTCTCTAACAGTTACGGATTTCCTACCCTATCGCCAGCCACTCAATAAGTGCAGGAATATCCTCGTGACGCACGCCAGTAGGGGCTCTCCACCCACCTGGCAGTGTATGACTCATCTGATAAATTATACATCTGCTTCAAAAGCATGCTCCCGACCATTTTTCTAACAGGTACTGCCGGTCTGCCGGTATAATGATAATACTCCTCAAAATCCTTACTCACTGAGTTCCAGTCTATTCTCCAACTGAGCTCTACCAGTTCGTGATTCATGTTGATAATACTGACCAATGGTACTTTGAAGACATTCAACTGCGGATTCTTTTCGGTTTTTCCTATCATTTCTGCAAGGTTTTTCCCGAATTTACCCAAAACCTTGCAAATTGACAAATTATGTTTTCAACATATATTGTTAATAATCAACAATATAGATGGTTTTTAAGGGACGACTAATTAAGACAATTAAAAACGAACACCTACCTTTCATACAATAATAAACAAAAAAAACGGAATCCCAATAGCTGAATTTGCTCTTTTTCGGGTCCGGAAAAAATCTGCCGGAAGGGGTTTTAGCGCTAAGTACATCAGCTGCAACAATGAGCTGTTACTACTGCGTAAGATGATCAGGAATTAAATTTCCTGTCCTCAGCAAATGAAAAATATTTAACAAAAAAGGATGAGTAATATACTGATTATTTTGTTGGATGCTTACTGATACAGAATGTCTTTCGGATTGACAAAGATTTTTATTATCCATCCTCTAAAATGAATTTGTGCCCAGAACAAGACTCGAACTTGCACACCGTTGCCGGCACCAGCCCCTCAAGCTGGCGTGTCTACCAATTTCACCATCTGGGCATTCGCAGATTAAGTTCAGCGGGACACAAGACCCTCTGCCCTTAAGCCTGTAAATCTTCAGTTTCAATGAACTCTCATACAATCGGACTTTTCGCCGCTCTGTGCCCAGAACAGGACTCGAACCTGCACGTCATTACTAACACTAGTCCCTGAAACTAGCGCGTCTACCAATTTCGCCATCTGGGCTTATCAGCTCAGGCCCAGGCATCCGGGATCGGTGGTTTCCTGTACTTTCCAACCTTAATTTCCGGCTCTGTGCTCTGCGCTTAATTATTGCGGGGACAAAAATAATAAAAAATTCAATAATAAGTAACCATGATTTACGGAAAAGTATATTTTTGCACACTGACCATGAAAATTATAAATAAACAGCCACCCGGATTCCCAAAATCAGTCTGGACAACGGGAAAAGGGCCTGAACCATCTGCTCCCGTAACAAACGGGCTGCCTGAAATACAGATTTTTAAAACCGCTCAAAGAAAATGAAGATAACAAAGATCATGAAATTCGGCGGGACCTCAGTCGGCAGTCCCGAAAGGATCAAGTCACTTGTTCCTCTGATTACCGGCAGCGAAAGTAAGATTGTTGTTCTCTCGGCAATGTCGGGCACTACAAACAGCCTGATTGAGATAACAAACTTCCTTTACAGCGGAGACAAAAAAACTGCTTCTGACAGGATTGAGGCACTCAGGACCATGTATCACAAGGTGATTGATGAGCTTTATGAAACAGAAGAGTATAGAAAGACAGGACGTGAAATGATTGATTCTCATTTCAATTCCATGGTAAACATTGCATCCAGACCCTTTACCCGCCTGCAGGAAAGAGCCATTGTGGGTGAAGGTGAACTGATTTCCACCGCTTTGCTGCATAAGCTTCTGCAGGAAAGAGGAATCAAATCAAAACTGATTTCTGCAATGAATTTCATGCGTATTGACAAAGACGGTGAACCGGATTATTATTATATAGAAGAAAACCTAAGGAGGGAGCTCAAAAGATGCGACTCAAAAAGTGTTCTGATAACCCAGGGCTTTATCTGCCGTAATGTAAAAGGGGAAATGGACAATCTGAAGCGCGGGGGAAGTGACTATACGGCATCATTGATAGGATCCGTCCTGAAAGCGGAGGAAATACAGATATGGACCGATATCAATGGTTTTCACAATAACGACCCGCGTTATGTTGAAAACACTGAGGTAATACGGGAACTGTCATTTGACGAAGCTGCCGAACTGGCATATTTCGGTGCAAAAATACTTCATCCCTCAAGTATCACTCCTGCACGCGACAATAATATTCCCGTTCGTCTGAAAAACACCCTTCATCCTGAAGATGAGGGAACCCTTATCACTTCATCCAGCGAACTGATGGATTATAAAGCCGTGGCTGCAAAAGACGGGATATCCGTTATAAGGATAAGATCCTACCGCATGCTGATGGCCTATGGTTTCCTGCGTAAGGTGTTCGAGATATTCGAAGCCTACAAAACGCCCATTGACATGATTACAACTTCGGAGGTGTCCATCTCTATTACAGTCGATAATCCTCAATATCTCAAGGAGATTGCCGCCGATCTGAGTGAGCTGGGAAAAGTTGAGACCGAGGAAGATCAGACTATCATCTGCATAGTAGGGGATTTCCGTATGAAAAAGACCGGATCAGCCCCGGAAATTTTCGAGGCACTGAATACCATACCGCTAAAAATGATATCTTACGGAGGAAGCGACATCAGTCTTTCTCTGCTTACAGACACAAGTCATAAGAAAGAAGCACTCAGACTTCTCAGCAAACATTTATTTCCGCATTGATATATGATTAACAGAGAAACAATAGAAAAATTCAGGAAGCTCAATCTTCCGACACCTTTTTATTATTATGACCTGGAAGTTCTGAAAAAGACCCTGGATGCAATAAAAAAAGAAGCATCCGCTTCCGGATTCAAACTCCATTATGCAGTAAAGGCAAACCACAATCCGAGAATACTCAAACTGATTGCATCATACGGTCTGGGTGCCGACTGTGTAAGCTGGAACGAAATTGATGCTTCGCTGAAAGCCGGATTCAAAGCTTCCGAAATTGTTTTTGCGGGAGTGGGCAAATCAGACAATGAAATAATTAATGCAATAAACGCAGATATTTTCTGCTTTAACTGTGAGTCAATCCCCGAGATGGAAGTGATAAACGGATTTGCCGCGAAACTGGGGAAAAAGCCCGGAATAGCACTGCGTATAAATCCCCTTGTGGATGCTCATACCCACAAGTACATAACCACAGGCATCGCGGAAAGCAAATTCGGAATCAATACATGGGAACTGGAAGAAGTTCTTAAAAAGCTTTCAGATCTGAAAAACCTTGAGCTTATCGGAATTCATTTTCATGTGGGCTCACAAATAACCAGATTATCAGTATTTAAAACACTCTGTAATCATATTAACGAACTGCAGGAATGGTTTTCGCTAAGGAATTCAGAGCTGAAGATCATAAATGTGGGCGGAGGATTAGGTATTAATTATGACAATCCTGAAGAACAGCCAAGGTTCGAAGAATATTTCTCACTGATAGACAAATTCATTGATCTCAGACCCGGTCAGATTATTCATGCGGAACCGGGAAGATCAATCGTGGGACAATGCGGCTCCCTTATTTCAAAAGTTCTCTACGTCAAAAACGGAACCAATACAAAATTCGCGATTATTGATGCGGGAATGACAGACCTGATCCGTCCTGCACTTTACCAGGCTCATCACCAGATTGAAAACCTGACCTCCGGAGAAAAACCGGAAAATTATGATGTTGTCGGACCCATATGCGAATCATCCGATACTTTTGCCAGATTCATTGAACTGCCCGGTACCAGGAGAGGAGACCTGATAGCAATAAGATCCGCCGGAGCCTATGGAGAAGTGATGGCTTCAAGATATAACCTCAGAGACCTTCCGGAAGTGATCTTTTCGGATGAGATATAGGAATTCAGACCCCGGCCCGACAGAATGAATAATTTTTTTACACTATTGAGGTATATGAAGTATATTTAGACTTTAAAGAATTACTTCAGCTTCATGAAATTATTGAAATCCAATCCTGAATCAACATTTTCCGGCTTAAGCGGATACATCCTTTCAGTTCTTTTTATCCTGATGGTCTCCTGCTCTCCCCTGAGAGTCTACCGCGACCTTCCGGAAGTAAAGGCATGGGAACCGGAAATTGAAAAATTTACTGCGCTCGGCAATACTGAGCAGTATGCGGAAGATGCGATTGTCTTTGCAGGCAGTTCAAGCATAAGACTCTGGAAAACACTTGACTCCGACATGAAGCCCTATAATGTGATCCGGCGGGGCTATGGCGGTGCAAAACTGAGCGATTACGGGGTTTATTCAAACAGAATATTTGAGAACATTCCCGGGAAAGCACTTGTTCTGTTTATTGCAAACGACATTACCGGAAGTGAAAAAGACAAGAGTCCCGGGGAAATTAAAAAACTTTTCCTCAGTATTGTTAAAACATTCCGCAGGACACATCCGGGAGCGCCGGTGTTCTGGATAGCAATCACTCCCACATCCTCCCGCTGGAAAGCATGGCCGGAAATAAAGGAGGCCAATGAGATCATCAGGGAAACATGTGAAAAAGGGAAAAATCTGTATTTCATAGCAACAGACTCTGCATTTCTCAATGAACAGGGATTGCCCAGGGATGAGCTTTTTGTAGCTGATAAACTTCATCTCAATGAGGATGGATACAGGGTATGGACTGAAATAATCAAAAAAGAGCTGGATATTGTCCTTGGCCCGCTTTCCCGCTGAAACAGGACATTTTTTGCAGAACCTTAAAAATAATTATTATACCATGAAAAAGACATTAACACTAATGATTATGCTTGCAGCAGCAACCGCATCAAATGCACAAGTCAAAATTATCGCCCACAGGGGCGCCTCATGGCTTGCTCCGGAAAACACTGTAGCGTCAGCGAATCTGGCATGGGAAAAGGACGCAGATGCCGTGGAGGTTGACATCTATTTGTCAAGTGACAACAAGATTATCGTCATTCATGATTCCAACACCAGGAGAACCACGGGTGAGGATCATGTTGTAAGCGAAACTGATTCCAAAGTCCTTCGTGCCCTTGAAGCCGGTTCCTTTAAGGATGAAAAATACAGGGGTGAAAAACTGCCATTCCTGTCCGAGATAATAAAAACCGTTCCCAAAGGCAGGGAACTGGTGGTGGAGATCAAATGCAAAAGCGAAATCCTTCCATATCTTGAAAAAGCAGTAAAAAAATATCAGAAAAAGATTGTCTTTACATTTATCTGTTTTGACTTCAAAACTATATCCGACACTAAGAAAACCTTCCCCTCAAATTCCTGTTACTGGCTGTGCAGCAATGCGGAACTTCTGGATAAAACATTCAGCCAGGTCGGCCCTGCAGGACTGGAAGGTATAAGTCTTTCATGGCCCATAATAAATGAGGATGTTGTCAAAAAAGCCGCAGAACTCGGACTGGAAGTGTATTCCTGGACAGTGGATGATGCAGATGAAGCAAGGCGTCTTATCGGACTGGGTGTGGAAGGGATTACCACCAATCGTCCCGGATGGCTCCGTGAACAGATATTTTAAAAACACAGACTATGAGGAATAATATTTCAAGACGCAGGTTCATCGGCAAAAGTATCGGCATCAGTGCCGGAACCCTTATTCTGCCGGCAGCAGGTGCATTCGGCATGCAGCGAAAAAGCGGATTCACCAGACCCCTGATTATTACAAGCCATACCAATGAAACCGGCAGAAAAGCCATTGAAGCCGGATGGGAAATTCTGACTGCAGGAGGTTCTGCCGTTGACGCGGTTGAAAAGGCAGCAAATATTATTGAAGTGGATCCGGAGGACACCAGTGTCGGTTACGGCGGATTACCCAACGAGAGAGGTGTTGTCCAGCTGGATGCCTCCTTTATGGACGGCAGGACATATTCTGCCGGAGCCGTTGCCTGTCTTGAAAATATTAAAACCCCTTCATCTGTTGCAAGACTTGTGATGCAGCGAACCGATCATGTCCTCCTGACCGGGGCCGGAGCTCTTGAATTTGCCAGGGCATGGGGTTTCCCTGAAGAAAATCTGCTTACTGAAAAAGCCCGCAAAATATGGCTCAGATGGAAGGAAGACATGAGCACCATCGATGACTGGGGGCCCCCGGAACATCTGGAGGATTTACAGAAACTCGAATCATGGTGGCAGGATTTTCCGGATATGGAACATCATTACGGGACAACCAATGTTCTGGCTATTGACAGAAACGGTGATATTGCCGGATGTACAACCACCAGCGGCCTGAGTTTCAAGCTTAACGGACGGGTGGGTGATTCACCCATCATAGGGGCAGGCCTCTATGTCGACAATGAAGTAGGCGCCGCGGGAGCTACCGGCCGGGGTGAGGATGTAATAAAATCATGTGCCTCATACTACATGGTGATGAGAATGAAGGACGGAAGAACACCACAGCAGGCATGTGAAGATGCACTTAAAATGATTATTGACAAGTATAAAAAGGTCAATCCCGATTTCTATCCGAGTGAAAAATTTGTTGCCTTCAACAAAAACGGCGAAACCGGATGTGCCACGATGAAAGGCAAAGTCAATCCGCAAATGTCGGTAATGACTGATAAAGGTTTTTCAAAATACGAAGGAACCATAGCCTTTCCCGGAAAATAGCTTGGTTGTGAAATGTTTTCAGAATGTATCTTTGACATGTCAGACACAGCCAACAGGAAACTACCCTTTATTGTGTCAGACTTGTAACTATTTCAATTTGATACTCCTGTCATACAGGGCTTTCCAGTCTTCAACACCGGAACCGGATTCCTTTATTGCCTTGTCACCAGCCTTGCGCTCCAGCTTACGGATGACAAAAGACCTGTCGGCCGACCGTGATCCCTTGCCATTTCCCGTATAATCAACCCAGGCAACAAACCTGTTGATCATGTTAGGCAAGATCTCCGGTGTACGGATGAAATTAATATCCTCATCCTTAAGCATGTAGTTGTTATGATCTTTTTCCCAGACATCAACATAATGAATATATGGACCCAGATGTGAGAATACGACAAAACCCTGAGAATCTGTATAACCCTCAGAGGTCATGTTTCTCTCTTCATTCCAGTCAGGAAGAGTCGGATATAATCTTACACTTGCCCCCGGCACAAAATATTCATCAAAATATTCAACCACCTCTATTTCCAGGAGTGTCGGGATTTTGACGTCAATCCATACGGAAGCCTTGTCGGAAAGACCGGAACCGGAATAAACGGTAAGAACAACTTCAAAGGAACCTGTGCCGGTGAATTTGTGAACGGGATTCACTTCGTTCGATATGAATCCGTCACCGAAATCCCATTCATATTCAACGGCGTTCTGTGATTTGTTTTTGAAATATACATCCTGGCCCAGTTCAGGTTTCGTCCTGTCTACCGTGAAATGAGCTTCCGGAGTCCTTTCGCATGCAAGAATAAAAACCGGCAGGATTGCAAGGAGATAAACTATCTTTTTCATTGTCTTAAGTGTTGGTGCATGTGGTATTAAGTCAAATTATGTGCCATCTTTAATCGCCATAATATACCGATGTTATTCCATTTGACTTATGGCCGGGTAAAAGTATTTTTATTTTATTATCAACACTGTATTAAGCCCGGATACAAAACCACAAAATAAAAGAAATTATAATTACCTTTGCACACTTCTTTAAAAGGCTACTGATTATGATCAAAATAACGTTTCCGGACGGAACTTCAAAAGAATACAGAAAAGGTATCACGAGTCTTGAAATAGCCGGAGAAATAAGTCCGGGACTGGCAAAAGCCGTGTATGCGGCAACAGTAAACGGTGAGCTCCGCGACCTGACCCAGCCGGTGAACAATGATTCAACACTAAAGCTTCACAAATGGGAGGATGATGAGGGCAGGCATGCTTTCTGGCATTCTTCCGCTCATCTGATGGCCGAAGCCCTTGAATCATTGTATCCGGGAATTAAATTCGGGATCGGTCCTGCCATTGAGAATGGCTTTTACTATGATGTGGATCCGGGTAACGATGTATCCATTATCGATGCAGATTTGCCGGTCATAGAGAATAAAATGAAGGAACTGGCCGCAATGAATCTCACATATAAAAGAAAAGAAGTGAGCAAGGATGAGGCCATGGAACTGTTCGGGAAAAAGGGTGATGAATACAAAACCGAGCTTATCAGCGAACTCGAAGACGGCACAATCACTCTTTATTCAAACGGAAATTTCACTGACCTCTGCAGAGGACCCCATCTCCCATCCACCGAACCCATTAAGGCCATTAAGCTGACAAGTGTTGCCGGTGCCTACTGGAGAGGTGATGAAAACCGCAAAATGCTGACAAGGATTTATGGCATCACATTTCCCGACCGGAAACAGCTGAAGGAATACCTTGCTTTCCTCGAAGAGGCAAAAAAGAGAGATCACAGACGCATAGGAAAGGAACTTGAGCTTTTCACTTTTTCCCCGAAAGTCGGACTGGGACTTCCCCTTTGGCTGCCCCGAGGCTCAGACGTAAGACAGAACCTGATAGACTACCTGACTTCCCTGCTCAGGAAAAACGGATATAGAATTGTTACGACTCCCCATATCGGAAATGTAAATCTGTATAAATTATCAGGACATTTTGAGAAATACAGGACCAGTTCATTTCAGCCGATATCAACTCCGGAGGAAGGGGAACAATTCATGCTTAAACCGATGAACTGTCCGCATCATTGCGAAATCTATAATGCCACCCCCCATTCCTACCGGGAACTTCCGCTCAGAATGGCTGAATTCGGAACAGTGTACAGGTATGAACAAAGTGGTGAACTTCACGGACTTACAAGAGTCAGAAGCTTTACCCAGGATGACGCACACCACTTCTGCAGATCTGATCAGCTGAGAGAAGAATTCAAAAACATTATTGACCTTGTCCTCTATGTTTTTAAAATTCTCAATTTCAAGGATTTTACAGCCCAGATCTCCCTTCGGGACCCGGAAGACAAGGATAAATATATCGGCTCTGATGAAAACTGGCAGAGAGCCGAACAGGATATAATAGAAGCTGCAAAGGAAAAGAATCTGAAAACGGTTGTCGTTCCCGGTGAGGCAGCCTTTTACGGTCCCAAACTGGATTTCATGGTAAAGGATGCAATAGGCCGCAAATGGCAGCTGGGCACTATTCAGGTCGATTACAATCTTCCGGAGAGGTTTGACCTGACATATAATGGCAGCGATAACCAGAAACACCGCCCTGTACTGATCCACCGGGCAATATTCGGATCGCTCGAAAGATTCGTGGCGGTTCTCATTGAAAACACCGCGGGAAAACTGCCCCTGTGGCTGTCTCCCGAAAAAGCCGTAATCCTCCCTATCAGCGAGAAATTCAATGAATATGCCTCAAATGTTTTGGAAATTCTAAATAATTCCGATATTTGCACACTGGTTGACGACAGAAGTGAAAAGATCGGTAAGAAAATCAGGGATAACGAATTAAAGCGGATACCCTACCTTCTTGTAATAGGTGAAAAAGAAGCTGAAAGCGGAACAGTATCCGTTCGAAGGCAGGGCGAGGGTGACAGGGGACTTATGAAGATTGAGGAGTTTATCGCTTTTATCCGTTCGGAGATCAGGAAAGAACTGGAGGACTGACGGGAACCGGAGGGGGTGTAAGAGAAACTGAACCGGAATAAGAATAACCGGAGAAGATTAAGAATAACAAAAGAGGAACAAGAATAACCGGAGAGGGAACAAGAATAACCGGAGAGGGAGTAAGAGAAACTGAACCGGAATAAGAATAACAGAAGAGAAACAAGAATAACCGGAGGGAACTGTGGAGAACCGGGAAAACAAAAAATGAGTATTAACTAAAATCAGGAGGAAAGAGTTATAGCCATACCTGCCAGAAGATATCCCGGTAAAGTGTTGCAGCCGGCTCACAGGATTAACAACAAGATCACAGCCAAAATGGTCAGGGTTGTAGGTGAGGAAATTGAAACAGAAGTTATGAGTATTCAGGATGCCCTGAAACTGGCAGACAGAATGGAACTGGATCTCGTTGAGATCTCCCCCCATGCTGATCCGCCGGTTTGCAAGATCATTGATTATCAAAAATTTCTGTATCAGCAAAAAAAGAAGCAGAAAGAAATTAAAGCCAAGGCTTCACGGGTAATCGTTAAAGAAATAAGGTTTGGCCCCAACACTGATGATCACGATTACAATTTCAAGCTCAGGCATGCAATCAAGTTTCTTGAAGAAGGCGCAAAAGTAAGGGCCTATGTTTTCTTCAAGGGAAGATCAATATTGTTCAAGGAACAGGGTGAAGTACTGCTGCTTCGCTTTGCCAGTGACCTTGAAGAATATGGAAAGGTTGATCAGCTTCCAAAGCTTGAGGGCAAAAGAATGATCATCTCCTTTTCACCCAAAAAGAAAAAAAAGATATAATTACATATTTACAGAACAATGCCAAAAATGAAAACAAATCCGGGAGCCAAGAAGAGATTCTCATTTACCGGAACAGGGAAGATAAAGCGTAAACATGCATATAAAAGCCATATTCTCACAAAAAAGTCAACCAAGCGGAAAAGAAATCTTACCTATTCCGGTCAGGTAGACAAGGCAGATACGAACAATATCAAACTTTTACTGGCTAAAAAATAAGCTTTCTCACTTTATTTCCAACCAACAGTATTATAAGAATATAGTATTAACCGATTGTTCAGCATACAAGATTCCGTGTAAGACGGAACGCTGACTTTCAAAAAAATCGAATTATGCCACGATCAGTAAATGCAGTAGCATCAAGAGCCAGGAGAAAAAAGGTTCTCGGGCAGACTAAAGGAAATTATCTTGGAAGAAAAAATTTATATACAGTTGCCAAGAACACCCTGGATAAGGGACTGGGCTATGCATACCGCGACAGACGCAGAAAGAAAGGTGAATTCCGTTCACTGTGGATCCGCAGGATAAATGCAGGAGTCAGGCAGTATGACATGAGTTATTCCGAATTCATTGGGAAACTCGGTAAAAAAGGTATTGCCCTCAACAGGAAAACCCTTGCCGACTTGGCAATGAATCACCCCGAAGCTTTCAGGGCCATCGTAGAAAAAGTAAAGCAGTAATGATTTAAGATATGGAAACAAGGTTGTTTCACCCCGTGTGAAGCAACCTTATTTTATTTTCATAAACATCCGGTTCAGGCGTATTTTTCTGAGTCCCTTTCCTTCTTTATTCAGTGAAAGCCAGATAATCCTGGGTTTGCCGACAATGTGATCTTCCGGCACAAAGCCCCACCATCTCGAATCAGCCGAATTATGACGGTTATCACCCATCATAAAATAATAATCCATTTTAAAGGTATAGCTGTCTGATTCAATTCCGTTAATATATATTATGCCATTTACGACTCTCAGCTCATTTTCTTCATAAACTTCAATAATACGCTCATACAGACAAATATTTGAGGTATCAATTTTTATTTGCACACCTTTCCGGGGAATCCAGAGTGGTCCGAAATTGTCTTCATTCCACGCACGGACAGGGTCATAGGGAAAGATCTGCGGAGAATACTCCCCTTTTCTGCCATAAACAGCTGTAGTACTTATGACATTGGAGAACCCTGAAATCGTTTCGGCATTGCTTTTCGTTAAAGGAAGATAATATGCAGAGCCTGAAAGCATGTTCACATCCGACCTTGATATTCCCAGTCGTTCAAAAGCCCTGGGATTGATGGTTGTTCCATTGGTCCCTACAATATATGTTGTCTGCTGGGTTTTGTTTTCCTGAACAGCTTTCCCGTCTATATAAACTTCCCCTGCCCGTATTTCGAGAGTATCTCCCGGAAGAGCGATGCATCTTTTTACATAGTTGTCCCGCCTGTCCACCGGCCTGTAAATAACCTCATACCTGTTCCATATCTCTTTCCTGGCCGCAGGAAGATAATATTCAGGGGCTTTGGGTTCCTGGCTCCCGTAACTATCCCTGGCCTGAAGATCCCTCGCCGTTCGTCTCACTATCTCATAATAGCTTGTGGCCTGCTCTTCAACCACTACTGTATCTCCTGCCGGGAAATTGAACACGATGGGATCATTGTGCTTCACATGTCCCAGTCCGGCAAGCCTTTTATAGGGCCAGTGAACAATACCTGACCAGGATTTGCCTTTTGTCAGGGGCATTGTATGCTGGGTAAAAGGAAATGCCAGCGGGGTGTTGGGAATCCTGGGCCCGTATGCAAGCTTGCTGACAAACAGATGATCCCCGACAAGAAGTGATTTTTCCATTGAGGGAGTCGGTATCCTGTAGTTCTGAAAAAGGAATATGTTTATGAGCGTGACTGCTATCACGGCAAAAATTATTGCATCAAGCCATTCTATAAAAGCACTGTTTTTCCGGTCTCTCCTCTTCCAGAATGTCCAGTTCACTTTTTTCGAAACATAAATATCAAATATCACCGGTAATCCCAGAAGAAGCCAGAAATTGCCGATCCAGACAACGACAAGAAGAAATATCAAAGCCGCTATTGCAAACATTATATATTTCTTCTGAAGGAATTTATTCATTTCAAAAATTTATTTAGGCGGGTAAATGTATAAAATATATTCAGAATCCCAGAACATCCCTCATGGTAAACACACCTTTTCTGTTACTGATGAATTCAGCGGCAACAACTGCCCCGAGAGCCAGGCCTTTCCTGTTCCTGGCCTCGTGTTTCAGACTGATGGTGTCAATTTCAGAATCCCATTCAACAATATGAATTCCCGGAACAAGCCCTTCCCTTACCGACTTTACCGGTATCATACCCTCCTTCCTTTGCTGTTCAGGGCACCATCCTGCTGCATATCCCGGATGACGCTCCCCTATTCCTTCTGCAAGGGCAATCGCCGTACCACTGGGAGCATCAAGCTTTTTTACATGATGAATCTCTTCAATGGATACGCTATACTCATTGTAACGCTTCATGTATTCAGCCAGTTCCGAACTGAGCCTGTAAAACAGGTTGACACCTATGCTGAAATTGGAAGAATGAATGAAGGAAGTCCCGTTTTCAATGCACAGTTCCCTGGCCCTGTCATAATCCTTCAGCCAGCCCGTAGTGCCTGATACAACAGGGATTTTCATCTCCAGACAGGCTGAAATATTTTCAAAAGCAGCCTCCGGCAGGGTGAATTCAATGACAACATCTGCTTTTTTAATTTTACCCGAATACAAATCCGATTTATTGGCCACATCAATGACAAGACTGATGGTATGCCCCCGTTTTACGGCTATCTCTTCAATCTCATGACCCATCCGGCCATAGCCTATAAGTACAATATTCATATATTTGATTTTCCTGCGAAATTATTTATTTTCAGATATGTTCTCTGTTATTAATGTCACAAAATTCATAAAATGAAGTAAAAAATACTATTGAATGATTATTTTAATATATTTCCGGTCAAAATCTGTACACTTATGAAACCTTTGTTACTCTCTCTATCACTTGTTTTCATGATATTAATATCTTCCTGCGGACAGCGTGAGACAGCCGGCCTGGTTATCCTGAACGGCAAAATCCTAACTATTGACAGCTCAAATCCGCTTTCCGAAGCTGTTGCAGTGAACGACGGGAAGATAATTGCCATTGGAAAGACAAGCAAAATCAAAAAATTCATAGAACCAGGAAAAACCAGGGTGATTGATGCCTCCGGCAGACTTGTTATTCCCGGATTCAATGACGCACATGTTCACTTCGGACCACTGGATCCGGATTACATAGAACTCCGCTACACCACCGATCCTTCCGTGATAACCGAAAAGGTAAAAGCACGGGTTGAAAAGTCAAAGCCCGGGGAAATTATCAGGGGAGGACACTGGGATCATGAAATGTTCACCACGCAGGAATGGCCGTCCAAAGAGCTTATTGACAAAGTATCGCCTGACAACCCTGTTATCCTTGCCAGAGCCGACGGTCATTCAACACTGGTAAACAGCTATGTACTGAAGAAATCGGGAATAACAAAAAACACAGCTGATCCCTTCGGGGGTGAAATTCAAAGAGATCCTCTGACAGGCGAACCTACGGGAATACTTAAGGAGAAAGCAATGGGCCTGGCAAAAACCGGAGAAGTTAAAACGGAACTGACAGCTGAAGAGATTGCCCGAAAGACCTGGCAGGGGTATCTCATGACTATGAAGCATGCCCGTGAACTTGGAGTAACAAGTGTTCAGAATGCAGGCAGTGCCGGTTTTGAGGCTTACGAAAAACTTCAGGAAGCAGGAGAGCTTACCTGCAGGATAGATATCGGACGGTCTCTTGACAGTGATCCGGAAATTCTCAGCCGGTACAGGGAACTGGAAAAAAAATATCCCGGTGAAGGCAACTGGATCAGATTCGGATTCCTCAAGGCCTTCATTGACGGTAGCATGGGATCGGGCACCGCACTAATGCATGAACCCTTTGTTGACGAGCCGGGTACATCGGGACTGGCAATGTGGCAATACGATGAATTTGAGGAAATGGTCCTTGCCGCCGATAAAACGGGCTTCCAGATAGCTGTCCATGCAATAGGTGATAAGGGAAACACCTGGGTTCTGGATGCTTTTGAAAAAGCAATCAAAGAGAATGGCAGACGCGACAGCCGGCATCGCAGTGAACATGCCCAGACACTGACTCCGGCAGATATTCCGCGGTTTGCCCGGCTGGGAGTCATTCCATCCATGCAGCCGACCCACTGCATTACCGACAAAAAGTTCTATGAAAAACGAATAGGAATTGAAAGATCCGCCGGTGCATACGCATGGAGGAGTCTGCTGAATGCAGGTTCAGTCCTTGCCTTCGGAACGGATTACCAGGTAGAGCCGCTCAATCCCATGGAAGGATTGTATGCAGCTGTTACCCGGAAAGACCGGAACGGAGAAGAGGGGGAAGGATGGTTTCCTGAACAGAAACTCAGCATGGAAGAGGCAATAACATATTATACCTGGGGATCTGCATACGCCCAGTTCATGGAAGACAGGAAGGGCATGCTCAAACCCGGATATCTTGCCGACATGGTAATAGTCGACAGGGACCTTCTTACAATACCTGAAAATGAAATTATGAAGACAAGGGTGGATTATACCATAGTTGACGGTAAGGTGGTTTATGAATCAGGGAAATGATGCACTGCAGATAAACGGGATTTATGGATAACTGCCGGGTATTAAAGAAATCCGGACGGCAAAATAAATTTTTCAGATTTCAAGTGAGGTAAGTATCCGTATCGCTTCTTCCCTGTTGTTACCGCAAAAGCCGGGTTCTGCCCTGTAGTTCAGACATACCGCGGGCCTTGAAGGATCTCCGTAAAGTGCACAGCGGTAATCATCAAGCAAATGTATGCAGGGTACGCCAGCAGGTTTCCCTTCCGGCATTCCCGGAATGGGTGATGATATCGAAATTACTGTGCAGCAGGCTCCGCAACCCGGCCGGCATTCCATAACAGAAAATTAAATGGTCACTTCCAGACAAAAATAAATATATTTACGCAAACATCCGCATGATGAGAATTGACATCCTTACTGTATCTCCCGGACTTCTGGAAAGTCCGCTGAATTTCTCCATCATCAGACGTGCCAGGGACAAGGGAGTTGTCGATATCAATGTTGTAAACCTTCATGATTTTGCAAAGGACAAGTACAGAAGCGTTGATGATTATGCTTTCGGCGGAGGTGCAGGAATGGTACTTATGATTGAACCGGTCTGGAAAGCCATAGAAAAGCTCAGGAGTGAAAGGGATTATGATGAGATTATATATGCATCGCCGGATGGGCTGATGTTTGATCAGAAAATGGCCAACCGCCTGTCGCTTAAAACCAATATAATGATACTGGCAGGTCATTTCAAGGGTGTTGACCAGCGTATCAGGGATCATCTTGTAACAATTGAGCTGTCCATAGGCGATTATGTCCTTTCAGGCGGAGAATTGCCCGCAGCCGTTATTACTGATTCAATTGTAAGATTATTGCCCGGTGCCATTTCAGATGAACAGTCTGCCCTTTCCGATTCCTTTCAGGATGACCTTCTTGCACCTCCCGTTTATACAAGGCCGGCCGATTTCAGAGGCTGGAAAGTACCGGAAATCCTGCTTTCGGGTAATACAGCCGAAATAGAAAAATGGAGACATGAACAGTCAGTCACCAAAACAACAAAACTCAGGCCGGATCTTGCCCGTGATGAATAAATTTATATCTGCAGGGGGTGGAGTGATGGAGCATTGGAGTGATGGAGCATTGGAGTGATGGAACATTGGAATGATGGAGCATTGGAATGATGGAGCATTGCAGCGATGGAAAATCGGAACAGTGGAGCGTTGCAACATTGCTGCAACACTTTTTTGGATAAAATAAAAACCTTTAGTAAAATTACAGACTATTGTATAAATACATTAATCAAATAATATTCAATGAAATGAAGACACAGGATTACATCGACCGGGAAGAAAAATATGGTGCTCACAACTATCATCCGCTTCCCGTGGTCCTTGAAAGAGGTGAAGGTCCCTTTGTATGGGATGTTGAAGGGAAAAGATATTTTGATTTTCTATCAGCTTATTCAGCTGTTAATCAGGGTCACTGCCATCCGGAAATCATTAAGGCCCTGATAGATCAGGCGGGCAGGGTCACTCTGACATCAAGGGCGTTCTACAATTCTGTCCTGGGTGAATATGAGGAATATATAACCAGATATTTCGGGTATGACAAGGTTCTGCCCATGAATTCGGGAGCTGAAGCCGACGAAACAGCAATCAAGCTTTGCCGCAAGTGGGCATATAAAAAGAAAGGTATTGAACAGAACAAGGCCAAAATCATTGCATGTGAGGGGAATTTCCATGGCAGGACAATCACAATAATCTCCATGTCGACCGATCCCGATTCCACCAGCGATTACGGACCCTTTACCCCGGGTTTCCTGATAATCCCCTATAATGATACGGATGCCCTGGAAGAAGCCCTTCAGGATCCCGATGTTGCAGGATTTCTTGTTGAGCCCATCCAGGGAGAAGCCGGTGTGATGGTCCCGGATGAAGGATACCTCAGGAAATCCTATGAACTGTGCAAAAAACACAATGTCCTTTTTATTGCGGATGAAATTCAAACAGGCCTCTGCCGTACAGGAAAGCTTCTTGCCTGTGACCACGAAGGTGTCCGGCCTGATATTCTGGTTCTCGGAAAGGCATTGTCCGGCGGAGTCATGCCGATATCAGCCGTTCTGGCCGATGATGATATCATGCTGACAATTAAACCGGGAGAACACGGCTCAACCTTCGGGGGAAATCCCCTGGCAGGAAAAGTGGGCATTGCAGCTCTCGAGGTTCTGAAAAATGAAAAGCTGTCGGAAAATTCTGTCCGCCTCGGAGAAATTTTCAGAACAGAAATGAAGGGCATCAAATCGGAAATGATTGAAACAGTACGCGGAAAAGGACTTCTGAATGCTGTGGTCATAAAACCGAAAGAAGGTAAAACAGCCTGGGATGTCTGCCTCGCAATGAAAGACAAAGGTGTGATAGCAAAACCTACTCACGGGCATATTATCAGGTTCGCTCCCCCCCTCGTGATTAACGGGGAACAGATGATGGAAGCGCTTTCCCTTATAAAGGATGCTTTTAAACTTTTTGAATAGCACCACTGACAAATATTTCTTTCATGACCAGAAATAATGTTTATCTCTGCCTTAAGATAATTGTTCTTCTTACCGCTCTGTCAGCCGGATATTCATGCGGGCACCGGAAAGAGGTCACTGTCAGGGAACTGAAAGATCATATTAAATACATGTCTTCAGACCTGCTTGAAGGAAGGCTCACCGGCTCAAAGGGAGACAGCCTTGCTGCCGAATACATCATGAATGAGTTCAGGTCCTGCGGACTTGTGCCTCTGTCAGGAGACGGATTTCAACACTTCACTGTCACCGGCAGACTGGTTGCGGGAACAAATAATTCCCTGAATATTAATGGAAAAGACTATCTTCCCGGAAAAGATTTTATGCCTTTTGCATTCAGCTCCGGCTCAGCGGATGAATCAGAAATTGTATTTGCCGGCTATGGCTTTTCAATAGACGAAGACAGTCTTAAATGGGATGATTATCAGAATATTGATGTTAAAGGAAAATGGGTTCTCAGTCTCAGGTCAGATCCGGAAACCGACAAACCGGTCAGTCCTTTCATTCCCTACGGTAATGACAGGGGAAAGGCACTTCTGGCCAGGGATATGGGAGCTTCAGGAATATTGCTTGTATCAGGAGAATCATTGGACCCTTTGGATACTTTCGAATCACTGAATCCGGAGGACTTCCCCGTTGGCATACCGGCTATCCGGATCACAAGGGAAACAGCCGACATAATCCTGTCTTCACAAAACACCTCCGTCAACAGACTCGAAAAACAGCTGCAGTCATCCCTCAGGCCACAAAGCTTCAGGACGGGAATAAATGCCAGTGCATCCTCAGAGATAATAAGGGAAATGAAGACTGCAAGGAATGTGGTTATGATGCTTCCCGCCAGGGATGAAACACTGAAGGACGAGTATGTTATCCTTGGCGCTCATTACGACCATCTGGGTATGGGTGGAAAAGGATCGCCAAGCCTTGCCGGCGATACCGTGGCAATTCATCCGGGTGCCGATGACAATGCATCCGGGGTGGCCATGATGCTCGAGCTGGCAGAAAAATTCGCATCCGGTGGGAAAAAGCCTGAAAGAACCATGATTTTTATTGCGTTTTCAGGAGAGGAACAGGGACTCCTGGGTTCAAGATATTATAGCGAGAATCCCGGAATAGACCTGTCGGGAGTAAATGTAATGATCAATCTGGATATGGTGGGAAGATTATCCGGTTCAAAGGTGCTTCAGGTCAGCGGAGTCGGTACTGCAGAAGGATTAAGGGAACTGATCACGGAAATAAATGACACCAGCCTGGTAATTCCGGCATTCTCGGATGAAGGTTTCGGACGGTCTGACCATTCATCATTTTACGGAAAGGATATCCCGGTGCTGTTCTTTTTCACGGGTGCCCATTCAGAGTATCACAAGCCCGGTGACACATGGGATCTGATAAACTACAAAGGGATGAAAAAGCTTGCAGACCTGATTTACAACATTACGGAAAAACTTGCTTCCTCCCCTGAAAGGCTCATTTTCAAGGAATCCGGACCAAAATCTGAAACGACAAGAACGATCAGGAAAAAAACCGTGACTCTCGGGATAATGCCCGATTTTGCCGGAAGTATAAAAAACGGACTGAGAGCCGATGAGGTATTTCCCGGAAGACCGGGTGCACTTGGCGGAATGAAAAAAGGTGATATCATTACAGCAATAAACGGAAAAACGGTAAGTAATATCCAGGATTACATGTTCCGCATGGGACAGGTGAAATATGGCCAGGAAATCACACTGGATGTATTGCGCGACAACAACAAAATAACATTGCTGATTCAGCTTTAAACAGCAGCACATTTATAATTAGTTCTGATGAAAAAATTCCTTGTCTGGCTTCTCGCATTCATAATTACCATACTGGCAGCATACTACCAGAGAAAAACAGGACCTACACATCCCCGGAGAATAGATGCCACTTTAAACAACAGGCATTATGAACTCAGGCTTGTAAGAAGCCTGGGACTTGACGAAAGGCCTGAAATTGTACTGAGAATCAACGATACAACCATAAAGGCTTCGCTTTACTATAAAAGGTTCCGTACAGATGATGAATACCGGATAGTTCCATTTATATATAAAACATATCCGGTGAATTCCTTCGTAATGAACAGGATATTCAAAATGACGGAGGAAAGCGGGTTTTATGCTGATATCCCCGCACAGCCGCCGGCAGGCAAACTGCAGTACTATATCGGGATCACTGACAATTCAGGCACTCATACTGTTTTAAAAGATCAGCCCGTGGTCATCCGCTTCAAGGGAGGAGTACCGGCTTTTGTCCTCCTGCCTCATGTCCTCATTATGTTTATTGCAATGATGTTCTCAACCAGTGCAGGACTTGCGGCCCTTCTCAGAATACCCGAATATAAAAAATACGGTCTCGTGACACTTATCCTCCTTACAGCAGGAGGAATGATACTTGGTCCGCTTGTTCAAAAATATGCATTCGGGGCTTTCTGGACAGGCATTCCTTTCGGATGGGACCTGACAGACAACAAAACACTCATTGCATTCATTTTCTGGATTGCTGCTGTCATAGCCAACAGAAAAAGGAAAAGACCGCAGCTCACCCTGCTGGCCTCCGTCATACTGTTGCTGGTATATTCAATACCGCACAGCATGTTCGGCTCTGAACTCGATTACAGCACAAACCGCGTTATTCAGGGTATCCTCCTGATCTTTTTGTTCAGGATCAGTAAAAAATCCTGAAATGAATGCAGCAATAATCAAATACCACTGTCTTTTATCTGAAAATGATAAATAAGTGGTTGCTGCATCTCAAATAAAACCTAGTCTTTCCATAATGATGTCAAACACGGAAGCGGCATTCAGGAACATTCACCAGGACCTTATTGACGGATGCAGAGACGGTGACCAGAAAGCACAGTTTCAGATTTACAAATTATACTATAAAGCAATGTATAACACCAGTCTGAGAATTGTGAACGACAGGATTGAAGCCGAAGATATCATGCAGGAATCCTTCCTGTCAGCCTTTGAAAAAATTGACAGCTATTCCGGAACCGTGAGCTTTGGCGCCTGGCTGAAAAAAATAGTGGTAAACCGTTCGCTTGATGCCCTGGGAAAAAGAAAGGCAATCTTTGAAGATATTGACTCATACATTGGAATCATTGACGACAGCTCGGAAGAAACAATCAATAATGAAGAAAATGAGTTGAAAATTGAAAAAATAAAAATGGCCATCAATGAGCTTCCTGACGGATACAGAATAATACTTTCACTATATATACTGGAAGGATACGATCATGATGAAATTTCTGAAATATTGAATATCTCCAGCAGTACATCAAGATCCCAGCTTTCCAGGGCAAAAAGCAGATTATTGAAGGATCTGCATTATAACGGAAAAAACAGGGAATGAAAATACAGACAGATGAAAACTATAGAAGACATAATCAGGGATAATGCGCATTTGTTTGAAGATGCTGAACCGCCGGAAGGCCACTTCGGGCGGTTCAGCCAAAAACTGGAAATGAGGAGCCACAGGGGAAGAATTAAAAGAAGTATAGGTCCCTACCTCCTTAAAGCAGCCGTCGTAACGCTTCTGGTAACCCTGTCATCACTGTGGACATGGGAGCATTTCCTCAGACCATCCAGTTCCAGGATGACTCTGGGGGATGTTTCACCACAATACAGGGAAGTGGAAAATTATTACATGTACCAGGTAAGTCTTCTTGAAAACAAAATCAGATCCGTTGATATTGTCAGTGATGAAGAACAGGACAGGATACTGAAATCCGAAATAAAAAGCATGGATTCGGTATATGTCCAGCTCCAGAAAGAACTTAAAACCAATCCGGGGGATGAAAGGATAATAAGTGCAATGATAGAGCATTACCAGACCAAGCTTAAAGTAATGACATACATTGTCAATGAGTTGCAATCATTGAGGAATGAAAATCAAAATACAGAAAAAAATGAAACGACCATGTAAAGATTTTACACACACGGGTACGACTTTAGATTCATGGGAGTTTCCCGATGAATCGGGACAGGCTCCCCGATTTATCGGGGCAGACTATTTGACCATTAAAATTAAATTATAGACAGATGAAAACACTGAAATATAGGTCAGCAAGCCTGTTCCTGGCTTCAGTCCTTCTGACGGCCTTACTGAACGGACAGACGGAACTCAAAAAGGAATACCACGAGGAATTCATGGTGACACCCTCCATGGTCCTTGACCTCAGTAACAGATACGGAGATATCGATATTCAAACCTCTGAAACTGGTCGGGTTATTATTGATGTAAGGGTTACGCTCAGATATCCGAACAGGGAAAAGGCTGAAATGCTTCTCAGCTATATCGACGTGGAATTCAGTGAAGATTCTGATCGTATTTCAGCCAGAACCGTTATCAGTTCAAAATTCAGCTTCTCAGGATGGAACAGTGAATCCAGGCGCTTCCGCATTGACTATAAAGTGAAAATGCCGGAAAATATGAACCTCGAACTGGTTAACAGATACGGAAACACAATTCTTGACGACCTTTCCGGTCATGCAGCCCTGGATATCAAGTACGGAAACCTTACAGCAGGCAATCTCTCGAGAGGGAATGAAAAACCGCTTAACAGCATCATCATGGCCTACGGCAATGGTTCGGTTGAAGAAGCCGGCTGGCTGGATGCAGCATTCAGATACTGCAGCAATTTCACTATTTCACTCAGTCAGGCCCTGCTGATTGACAGCAAATATTCAAAAATCCAGCTTGGCACAGTGAGCTCACTGGTCGGTGATTTAAAATATGATAACCTTAAAATAAATACTATCAACAACCTCGTCCTCAATTCAGGATATACCACTATAAATATAGGGACAATCACCAGGAAACTTGAATTTGATGTTTCATACGGCTCCATCAGCATCGACAGGGTGCCTGCAGAATTTGAATCCATCGACCTGAAAACACGTTATACCGGTGTAAAGATCGGAATAGACGATGCCGCCAGCTACAGACTGAATGGTAGTGCCTCATACGGCGAACTGAAATTCAGGGAGAATAATTACAGAAATATAAAGAGGATTGTGGAAAATAACTCGACAAATGTTGAAGGAATAATGGGAAACGAAGAATCTCCGGAATCCCGGGTCAAAATAAACGCGGCATACGGTACAATCAGACTTTATTAAAAACTGCTGGAATCATTCTTAAGTTGTAATATTCAATTCTTGATCTGACATTAGGCTTATTTTTACAAATCATTTTCTGCTTCAATCAAATTTTCATCTTCTTCAACAACTACAAGGCTGAGATGAATGGATGATTAATTTTCTGACATTGCCTGCATGTCATAGCACACATTTTGTTTGTTCTTGACGGATAAATGGTTATTATTCATTGTTTTATCCGTTAATAGCTTTTTCTCATTCATCAGCTAGCATGCCAGCTTGTGATGAACATTCCATTGATCTGAACCCTGTTCCTCCCCCAATTGATCAGTTTTTCCCCCCGTAAAAGATGATTTTAACTTAAGTTTAAAGAAAAATTGTAGTCTTAACATAGCTTATTATTTATATGATGACAAAAATCAATCTTAAAAATACGAAAGTCCTTTGTGTCGGAGAAATGCTTTGGGATATGCTTCCTTCAGGTGCAAAAGCAGGGGGTGCGCCAATGAATGTAGCTCTGCATCTAAAGAAATTTGGATTCGATTCAAAATTCGCAGGAAAAGTCGGAAATGACCAATTGGGGAAACAGTTAAAGGACTTTCTCGTTGATAATGGAATGGACATAAGCCTGATACAAACAGATACTGATTTACCGACAAGTACTGTCGAGGTTATTCTTGGTGCAAATAATGAAGTTAGATTTGATATTATTGATAATGTTGCTTGGGATAAAATAGAACTGACAAAAGAGCTAAGAAATACAGCAGAAGAGACTGACGTATTGATTTACGGAACACTAGCTAGCAGACATTCTATGACTCGTGATACTATCCTATCATTACTGGAAAATAATTGCCTAAAATTGATAGATGTAAATTTCAGATCTCCTTACGTTGAAAAAGAGGTTGTCGAACAACTGTTAAACAAGGCTGATATTGTTAAGTTGAATAATGAAGAACTTAGGGTTGTTGGAAGCTGGTATAATAAAAATTATTCTACTAATGAACTTATTAAATGGTTTGCGGAAAAATATCAGAATAACATGTTATGCTTAACCAGGGGAGCTAATGGAGCTTTGATTTATCATCAAAATGAACTAATTGAGCATCAGGGATACAAGGTTAATGTTGTAGATACGGTAGGATCGGGGGATGCATTTTTAGCTGGATTTCTTGCAATTTACCTAGATAGCAACCAAATAGTTAGTGCATTAAATTATGCTTGTGCGACAGGAGCACTTGTTGCAACTAAGACAGGAGCTACGCCCCATTATGAGATATCAGAAATAGAAGCGATTGTGTCGAAAAATAAATGATTATAATATGATGCTTAATGGAAAATAGACAAAATAATATCTGTCATTATCTAGATTGTAAGATTAACGTGGAATGGTCAATATGTCATTTTTTTATACTTATTAACCCTTAATTATTAATTTATGAGAAGAGTACATTTACGATTGTTCAATCAAAGATTTCTCAGGGATTTTTTGATTGTTTTATTCATTTTACTCTTTGCAGAAACAAATGCACAGCAAATTCAAATTGCAGGAAAAGTCTTAAATGCCACGCAGAAAGAGGCTCTTCCAGGTGCAACAATCCTTGAAAAAGGGACTGCAAACGGAGTGCTTTCTGGACCAGATGGAAATTTCTCAATTTCAGTAAGTCCTAATGCAATTTTGGTGTGTTCGTTCGTCGGAATGAATACTCAGGAGATCCAAATTGGTGAGTCCACCTTTGTAACTTTTAATTTATCTGAATCTGTGAGCCTGCTAGATGAAATAGTCGTTACGGGTTACATGACACAAAAGAAAGTTGATTTAACCGGAGCTGTATCAGTGGTTGATTTAGAGACTCTTGCAGATCAAGTATCCGCGAATATGATGCAAGCACTTCAAGGTCGTGTACCCGGGCTTTATATTGAAACCACAGGTGATCCAACAGGAAGAACCAGAAATTTGTTAATCCGCGGTATTAATACCTTAGGAAATACGAGTCCTTTATACATTATTGATGGTATTCCATCAAAAGATGCTAATGTATTTAATTATATGGATCCGAATAGTATTGAATCGATACAGGTGTTAAAAGACGCTGCTGCTGCATCCATTTATGGTTCCAGAGCATCAAATGGAGTTATTATTGTAACTACAAGAAAGGGGAAAGACAAATTCAAAGTCGAATTTAATTCGAGTACTGCACCACAGTGGTTTACTCGCAGAATCAAGGTATGTAACACTGAAGAATATGGAAGAGCATTATGGCAGGCTGCTGTCAATGACGGGACTGACCCTATCGAATTAGAAGCCAGATACACTTATGATTGGCATACTGAAAATGGTATCCCTGTACTTGACAAAATTATACCTGTTGAATTTGTAGGAAACAATCCCCTGTTAAGGTCAACAGATACTGACTGGCAATCAGCAATATTCCGACAAGGTTTAATAACGAATAATTCGATAGTCATTTCTGGAGGAACAGAGAATAGCTCACTTTTAATCAGTGTAGGCCATCATCATAATAAGTCTGTTATCAAACATAATTTCTTTGATTTAATAAATGGTCAGATAAACAGTTCTGTTTCCTTTCTTGATGGCAAAATTAAAATAGGACAAGATTTGCATATTGCAAGGTCTGAGGAAGCTCCGTTGAGTGGTGATCATAATGGTCCTGGTATTGCTAATTTCAATAGTACAACAGTGATTAGTAATGCTTTTTTTATGCAGACTAGACTACCTGTTTTTGATGCAAATGGTGATTTTGCTGGACCCACTGGTACTGGTTTTTCCGATAGGAATAATCCTTTGCATGTTCTTTGGTTACATCGTGATAATAGAGTAAATAATTTGATGCTATTTGGAAATGTATATCTCGAAGCGAAGCCTATAAAGAATTTGTTACTAAGATCTACATTTGGAATTGATTATGATGATGTTACAAAGTGGGCATTTGAAAGAACATATCAAGAAGGTTTTTTGAGTAGGCTAATTAACTATATGGAAAAATTAAAAGGTTCCAAATTTAATTGGACTTGGTCAACTATAGCTAATTATAATATTCAAATAGAAAGAAGCAAATTCGATTTTCTCTTAGGCATGGAAGCAATCAAAAATGATTATCAACAAATTTTAGGCTATAAAGAAGGGTTTGCCGATCAAACATTTGATTATTTTCAGTTTAGTGCTGGTACGGGTGTTGCCACTCTCTCAGGATATCGATCAGGACATCAGTTATTATCTTACTTTAGTAAAATAAACTACTCATGGAGTGACAAATATCTTGCTTCTGCAACTCTTCGTGTTGATGGATCATCAAGATTTGGAGAAAATAATAGATTTGGATTTTTCCCTGCAGCGACTTTAGGGTGGAGGATTGATAAAGAAGCATTTATGGCTAATGCAACTTATATTTCCAATCTTAAATTAAGATCCGGCTACGGAATTGTAGGTAATCAGGAGATCGGGGATGAGGCAAGATTTGGACTTTATGCTACAAATTACGGTTCTCAATCAGGAAATAGAATTACCGGGACTGCGTATGACATTAACGGTACCAGTACTGGTAATTTGCCATCCGGTTATGTCGCCACCCAGATTGCTAATTCAAATCTCAAGTGGGAATCCACATCCGAGATGAATTTTGGTATTGATTTTGGATTCTTTGATGAAAAACTTATCGGTTCGTTCGACTATTTTTCCAGGAATACTAGAAATATTTTAACCAGACCCCCTTATCCAGCAGCCATGGGCGAAGGTTCTTATCAATTCCTCAATGGAGCAACAATGAAAAACAAAGGTTTTGAAATAGTTTTAGGGAACAGAGGACAGATTGGTGGGTTTTCTTACAATTTATTGGGCTCTGTAACTTCGTTCCGTGATAAAATAACATATTTGCCTGAATCAGTTGTGAAATCATATGCTGGAAATGAGGAAAAAACTATTCTGGGCCATTCAGTAACTTCTGTATTTGGATATTGGACGGATGGGATATTTCAAAATGAAGAAGAGGTGGCTGCTCATGCTGAACAACCAGGGAATGGTGTCGGAAGGTTGCGTTATGTGGATATGAATCATGATGGAGTAATTGACACGTATGATCAGGATTGGATTGGCACAACCTTGCCTGATTTTGAATATGGAATAAATGCAGAAATTGGCTATAAAAATTTTTCTTTTACAATTTTTGGACAAGGAGTTGCGGGCAAAACAGTCAGTGATGGTTTGAAAGGGTCCACTGATTTCGCAAGCGGGCAAGGGATGAATTTTGGCAAACGCGTTTTAGAGGCTTGGACTCCTCAAAACCCAAGCTCTGATATACCTATGTTGTCCGCGGTTAACAGAAACAATGAAACAAGGTCTTCAAACTATATGCTTGTTAAAGGTGACTACTTCAAAATTAGAAATGCAACTTTGTCGTATACATTACCACGAAATATTTCTCAAAAATTGAAGGTTGATTTATTGCGTATTTATTTAATGGGTGAAAATTTTCTTTTGATTAAACCAACTGGAAAAGGAAGTTTTACAGGCCCAGATCCTGAAACCCCAGGTACACTCTATCCTAGGCCTGTTGTCCTTACCATGGGGGTAAATGTAACTTTGTAACAATTAAAAATCAATAATTATGAAAAAATATATTAAACACTTCATGCTATTTTTTATTGTGATTTTTGTTGTTTCCTGTGTTGATGGCTTTTTAGACTATAATCCGAAGGGGAAAATGGAAGGAGGTATGCTTAATGCTCCTGAACACCTTGAGAAAATGGTAATAGCAGCTTATGCATCACTAGGAAATGATGACTGGGATCCTGCGATTTCACATATGTGGATCTGGGGAAGCGTAAGATCAGATGATGCTTTTAAAGGTGGAGGGAGTGTTGGTGATCAGGGCGAAATGGATTATATGGAACAATTTGTGACTATTCGTACAGACCTTGCTAAACCCAACAGATTTTGGACGAATGTATATGAAGGAATAGGACGTGCTAATGATGCGTTGTATAGAGTTAATCTTGCAACCGAGGATGAGTTTCCTGATAAGGTACAGAGGGAGGCAGAATTACGCTTTTTACGAGGCCATTGGCAATTTTTATTAAAGATATTATTTAAAAATCCTGTTTGGGTGGATGAATTAGTCCCTAAAGAAGATATCAAGACTATACCCAATTTGGTTTATACAAATGATGAATATTGGAACAAGATTGCAGAAGATTTTGAATTTGCTGCAAATAATCTGCCATTAGTGCAGAATGAAGTTGGAAGGGCTAGTCAGACAGCTGCATGGGCGTATCTTGCAAAAGTGAGGCTTTATCAAGCTTATGAGCAAAACGAAAAACACGATGTTGTTAATATCAATAGAGAAAGATTGCAAGAAGTTATTGAACTCACTGATTTTGTGATTAATTCTGGTAAACACTATTTATCACCAGATTTTGCTAATAATTTTTTAGTCGATACCAAGAATGGACCGGAATCAATCTTTGCAATCCAGTTTTCAGTTGACGATGGTACTCCTTCGGGTAGAATAAACAAAGCTACAGGTTTGAATTATAATATGGCACCAGAATATGGCTGTTGCGATTTTCATAATCCTACCCAAAACCTGGTTAATGCATTTAGAACTGATGCAGATGGATTACCGTTGCTTGATACTTTTAATGAAATAATTTTAAGAGATCCTGAAGATTTCTGGGATAATACAATTGATCCAAGATTTGATCATACAGTTGGAGTTACAGGGCATCCCTTCAAATATGTATCTGATTGGATTTATCAGTCAAACTGGAGGAGGGCCCCCCATATTTATGGATATTACTCAACAATGAAAGAGGTTGTTGCAAAAGGAGATCCAACTTTCAGAAAGTATGGTGCATTTATCGCTACAGCTTTAAACAGTGATGTTATCAGATTTGATGATGTCCTCCTTTGGAAAGCTGAAGCACTAATTGAGCTTGATCGTGAAACTGAAGCACTTCCCATAATAAATCAAATAAGAGAAAGAGCAAAAAATAGCACGGGAAAGTTGATTTTTGCAAATGGGGATCCAATTAGTAATTATAAAATTGAGCCATACATTGATGGAGTTAATTGTGACTGGACGAAAGAATATGCAAAAAAAGCACTTCGTTTTGAAAGAAGACTTGAGTTCGCAATGGAGAGTCCTAGATTCTTTGACCTTGTCCGATGGGGGATTGCAGCAGAAACATTAAATGAATATTTTGAGATAGAAAAAGAGAGATTTGCTTTTCTAAAAGATGCTCATTTTAAAAAGAACAGAGACGAATATCTGCCAATTCCGCAGCAACAGATAAATTTGGTTGATGGTAATTATATTCAGAATCACGGGTGGTAAATAGTTATCAAACATGATCGGATCAGGTTAGGTACGTTAAGTAGCTGAAGACGTTATATCTTCAGCTACTTAATACTTTTTGTTAAGAATCAATACTCCTTGTTTATTGGTGAACAAATTAACCAACCAATATGGAATATTTCGAAAACTAATTCAAACTTAATAAGTATTATGATGAATAACATAACTATAATGAAATACTCACTAGTTTTGATTATCCTTTTAGGTAATTTAACAATTCCATGTTATTCCCAAAAGCCTTTACCAGACTTTATTTCAAAAGTGCCAAAGTTTTCTTTTAGTAATTCATTAAAAGAACAGGAGTTGCAATTGAAAGAAAACCCATTGGTAAAAAGAATGAATGAATCGAGAAAGCGATTAAGTACTGATAAGTACAGGCCTGTTTATCACTATGTAAATCCTGAAGGAAATCTTAATGATCCAAACGGATTATGTTTTTGGAATGGTTATTGGCATTTGTTTTATCAAGCTTATCCACCCGAAGATCCCCGGCAACACTGGGGACATGCTATTAGTAGGGATCTTGTGTTTTGGCGTGACCTTCCTTATGCAATTTATCCAAATCCAGAAAGAGCTGTTTTTTCAGGGACTACTTTAGTAGAAGAGGATCGCGTTATTGCCATGTATCATGGTACACTGGCTGGAAATATGGTTGCAGTATCAAAAGATCCATTCCTACTGAACTGGGAAAAGGTTAGTGGAAATGCTGTAATTCCGCTTTTAAGCAATTCTGGCTTCTCTCAACCATACAGTGTATTTGATCCTTGTATTTGGAAAAAGAATGGGATTTATTATTCATTATCTGGAGGTCGGGTTAACGGTGATCTTGGTGGGAGCCCAATAAGAGCGAATTTTCTTTTTCGTTCTAAAGACCTTTACAACTGGGAGTATCTCCATGAATTTGTTGAAGGTGATCGATTTACTCTTATTGGAGATGATGGTGCTTGCCCTTATTTCTGGCCTATTGGTGATCGTTATATTTTAAACTTTTTTAGTCACATGAGTGGGGGACAATATTTACTTGGAGATTACGATAAGTTGAATGACAAATTTATTGTTACTTCTGGTGGCAAGTACAATCATGGTGCCGTAGGTCCGGGTGGTGTTCATGCCCCATCTGCTACTCCTTATGGGGAAGGTAATATTTTAATAATGTTTAACATGAATCCAGGGAAACAAACAGAAGGATGGAATCAAATAATGACTTTGCCTCGCCGCTTAAAGTTGATCTCTAAAGATATCTTAGGACAAGAACCTGCTGCAGATTTTTCACAATTACATTATGGAGGTAAAAAACTGGAAAACTTAAAACTACCTGCGAACAAAGAAATAGAGTTAAAAAATATAAAAGGGAATGCAATGGAAATCAATGCTGAGATTGACATGTTACACTCCCAGGTTGTTGAAATGAATATTTTAAGGTCTCCCAAAAAAGAGGAATATACAAAAATTGTTATTTATAAAGATAAAGGTTTTTCAAAGGGCTTAGAGTATAAATCTGGAGATGGAACTGTGATGTTACCATCTGACCTCTTGGTTGCATTAACCGGTCAGCAAAATCTCCACCATGGTGCAAGAGCTACGCAGAGCCTTATTTCAATTGAATCTGATCAGTCATCAATTCTACCAGATGTCAAAATAAGGCCTCCTGAAACAGCTGCTTTCCCCTTAGATCCTGGAGAAAATATAAATCTTAAAATTTTCATTGACAAAAGTGTTGTTGAAGTCTTCGTTAATGGGAAACAGTGTGTTGCCATAAGAGTATATCCAGGCAGAGATGATAGTGTCGGGGTTTCCTTAAAAGCTCATAGCCGTGAGGCATTACTCAAATCACTTGATGCTTGGCAAATGAAAAGTATCTATGATTATTGAAGTAGAAAATTTTGAGATGGATTTTGTTCACTGAAGAAATAAATGATTTATTTGTTGGGCATCAACATTGTGAAAAAAAGTATTAACGAATTAAGATGGGATCCTTTTTATCATTAATAAGCCACACTTCAAATGCCATATTTTTACTAATTGATTGGAAATTGAATTAAATAATCAAAATTAATGACTCTACTTAAGTTATACTGATTGCTGTAATTAAGAAAGCTTTCAATCCTTTTTTCTTAATTAATTATAAAACTATCCTTTTCCTCTTATAATTAAATCGAATTAAATAAATACAATACATAAAATGAAAAACTTACAATTTATTCTTAAGTTCTGTCTAATAATAATCTTAAATATGATCGTTGTTAGTCTTCAGGTAGTTGATGGTCAGACAAAATTGCCTGATAATAGCTCAAAAGTTCCCAAGTTTGTATATCCAACTTCGCTGGAAGAACAGGAATCTCAATTAAAAACAAACCCATTGATGACTCGTTTCGCCGTGTCGAGGAGCCGACAAGCATCTGATAAATACAGGCCTGTATATCATTTCGTTAGTCCTGAAAGTACCTTGAACGATCCAAATGGATTGTGTTTTTGGAAGGGTTATTGGCACCTTTTTTATCAAGCCTATCCTCCTGAGGATCCTAGACAGCATTGGGGACACGCTATAAGCAAAGATCTTGTAAATTGGAAAGACCTTCCTTATGCTATTTATCCGAATCCAGAACGCGCTGTTTTTTCCGGAAGTACTCTTGTGGATGGAGACAGGGTAATTGCAATGTACCACGGAACAGGAGTGGGGAATATGGTTGCTGTATCTAAGGATCCATTATTGTTAAATTGGGAAAAAACAACTTCTGACCGTGCTGCAATTCCACTTGTGTCAGAATCAAATTTCCCATTACCATATAGCGTTTTTGACCCGTGTATATGGAAACGGGATAACGTTTATTACTCCTTATCGGCTGGAAGAGCACCTAAAGGACCCGGTGAAAGACAAATAGCCGAATGTTATCTTTTTAGATCAACAGATTTGATAAATTGGCAATATATGCATGAATTTGTTGAAGGTGATCGATTTACTCTAATTGGTGATGATTATGCCTGTCCATATTTTTGGCCGCTTGGAAACCGTTACATTATGCCATTTTTCAGTCACATGAGTGGGGGGCAGTATCTTCTTGGTGATTACGACACTGAACGAAATAAATTCGTTGTTAGTCATGGAGCAAAATTTAATTTCGGACCAGCAGCTCCCTCGGGAGTCCATGCACCTTCTGCAACTCCAGATGGTAACGGTGGATTAATTATCATTTTTAATATGAATCCGGGTAAACCGACAGGAGAATGGAATCAGATCTTCACACTTGCCAGAAGACTGACCTTGACAGAAAATAATGAGATACTTCAGGAGCCAGCTGGTGATATAGAATCCCTTCGCACAGACTATCGCAAAGAAGCCCCAAGAACTCTCCCGGCAAACAAGGAGATTATTTTTAAAAATATTAAGGGGGACGCAATGGAGATAAACCTTGAAATTGATCCGCGAGATGCTCCAGTAATAGAAATGAATGTTTTGCGTTCTGCAAGAAAGGAAGAGTACACTCAGATCAATTTTTATAGGGAACGTGGGATGGGTCCTGGTCGTGATTATAGATATGGCGAAATTGCTCGCATTCCTGGAAGCCAATTAAATAGACCTGATCAAATTCGAAATTATTCTTTTAGACCAGTTGCAGAAAGTCTTATTTCAATTGAGTCATCACATTCATCTCTCCACCCTGATGTCCGTCCCAGAGGTCCTGAAACTGGGTCCTTTGTCATGAGTAAGGAAGAGACCTTAAAACTCAGGATTTTTATTGATAAAAGTGTTGTTGAAGTATTTGCCAACGGAAAACAATGTGTTGCTTTAAGGGTATATCCAAGCCGTGATGATAGTATCGGATTTTCGATATGTTCGCATGGACAAAACAGTGAACTGAAATCTCTTGAAGCTTGGCAAATGAAAAATATTTATCAGTAAATAGTGATAAAATTCAAGACTAAATACATTCATAATAAGTTACTTATGATGAAAATAATAAATCATACGAGAACATTTTTCTTGGTCAGTTTGATTCTTATTGCATTCCTATTTGGAAATAATCAGCTTTTTTATGGACAAGATCTAAAACAAGATTACTCTTCCAAAGTCCCAAAATACAAGTTTTCATCAAATCTTGAGGAACAAGAAGCGGAACTGAATACTAATCCATTAATGTTAAGATTCAATAAATCAAGAAATGACCTGTCATCGGATCCTTATCGGCCAATTTATCATTATGTTAATCCTGAAGGTAATCTAAATGATCCCAATGGTTTATGTTATTGGATGGGGAAGTGGCATTTGTTTTATCAGGCATATCCTCCGGAAGACACAAGGCAGCATTGGGGACATGCAGTTAGTAAAGATTTGATTCATTGGAAAGATCTTCCTTATGCAATATATCCAGATCCAGAATATCAATGCTTTTCAGGAACCACTTTTGTGGAAGAAAACAGGGTTATTGCCATGTATCATGGAACAAGGGCAGGAAACATGGTTGCAATATCAAGTGATCCTTTGCTGTTAAACTGGGAAAAAATAACAAACGGACCAGTGATACCAATAAAAAGTAAAACTGGATTTCCTTTAGCCTACAGGGTGTTTGATCCCTGTATTTGGAAAAAAGATAGTGTATATTATTCATTATCAGGAGGCACATTGCCAGGACCAGGAGGAATGCCAGTAAGAGCTAATTTCTTGTTCAGATCTCTTGATCTTACCAAATGGGAATACATGCATGAGTTTACAGAAGGTGAAAGACATACTCTTTTGGGTGATGATGGAGCTTGCCCTTATTTCTGGCCAATTGGTGACCGTTATATACTTCCTTTTTTCAGCCATATGAGTGGAGGACAATATCTGCTTGGTGATTATGACAAGTTAAGAGATAAGTTTATAGTAACTTCTAGTGGTAAATTTAATTTTGGAGCAGCAACCCCTGCAGGGGTTCATGCTCCATCTGCTGCACCCGATGGCAAGGGAGGAGTTGTTGTCATTTTCAATATGAACCCAGGGAAACCAACAAAAGGTTGGAATCAAATAATGACATTACCCAGGTTATTAACCCTAAAATCAAGGGAAGAAATTGGAATTCAACCTGCGGGCAATATTGAATCATTAAGATATCAACATCAACATATTGGCCAAATGGAACTTCCTGCTAACAAAGAAATTGTGCTAAATAAGATTAAGGGGAATGCGATTGAAATTGTTGCAGAGATTGATTTAAAAGAAGCCCCAATGGTTGAAATCAATGTACTACGTTCAAATAATAAAGAAGAGTTTACCCGAATCGCATTTTACAAGGAAAGAGGTTTCAGAGGTACACCACCCAACCCGCGCTATAGTCTAGTTTCTCTTGAAACATCATATTCTTCTGTTTTACCGGATGTTATGTCCAGGGCTCCAGAAACAGCCCCTGTTACAATTAACCCAGAAGAGAAACTATCATTAAGAATTTTTGTTGACAAAAGTGTTGTTGAGGTTTTTGTAAATAACAGACAATGTGTTGCAGCAAGGGTATATCCCGGCTTGAAAAATAGTATAGGAGTTTCAATTAGGGCTCAGGGAAAATCAGCGCAATTGCTATCCCTCGATGCTTATCAAATGAAAAGCATCTATTAAAAGACACATTTTGCTAAAGGATATACAAGTTGGGTTTCCATTTTTTAAATAATTAAATTAAATAATAAAACCTTAAAACATGAGGAAAATTGAATTCTTGCCGATTTTTATGGCCTTATTAATTGTTTCATGTAAAACAGAAGTTAAGGATACAGCTAGTTCATTAAATCAGTATTACTCTATTGATATTGATAAGCAGTATTTAAATATTCCTATTTCCCAAAGTGAAAAACAGGAAAAGATGTTATTGCTCATCGATGATAAAACATTGCTTGAGTTTGTAATACGTTTGGCTCCTGAAGAACCTGACTATTGGGTCTTTTTTGACGTAAGTTCCTACATTGGAAGAGAACTTAAAATATACTATAAAGGGAATAATAAAGGTTTGACAAAGATATATCAGGATGATATCATCAATGGATATGAAACACTCTACAAAGAATTGAACCGGCCGCAGGTCCATTTTAGTGCAAAAAGAGGTTGGATTAATGATCCAAATGGGATGGTGTATTTTGATGGTGAATATCATTTGTTCTATCAACATAATCCTTTTGAACATGAATGGGAAAACATGAGCTGGGGACATGCTGTTAGTAAAGATCTTGTCCACTGGGAAGAATTACCTTTAGCTTTGTTGCCCGATTCTATGGGAACTATCTTTTCTGGTTCTGCAGTAATTGACTATGATAATACATCGGGATTTGGAAAAGACGGGATTCCCCCAATGGTTGCATTTTATACAGTTGACAGCCCTGACAACCAACGACAATGCCTTGCTTATAGTTTGGATAAAGGTCGCAGTTTTACTAAATATTCAGGTAATCCCGTTATTGATTCTAAAGCTGAATGGAACAGCAAAGATCTTAGAGACCCTCATGTGTTCTGGCATAAACCAAGCAGATCATGGGTCATGGTACTTTATGAACGTGACGGACATTCAATATATACATCATTGAATATGAAAGATTGGGAATATCAAAGCCACACAAGTGGATTTTTTGAATGCCCACAACTTTTTGAACTTGCTGTTGATAATAATAAGTCCAAAACTAAATGGGTAATGTATGGTGCTTCGGGAACTTATATGATTGGTAGTTTTGATGGGAAAACTTTTACACCTGAAGCCGGAAAATATTATTACACTCATGGGGCACTTTACGCTGCCCAGACATTTAATAATATACCCGATTCGGATGGTAGACGTATTCAAATAGGCTGGGGTCGAATTGAGCACACGAAGATGCCATTTAAGCACTTAATGCTTATACCAACAGAATTAACCTTAAGAACTACAAAGGAAGGAATTAGATTATTCAATAATCCTGTAGAAGAAGTGGGTACTTTAGAAGGTGAAATGAAAAGATGGTTGAAACTTGATGCAAAAACAGCATCTGATGTATTACAACAATTTAAAGACGAGGTAAGCTTCCGCATAAGAACAAAAATTAAATTATCGCATACTACTGATGCAGGATTAAGCCTATATGGTCAACCAGTATTTGAATATGACATGAATTTTAATACAATTAATGGAATGTTTTATTCCCCTGAAGATAGAACGAGCATGGAAATAAGTGCAGATATAATATTTGATAAAACGTCGATTGAAATTTTTGTTGATGGTGGAATGTTTTCTTATTCAATGGAAAGGAAACCTATGCAAAACAATACCGAAGGTTTCAATTTCTTTGGAAATAATATTGAAGTTCAAGAATTAGCTGTATGCCCTTTAAAATCAATCTGGACTAACTAAACAAAATAATCAAGACTTGATTTGTCAGTTTGAAATTAACCAGATTTTAAATTAGACCGAAAAACATATATTTAATTGAAAATTACCAATTCATCTTTTCATGGACAGCATTAACCTGACCAAAGAAATGTTGAACTCTAATTAATATATATTGCCTTACAGTCAGATAAAGTATTTATTATTAAAAATAAAAAATGTGATATGAATAATTCGTCTAAAATTATCGTGCTATTACCAGTAATGCTTGCATTTTTTGTGATGGGGTTTGTTGATTTAGTGGGAATAGCTGCAAATTACGTTAAGATTGATTTTAATCTTTCAGATACGTTGACAAATCTAATGCCATCAATGGTTTTTATCTGTTTCCTCGTTTTAGCCATTCCTACTAGTTTGCTGATGAATAAAATCGGCCGCAAGAAAACAGTTCTTTTAAGTATGCTAATTACAATGCTATCTCTGTTTATTCCCTTGGTAAGTTATAGTTTCTCAATGATGTTAGTTTCCTTTGTCTTATTAGGAGTTGGAAACACCTTAATGCAAGTCTCTCTTAATCCATTGTTAGCAAGTATCGTGACAGGAGGCAAGATGTCAAGTTCACTAACATTTGGCCAATTTATTAAAGCGATAGCTTCTTTTTTAGCTCCAATAATTGCTACATGGGGAGCGACAAAGCTTGGAGATTGGCGATTTATACTCTTTCCCGGATTTATCGTTGTAGCAATCATCGCCTTCTCCTATCTTGGATTAACCAAAATTAAAGAGGACGAAAATGTAATCAAAGCTACATCTTTCAGAGAATGTTTTTCATTACTGGGCGATAGATTTGTTCTACTCTTATTCATTGGAATAATGGTACATGTGGGTCTTGATGTTGGCATAAACACCACAGCTCCGAAAGTTTTGATTGAAAATTTGGGAATTACACTGACAACAGCAGGTTTCGCAACAAGTTTTTATTTTATTTTTCGTACGACAGGTTGTTTAATAGGATCATATTTACTTGCGAAATTTGGAGATAAAAAAATATTTTTTATAAGTGCATCCATCATCCTGATAGGTATATTATGTCTTTTTTTCAAAGACAAGGTTTTAATTTACATTGGTATTGCATTATTTGGGCTAGGAAACTCTAATATATTTTCAATATTATTTTCCCAAGCTCTAATAAGAAAACCAACCCATCAAAATGAAGTTTCTGGCCTGATGATCACCGGTCTTGTAGGAGGAGCTATAATCCCACTATTGATGGGTGTTGCGTCCGATGCAGTTAGAAGTCAGATAGGTGCAATCATAGTTCTTATTGTCTGTGTAAGTTATCTTATAATAATTCTTTCTCCCAAAATAAAAACAAATTAGGCTTTGGTGAATAAATCATTTTCTTTTTACTAATACAATTTCATTTCGGTACCACATAATAATATCTGGCACGGGAAATTGAGGATAAAGCATCTTATAAAAAAGAATATGACTATCGGAAATGACAAACAAAATTTTCGTTTTGAATTGAAATACAGGCAATTAATAATCGCTCAAAGTATTCTTCTCCGTAGTGTGTAAGTCGCTCCTTACATTTATTCGGATACAATTGATTGGTTATTTAGAAATTCTGTAACATATTGACTAGGACTGGTACCGTATTCCTGGCGGAAGCATTTTGTAAAATATTTTGGATCGTTAAAGCCGGCACGCCATGCAATCTCTTTAATATTATATCCTTTTTCTTTTATTAGCAATTTTGCCGCATAGTTCAGTTTGGCTCTTTTGATGAAATCTATTGGCCGGATCATTGCAACTTCCTTTATCCTTCGATAAAATGTAGATCTGGACATGTTCATTTCTTGAGATAAAGATGTCATATCGAAATCTCCATTTTCAAGATTTTCATAAATATAATATAAAGTGTCTCTTATAAAAGCCAGATCATCATCATTTTTGGACTCAAAAAGGATTCGAAAGAAAGGAGAAGGACAGTAGAAGTCCCTAAGCTTTTCTCTGTTTTCAATAAGGTTATTAATGGTTGCTAATAAAATACAATCATTATATGGTTTAGTAATGTAAGCATCTGCTCCCGTATCCAAACTACTAATAAAATATTCTTGGGAATCAATAGCAGTTAGCAAAACTATTGGAATATGAGAAGTTACAACGTGTTTTTTTATCTCGACACAAAGTTGAAGACCGTCCATTATTGGCATTAAAATATCACTAATAATTAGATCGGGTGATTTTTTATAAACAAAACTTAATGCTTCCTTGCCATTGTTTGCTGTAATAACTCTATAGTATTTTCTGATCAAATCCGAGATTATGAATAACACATCCGGATTATCTTCAACAATCAAAATAGTTTTTTTGTAATCTGACCCAATATTCTCAAATTTAGAATTGTTTATTATATTATTTGAAAATTTTGGAAGAGAATTAGAAATATTCCTGTATTGTGGTATAGTAATAATGAATTTGGCACCTTCATTTCTTTTACTATTTGCTTCAATACTTCCTCCATGGAGTTGTAGTATTTCTTTACAAAATGCAAGTCCAATCCCGATATTATCTGTCCCTTCTCTCTTTCTTGGATTTTTTATTTTATAAAAACGATTAAATAAATGAGGAAGTTCATTTTCTGGAATACCAATGCCCGTATCAGAAACTTCTATAATTATATTATGGTTAACCCTTTTTAGAGAAACTGAAATTGTACCTGGGCTATCAGTATATTTAATTGCATTTGTTAAAAGATTATACATCACACTCTCTAGAACGCCAAAGTCAAATTCTGCATAGACATTGTTCGGAATATTTTTATCCAGTTTTAACCCTTTTTTTATTACGTGATCTTGTAATGATTCTAATAAATGTTCTATAAAGCTTGAAATATCTGCATTAACATAAATTAAATTAAACTTACTTTCGTCAAGATTGCGAAATTTTAATATCCCATCTGTCAAACGTTCAAGCCTTTCAGAACTTCGTTGTAATATCCTTAATTTTCTTTTTATGGATTCATCATTTATGGTATTCAGTAAATCTTTTATTGGATTTGTTATTAAAGTAGCTATTGTTCGGAATTCATGTGATAAATCAGTAAATAGTTTTAATTTCTGTTCCCTTTCTTCTTCTGCAACAATTAACAGATTCATTGATTCATCGCGCTGTTTATTTATTATTTTATACTGATGATGAATTGTTTTATTTTTTTCATCCAATAATATATTCATTTTGTTTTTATGCCTCAAAGTCAAATAAATTATAATAATTGTAAGGCCCAAGAGAAAGATTGTAAGATATGTTAGCAAAAGAAGAATACTTCGTTTTTTCAGTAATGAGGACATGTTGTTCAATTGGAAATTTTGTCTGTCAATTTTATCCTGCTGGATTTGTAATTGCTGCCCCTGGAGTGAAATTGTTCTTGCATTATTGCGATCTATCCTAAAAGTATTTAAAGTTGTGTTTTTCTCAAATGAATCCCCAGACAAAATCTTGATTGCTAACTGAATTGCATTATCTCCTCCTGAAGGATAATAAATAGTTCCATCAATTAGACCATTAGCGACCATGTCAACTCCTCCATTAAGAACGTTCATGCCATCGATACCAATAATATAGGTTTTAATGTTATGCTTAGAGGTACTTTTTGATGCTGCATGAGCCATAAAGTCATTATGTGCAAAAATCAGATTAAAATCTCTGAATGAATAAAAAAGACTATCTGTTAAATGTAAGGTTTTTTCTTCCAGCCAATTACCTTCAATTACTTTTAAAATCTCTATATCAGGATAATTTTTAATTATTTCACGAAAGCCTTTAGACCTTTCAATCGCCGGACTAGATCCTTGCAAACCTGTTATTTCCAAAATTGAACCTTTCCCCTTTAATAATTCAAAAGCAAAGTATCCAGCTTCCTGTCCTATTGTAAGGTTATTTGGACCAATATATGCAGTATAATTATCGGAGTATATCTTCCTATCTATTATTATTACGGGAATTCCTTTGTTGAAGACTTCTTCCACTATTGGAGTAAGTTGCTCTGCTTCATTTGGTGAAACAATCAAAATGTCAATTTTATTTTTTATCAATTCATGAATATCGTTTATTTGCTTAGTATTGTCATCATTTGCATCTTTTATAATCAAATCAATTTTCATATTATGGAAGAAAGCAATTTCTCTCTTCATCTCTTCAACCATCACTTTTCTCCATTCATCAACCATTGTACATTGAGAAAAACCTATCGTGATTTTGTGTTCATGTAAAAAAATGTGATCATTATCACAACTGGACAACAAAAGAAAAAAAGAGAATATCAGACTCAATGTTTTTTTCATATTAAAAACATTTGTTCATTAAAAGTCTTCCAGGTTGTCAGACTACAATTTTATGTAAATATGTATCCAAAAGAGAACACCTTCTTTTCTTTATCTGTCTACAGTCGAAAAATACAAGCTTTTCTCGGACATCTGCATTTTTTCCATTCTGGCTTTGAAAATATACAATTATTTTCTGACTCCTCAGCATACCTTCACCTCAGGAGCTATCACTATTTTATGTCATCTAACGTGCATTTATCATAAAAAAAGAGGTAAATCACTGTAACTTTCAAATATCCATCTCAATACACTTGTCATTAATTTTTACACTGCCACTGTTTTGATATCATTTTCACAAACAATGTTTCGCTGTAAGTAAAGAATCCCTTTTTATCACCATCGTAGAAAATAGTCGGTTGAAATAAAAGAACTCAATTTTCGCTGAAATAGTCTTCTCCACCAGCCAGCAGTGACTGTACTTGCGAATGATCTTTTCAAACAATTCGTGCTGCCCAATTAAAAAACTTTACAGGGTTCTATTCACTTACAAACTGGTGGGTTGAGTGGAGATGATCTTCAACAGTAGTGTGTTTATACGGGACACGGTCCCTGCTTTCAAAGTCCCTAATAAAATCCGGTTCACGCCACCTATGGGTAAAACCGTTTTTTAATTCAGATATTTTATTAATATCTTTACTCTGCAGCATGATTGTATGTTTTGGAAGGCATTGTTAATATACTCAAAAACAGTATATTAATACACAAACCGTGTTGTTTTTTTAACAATTCCTACTTGATTTTCAACATTTTAAAAAACTGCGAAACTTGAGTAATTAATGAATTATTGAATGAAAACTACCTGGTTTATTTTGACTCGGGTCTTTTTTCTGACCATTACACTGCAGCTCACCGGTCAAAACTATCAGGTGCCTGGAGTAATAGTGAATCATATTCCAGCATCAACGAAAACATATATCGGATCTCCGTCTCTCACAATTCTTCCAAAAGGAGATTATGTGGTCTCACATGATCATTTCGGACCAGGAAGTACTGAACATGAGAGGGCTCTCACTGCTATTTTCCGCTCAGGCGACAAAGGCTTGACATGGCAAAAGATATCGGAGATAAATGGACAGTTTTGGTCGAACCTTTTCATTCACAATGATGCTCTTTACATTATGGGGACATGGAAACATCACGGTAATCTGATAGTACGCCACTCTGGCGACGGCGGTGCAACATGGAGCGAACCTTCTGGAAACCGGACAGGCCTGATCCGTGAAGGAGAATATCACACAGCACCCATGCCCATGGTCATACATGAGGGCCGCATCTGGAGGGCAGTTGAAAATGCAAAATCATATACCACTGCCTGGGGGATCAGGTATAGTGCAATAGTTTTTTCGGCACCACTCGGATCAGAACTACTTGATGCGTCCAACTGGACAGAAACAAACAGCCTTGCACACGATTCGGCTTATCTTGAAGGCAGATTCAGAGGATGGCTTGAGGGAAATGTGGTGGTGGCACCTAGGGGAAAAATTGTAAACATACTGAGAGTATCTACCACGGAACCAGGTCGTGATCTCGCAGCTTTTGTAAATATAAGTGATGATGGCACGGAAGCCTCATTTGATCAGGCAGGCGGATTCATTGATTTTGTGGGGGGTGCAAGAAAATTCTCTATCAGATATGATCCGATAACCAAACGTTACTGGACCATATGCAATATTGTAACAAAAGAGTATTTAGATATGAACGCGGGTTCCGTCAGAAATACCCTTGTTATAAAAAGCTCACATGATCTGAACCAATGGACTGTTCATCAAGTACTCCTTCATCATCCTGATGTTTTAAAGCATGGCTTCCAGTATGTTGACTGGCAGTTTGACGGAAGGGACATAATTTATCTGTCGCGCACGGCATACGATGATGAATCCGGAGGTGCGAACAATTATCATGATGCCAATTACCTGACCTTCCACCGGATAAAAAATTATAAGAAACTAATCAAAAAAGAAATTCCGGATTTTTAAGATTTGACTGCAATAAAAGTATTGAATTCCAGCAAAGTTAAAAATCCATTTCTACCACTGTGATTCCTGCTCCTCCCATTTCCACATGCTCATCACGAAATGATCCCACAATATCAACAGTAGCAAGGTACTGCCGAATGACTTGCCGGAGTATACCATTCCCCTTTCCGTGAAGTATCCTCAGATCGCGGTGCTGTACCATCAGGGCATTGTCGAGCAGGTCCTGCACCCTGAGAATAGCTTCTTCGGCTCTCATTCCCCGGATATCAATTTCCGGACTGAAATTAAGTCTGCGCTGCATCAGTTCAGGATTGCTTTCCTTGTATGCCGGCCCCCGTTTCAGCATCTTTTTCAGTTCAGACCTGCTTATTTTTTCCAGTCTATCGGGCGATACCACAAAGCTGAAGTTTCCGCTTTCCACCCGTATCATATTGTCTTTTATTTCTGTTATTTCCCCGGCAGCCATCGTTTCCGTCATCCTGACACTGTCCCCGACCTGCAGGGGCTTTTCCTCTTCCTGTGTTTCAGAAACTTCCCCGGATTTTGTCACGGGTTTAAGTCTTTTTGCCTTGCGGGCAAGACCGGAAAGCTTCCTTTCGCTGTCAGTTTCCGGGGGATATACTTCATCGGAAACCCTGACCTTAAAATCCTCAAGCTCCTTCCGGACATCTTTGGTTTTTTCTTTTTCAGCCTGCGATTCCCTGATTTGCCTTATAGTATTTTCAATCATCCTGTTGGAGTCCTTCAACAGCTTTTCTGCTTCAGTCCTCGCTTTTGCCATAATCTCTTTTCCCAGGCTTTTTGAAGCAGCCAGTTCTTTTTCATATTCATCAATAATTTCCTCAAGGCGTTTTTCATGCTGCCTGATATTCCGGCGTTTTGTCTCCCAGTATCTTTTATCACGGGCAATGTCCTTCAGATGCCTGTCGTAATTTATATTCTCCACCCCTGCCCTGCCGGAGGCCTCATTCAGTATTTCTTCGGGAAGGCCGATCTTTCTTGCTATCTCGAATGCAAAAGAACTTCCGGGTTTTCCGGTATAAAGCTGAAAAAGAGGCTGCATAAGATGATTGTCAAAAGCCATGGCCCCATTGACAATTCCTTCAGTGACTGAAGCAAAATGTTTGAGATTAGTATAGTGTGTTGTCAGCACACCAAATACCTTTTTGCGGTTAAGCTCACCCAGAATTGCTTCCGCAATGGATCCCCCGAGCATGGGTTCGGTCCCCGTACCGAATTCATCAATGAGTACAAGGCCTCTGTCAGAGCCATGCCGCAGGAAGAACTTCATGTTTATGAGATGGGAGCTGTATGTGCTGAGGTCATTTTCTATACTCTGCTCATCTCCTATGTCAATCAGGATATCCCTGAAAATACCGCATTCCGAATTCTCCCTCACAGGAATTGTGATGCCACACTGAAGCATGTACTGAAGAAGTCCCACAGTTTTCAGGCAGACCGATTTGCCGCCGGCATTGGGACCGGAAATGAGCAGTATCCTGTTTCTGTCATCCAGTTCAATATCCAGGGGAACTACTTTTCTGTTGTCAGAGAGTTTTTTAAAAGCCAGAAAAAGAAGGGGATGAATTGCTTTCTTCCAGGAAATACAGGGCTTGTCCGAAACAACCGGTTTTACCGATTTAAACTGATTCCCGAAAACAGCTTTTGCCCTCAGGAAATCAATTTCGCCAAGAAAAACGGACGATTCAAGCAAATCATCAATATAAGGTCTGATATCATCGGCAAAACGGGTCAGGATCTTTACAATCTCCCTCTTTTCCTCATATTCGAGTTCAACAATATCATTGTTTATTTCAACTATTTCCTGGGGTTCTATATATATAGTCTTACCTGAAGCTGACTGATCATGAATAAGGCCTTTCAGGCGTCTCTTCCCGGAAGCGCTGACCGGGATCACCCCCCTGCCGTTTCTGACAGTTACCGTGGTATCGGAATCAACAATACCGTCGGACCGGGCCTGCCTCAGAACCGCACTGAGCCTTCTGGAAACAAGGGCATTCCTTGAAAGAATCTCTGATCTTATCTCCTTCAGACGTTGTGATGCATTGTCCCTGACTGAACCATGTCTGTCAATTATCCTGTCAATAGATTCAATGACATAGGGATATGTTTTTACCGAACGGCATAATCTTTTAAGCACCGGATATCTGGATTCCTCCCTTGTTTTGAAAAAGCTTAATATTGATTTGACTGTGTCAAGCGATCTTCTGAGATCAAAAAGTTCCCTTATTTCAGGGAATGTACCTTCAATCCGGATTTTTTCAAGAGTGGCTGCAAAACTGAAATAATTGTCTGAAGGAAAATTCTCTTCGAAAATCAGGAGCTGCTGGAATTCATAAGTGGCTGACAGTTTTTCCCTGATCCTGCCGGGATCAGTATCAAAGCCGGCCGTATCGACTTTCTCAATACCCATGGAACTGAGACACTTCTCCCTGAGAAGCTCTCTTATACGGTCAAAACCGATCTTCAGTTCAAAATTATCCGGGTAAACCATCTTCCAAATAAAATACAAAATTATAAAGGTAACATCACAAATGCTGAATCTCAAATGTTGAATTGCAAATATTGCACCACAAAGCTTCCCTCCGGAAGCTGTTGCACTTTAACCCTGCTCTTTTTGGAATAATATGCCAATTGGAGTTAATTGTTGTTAAATAAACCCGGTTTAAAGTAATTTAACACCTTTTTCTTTATTTTAGCATTGATTTTAACAAAACCCAAATTTGACAATAACATGAAAACTTTAAAAGCCTGTATCAGTCTGGTGCTGATGCTTATGATGCCGCTTTTGCTTTTATCGCAGACGGAAAGAGTCGATCTTGAAATGATATACAGGATCAAGCAGGAAGGCAACAACAACTCAAAGATGGAAGAACTTGCTTTCGGACTCACTGATCTTACAGGTTCAAGGCTTACCGGGTCCACGGGAGGCGACAAAGGCAATGAATGGGCAAAGAAAAAAATGGAAGAACTTGGTTTTCAGAATGTAAGAATTGAAGAAGCAGGTGATTTCAGCCGTGGTGGCTGGGACAATCAGAAAGCATATGCTGCAATGACAGCACCTTATTATGTGAATTTTGCCTGTCTTCCCGTAGCCTGGACAGGAAGTACCAACGGACTCGTCAGGTCTGAAGTGATCCTTCTCGACATAAGGTCGGAAAGTGATCTAGAGAAATACAGGGGCAAGTTAAACGGAAAAATAATCCTGATGCCCTCCGCATCATCCATGTCCCATGAAATAAATTTTGAGCCGCTGGCCTCAAGATATAACGGAAGCCAGCTTGAAGATATTACCCTTGAAAATCCCCCGTCTCAGGGAGGAAGAGCTGGGCAGCCCTTTGACATGGCGGCCATGATGGCGCAGAGACAGCTCAGGACAAAGATCACCGAAATGCTGAAGAATGAAAAAGCAAGTGTTATTCTCAACAGCTCCGGAACATATAATATACCGAGAGCTTCGGGGGCATTTTACAATTCAGGTGACAGCGAACCTGTTGCAGAACTGAATATACCGATGGAAGCTCACGGGCGTATGGAAAGACTGATCAGGAATGATGTGAAGGTAGAAATGGAAATAGAGGTTCTCAACAAATTTTTCCCGAATCCGAAAATATACAATGTCATAGGCGAGATACCGGGAACGGACAAGGTCCTGAAAAATGAAATTGTACTTCTGGGTGCACACATCGATTCGTGGCATGGCGGAACGGGTGCTGCCGACAATGCATCAGGCTGTATTGTAATGATGGAAGCCCTGCGCATCCTGAAAAGTCTGAACGTGGCACCACGCCGGACAATAAGGGTTGCATTATGGGGAGGTGAGGAACAGGGACTCAACGGTTCAAGAGGCTATGTTGAAAAGCATCTGTATAACTCCGAAACCAAAACAAACAAAGCTGATCATGAAAGGTTCTCCGTGTATTTCAATATGGATAACGGAACAGGCCGGTACAGGGGAATATATCTCCAGCAGAATGAAATGGCCAGACCTGTATTTGAAGAATTGCTCAAGCCATTCGAATCACTGCAGTGCAATACTATAACAATCAGAAATACAGGCGGTACTGATCATCTTTCCTTTGACCGTGTTGGTCTTCCCGGATTCCAGTTCATACAGGATCCCATTGAATACGGACGGGGCTACCATACCTCAATGGATACTTATGAGAGACTGATTATGTCAGATCTGAGAATAAATGCAATAATTACTGCATCACTTGCATATCATGCGGCAATGAGAAATGAAAAATTCCCGAGAAAGCCGGTGATGACCTTCCCCGAACGGTCACCATTTGGTTTCCCGCAATGATAACTTTTCCTCAACGGTCACTCTTTGGTTTGCTGCAGTAATGATTTTGCTGCAGTAATGATTTTTCACGAACGGTCACCATTTGTTTTTCTGCGGTGATAACATTTCACGAAGGCTGACCCTTTGGTTTGCCGCAGTGATGACCTTTCCCGAAGAGTTACTCTTTGGTTTTCCCGGCAGTATCCTTCATTGAAAGCTGTATCCTTTTCCTGTCAGCATCAACGGCAATTATCTTCACCATTACATGCTGATGGATCTTTACCACTTCCGAAGGATCCCTGATAAAGGATTTGCTCATATTTGAAATATGCACAAGCCCGTCCTGTTTAATTCCAATATCCACGAATGCACCAAACTTTGTGATATTGGTGACAATGCCCGGAACAACCATTCCGGGAACAAGATCCTCTATTTCATGGATATCTGCAAAACGAAACTCCCTGATCCTTGATCTCGGATCACGTCCGGGCCTGGCAAGCTCATCCATTATATCCCTGAGTGTGGGCAGTCCGGTTTGTGGTGTAACATAATCTTCCAGCCTTATCGCCCTGCGCCTGTCTTCATTTTTCATAAGTTCACTTATGTCACAGCCCAGATCCCCGGCCATTTTTTCTACAACGGGATAACTTTCCGGATGAACAGCACTGCCGTCAAGCGGATTTCCGGCATTCCTGATTCGCAGGAAACCGGCACACTGCTCAAAAGTCCGGGCTCCCATCCTTTTAACTTTCATCAGTTCCTGCCGCGACCTGAAAGGTCCGTTTTCAGTCCTGTAGTCAATGATGTTCTGTGCCAGCTGCGGGCCCAGTCCCGATACATATGCAAGAAGGTGACTGCTTGCAGTATTAACTTCAACCCCCACAGCATTCACGCAGCTCATAACCACTTCATCAAGGGCATTCTGCAGCTTGTTCTGATCAACGTCATGCTGATACTGCCCCACTCCTATCGATTTCGGATCTATCTTGACCAGTTCTGCCAGCGGATCCATAAGCCGGCGGCCAATGGAAACAGCTCCCCTGACAGTAACATCATAATCGGGAAATTCCTCCCTTGCAACTTTTGAAGCTGAATAAACCGATGCACCTGCCTCATTCACAATAAATACCTGGATATCCTTTTCAAACCTGACATACCTGATAAAATCTTCCGTTTCCCTGCTTGCCGTTCCGTTTCCAATGGCAATTGCCTCAGTTTTATAGGCATTAACAAGCGACAATATCTTTTTTACAGAAAGGGCTGTCTGGTTATGCGGAGGATGCGGATAAATAGTTTCATTATGGAGAAGGCTGCCCTGCCTGTCAAGGCACACCAGCTTGCACCCTGTCCTGAATCCCGGATCCAGGGCCAGTACATTCTTTTCTCCGAGGGGAGGTGCCAGAAGCAACTGGCGCAGGTTCTCCGAAAAAACATTTATTGCCTCATCATCCGCCTTTTCCTTGGAAATATTCCTGAATTCGGTCTCCATTGATGAAGAAAGAAGCCTTTTCCAGCTGTCTTTAACTGCATTTTCAACAAGCCGTGATGATTCATTCCTCCCCTTTACGAATATGGAATTCAGCATTTCCAGGGCATTTTCCTCTCCCGGTTCAACCGAAATCTTCAGGAATCCTTCCTCTTCCCCCCTCCGCATGGCTAGCAGGCGATGGGAAGGACATTTCCTGAGGGGCTCCGACCAGTCAAAATAATCGCTGAATTTTATTCCTTCTGCTTCTTTGCCTTTAACTGCCTTTGAATAAATGACCGCTTCCCTTTCATAAAGGCGTCTCAGTCTTTTCCTGGCTGTTTCATCTTCACTTATCCATTCAGCCATTATGTCGGAGGCTCCGGAAAGTGCCTCCTCCGCGGTGCTGACGGTATCACTAAGAAACTCTCCGGCTTTAAGGGAGGGATTGAGTTCCTGCTGTCCGAAAATCAGTTCTGCAAGCGGTTCCAGACCTTTTTCCCTGGCCACCGTTGCCCTGGTCCTTCTCTTTGGCCTGTAAGGAAGGTAGATATCCTCCAGTTCGGCCATGGTCCCGGCATTCTGAATCTTCTCCTGGAGTTCAGCCGTCATTTTCTCCTGCTCCTCAATGGATCTAACAATACTTTCCTTACGTGTATCAAGCTCCTTAAGTCTCCGGTATTCATCTCTTATATGGAGCAGTTTCAGTTCATCCAGGCTGCCGGTCATTTCCTTGCGATACCTGCTGATAAAGGGAATTGTCGCCCCGTCACCCAGAAGACGGATTGTATTCTCAACCTGCCATTCATGAAGGCCGAGTTTTAATGCAATTGTCGCAATGTTTTTATCTGTACTCATCTTGTATCATACAATTCATTGAAGAAATCAAAACTGAAGAGCCATCATTCAACATACAAAACCAGGCCTTTCAGATATTCGCTTTCCGGGTGATAAATATTCACCGGATGATCTGCCGGCTGTCCGGGCTGGTGAAGAATCCTTATCTTCCGGCCGATATTCGCTGCAGCCGCAAACACTGATTTACGGAAATTTTCCCTTGAAACAACCTGGGAACAGGAAAAGGTAAATATTATTCCTCCCGGTTTAATCTGTTCTATTGCTTTAATATTTAGTCTTTTATATCCCTGGAGAGCATTTGAAAGCACATTGTTGTGTTTTGCGAAAGCAGGCGGATCAATAATTATGAGATCATATTTGTCTTTAATATCTGCAAGAAACGTAAACGCATCAGCTTTTACAGATTCATGACGTGTGTCATCCCCGAAATTGAGCCGTATGTTTTCATCCGCCAATGCGGTTGCTGAAGCGGAACTGTCAACGGAACAGACCAGCCGGGCATTTTTCATTGCATACACGGAAAAACCACCGGTATAGGCAAACATGTTGAGAACATTTCTTCCCTCAGAGTATTCAGAAAGCATTCTCCTGTTTTCCCTCTGATCAATAAAAAATCCTGTTTTCTGTCCCGATTCAAAGTCAACAATGAACTGAAATCCGTTTTCAGCAACTTTCACGCGACCGGAACTGCCGTACAGGAATCCGTTCCTGGCCTCAATCCCCGACATATGCGGAATTGTTTCCCCGCTTTTATCATAAACGGCCTTTACTTTTTCCCCAAGCAGTTCCTTCAGTATTTCCGAAAACTCCTCCCTCATCCTGTACATCCCCACTGAATGCATCTGCATAACCACCACCCCGTTGTAATAATCAACAATCAGTCCGGGCAGATTATCGCCTTCTGCATGAACCAGCCTGAAGACGTTTGTTTCATTTATATTATTCAGAACAGCAGATTTTCTGTAATCAATTGCTTTTCTGATCTTTTCCCTGAAAAAATCAATACCGGTCTCAATGTTTTCGAAAGTAAGGATCCTGACAGCAATGGAAGCGGGCTGATAATGACCCCTGGCAAGAAATGTGTTCTTGTTGTCAAAAACATCCACCACATCTCCTTCTGCCGGTGAACCGTAAATTTTTTTGATGGCTCCCGAAAATATCCACGGATGTAATCTTTTTACGGATTGATCCTTCCCGGATTTTAATATTATTCTCACTCTTTCCATTATAATATACAGGTATTGACCTCTTTCTTGCCGGCATTAAAACCCTGTTCAGTCTTGCCGCTATTTAAACCCTGATCTGTTTTGCCCGCAGTAAAATCCCGATCTGCTTTACCGGCAGTAAAACCTTGATCAATCTTGCCGGCAGTAAAATCCTTATCTGCCTTCACTTCACTTTATTTGCCATTTATCAGTTTACTGTAAATTTCATAGCAGACCCAGGCATCGGTTGCCGCATAAATCATCTGGGCCTCTGAAAGTTCACCGGCTTCCCAGTCTGTAATCTGCTGACTCTTTGATATTCTGAATCCAAGCACAATTGCCGCGAGCTTCCTGAGTCCGGAGCTTTTTATTCCGAATTCCTTCACGAATTTCTGCAGGTCAATAAATCCATCCGGATTAAATTTTCTGATGCTTGTCAGAAAACGCAGATCATCGTGAATTGCCACTCCTGCCTTTATGATAGACGGATCTGCAAGTATATCCGCCAGTTCATCCGGTATCCCTATCCTGTTAATTCTGAAAAGGCATGCCAGACTACCGGTTGAAAGCTGAATGAGAGATACTTTATTCTTACGACCTTTCCGGAACGACGGGCGCGTCTCGGTATCAAAGCCCAGGATCTTCTGACCGGCCAGCTCCGGAATGATTTTCCTGAATTTGGATACATCATCCACCACAACTATCTTCCCTCTGAACCAGGCAAGATCATAGTCCTTAATCTCTTCAGCAGTAATATCTTCAGAATACCCGTTATTCGTCATCTTCTCCGGATTCTTCCCGTTGTTCTGAGGCAAACCATTCTGAAGTGTCTCTTTTCCTGTCTTTTCCATTATTAATACTTGTCTCAGCCTCATCCCCCGAATAGATGAACCCGTGAATTGCCCTCAATGAATCAACAAGCTTCTGTCCCCAGATATTCTCAAAATTCATTTTACATTCCCACACTGCATCATTCATTACTTCTTCGGTTCCTGTCTGGTACAGAAGCAGAAAATTCTTGATATCCTGATACATATCACTGAGATTTTCCGAAATGCTCGATTCTGTAATGGTCTCAGGGCCCTCAGGGCCTGTATCGGATATATCAGGATATAAATCAGTGTTGCCAAATTGTTTTTTCAGCGAATCATGAATAAAATTCCAGTCAGATTCTGTGACAAATTTTTCATGTCCGTCTTCAAAAACCGGTTCCAGGGACGGTAACAGGGATGCCCTGATATAAAGGAAGGGAAGCAGGCGCTGAAAGATTCTGAGCAGTTCTTCCCCCTTTATTTCCGAAGAACGTTCGGCATATTTGCAGAATTCGTTTGCTGCAGCCACAAATTCCAGGACATTCCGGGAGTAAACGGGATCTGGCTTTTTTTCCATATTTTTTCTTTGACTGCAAAATTAGACATTTTTTGGAGAGCTCCTGTAAACAATGGTTCGTTAAACTTTTGAGAAAACAGCATTAATATATTGCTATATTTACCCTATTCTTTTACGCAAAAGAACCATAGCGATGAACAGTGAAAATTTCTTATTTGCCATGGGACTCACGGTTTTTGCCGGTCTTTCAACAGGTATTGGCAGTCTGATGGCATTTCTTTCAAAAAAGTTCAATCCGAAATTCCTGGCCCTTTCCCTTGGATTTTCAGCAGGAGTAATGATATATATTTCGCTTATAGAAATTTTTCCAACGGCCCGGGAAACATTAAGTTTATCCTTCGGACAAAAACCGGGATACTGGTATACCGTTATTGCCTTTTTTGCGGGAATCGGATTTATTGCATTGATTGACAGACTGATCCCGTCACATGAAAATCCTCATGAAATACATAAGCTCAATGAGAATAGTGATAAATCCGAATATCAGGATCACAAATTATACCGCCTGGGCCTTTTTTCCGCAGTTGCAATTGCCATTCACAATTTCCCGGAAGGACTGGCTACCTTCCTTGCTGCATTGAATGACCCGACAATGGGTATCAGCATTGCAGTAGCAGTTGCAATACATAATATTCCCGAAGGCGTGGCCGTATCGGTACCGATTTACTTTGCCACAAGAAACAAGAGCAAGGCTTTCTGGCTTTCATTTACTTCAGGACTGGCAGAACCTGTCGGAGCACTCGTTGGATACTTCATTTTAAAGACATTTCTGGGTGACGGAGCTTTCGGCTTTATATTTGCCGGAGTTGCCGGAATAATGATATACATCTCGCTGGACGAGCTTCTTCCCACAGCCGAGGAATATGGTGAACACCATATAGCAATAGGCGGCCTTGTCGGGGGAATGATGGTTATGGCGGTAAGCCTTTTACTGTTTGCCTGAAAAAAATTAAATCTGTTTCGTTTAGTTAAATAAATAGCAATCAGATGTCTATTATCTGTTTAAAACTTTTGTAAAAGTTATACCGGCGAACGGTCCGTTCAAAATTATAACGGGATACTTTTGAAAAAAAAAACATGGACTTAAACAAAATCAGACTCCGGTATAAGAATGTATCCTATCTGAGAAAGCCTGGAGATTTAACCCTTGAAGAATGGCAATATGCATTACGCAGGCAATATGCGTGGACTCATCATTTTGCAGTAAGGAAACAGGGAACCCATCCGGTATTTTCAGATTATGAGGTACGTAATCCCGAAACAGGATTAAAGTATAAAGTTGCAATAAGAAGTAAGGATAACAGTACAAATTTCTGTGAATGCGGTGATTTCAAAACAAATGGTCTGGGCACCTGCAAGCATATCGAAGCTGTTTTCAGGCATATAGACACTGTTCTTAATAAAAGTCATCTTCTTAATAAGGATTACAATCCGGTTTACAGTTCCATATTCCTGGATTACAGGGGTAAAAGGAATGTCAGAATAAGAACAGGAACGGAAAACAGCAGGGATTTTCAGATTCTGGCTGAAAAATATTTCGATGCAAATAAAGTACTTCCCGAAAGTTCATACGGTATCATTAATCAAATAATTCAGGAAGCAAAAACTATCAGTGAAAGTTTCAGGTGTTATCCTGATGCGCTTTCCTACATTATTGAAAAAAGGGAATATCATAAACGGAGTAAACTTGTTTTTGATAAATACCGTTCTCAGATAAGTAACGGTGTTTTCAAAACCCTGGTTAATACCGATTTGTTTCCTTACCAAAAGGAAGGTATTTGTTTTGCTGCCGAAAAGGGTCGTTGTATTATTGCTGATGATATGGGACTCGGAAAGACTGTTCAGGCAATTGCAGCAACTGAATTACTGAGAAAAGAAACAGGTATTGTATGCGCACTGATCATTTGTCCGACATCGCTGAAATACCAGTGGAAATCGGAAATTGAAAAATTCACTGATCAACAGGCCTGGGTGATTGAAGGACTGGTCGATAAAAGAACAGTACAATACAAAAATGATTCTTTTTATAAAATTGTATCATACAACACGGCAATAAATGATATTGAAGAGATCCGGCAGATATTGCCGGATTTAATCATACTGGATGAAGCTCAGCGAATTAAAAATTTCAAGACAAAGATTTCCAGAAATATTAAAAAACTTCAGTCACCATATTCTTTTGTACTTACAGGGACACCTCTCGAGAACAAGCTGGAGGAATTATATTCGATTGTTCAGTTCACAAATCCATATGCACTGGGGCCCTTTTACCGTTTCATGTATGAACATCGTATAGCTGATCATAAGGGAAAAATTATAGGTTATCAGAATTTAAACAGGATCGGGGAAATTTTATCTGATACCATGATACGCCGTCGTAAAAAAGATGTTTTACTGCAGCTGCCGGAAAGAATGGATAAGATCTTGTATGTTCCCATGACCCCGGCTCAAGGCAGAATTCACGAGGAATACCGGCAATATGTCGCCACACTTATAGCTAAATGGCACAGACAGGGTTTCCTGAGTGAGAAAGACCGTCAAAACCTGATGATTTTTCTGAATACAATGCGTATGGTTTGTGACAGCACTTATATTCTTGATCAGACCAGCCGTAATGATACCAAGATTGATGAACTGCTTGAGATCCTTGAAAAAGTATTTGCCGAAGGCAACGAAAAGATAGTTATTTTCAGTCAGTGGGAACGCATGACCCGTATCGTTTCGCAGGAACTTGATGCCCGGAAAATTAAATTTCAATATCTGCACGGCGGTATTCCGGGATCCGCCCGCGGCAAACTTTTTGAAAATTTCAATAATGATCCGGATTGCAGGATCTTCCTCTCGACGGATGCAGGGGGTGTGGGACTTAACCTGCAGGCAGCCTCGCTTCTTATCAACCTGGATATTCCATGGAACCCCGCCGTGATTGAACAACGCATCGCCCGAATCTACAGGATCGGACAGAAAAGAAATGTTTCTGTGATAAATATGGTATCAAGCGGGACCATTGAGCATAAGATGCTGAGTGTTCTGAGTTTTAAAAAAGGATTGGCAGAAGGTATTCTCGACCAGGGAGACAATACCATTTTCCTCGAAGACAGTAAGTTTAAAGTGCTTATGAATTCAGTTGAGGAAATGGTTTCTGCTGAACCTGCCCTAATAAACCAGCCGGAAGAGATTGAAACCACAACAGCGGATCAGGTTGCCGTAGAAAATACTGATGAAATATTTCTGGAAGAAAATACCGCTGCCGGAGATGTCACAGGAGATATCACAGGAGATATCACAGGAGATATCACAGGAGACATCACAGGAGATATCACAGGAGATATCACGGGAATTCCTGCTTTCCTCGGGGATGATGATATTGTACAGAAAGATGCAAAAAACAAAAAAGTTGCTGACAAAACCGTCGCTCCCGAAGATCTTATTCAAACAGGTCTCGCTTTCCTTGGGAAACTGGGACAAACGCTTTCCAGTCCCGAAGCCACAAAACAATTTGTTTCATCCATAGTACAAAAAGATGCATCTGATGGCAAAACATACATTAAAATTCCCGTTGAAAGTGAACAGGTGATTGAAAATGTACTCACAATGTTTGCAGGATTATTTAACCGTAAGGGCTGACATGTGTTTTCTGACGGTATGAAGAACTGATATGTTTTTTCAGGGATTTCAAAATAATATGTAGTTTCCCGGACCCTGTTCGTAGCACTGGATGCTACAGGGAACGAAAGGATCTCTGTTTTGAAGGAAAAAAGTATAAATTATCCGGATTAATTGCAGGGAAAGAAACCTTATTTTACAATGGATCAGACAGTCTTTTTTCAATCACTTACTCCGTTCATGCTATCTCAGGCTCTCATTGAAATTTAATTATTTTTGCAAAAAAAAATTTGAGCCAGGAACGGGAAGACAGAGAGCTGATAAAAAGACTTCGCAAGGGTGATGTGGAAGCTTTTGATCTTATTTATGAGAAATATGCGGGAAAACTTTATTCATTCGGGCTGAAATATCTGCATTCTCCCGAAGAAAGTGAAGAACTGGTCCAGATGGTATTTGTTAAAATATGGGAGAACCACAGAAAACTTGACAAAGAATTATCTTTCAGATCCTACCTTTTCACCATAGCCTATAATGATATCTGCAAATTGTTCAGGAAAAGAAATTATCTGCAAAAATTCATCAGTGATTCAATTTATGAAAATTCACAATCTTCTTCCGAGACTGAAGAAAAAATAGATTACAAGTCAACCCTTAACCGGGTTATGCAGATAATTGAAAAACTCCCTCAAAGACAAAAAGAAATATTTAAAAAAAGTAAACTTGAAGGAAAATCATCCAGGGAAATCGCCAGGGAACTTAATCTGTCGCCGGGAACCATTGATAATTATGTTTCGGCATCAGTCAGATTCATTAAAAAGCATTTAGGAAATGAGGATCTGCCTCTTGTGCTGTTTTTTTCACTGTTCCTCCTGTAACAGAATCCTGCCTGTTATTGAGAAAATTCAAAAAAAGGCAAAATTCAATATGAGAACTTGCATTCTCAGGGATATTATAGTAAACAAGGTAGGATTTCAGGTTAGTTAATATGGGATACTGGCAGGTAACGGAATGCTTAAAACAGTTTTTATTCACCGGAGCCTGCCAGTTATTTTATTCAGCTCACATGAAAGCGATGCGGCCCCGGAAATGCTGCTCCTGATTTACATGGTAACTTAACTGCTGACGGATAATTTACAGTATTAACAATTAAAGTATTGAAACCCGAAGAATCAGAAAAAATTGAACGCTACACAAGAGCTGTGGCCGGTGATATTGAAAAACGATTTGTGGAATCTCTTTTCATGGAAGGGGAAAGAAACCCCTCTTTAAGAAGCTACCTGGAAAAGGACTGGAATTCATTCATTGACCGGGACTCCGTATCAGAGGCTGAACTTAGCCATATACTTGACAGAATACATCATATTATCAGAAAGAATGAGAGGAAAAAGTCCCTGTCTCCTTCACAGAGGATATTAACATTCTATACGAGAGCAGCGGCAGTTATTCTCATTCCACTGATGATTGCAGGAGTGTACTTCTATAATAATCTGTCATATAAAAAACAACTGATTGAGAATGAGCGAATGGCTGCCCGGATTTTTGCACCGCTCGGATCACGTGTTTCCTTCAGTCTTCCGGATGGTACCAAAGGTATGCTTAACAGCGGATCCCACCTGGAATATTCAAGCCCTTTCATTTATGACCGGAAAGTAAAGCTTGAGGGAGAAGCCTGGTTTGAAGTCAGTCACGATGAAGAACATCCTTTTGAAATCACTGCCGGCAGTTCTGTTGTTAAAGTATTGGGAACAAGCTTTAATATCAGTGCCTATCCGGCTGAGAATTATATCGAAATAGTTCTTAATTCCGGTAAAATTGAATACCACAGCAATGTTTCCAATGAAGACATGGTTCTCTTTCCCTCAGAAAGACTGATTTATTCGGAGGGCAGAACCAGTAAGTCAGTTGTTGATCCGGAAAAATTCAATGCCTGGACCGAAGGAAAACTTGTTTTCAGGGGAGATCCCATGGCAGAAGTGGCAAGAAGAATTGAACGCTGGTATAATGTAAAGATCAATATTGCAGACAAGGAACTCGAAAAATATTCATTCAGGGCAACTTTCCAGGATGATTCACTTGAAGATGTCATGAGATATTTGTCAATGACTTCTCCTATCCGGTACAGTATATCACCCAGGGTACTATTACCGGATGGAACCTTTGACAAGCAGGAGATAACAATTTATAAAAAGAATAAATCCATATAATCTTCAAATATAAATCCATGAAAATAATTAACGGACCCTGAGAAAAGAAAAAAGGAAATCGCGCCAACGATTTCCCAAAAACATCTTTATGACATTTTTAACCATTAATCTCACAAATTTATGAAAAATGACAAACACTTCAGAGAGTTATTCTATCCCTCTCTGAAAAAAATCTTCTCTATTATGCGTAAAACTGCATTTCTTTTAATACTGGGGATACTGCAGGCAAATGCAGTTGATACCTTTTCCCAGAAAACAAAACTTTCACTGGATTTCTTCAACACTGAACTGATAAAGGTTCTTGACAATATTGAAACGGAAAGTGAATTTTATTTTCTCTACAATGAAAAGCTTCTCGACACGGAACGGAAAGTCAGTATAGATATGGATGATCAGCCGATCACGGCAATACTCGATAATTTGTTTACAGGTACTGATGTTAAATATACCATTGTCGACAGGAAAATAATCCTTGCTCCGGAATATCTGGCAAAAACAGAAGATGCTCCGGCTTATTCCATAAAAGAAATAAATAAAAATATAAGTCCCCAGCAACAGACGGTTAGCGGAAAAGTAACAGACGAGACCGGCGACGCCCTGATAGGTGTATCGGTTGTGGTTATGGGTACAACTACCGGAACCATTACTGACATTGATGGCAATTACAGTCTGGAAGTGTCATCAGGAAGTGCTGTTCTTAATTTTTCATTTGTTGGAATGGAATCTCAGTCAGTTGAGGTCGGAGGTCGTTCAGTAATTAATATTACATTAAGGGAGGCAGCAATAGGTCTGGATGAAGTGGTTGTTACTGCCCTCGGAATATCAAAGGCAAAACGCGAAATTGCCTATTCATCACAGGATGTCAAGAGTGACGATTTCATTCAGGCACGTGAAATTAACATTGGCGCAGCTCTCACGGGAAAAATAGCCGGAATTGACGCCACACAGATCAACGCCGGTCCCGGCAGTTCAAGCCGTGTAGTCATCAGGGGAAGCAACTCCCTCAGCAATGTTGACGGAATTAACCAGCAGCCTCTCTATGTAATAAACGGCTTGCCCATGAACAACAAAAGCAATGCAGCAAGTCAGAATGCAACAGGACTTAATGTTGACCGCGGTGATGGTATCGGAATGATCAATCCCGATGATATTGAAACCATTTCCGTTCTCAAGGGAGGGGCAGCAGCAGCATTGTACGGCAGCCAGGCTGCCAATGGAGTTATCCTTATAACAACAAAGTCCGGACAGGGACAAAAGGGAATAGGAATTGAACTCAATTCCGTTGCAAATATCGGAACACCCAGCATATACCCCGTTTATCAGTATGAATACGGGCAGGGACAGAATGGAAGCAGGCCGATGACACAGGCAGAGGCACAGGCTTCGGGCCGCCTGTCATTCGGAGCAAAAATGGACGGATCGGATTATGTTGCCGTTGACGGCAAGACTTATCCCTATTCACCGGTTAATGTAAAAAACAATATTAAGAACTTCTACAGACCCAGTTCAGATATTACAAATACCATTGCCCTTACAGCAGGTGGCGCCCAGTCCAATCTGAGATTTTCCGTCTCAGACGTCAGGGCAAACAGCCAGACTCCAAACTCAACATATAACAGACAGAATGCAACCTTGTCCGTTATGTCAAAAATGGGTAAAAACGATTTCATAACCTTGAAATCTGATGTGCAGTACATGATCGTCAATGGTAAGAACAGACCGACGGTAGGATATGCCGAGATGAATGCCAACTGGCCGGTTTACCTGATTGCCAACACAATGGACATCAGAAGACTGTCTCCCGGATATGACCCTGAAACATTTGTGGAGTCACCATGGAATCCGGTACCCGATGCTCCCAACAGCTATTTCGTGGTAAACAGGATGGGTAATGAAGATATCACCAAACGCTATATTGTTTCTGCAAGTATTCAGGTGGATATTCTTGACAATCTCTTCATCATAGGAAAAGGACAAAGGGATTTTCAGAATTTCGAATATTCCAGCTATGTACCCATCGGTACCCTCTTTACCCCCTTCGGAGCACTAAACACGCAAAACGGCCAGGATGAAGTGACAAACCTTCAGTCAACACTTCACTACAATACATCATTCACACAGGACTTGTCCATGAGTGCATTTGCAGGAGTGAATTCCGAACGTATATTCAACAAGATAAACACTGTTAACGGACGTGATTTTGTCATTCCCGACTTTATCAGCCTTTCAAACCTCGGCACAATCACAACAACCGGATCCGATTTCAGGGGAGAAACGAGCAGGGGAACAAATTCACTTTTCGGATCTGTTGATTTAAGTTACAGAAGATTCGCATACATGACGTTTACAGGAAGAAAAGACTGGTTCTCAGTGTTGAATCCGGGAACCAACTCAATCTTTTATCCATCGGTTGGAGCAGGTCTCATATTGTCCGACATCATAAGTCTTCCGAAAGAGATAGATTTCCTGAAGCTGCGTGCCAACTGGGCACAGGTTGGAAGTGCCACCGTCGGAGCGGGAACAGTGCGGCAGACTTATACAATCAGTACAACAAACGGGTATAACCTGCCTACACAGGATGTGTCAACAAACCTGCAGAACCCTGATCTGAGACCTCTTATGGTAACAACAACTGAAGGCGGATTTGACATAAAGATTCTTCAAAACCGTCTCGGACTTGATTTCACTTATTACAGCAAGGTAACAACCGACGATATAGTGGGTATTAATATTTCAACAGCAAGCGGGTTCTCCGGCGGTAATGTAAACATCGGCAAAACCACGAACAAGGGAGTGGAAATAATGCTTACCGGTACACCGGTTGAAGCCAGATCGCCCCAGGGCTTCAGCTGGAATACTTCATTAAACTATGCTTACAACAAGAGTGAAATAGTGGAACTGGCAGAAACTGTCGCAGAATTATCTCTTGGAACAGGAATTCAGGGAGTAAGGGTTGTTAACCGACCGGGATTGCCATATGCCACGGTGATGGCCATTTATCCCGCATATAATTCTGACGGCCTGCCTGTTTACAATTCAACGAGCAACTATCCCATAGGTGAGGAACGCGTTGCCGGAGTGGGAATACCACCGCACACCATGGGATGGACAAACACCCTTAACTATAAGAATTTTGCACTGACCTTCCTGGTCGATTCAAAACTGGGAGCAGTGGCTTACCAGAACCTGATGTTCTATGCCACGCGCTTCGGATTGTCCAAGATAACACTGCCCGGAAGAGACACCGGACTGCAGCTGACAGGAGTGGATGAAAACGGTGCGGAATACAGTTACCTGTGGACCCCTGAAACTATCCAGAGCTATTACAATCAGCTGGGAAGAGGATATTCAGGATTATTCACCTACAGTGTTGATTTCGTAAAACTCCGCAGACTTGTTCTTAACTATAATGTTCCTCTGAACAAACTGGGAGTTAGCGGAATAAAATCAATGTCAGTGGCCTTTGTTTCAAGTAACCTTCTTACAATATTTAAAGATAAGGCTTTACGGGAAAACGGACTTGATCCCGAATTCCAGGAATCAACCTCCAATGCCCAGGGTACCGGAGGTGTCAACGAACCGAGAACCCGAAACCTGGGCTTCAATATCATGGTGAAATTTTAATGAATTATAATGTTAGCGATATGAGAATTAAAATTATATGTATAATTGCAGCTCTTGGCATTACAATACTGCCTTCATGCAATTCAGATGCGTTAACGGATTTGAACAGAAATCCCAATGTTATCGATTTTAAAGTCCCCGATTATCTTTTTACCAACATTCTGCTGAACTGCTCATGGAACAGCGGTTCCCTTATGGACGGCATGCATTATTCGGCCAGGTATAAAGATGTCCCGGACATCGGCGGAAAACAGTATGATTATATCACCGGACCCGGATTCACTCCCTACAGTACCCAGCTGAACAGGATCCAGCAATGTATGGATGAACTGAATTCACCCGATGATGTAAACCGGATTGCCGCACTCAGGATAATGAGAGTATATACCTATCATGTTCTTACGGATGCAATGGGTGATATCCCCTATTCCGAAGCCCAGCAGGCTCTTGCCGGAAATTACAAGCCAAAGTATGATACCCAGCAGGATATCTACAACGCGATGTTCAGTGAGCTTGAGAATGCCATTGCAATGATGGATGATTCAAAACCCGGCTTCAAAGGGGCGGATGTATTCTACGGAGGTGACCTTCTTCGCTGGAAAAAGTTTGCAAACACCCTGATGCTTCGTCTGGCAATGAGATTGTCAAACAAGGATGAAGTAACGGCAAAGGCGAGGGCCCTGCAGGCTATCAACGGCGGACTCCTGGAGGATTTTACCGATATAGCATATCTGAAATTCAGTTCGACTGCCACTAATCCACGGGCTCCCTATACTGAATATCAGGCAACACAGGATCCTGATAATGCACAGGGAGGCAAAGTGGCTTCCACTTTTGTCGATCAGCTGAAAAACACCAGGGATCCGAGAGCACACGTACTGCTGGTGGTCTGGACCAAAGAGGGATCCGTATATGTTCCCGATACCACCAGGGCTGTACAGAGAGGAATGGTGCCCGGAGCAGTAATGGGCTATCCCGATGATTTTGAAACATATTCGGAATTCTCTCCACTGTGGTGGAACAGGGATTCCTCACCCCTGCTTGTTCTGGGGCCTGCCGAAGCATACCTCCTTCTGGCAGAAGCCGTACTGAGAGGATGGTATACGGGAATAAGCGAAAAGGAAGCATATGATCTTGCAGTAACAAATGCCATGAAGCAGTGGACGCTCTGGCCGAGAGTGACCGGTCTTGCTCCCAATATAAACACTATTTCACAGGCAGAAACAGAGAAATACCTGGCTTCCGGCTATCCCTACAATACTGAAGGAAGCTTTGAAGAGCGGCTTGAACAGATCAGCATCCAGAAATGGGTGAGCCTGATAGGCGACAGCTATGAGATATGGTCAAACTGGAGACGCACGGGATATCCGGATTTCAGCTGGAAAAACTGGGAAGGCAGTCAGCCATACCCTGGATCAGTAACCGGAGGAGAGTTCTTCAGAAGAATGCCTCTCCCGGACGAATCGGCAAGTAATCATGAAAATCAGCAGGAAGCACTGGCAAGACAGGGATTCCCTCTGGATGTAAAAATAAAGGCACAGGCTGATGCTCTCCTGGGAAGAGTCTGGTGGGACAAACCCTAAATAAAGCAAGCTGTCATGCTGATTAAAAGTATTTGGGATTGTATATCAACCACAGTCCCGACTGCTGATAAATAAAACTATAATGAGGCTGTCAGGAAAACGCAGGACAGCCTCATTGTAACCTGGCGGGCATGAATTAAATTTGTTAAATTTTGTAAATAATCTTACTTTAACCAGATTCATTTTGTAATTAAAAATAATTTTCACCTTATTTGGCCATTAAATGCATGAGAGCTTTCATAATTCATCCCGAAAAATCACTCAGCAACATTTTAACTAGTTGTAATTCATTTAGTAATACATTATTCTGATTGTTTAACCTAAACACAAAAATTTTATGAAAAAAAACAATTCCTTGGGGAACAGGTTCTTTTCGATTCCGAAAAAACTCGTCCTCATTCTGCGTACTGTTGTGTTTCTTATGATTATAGGAACACTACAGACTTATGCAGCTGATACTTATTCGCTAAATACCGGTGTTGCGGCGGATTTTTCTGATGCCGGGGAATTTATCCAGCAACAGACAATAAGCGGAACCGTAATTGATATTCATACAGGAGAACCCATGCCGGGAGTGAATGTTGTGGAGAAAGGAACTACCATGGGAACAATAACTGATCTGGGAGGCAGATATTCCTTCAGCGTTACCGGACCGGATGCTGTAATTGTAATATCATTCATCGGGTATAACCCCCAGGAGATTGCCGTGGCCGGCAGGAATACCATCGACATACAGATGACGCCAAGTATTGAATCTCTCGATGAAGTGGTTGTGACAGCTCTGGGTATTCAGCGTGAGAAAAAAACACTTACCTACTCATCACAACAGGTTGCAGGAGCAGAAATGATGAGAGCAAAGGATATCAACTTTATGAATGCTCTCAGTGGAAAAACAGCCGGACTTGAAATTAAAAAAGCAGCTTCCGGGGCAGGAGGATCAACAAGAACAGTACTCAGGGGTTCAAAGTCATTCAGCGGAACCAGTGCACCCTTGTATGTAATCGACGGCGTGCCGATAACCAACCGTATAGGGAGTCAGGCCAGCCTGTGGGGAGGATATGATGAAGGTGACGGTATTTCACAGCTTAACCCCGACGACATTGAAAGTATAAGCCTGCTCAAGGGAGCTAACGCAGCTATTCTTTACGGAAGCCAGGGAGCAAACGGCGTTGTAATGATTACTACAAAAAAGGGTAAGGAAGGAACGATGGACATCAGTGTAAGTAATGCCACAACCTTCGAAAACATACTTTTATATCCTGAATTGCAGTATAAGTACGGAGCTGTTGGTGATGCAAAGGAAAGCTGGAGCACAACTCCCCTTACAAGCTATGACGATTCTTTTATTAAAGATTTTTTTCAGAGAGGTCACAACATTGTAACCAACGCATCCATAAGCGGCGGAACCAACAGAACCACAGCTTATTTTTCGTATGCCAATACAATGTCAAAAGGAATTATTCCTGAGAATCATTACCGCAAGGACAACGTAACCTTTCGTCAGTCTACAAAGATTATCAACGACAAAGTAACAGTCTCCTCAAATGTAATGTTTACATCTGAGATGGCATATAACAGGCCTCCCAACGGATGGTATATGAATCCGCTTACCGGACTTTACTGGTTCCCCCGCCAGAAAGATATCAGCGGTTTCAGGGACGATGATAACTGGAAGGAATGGCTTCCCGACAGGTATATGTACAGAATGAACTGGCATGTAACCGATCACCATCAGTCCAATCCCTGGTGGATAACAAGGATGCAGCCCAGGGAAGACGGCGGAAAGAGGGTGATAGCAGGTATCAATGTTGCCTGGGATATTATGAAGGACCTCAAACTGACGGTAAAGGGAAATTATGACTATGCCAATAAAAAGAACGAACAAAGGCACTGGGCCGGTTCAAACACCACTAACGTTTCCCCAAACGGAACATGGAATTTCAGGGATTATAAAGACTGGATGTCATATATTGACGCCATACTGTCATACAACAAACATTTTGGAGATATCAGTCTTAATGCCATTGCAGGAATAAGCTACCAGGAAACCAGCTACGGCGCAGGTGTAAGTGTGAATAATGGTGCCACAAATCCCCTGATGCTTCCCAATGAATTTTCATTGCAGAATATGCCTCATACCGTTATGATATATTCAACAACTCCTTCACGAACCATCAAGGAAGGATATTTTGCCAATGCTTCAATCGGATTCAAGGAGATGTTCTTCTTTGATCTGTCCGGCAGAACCGACAGATCCTCAACTCTTGCAATGACAGAACAGGGTGTCTCTTATTTTTATCCGGCCATAGGCTTTAGCGGTATTGTCAGTCAGATGGTCTCGCTTCCGGATTTTATAACTTTCGGCAAGGTAAGAGGATCGTACACAACCGTTGCAAATGATGTGGGATTTGATAATATTATTCAGAGAATGTCCATAAACAACAGGTCTGTCACATCAACAGCCGGAAGTACGAGTGTATCATCTTCCGCATCCGTCAGCGCACCCACAAGTCCTGACTGGATCAGTGCCAGGCCCGAAATGATCAAAAGTCTTGAAATCGGTACCGACTGGAGATTCCTGGAAGGCAGAGTGGGTTTTGATTTCACCTATTACTCCATAGCAAGCACTGACCAGCGCATGTCAATTCCAACCCTTCAGGGTGTCGGTTTCAGCAGCATGCTGATCAATGCCGGTAAAATCACGAATAAGGGTATTGAACTGGTAGTTGATGCCGAACCTGTGGCAGCAGGCCCTTTCTCGTGGAAAACATCACTCAACTATGCACACAACAGAAACAAGATTGTGGAAGTTAACCCGGACGACAAGAACCAGATAATTAACCTGGGTTCCTCTGAAGGTTACTTTAGCCGGATTATAAGGGGTGGTTCGTTTGGTGACCTTTATGCCTTCGATTTCGAATATGACAGTCAGGGAAGAATCAGACTCGATGAAAACAAGATGCCCCTGAAAACAACCGAACCTGTATTTGTCGGAAGAGTAGATCCTGATTTTAACCTTGGATGGAACAACACATTCAACTACAAGAACTTTTCGATGGGATTCCTCATTAACGGAGTGTTCGGCGGAAACGTTTTAAGCTATACAGAAGCCATGCTTGATAATTACGGAGTATCAAAAAGAAGTGCTGATGCAAGGGATAAGGACGGTGTTGAGATCAATGCCGTAATGCCGAACGGAGATCCGGTAACAACTGTGGATCCTGAAAGCTGGTACAGAGCTATCGGGAATATAAACGGTATACTGGGAGCTTATGTATATGACAGAACAAATGTCAGACTTACCCAGTTCTCCTTCAACTATGATATTCCTGTAAGAAATCTTAATCTGCCTGTTAAATCAGCTTCGGTAGGACTTATAGGACAGAACCTTTTCTTCCTCTACAAAAAAGCTCCTTATGATCCTGAGTTGACAATGAGCGCAGGAAGCGGATCTCAGGCACTTGATAATTTCAATCTGCCTTCGACCCGTACATATGGTTTCAACATAAAAGTTAATTTTTAATAACTGAACTACCATGAAAAAAATAATAAGCATTATCACATTAACGATTTTTCTGGGTGCCTGTGTGAGCGAAGACAGGTTTAAAGAGATAAACAGAAGTGGTAGCTCCATAACTGCAGAGTCACTGGCCCAGGATTTGAATTTCGGTTCAAGATTTCCAAACATACTCAGAGACATAGGATTCCGTATTCCCTGGGGAGATGCACAATATGGTGTGGACTGGGGTTCAGATAATTTCATGCGTCATACCGGTACACCTCTGGATGAAGCAGGCGGCAGGGATATGATGAGCTACTACGTAGTTGACTCCTGGAATGAAGCCATCTGGAACACCACTTACAACAGTGTAATGGCTCCGGCCAATGTGAATAAAACAATGGCTCTTGAAGCAAATGCGGATTTGTTTGCAGCCTGGGCAGAACTCTTTCAGGTAATCGCCCTCTCAAGGGCCACAGTCTATTACGGTCCGCTTATTTATTCCGAATATGGAGAGCAAAAGAAACAATTTGACTATGACAGCGAAGAATATCTTTATGAACAGTTTTTTGATAAACTCGACTATATTCAGAGTGTCTTCCAGACCAGTGAAAATAATAATGTCCAGGATCTGGTCAGATTTGATGCCTCCTACGGCGGCAACCTGACCCAGTGGCTGAAAATGATCAATTCCCTCAGACTGAGGCTTGCAATGCGTATAGTCAAGGCCGATCCCGTTCTTGCCAAAACGCAGGGAGAAAAAGCCATTCAGGATCCGGTTGGTCTCATCCTTTCAAATGCCGATAATTTCAATACCTCCCTTCTGGGCGGGACCTATCCTGTATGGACAATGAGTGAGGACTGGGGCGACTGCAGAATGGGATCCGGAATGGAAGAAGTTTTGATCGGATACGAGGATCCGAGGATACATGTGTTTTTCCAGCCGGTGGATGATGAGGACAGTGACTTATATGCCGATCATCCGTCCTGGCCATACAAAGGCATAGCCGGCGGAGCCTATCTGAACGTGAAAGACAACTATATCCCATTTTCCAGACTGGGAACATATTTCAGTCCTGCCGGACCCGGCGGAAGCTTCAGAAAGATAATTACCGCTGCGGAAGTACATTTTATTCTTGCAGAAGCCAGGCTGAGAGGATGGAGCGGACTAAACAAATCCGTTCAGGAATATTATGAAGACGGAGTAAGGGCATCATGGCTGGACTGGGGTGCACAGGGCGATGTGGAAGCCTATCTTGCCGATGATGAAAAAACCCCGATAAACTATGTCGATCCCACTGATGAGAGAAACAGTTACAATACAAAAATAACCCTGACCATCAAATGGGATGAATCTGCCGGAAATGAAGAAAAGCTTGAAAGGATCATGATGCAGAAATGGATTGATTCATTTCAGAAATCCAATGAAATGTGGAGTGATCACAGAAGGACAGGTTATCCGAAACTTAGCGATGTTTCCAAAAACGACAGCAACGAAACATGGGGCATCATACAACCCGGCGATGTTCTCAAAAGATATATTTTCATCCTGCGTGAAAGGCAGAACAATGCTGCAGGAGTAGAAGAAGCAACGGCAAAACTGGGACCCGGAGGCAATAAGATCAGTACCCGTCTCTGGATACACCCCGACAAACCGAATTTCTAGCACCGGATTGCTGATGATATAAGCCGGAAAAGAGGCTCTTGAAAAAAGGAAAAAAAATGAAAAGGAGAAAATTTGTAAAGAAGGTTGGTGCACTCAGTGCTGCAGCCTACACATATCCAAAGAAGATTATTGATGAAACGTCCTCCCTGTTTTACCATGGAAAACTGCTGGAAGCACCAAGTGTCTTTCATCATCAGGATACTTCAAACAGTACCGGACCTGCAGACGGACCAAACCAGCCGATGGGCATACCCCGGGGAATCAGACCCGGTTATGTTGCATGGGCATGGAACCCCGCTGCAACAAATCCCGATTGTAAAAATGTAATTGAAAACAACAACTGGTATTTTAATCCTGAAAATTTCGACCAGAAGATTATCAATAACATGTTTTCCGAATCAATAAGGGAGCTGACCGGGGAGACTGATCTCAAAAAGGCATGGGACCTCATGTTCCGGTATCATAACAGGGAAAAGCACAACACAGACAAAGGATACAGCCCCGGTGAGAAAATATACATCAAAATAAACCAAGGAACATCCGACTGGCTGCTGAGCAGGGAAGACAAAAACAACGGATACTTTGTTCCAGGCTATCCCCTTAAACCCGGAACAAGAGCAAGAGGATACGGGGCAATGGAAACAGGACCCTACATCGTACTTGAACTGCTGAGAGAACTGGTAAATGAATGCGGAATAAACCAGTCAGACATATCAATAGGAGATCCTCACAAGCATATATTCGGACATAATTATGCATACTGGCACAGAGAGTTTCCCGATATCAGATATACTGACAGGTATTCTGAGGATTTCAACCGGACCGTTGTCAGGGAAACGGAAAATGTACTCCTGTTTTATTCGGACAAAACACAGGATGACAAACTGTTTGATGTGATTGAAAATGCCGATTATATGATTAACCTGGCAAATTTCAAACCTCATGGTTCAGCAGGGGTAACACTCACGGCCAAAAACCATTTCGGCTCAATAGCCGGAAGAGCTTCAAGGCTCCACTATTCCAACGTGGCACCATCCTGGGAAACATCACCCAGACAGGTTGGCAATCCTAATAACAGGGGATATAGAAAATACAGGGCAATGGTCGACCTGATGGGAAGCAAATACCTGGGGCGGAACACAATGCTGTATATAATCGACGGAATGTTCGGAGGAGGATCAGATGAAACAAGAGGTCCGGTAAAATACTTCATGCCCCCGTTCAACAATCACTGGAGCTCATCAATATTCATGTCACAGGATCAGGTGGCACTGGAATCAGTCTGCTTTGACTTCCTCAGAACAGAATGGGACGGGGTGAATGAACATGATCCTGCCAATGCAATATGGGAATGGGTTCCAAACATGCCCGGTGTTGATGATTACCTGCACCAGACAGCCGATTCAAAAAACTGGCCCGACGGACTGATATATGATCCGGACAACAGCGGTGTACCACTGCCAAGTCTGGGTGTACATGAACACTGGAATAATCCGAAAGAGATGCAGTACTCGGGAAATCTTGGGAAACCAAACGGAATCACGCTGGTAAGTGTGGGTGATTATATTGTAAAAAGAGTCTGACCTTTTCTGTCAGAAAAGGTTAACGGATACCGGAAAGCAAAAGCATACGAAAAAGTATCCGGAACAATGTTTAAAAGGGTGTTATTTCTCGAAATAACACCCTTTTGCTTTAAGATTCAATGTATAAAAATCTTATTCCCTGCAGATTTATGAATTAAACCATCAAACCTTAACAGGATAAAGTTCTCTTAGTTTTTTTACCAGTGCAACTGCATCCCTGACATCCTGTTCAATCTGCCCGAAATCCCTGTTTTTTACAAGCGCGGATTTTATCAGCTGGGAGCCCATTCCCACGCAGAAGGTACCGGCTTTAAACCACTCCGTCAGATTGGCTTCCGTAGGCTCAACACCTCCGGTAGGCATAATGTTTGTCCATGGCATGGGACCCCTTACCGCTGAAACAAATTTCGGTCCGCCAACCTGTGATCCGGGAAATATTTTCACTACTTCAGCGCCAAGTGATTCTGCCTTTGATATTTCTGAAACAGATCCGCAGCCGGGAGACCAGAGTATCTTCCGCCTGTTAAGCACGTAAGCCATTTCCTCATTAAGAAGCGGAGAAACAATGAAGTTTGAATCAAGCTGAGCATAAAGGATGGCTGTCGGGGCATCAATAACCGATCCTGTTCCCATTATAAGATCCGGATACTCAACGGCAGCCCATTTATTTATTTCCTCAAATACCAGGTGGGCATATGCGCCTCTGTTGGTAAATTCGAACAACCTTACCCCCCCCTTGTAACAGGCCGAAATAACCTGTTTGCAGATTTCCGGATCATTATTGTAAAATACGGGAATCATTCCGGATTCCGCCATTTTTAAAATTACCTGTGTTCTAGTAAAACGTGCCATGTTAATATTTTTTATTTATTTTGTTTAAAGTCTGTAAGCCTGTCTTGCAAGAAGCTTCCATTTTCCGTCCTGCTCCTGCCAGACAAGGACATTGCCTACCCTGAGGCTTCCCGGGACACCGTCACTGATATAATCAGCAGAATATATATGCCTTACGATAGCTGTATTTCCCGACACAGTAATGGTCTGATCAGCCATATCAATTGCCTGGTAATCATTGGGGATCAGACTGACAAGTTCTTCGATGAATTCAGCCTTGTTCTGAACCTTTCCCCCGGAGTGACCAAATACCAGTTTGTCTGAAGCAATGCTTTCGAGCAAATCCCTGTCAGCACTGATTATTGCAGCTTTAAAATCTTCCACTGCCCTGGCCACATTCTTTATCTGCTCTGCTTCATCAACTGTCTGTACCGTTCTTTCTGTGGTACAAAAAGTAAAAAGAACAGTCAATGCAAGCAAACTGAAAATATTGGTTAATTTCTTCATCACAAGATTTTTACATTAAAAAATTAATATTTGTTACTCTGCTTATTAGTTATCTTTTTTCTCTTCAGCAGCTTTTTTTGATTTCCTGTCACCATGTTTTTCATTGGGATCAACCGGCTTGGTACGCCAGTAGCTTGCAAGTGTTGAACCCGTAACATTCATAAGCGGTCCGTAAATGGCAGGAGCAAGTCCCACAGTGGCAATATTGCCGATTGTCATGGCAAGACCCGAAGCCAGTCCCCCGTTTGACATGCTTACCTCGAATGCCAGGGTTCTGCAGTCACGCTTGGGAAGCCTGAAAAGTCTTCCGGCATTGTAACCCAGAACATAACCCAGAAGATTCTGTATAGTGACAACAAGCAGAAGAACACCGCCGACAGTGAGAAGACTCTCCTGTCCTGCTGCAGTAATGACTGTAACAATCACAGCTATTCCGACCATTGACAGCATTGACAGAATTTTTTTCTGAACCTTTGTATCACCCTTGAAATAATATCTGAAAAGCATACCAAGTATCACAGGTACAACGATCCACATGGCAAGCGTTTTGAGCGAAACAAGAAGATATCCGGCAAAGCCTGTCTGGTATACGTACCAGTGAATCAGATTGGCAAGCAGAATGGCTATGGCATAATAAAGCAGCTGCATGTTTCTTTTCTTCGGAGAAACCTTTCCCGTATTAATCAGATTGAAAATAAAACCGGCAATTATGGGAAAGATCATCATTTTGATTATATCCATCATCATAGCCCAGACATTAATCTCCACATACTGACCCCCGATGACCTTCATCAGAAAAGGAGTAATAAAGGGACCTGCAATGGTAGTCACGGCACTTACGGTAACTGCCAGTACCAGGTTGGCATTGCAGAGCAGTGACATAACATTTGAAGCCAGACCATTGGGGACACAGCCTATCAGAATGACTCCGGCCGCTATTTCAGGAGGAAGTTTCAGAATATGGACAATAATTACAGCTGTAATTGGCATAATAAGATAATGGCCAAAAAATCCAACAAGTACCCCTTTCGGCATTTTGATAAGTCCTGCGAAATCCTCAAAACTCATCTGCGATCCCATGCCAAACATGATTATCTGGAGCAGGGGAACGATAAGAATGCTCGTCTTGAAATCACCCCATTGAACGAACAGCTGAGGAAAGAACATCGCTGCAGCAACGGCAGCAAACATCCACATGGTAAACGACAAACCCTTGAATGCTTCAAATCCTCTGACTGCAAATGAAAGTACTACAAACAAACTTATCAGCAGAAAGCCGGCAACCGGAAAGTTTTTGGTGAAAATCATTATCAGGGAAATAACCAGCAATAGCAAACACACTCCTAAAAGTGTTTTGTGAAGATTGAACTTTTTCATCTTTTTAATTATTATTAATTTCTCATATTAGCGTACAACTCTTGCCCCGGCACCTTTCATCAGGTTTTCAACCTCGCTGCGTGTAGCCATTGAGGTATCACCCGGTGTGGTCATGGCCAGTGCGCCATGAGCTGCGCCATACTCAACAGCCACCTGCGGATCATCCTGTGTAAGCAGACCGAATATGAGTCCGGAAGCAAAGCTGTCTCCTCCGCCAACCCTGTCATAAATCTCCATGTCTTCACGCAGGGTTGCCTCATAGAATTCTCCGCCGGCCCAGCAAATTGCCCCCCATGAATTTATTGAGGCTGATTTAACGGTGCGCAGAGTTGTACCGGTAACCTTGAAATTTGGATAATCTTTTACTGCTTTGACAATCATCTTTTTAAAATTGGCGGTATCCAGTTTTGACAGGTTTTTGTCTACCCCTTCCACTTCAAAACCCAGTGAAGCAGTATAGTCTTCTTCATTTCCAATCATCACATCCACATATTTTGCCAGCTCCCTGTTTACTTCCTGAGCCTTTTCCTTCCCGCCCGTGGTTTTCCACAATGAAGGCCTGTAATTAAGATCATATGAAACTATGGTACCATATTTCCTGGCTGCCTGCATTGCTTCAATAATAACTTCCGGAGTTGTTTCCGAGAGACCTGCAAATATACCGCCTGTATGAAACCAGCGTGATCCGTCCCGGCCGAATATCTGTTCCCAGTCAATATCCCCTTTCTTAAGCTGCGATGCAGCGGTATTTCCCCGGTCAGAAACACCCAGTGCGCCACGAAGTCCAAATCCTCTTTCGGTAAAATTCAATCCGTTGCGTACAGTCCTGCCTATACCGTCAAAAGGCAGCCATTTTATATAAGAAACATCCACACCGCCCTGCATTATGAAATCTTCTACCAGACGGCCGATATCATTGTCTGCAAATGCCGTCACAACGGCAGTATTCAGCCGGAAGCACCTGCGAAGCCCCCGTGCAACATTATATTCACCCCCGCCTTCCCACACCGTAAACTGTCTTGTTGTCCTGATCCGGGTATCGCCCGGATCAAGGCGCAACATAATCTCCCCCAGGGATATACAATCATATTTACATTCTTCTTTCGGTCTCAAATTTAATATTGCCATAGTTATATGTTTAAAAATTTATTTCAGTGCTAAAAGTAAGGATTCCCGTCTGAAAATCAAATTTAATTGGACAGGGCTCAGCTGATTTGAGGATTTTTAACAACTTTGATTAGCCTTATTTTCATGACGGACAGTATAATAGTGTCTTTTAAATCTCTGTTTTATCCGGCTGACACAGACTCTGATTCCTGTTCCACTGGCAGATTACGACCAGCCCCGGCATAGCCCCATGACACATCTGATTTTTTTTTTGATATTTAAGAAGTAAATCTTAACTTGTGTCCCAATTAACTATAAACACACTGTCCTCCGGGATATCCAAACCTGATTATGCGTGGCATGATAACTCATCATTACCAGACTGTATTAATAGAAAAAAACATTTTCCCGATGTTCGGGAAGTATTATTCTTTCAATGTCCGGGTAGTATTTTTTTTTCTGTTCAGCGAAAACTATTAACCACATAAATATCTTTTTAATCTAACCTTAAATCTTTTACGCATGAAGAAAATCATTAAAACGAATGTTTCATTTCTGTGGCTTTTTTTCAGGAAAAAACCGGTAATGAAACTGATGACCCTTCTGCTATTGATGGGGATGTCTCAGCTTACGGTCTTCGCAGACCGAAGTGAAGATGTAAACTCCCACAATCTGCAGCAGACAACCGTGACCGGCCGGGTAATTGATGCAGAGGGCAACGGCATTGCCGGAGTCAATATTATCGAAAAGGGAACAACGAACGGTGCAATTACAAATGCCGACGGAGTATATTCAATTATGGTGGCATCGCCAAATTCCATTCTGTCCTTTTCGTTTATTGGTTATGAAACCCAGGAAATTGCCGTGGGTACCCAGGCTGTGATCAATCCGGTTCTTGCCGAAAGTCTGTCCACCCTCGATGAGATAGTTGTAGTCGGATATTCAACGCAGGTAAGACGATCTCTTACCGGTGCCATCTCTACAGTCAGCTCGGAGGCGATGACCATGGAAACCACAGCCAATGTCATTACCCGTCTTCAGGGGAAAGCTGCAGGTGTCAATGTCATTAATGCAAAAGCTCCGGGAGGCGGCGCCAGTATTACCATCAGGGGTCTGGGGACCATCAACAATAATGCGCCACTGTACGTTATTGACGGGGTTCCGACTAAATCCGGGATCACAGAACTCAATCCGGATGAAATAGAATCCGTTACCGTGCTCAAGGATGCTTCCTCCGCTGCAATATACGGAGCCAGGGGGGCAAACGGAGTGATCCTGATCACAACAAAGCACGGCACTGCCGGAAGGACAAAAGTCACCATGAATGCCCGCTTTGGAATCAGTGGATTTTCTAAATACTATGATCTGCTCAATACTCAGGAATATGGTGAAATGCTCTGGCTTGAGGCAAAAAATATGGGCGTTGCCCCGAATCACCCTTTGTACGGATCAGGATCAACCCCGAGTATACCCGATTATGTATTCCCTGCAGGCAAAATGGAAGGAGATGCTCTGGTGGATCCTGCTCTTTATGATCACACTCCGGGAGCAACTTTCTACAATATCACAAAGGCAAGCAAGCAAGGGACCAAGTGGTTTGACGAGATACGCCAGCCGGGACTGATGAATGAATACAACCTGTCCCTGGCAGGAGGCAGTGAAAAAGGAACACATGCCTTTACCATAGGCTATTTTACCGAAAGAGGGATTATGAAATATACCAGTTTCGACCGCTATAATCTCCGTTCAAATGCAGAGAGCAAAATAACAAAATGGCTTACTATCGGAGAATCCCTGGGTCTTTCATATTCAGTCGGCAAGGGTAACCGTAACGAATACGGTGAAGCAATTCCGATTTCACAGTCATACCGTCTGCAACCCATTATTCCGGTTTATGATATCATGGGTAATTTCGCAGGTACAAAAGGAACCGGAACAGGGAACGGTGAAAACGCGCTTGCTTATCTTTATCGCGACAAGGATGATTATTCCCATAATCTCAGGGGTATAGGAAATGTTTTTGGAGAAATTCAGGTAATCGAAGGAATGAGGATCAAATCATTGTTCGGATTTGACTACAGACCGTGGGACTCCAGGGATATCTTCCGTCAGAATCCCGAATTCCAGGAAGCAAAACCATCAGACATCCTGTACATGTACAGCGGTTATACCACGCAGTGGAACTGGACAAACACGCTTAACTACACGAAATCGTTTGCAGGCCTTCACACATTAAATTTCCTGGCCGGAACCGAAGCAGTATCCGTAGAAAGCAAGGATATAAGTGCCACCCGTTCAACTTTCTTTTCTGATGATCCTATTTACATGTATCTGGATGCGGGTGAAAAAGACCAGACCAGCGGCGGATCAGGAAGTGAAGTAAAATGGATGTCATATTTCGGAAGACTTAATTACGATTTTGCCGGTAAATACCTTGCCGAATTTACATTCCGCCGTGACGGTTCATCCAGGTTCGGTGCAAACAGCCGCTGGGGTAACTTCCCGGCTTTCTCGCTGGGATGGACACTCTCGGAAGAAGGTTTCATGGCCTCTTCAAGGGATTATATTGATAACCTGAAAATCAGAGCCGGATGGGGAATGCTGGGTAATGATGAAGTAGGAAACTACAACGGATTCACAACCTTCGGATCCAACAACGGCTATTCTTTCTATTCGATCAACGGCAGTGTAAGCTCCCTTACATCAGGTTTTTATGCCTCAGCAATTGGTAATCCTGATGCAAAATGGGAAACCACCACAACCACCAATGTGGGAATTGATGTCACGGCCCTGAACAACACCCTGAGCATGACACTCGATGTATGGGAAAGAAAGACAAGGGATATGCTTTTCCGCGTTGCCATACCTCATGTTGTGGGTGCAGCCACTGCTCCTTCCGTGAATATCGGAGATATGGACAACAAAGGCTTTGACCTGAATCTGAGCTATCAGAACAGTGCAATGGGAGGAGACTTTACCTATCATGCAGGCCTGACCCTTTCACATTACAAAAATAAAATCGTCAAGATCTCAGGAAAGGAAGCTGAGTTCATAAGTGGCGGAGACTTCAGGCAAATGGTTTACACACGGGCAACAGAAGGAACCTCCTATCCTGAATTTTACGGCCTGATTGTTGACGGTTACCTGCAGTCGCAGGAAGAAGCAGATGCATATCCTGCAATGTATGGTGGCGTTTACAATATTGCCGGTCATTTCAAGTACCGTGATGTAGACAAGGACGGGAAAGTTGATGATGATGACCGTACCTATATTGGCAGCCCGCATCCGAAATTCACTGCCGGTCTTAATGCCAACCTGGGATACAAGGGTTTTGCACTGAATGCCTTCTTCTATTCAAGCTACGGAAACAAGATCTGTAACTACGTCAGCCGCTGGATAGACTTTACGAACTTTACAGGTAACCGTACCAAGGATCGTCTTTACAGATCATGGGGAAGCCCCTATCTGGAGAATAATGCAGATGCTGTTCTTCCGCTTGCCGATGAAACAACCGTGAGCCAGTATCCCTCTACCTTCTTCCTTGAAGACGGTTCCTTCCTGAGGTTAAAAACCCTGCAACTGTCCTACACATTGCCAAAATCAGTTTCACAGAGGTTGACTCTGAATAATCTTGAACTATATGTTCAGGGAACCAATCTGTTCACCCTGACCAAATATAAGGGTCTTGATCCGGAAGTCTCCAGATCAGGAGTAAACCTTGGTGTTGATGATGGACAATGGCCTACTGCCCGGCAGTTTGTATTTGGCATCAGGCTTGATATATAATAAGATCCATGAATGAAAACAGACAAAATTTAGATAATATGAAAAAGAATATTATATTTTCAACACTCGCTGTCGGATTACTGATTGCCTTTCTGATCGGTTGCTCAGATGATTTTCTGAATACACAGCCGACGTCATCCGCCAGTGACGTTGTCCTTGCAAATGAAAAGGGTGTCAATGCACTTCTGATAGGTGCATATGCAGCCATTGACGGACAAACACGCGGTGCAGCCGGTGCATCCTGGGCAGGTTGTGTCACTAACTGGGTCTGGGGCGGAGTTGCATCGGATGATGCTACCAAAGGTTCGGACCTCAGTGACCAGTCTACTATTAATCCTATAGAAAACTACACGGCTGACCCGTCAAACGGATACATAGCCGACAAGTGGTATGTAAACTATGACGGTGTCGCCAGGGCAAACGATGTTCTCAAGGTTTTGGCCCTCTGTAATCCTCCCCTGCCTGATGCGGTTCAGACAAGCATCAAGGCACAGGCACAGTTTATCAGGGGATTTATTCACTTCGAACTGAAAAGAGTCTTCAACAATATCCCGTATATAACTGAAGATGTAGATCCGGTAGAAGTAGTAAATACTGTTGATGCCTGGCCCCTGATCGAAAATGATCTGAAATATGCAGTTGCCAACCTGCCCGAATCTCAGGCCGAAGTGGGTCGCCCCACCAAATATGCAGCAGCAGCTGTTCTTGCGAGAGTGTATATGTTCCAGAAAAAATGGAATGAGGCAAAACCACTGCTGGATGATATTATTTCAAGCGGGAAATATGAGCTTATGCCAAATTTTGATGACAATTTCCTGGCTGCCAAAAGAAATAATAAAGAGTCCGTTTTTGAGATCCAGTACAGTGTGAATGATGGCGCAAGCGGTTCGCCGAATGCCGGATGGGGGCAATCTCTCAACTTTCCACAGGACGTTGACGGCATGGGAACATGCTGTGGATTCTATCAGCCTACCCAGAACCTGGTTAACGCATTTCTGGTTGACCCCTTAACCGGTCTGCCATTTATTGATGCCGACACGCTTGCGAATTTCAAGAATGATATGGGCAAGAGTTCGGAGGATTTCTTCGCACCGGATACCCTGACTCCTGTTGATCCCAGACTGGACTGGACAGTAGGTCGCAGAGGCATCCCCTATCTCGACTGGGGTGTCATGCGCGGCTCTGCATGGGTACGCGACCAGTCTAACGCCGGTCCCTACGTATACAAGAAGAACATGTTCATGAAAAAAGACAAGGGAACTCTTTCAACAACCACAGGATGGGCAACCGGAGTGAACTCAAACAACTACAGGGCAATCAGGTATTCCCATATCCTGCTCTGGAGGGCCGAGGTGGCAGCAGAATCATCTCCTGCAGACCTGGAATATGCAACACAACTTGTTAACATGATACGTGAAAGAGCAGGCAACCACGTATTGATGGGCAGGTGCAGAACATTCCAGCTTGCAACCACCCAGGATATAATTGCACCTACTATTGACTGGGACACTCCGGCAGCAAATTATCTGGTAAACCAGTATCCCGCTCCCTTTACCAGCGTGGAGCAGGCACGTAAGGCAATACGTCATGAACTAAGACTGGAATTTGCAATGGAAGGACACAGGTTCTTTGATCTTGTTCGCTGGGGTATTGCATCTGAAACACTCAACATGTTTATGACACAGGACAGAAACTACCGGTCATTGCTGGGAGGTGTCAAACCTGCCGTGTTCATTAAAGACAAAAATGAATACTGGCCGCTTCCCCAGACTCAGATTGACCTGCAGCCAGGTGTTCTCACGCAAAATGCGGCGTGGCAGTAACAATAGTATTATATGTGGTAAAATAGAGAAGGGGCAGTCTCAAAAGGGACTGCCCCTGTTTTTTCCGGTAACTGTCCGGTCTGCCCCTGCCCGGTACTCACAACCCTGCTTCATTCAAGTTTTTCCAGTTTATCCCCTCTGAACCGGTAACTGGCAATTTCAACACATTCTGCACAGCCATAATAGGGAGAATCCATAGAAACCTTCGACAATTCCGCGTAAATAACCCTGTCTTCCACCTTCAGAATTCTGACAACATCATTCAGAATAGTGTCAAGCACCAGACTGTTGTCAGAATTGATCATCACGAGATGTTTCTTCACAATCACCCCGCCTCCGTCATAGCCGGTAACAGGAACTATGGCATCCCTGAGCCCGTCTTCGTTTATTTCCTCAATCAGCACCCCGGAGGGATCGATCAGATAACTGATATGGCCGGCAGTAACTGTGATGACACCCTCTCTGTCAGTTCCGGCACTGCCATTTCCTGTCAGATTAAGGATATAATCCCGGGCCGTTGAAACAGCCTGTTCCTTCAGCCTGTTTTCAGCAGTGTTGCTGTTGCTGCAGTACATACAGGCAACGGCAAGAACTGTCAGAACAACTATAAATGTAATATTTCGCATGGTTTTCAGATTTACTTTTCAAATGTATAATAAAATTGAATTTTAAGGAAATAATGATTTAAAGTCATAGGGTAATAGTCCTTTTTATATCATACTATTTTGTACCTTGTTTGATCAAACAAAAAATAATTTTCCTCACTAAAATGAATAAATCAAATAATTCTGTTCTTGACAAAATAGGAATGCCCGGACAGTTAGGCTGGGGATATCTGGGTATCCTGATTTTCATGATGGGTAACGGCATTGAGCTGGGATGGCTCAGCCCCTACCTTGTAGACAGGGGAATGACCATTGAACAGTCTGCCTTACTGTTTACTGTCTACGGAATCATTATTGCTGTCTCTTCATGGTTTTCAGGTGTAATGGCCGAAAGTACAGGACCCGGAAAAACAATGCTGACAGGATTGATCCTTTTTATTATCGGAACAATCGGTTTTGTCGGTTTTGGTGTCAAAGACCTGAATTTCCCCGTCATGCTTGTCACCTATGCCTTTCGCGGTTTCGGCTATCCTCTGTTTGCATATTCATTCCTGGTATGGATAGCCTATATAAGCCCGCAGGAAAGACTGGGAAGAGCAGTCGGATGGTTCTGGTTTATTTTTACAGGAGGATTGAACGTTCTCGGGACCTATTATTCAATATGGGCAATTAAAAACCTCGGAAATATAAATACCCTTTGGAGTTCTCTCCTGTGGGTCCTGCTGGGAGGATTATTTGCAATCATTTTCAACCGGGCTCCCTTTCCCCCTCAAAATAAAGAAAAACAGAAAAATAAATTAAAGGAGCTTTTAAAGGGGCTCACAATTGTAAAAAAAGAACCGAAAGTCCTTCTCGGAGGAATAGTGAGGATCATAAATACCACTGCCCAGTTTGCATTTCCGGTTTTCCTCCCGATATATCTTTACGGACATGGATTTTCCACGGCTGACTGGCTTAAGATATGGGGCACAATATTTACTGCCAATATTTTGTTCAATCTGATTTTCGGATTTGTCGGAGATAAGTTAGGATGGCGTAATACAATTATATGGTTTGGCTGCATTGGCTGTATGATCACCACACTCCTGTTTTTCTATTCCGTACAGCTTTCGGGCAGCAGTTTCTGGGTTGTACTCATTTGCGGTATCCTGTGGGGAGCCACTTTATCGGGCTATGTGCCTCTTTCTGCACTCGTACCCACACTGGTGAAGGAAGATAAGGGAGCTGCAATAGCAATCCTTAATCTTGGAGCAGGATTATCAGTGTTTGTTGGTCCTGCCATTGTAGGACTTTTTATCGGACTTTTAGGAAGTGAGGGAGTTATATGGATCCTTGCAGCACTTTATCTCTTGAGTGCAATTCTTGCAAAATTCATAACACTTCCTGAGAATCCCTGAAAATTAAACAGGATACTGTCCGGCCTGCCGGTCCGCCAGACCGGGACAGGCCTTCGGGTAAACCGGGACAAGTTCCCGATAACCCGGGACAAGTTATCTGAAAATAAAAATTAAAATAAAGACAGATGAAAGAAGAAATCATCTCCTGCTCCGCCGGATTGCTGATTCTGGCAGGAGCTGTTACAAAAGCACAGGAAGCTCCGAAGGAAAATCCAAATATCATTTTTCTTCTGGTTGATGATCTCGGCTGGAGGGATGTGGGATTCAATGGCAGCCGTTTTTATGAAACACCAAACCTTGACAGGCTTGCAGCCCGAAGCATGATTTTCAATAATGCCTACGCAGCCTGTGCCGTCTCCTCTCCCACCCGTGCATCCCTTCAGACGGGAAGATATCCTGCACGTACAGGAATAACTGACTGGATACGTGCAAAATTTCAGGTTCCGGACGGTAATATCGGAACACCTCCTCCTTACGAGGAAAATAATGGCAGAAATCTGAAAACTCCCTCGAATCCCTACTGGCTGGAACTGGAAGAAATTACAATTGCCGAATTACTGAAGACAAGTGGTTATTTTACCTGCCACATCGGGAAATGGCATCTCGGGCCGGATGACTATTATCCGGAAAAACAGGGCTACGATCTGAATATAGGCGGAAGCGATATGGGCCAACCGGTCAATTATTTTGATCCTTACGACAGGGACGGGGTCAGCTTTCCGAACCTCAAACCCCGCAGGGAGGGGGAACACCTTGAAGACCGGCTTTCAGACGAACTGGTGCAGGTAATCAGGCAACACAAAAACCGTCCCTTTTTTATAAATATGTGCTACTATTCAGTTCATACGCCCCTGATGGCAAAACCGGAAACGGTTGACAGGTACGAAGCAAAAAACCGTACAGATGACCAGACCAATGCTGTTTATGCAGCTATGATCGAACATCTGGATGATGCTGTCGGGAAACTGGTAAACACCCTGGAGGAAGAAGAATTAATGGACAATACGATAATAATCTTCTTTTCTGACAACGGGGGACTGGTGGGACCTACCAGCAACAGTCCCCTGCGTTCGGGAAAGGGATATCCCTATGAAGGGGGAATAAAGGAACCAATGTTTGTTTACTGGAAAAACCTGATTCAGCCGGGCACAAAATGTGATGTCCCTGTATGCAGTATCGATTTCCTGCCGACATTCTGTGCGGTTACAGGCACGGCTCTTCCTGACAGGATCATTGATGGCCGCGATATAAGCCCCCTGTTCTATGGCCGGAAAATGAAACAGCTGCCTCTTTACTGGCATTTCCCGCATTACAGACTGGATGACATTGTACCTTACAGCATTATACGCGACGGAAACTGGAAGCTGATCAAATGGTATGAAGGCAGACCCTTTGAACTCTACAACCTGAAAAAGGATATTTCAGAAAGCAATGATCTGGCCTCATCCAAACCTTCGAAAGTGAAAAAGCTTAACCGGAAACTTGAAGAATGGCTGGTCCATGCAGAAGCCAGAATGCCCCTGGAAAAATAAATGTGACATATTTACCAATCCTCAACTTGCTATCCTGACAATCAAAACAATTATACAGGCAAACTGAAGACAGTAAACAATAAACATCAAAAATCAAACCGGGAACAACAAACTTAAAACAGTAAAAACAAAACAGTAAGAAAACCAGTCAATCCATGAATTAATGAATTAGTCAGTGAACTACAAAATAAAAGTATGAATCAGTCTGTGATCCACAAAATAAAAGTATGAACCAGTCTGTGAACCACAAAATAAAAGTATGAACCAGTCTGTGAACCACAAAATAAAAATGCTGCACGGAAGATCGCTTTTCGCTTTTTTCCTGATCTTCAGTTCAGTTTATATTGCAGGGGCTCAGGATAAAAGTGCCGGAGAAAATAAAGAACAGTATATCCGTGAAAAAATATCAGAATATTTCAGTCCTCCGGAAGAATACCGTAATAATTACGGAAATTACAAATCCCCTTTGAAATTTTATGACGGGCGTCTGGCAGGAAGTCCGAAAGAGTGGAAAAAGAGACGGAAAGAGATCCTGACACAATGGAACGGGATGATGGGAAAATGGCCACCCCTGATCAGGAGACAGAAAATGGAAATTACTGAGACAACAGAGGAAGATGGCTTTTTACGGCACAGGATAAGGTATGACTGGCTGCCCGGACAACAGACGGAGGGTTATCTTCTGGTTCCGCCGGGACCGGAGAAAAAACCTGCTGTCATTGTTGTATTCTACGAACCCGAAACAGCCATTGGACAGGGAGGGGAATACCGCGATTTTGCTTATCAGCTTGCAAGAAGAGGATTTGTTACCTTATCCATTGGTACCACAGCCACAACAAATGCCAAAACTTATTCCCTGTACTATCCTGATATAGAGAACTCTGCCATTCAGCCTCTTTCAGTACTGGCCTGTGCTGCTGCCAACTCATGGTATGTCTTGTCCAAAAGGCCTGAGGTGGATCCTGAACGCATAGGCATTATGGGACACTCATACGGCGGGAAATGGGCCATGTTCGCTTCATGCCTTTTCGAGAAGTTCGCCTGTTCCGTATGGTCGGACCCGGGGATAGTCTTCGATGATTCACGCCCCAATGTGAATTACTGGGAACCGTGGTACCTTGGCTACTATCCTCCCCCATGGAGTGGTACCTGGCGCAGGCAGGGATCTGTTGAAGATGCAAAAGGTCTGTATCCGGAACTGCTGAAAAAAGGGCATGACCTTCATGAACTTCATGCCCTGATGGTCCCCAGACCTTTCCTGGTATCAGGCGGTTCCGAGGATACTCCCGAACGTTGGAAAGCACTGAATCATACCATAACGGTCAACAGGCTCCTTGGCTATGAAAACCGTGTTGCCATGCACAACAGACCGGACCACTCCCCAAACATAGAATCCAATGAAGTGATCTGCATGTTTTTTGAATATTTCCTGAAATACAACAAACTGAAACCTCTGCGTAAATAATCCTTTTATTGATTGACTGACTGACTGATTGACTGACTGAACAATCAGCCTTAAAACTCTGAAATCCATTTCTGGTACCTTATCCGGCCCTGCATTAGCAATATTTTAATTACTTTTAAAAAACTATAATTAATAATACCGGTTTCATAAATGAAACGAAGAAACTTTATTCAAACTCTTGGTGCAGGCACGGCCGGAATCTGTCTTTCAGCAGCGCTGCCTGCCTGCGGTGAAAAAAAGAAGGAAGTAAAAGCCATTGAGGGCTCCTGGTTTGAATTTCAGCATCACAGTGCTGCGGAAGGAAAATACTGGAACGGGACACTGGAAAATTTCACAGCCCTTCAGTGGGACCGGAAGGTTAGGGAAATAGCTGAAGCAGGCATGAAATACCTGGTGCTCCTCAATGTGGCAATTTACGGTAAAAGCTTTTATCCCACGGAACTACTGCCCATGCACTCCCTTGCATGCGAAGATCCACTTGAAACAGTACTTTCTGCAGCCGACAAATATGGCATCCGTTTTTTTATAAGTAACGGCTTTTTCGGTGACTGGACCGACCCGGTAAGCCTGATGAAGGACCCGGAAATAAACAGGCTCAGATTAAATGCAATGAATGAAATTGCAGAAAAATATGCTCATCATGAAAGTTTTTATGGCTGGTATTATCCGAACGAAACAGGAATAGAAGACTATTACGAGGATTTTTTCATAAGCTATGTGAATATCTCATCAGCAGAAGCAGAAAAACTGACTCCCGGCCGTAAAACCCTCATAGCTCCCTACGGAACCCGCAACGTAAAAACAGATGATCATTATATCAGACAACTTGAAAAACTGAATGTTGATTTCGTTGCATACCAGGATGAAATCGGAGTTGAAAAAACAAAGGTTGAAGAGAGTGCCGCATTTTATGAGAATCTCCATAAAGCACACAGGAAAGCAGGAAGATCAGCTCTATGGGCAGATGTGGAAGTATTCCGCTTCGAGGGGAAAGTTTATCAGAGTGCCTTGCTGCCGGCCCCTCCCGAACGTGTCATAAACCAGCTGGAGGCAGTCAGCCCCTTCGTGGAAAAAATACTGATCTATCAGTATCCGGGTCTGATCAATAAACCGGATACAGATATTATTGCAGGACATCCGGATTCAATTCAGCTGTACAGGGAACTGGTAAGAAATAAATATTTACAGGAAAAGAAAATCTGATATACTCATGATGAATCGGAAAACTTTTCTTACACTCGTCTCAGCGGCAGGAGGATCTGTATTATTACCGTCCTGTTCAGGCAGGGGAACTGCAGGAGCAGGAGCAGAAACCAGACCGGGAAAACGGATTGTATCCGGTCATCTCACCGCCGACATTATTATTGCAGGAGGAGGGCTCGGAGGCTGTGCCGCTGCCATTGCCGCATGCAGAAACGGACTGAAAGTCATTATGACCGAAGAAACCGACTGGATAGGAGGACAACTATCCCAGCAGGGAGTACCTCCCGATGAACATCAATGGATAGAAACACACGGAGCACCGGCTTCCTACCGGGAATTCAGAAACAGGGTAAGAGCATATTACAAGAGAAATTATCCCCTGACCCCGGATGCGCTCAGCAGAGACAACCTTAATCCGGGTGACGGTTCGGTTTCAAGATTATGTCATGAGCCCCGTGTTGCCGTCGCTGTGCTGACAGAAATGCTGGCTCCTTACATAAGCGCGGGCCGGCTCCTCCTTCTGACGGAATATAAAGTAAAAAAGGCAGACGTGGACGGAGACCGTGTCAGATCACTCGAAGCTCTTGATCTTAAAAACGGCAGATCTGTGATACTATCGGCACCCTGGTTTGTTGATGCAACAGAGTGCGGCGATCTTTTGCCCATCACCGGTACCGAATACGTGACCGGCACAGAATCGAAAAAAGAAACCGGTGAACTTCATGCTCCCGAAACCGGCAATCCAAAAAACAACCAGGCCTTTACTCTCTGCTTCGCTATGGACTATCAGCCGGGAGTGAACAATATTGCTGATGCACCTGAAGAATATGGTTTCTGGAAAAATTATGTCCCGCAGATGAATCCGCCATGGTCAGGTAAACTGCTCGATCTTAAATATTCCAATCCGCGTACACTCGAGCCGAAGGAACTGGGCTTCCATCCCGAAGGAAAGCCCACAGGTGATACACTTAACCTGTGGACTTACAGAAGGATAATCAACAGGAACAATTTTCTCCCGGGTATATATGAGGGTGATATAAGCATCGTCAACTGGCCCCAGAACGACTATTTTCCGGGAAACATCATCGATGTAAGTGAGAAGGAATTTCGCAGACACATTGAGGCTGCAAGACAGCTGAACCATTCACTGTTTTACTGGCTTCAGACTGAAGCACCCAGGCCTGACGGAGGTCAGGGATGGCCCGGACTGAGATTGAGAGGCGATATAATGGGAACCGTGGACGGGGTGGCAAAATATCCCTACATCAGGGAATCAAGAAGGATAAAGGCAGTGTTTACCGTCCTTGAAGAACATGTTGGTGCAGAAAACAGGAAACTGGTTGCCGGCGAAGAAGAAGGAAAAAGATCCGCCCTATTCCCCGACAGTGTCGGAACGGGTTATTACCATATAGACCTTCATCCCAGCAGTGCGGGAGACAACTATATAGATTTCGCTTCCCTGCCGTTTCAGATACCCCTGGGAGCCCTGCTTCCACGCCGGATGAACAATCTTTTTCCTGCAAACAAGAACATCGGAACCACACATATCACTAACGGATGCTACCGGCTCCACCCGGTTGAATGGAGCATAGGAGAGGCTGTTGGTTGTCTTGTTGCCTTCAGTGAAGGTAAAAAGATCAGCGCTAAAGCGGTCAGGGAACGAAGAGGATTACTGGAAGAATTCCAGGCCTGGATTCGCAGCCAGGGACTGGAAACGGACTGGCCCGGCAGAGACTTAGCCGAAAATTATTGAATGCAAGCGATGAGCAGCTTACACACCTGTTCATAATAGTTTTAAAAGTAATTGGCCTAAACCATAATTTTTAAATTAATGAGATGGATCCTGATTTCTGAGATCATTTATGGGATCATTTTATTTGGTGTCTGTATCCGCATTATTTATGATACACCCAGTTCAACCAAAACACTCGCATATCTTCTGCTGGCTGTTTTTGTCCCTGTCGCGGGAATGATTTTCTATTTCCTCGTTGGTGCAAATTATCGCAAACATCTGATATACAGTAAAAAGCTCATTACAGATGAAAAAACATCGAAGGTACTGAATGAGAGAATAGTTTCTATAACAGAAAAGAACCTGCAACAGAGTGAAGCTGTTATCAAAGAGGCCAGGAGCATCGTCAAAATCCTTTTGCATGACAACCTGAGTCCCCTTACAGCGGGAAATAAAATAGCCCTGCTGATCAACGGTGAGGAAAAATTTCCCGAAGTGATTAAAGCGATTGAATCAGCACGCGATCATATCCACCTCGAATACTTCATCTACGAAAATGACATTATCGGCAATACAATCAAGGATTTACTTATCAAAAAAGCCCGGGAAGGCGTCAGGGTTCGTCTGATCTATGATGACTTTGGCAGCCGGTCAATAAGAAGACGGCTCGTAAAAGAATTAAGGAAAGGAGGAGTTGAGGCATTTGCTTTTAACCGGATAAAGCTGCCGCTCTTAGCCAACAGAGTGAACTACCGAAATCACAGGAAAATAATCATTGTTGATGGCGTTACCGGATTTACAGGAGGAATAAATATAAGTGACAGGTATATCAATGATAACAATCTGAAAAATAAATACTTCTGGCGAGATACTCATATTCGGATTGACGGGCCGGGAATTCTCTTCCTGCAAAAAATCTTTCTTTGTGACTGGAATTTCTGCTCCGGCCAGCGAATCGAACCTGAAAGAGGTTATTTTAATATTACACATCAAACCGGAGGAAATATCTATGTCCAGATTGCTGCAAGCGGGCCCGACTCTCCCAACTCAACAATTATGCTTTCAATACTTAAAGCAATAAGCATTGCGAAAGAGGAGATACTCATCACTACACCCTATTTTATCCCGGGAGGTTCCATAATAGATACCCTGAAGATGGCAGTACTCGGGGGTGTCTCGGTGAAATTGCTTCTCCCGGGTATTTCAGACTCCCGTATTGTAAATGCGGCAGCAAAATCTTATTACGGGGAACTCCTGAGTTCGGGGGCGGAAATATATCTGTACCGTAAAGGCTTCGTACATTCAAAAACTATGGTCATCGACAGGTCATTTTCGGTTGTGGGGTCTGCAAATATGAACCACCGGAGTATTAATCTTGACTTTGAAGTGAATGCCAATATCTATTCAGGCGAATTTGCTGAAAGGATGAGAAATATTTTTTATACCGATATCATAGATTCCGAAAAAATTATTTATGACCAATGGAAGAACCGGTCCGTTTTTATCAAACTTGCAGAAAAAACCGCCAGACTTATGTCTCCTCTCATGTAGACAACAGGAGTCTGGTTTTTCTGTTTTTTTTACAATCTTTAACCGGTTTATTTTATCTGACATTGGAAATTCTAAAACAGGAGGGATTATTATGAACAGAATGGATCAGAAAAAAGTATCATATCTTTTTGAAGGAATTAAAGGACGTATTTTGCCGGAAGAACTGATAAATACTATACGCTCATTTATCGCCACTGAAAATCTTTATTCGTCTGCAACGCGGGAAATTGTCACGAAGCTTGAAAACCTGAACAGCGAATTTAAAAGTACCCACGAAAGAAATCCGATTCACTTTATCCAGCCACGGGTAAAGACTCCGGGCAGTATTTTGCATAAGCTTCAGACAAGGGGATTTGATTTGAGTGTTGAGTCAGCCCGGGAAAACCTCACTGACATTGCCGGCGTAAGGGTTATATGTTCATATATTGATGATATATATATGATTTCCGGGTTACTTCTGTCACAGGATGACATTAAACATGTGCGCACCTCAGATTATATTAAAACCCCAAAACCAAATGGCTACAGGAGTCTTCACCATATTATACAAGTCCCGGTTTTTCTATCCAATAAGGTAGAAATGGTAAATGTTGAGATACAGATACGAACCATAGCGATGGATTTCTGGGCTTCTCTTGAACATGAACTTGCATACAAGCTTGGTGAAAATAAATCCGATGCAACTTGTAATGAATTGAAAGCATGTGCAGATGAGATCGCGGATATTGACAGGAGGATGCAGAACCTGTATAACATTGCGATTGATGAACAGGATCCGGCCGAAGGTTTTCCGGTATCCGGATCTCATCAGCCGGCAGACCTGTAATTATGGTATCTGTAATTCGTTCAATTTCAATTTTGAAAAAACCTGTCCCGGCTGTAAATGACACAATAATTATAACTGATAAAAACCCAGTCATCCTATGAACAACAATCTATTCAAAGCATTGGCTCTTGCTACGGCAGGTACAGCCATTGCAGGCTGCAGTTCGCAGCAAAAAAGCAAACAGCCCAATATTGTCTATATCATGAGCGATGATCATGCCTACCAGGCAATCAGCGCCTACGGATACGGACTCAATGAAACGCCCAATATCGACCGCCTTGCAAAAGAGGGTGCAATCTTCACCAGGGCATGCGTAACCAATTCATTAAGTGCTCCATGTCGTGCAGTACTGCTGACCGGGAAACACAGTTTCATAAACGGCAAGGTGGATAATGTTACTTCTTTCAACTGGGATCAGGATAATTTTCCCAAAATCCTTCAGGCAAACGGCTATCAGACAGCCATGATCGGAAAGATTCATCTTGACGGCATACCCCAGGGATTTGATTTTTCAATGGTACTGCCCGGACAGGGGGAATATTATAACCCTGATTTCCTTATCGACGGGGAGAGAGTGCGAAAGGAAGGCTATGTCACCGATATCATTACCGAAACGGCCCTCGACTGGCTGAAAAACAAACGTGACCCCGACAAGCCTTTCTGCCTTCTTTATCACCACAAGGCACCTCACAGGAACTGGCTGCCGTCCCCGAAATACTTCAACCTTTACGACGACATAACCTTTGAACCACCGGAAAACTTCTTCGATGACTACAGCGGACGGGGAAGAGCTGCAAGGGAACAGGAAATGGAAATCGACGGCCACGCCATGTGGGGACACGATTTCAAGCTCATTGTCGGTCCCGACGGCGATTCAACAGGCTTTTACAGGGATCTGAAAAGGATGAATCCCGAACAGAGAGCACTGTGGATGGATGCCTATGAAAAGGAAAACGAGGAATTCCTTAAGGCAAAGCTGAGCGGAAAAGAGCTTGCATTATGGAAATTCAACAGGTACATAAAAGATTATCTCAGAACTATCAAGTCGGTTGATGACGGCGTGGGTGAATTGCTTGATTACCTTGAGGAAGCAGGTCTGGATGAAAATACCATTGTAATCTACGCATCGGACCAGGGCTTTTATCTGGGCGAACACGGGTGGTTCGACAAACGCTTCATGTATGAAGAGTCATTCAGGACACCCCTGCTGATGAGATATCCAAAGGAAATAAAACCCGGCACCGTAATAGACAGGCTGGTTCAGAACCTTGACCTTGCTCCCACCTTCCTGGATTATGCCGGAGCAAAAATACCGGAAGAAATGCAGGGTATCTCCTTCCGTAATCTTGTCGGAAGCAAAACGGACGAGTGGCGCGATGCAGTATACTATACATACTATGAATATCCGGAGGTTCACATGGTCAAACGTCACTACGGAGTGGCCACGGAACGCTATAAGCTGATGCACTTCTACTATGACATTGATGAATGGGAGATGTATGACCTTGAGACAGATCCGGCGGAAATGAAAAATATATATGACGATCCGGTTTATGCAGAGCTTAGGACCATGCTGCACAACAAACTGGAGGAACTCCGGAAATTTTACGGCGACAGTGATGAGCTGAACGAGAAATATCTTAACCAGTTTCTCGAAAAGAAAAACATAAAGAGATAGGGTTATTTCCCATCCTGTTTCTGAAAAACAATTGCAAATCAACGAAAAATGATTAAAACCACAACGGTTTTTGTCCTGTTCCTCTCATTATACGTCTCAATCCTTAAGGGTCAGACAGGGGATGAACTTAATGTTTTAAAAAATAACTGGCTTCTGTATAGTGATGCCACGAATTCATTATATCATCATTTAACTGAGGAAGCATATAAATTACTGGATAAAAGAGCTGAAGCCATTAACCAGCTCCAAAGTGCCGGGGACTGGCAGAAAAGGCAGGAAGAAATCCGCAGGGAACTGTGGGATATTATCGGTCCCTTCCCCGCAAAAACACCCCTGAATGCAAAGATAACAGGAAAGGTCAGGAAAAAAGGCTACAGTATTGAAAATGTGATCTATGAATCATTACCCGGACTACATGTTACGGCATCACTTTTCATTCCTGACAATATCAGGAAGCCCGCCCCTGCGATTCTGTTCTGCAGCGGTCACAGCCACGGAGCCTACAGGCTGGAATATTACCAGCTTCCCCTTCTGAATCTTGTAAAGAAAGGATTTATTGTCCTGGCCTTTGATCCGCTGTCACAGGGTGAACGGCTGCAGTATTTCGACCCCGGAAAGGGAGAATCCCTTATCGGCAGTTCAACAAAGGAACACTCCTACCCTGCCGTTCAGGTTTTTCTTAATTCAAAATCCATAGCCCGCTATTTTATCTGGGATGGAATAAGAGGAATTGATTACCTGGTAAGCCGCAGGGAAGTTGATCCTCAGAGGATCGGAGTACACGGACTGTCGGGCGGGGGAACGCAGACAGCATATATTTCCGCACTGGATGACCGGGTTGCGGCTTCAGCACCGGCCGGCTACATAACCGGTTTTCGCAGACTTCTTCAATCCATAGGGGTCCAGGACGGAGAGCAGAACCTTTATCATCAGCTGGCCAGGGGCATAGACCATGCCGACTACATAGAGCTTAGAGCACCGCGGCCCACTCTCATCATGGCCACAACAAGGGATTTCTTCAGCATCCAGGGAACCCGCGAAACTTATGAAGAGATAAAACGTGCCTATACCATGCTTGGAGCTCCCGGGAACATTGAAATCACCGAGGATGATTATGGTCACGATTATACAAGAAAAAACCGTGAGGCAATGTATGCATTCTTCCAGAAACATCTGGGATTGCCGGGATCTTCCTCTGAAGAAGAAGTTGATTTTGCGACGGAGCAGGAGCTTCAGAAAACATCCACAGGTCAATTGTCAACTTCCCTTGAGGGACTGACTATCTTCGATCTTAACAAAAGAGAATCTGAATTGCTGCTGACCGGAATTGAGGCAAAGAGAAAGAACTACCCTGACGGCCTTTCTGATATTGTCACATCTGCCGGAAAGCTGTCCGGTTTCATTTATCCTTCCGCGGTCCGGGAACCGGTATTTGCCGGGCGGTTTCAAAGAGAATATTACGCTGTTGAAAAATATTTTGTAAAAGGAGAAGGCAACTACGTCATCCCCTATCTTCTGATTAAGCCCCGTATGCCTGTAAACAAGGCGGTAATCTGCCTTTATCCCGGCGGAAAACCGGAAGTGATTCAGGAAGGAGGAGAGATTGAATGGTTTGTAAGAAATGGTTTTACGGTACTGGTACCGGATATTATCGGAACAGGTGAGACAGGACCGGGTATATTCCGGGGAGATGCAGTGATTATGGGTGTTTCAAACAACATGTGGTTCACATCTGTCATAACAGGGAAAAGTATTGCAGGAATCCGGGCAGCTGATATTATCAGACTAAGAATGCTGCTTACCCAAAAGGAAGGGATCAGGGAAGTATATGGCCTGGCCGTAAAAGAAATGACCCCCGTAATGCTGCATGCTTCGGCATTCGATCAGGAAATTGCAGGAACAGCCCTTGTTGAACCTCTTTCCTCGTACCGTTCTATTGCACTAAATCCCTTTTATCATACAGGCTTTGTCCATAATATTGTAGCGGGAGCATTTACAGGCTATGATCTGCCTGATCTTGCCTGCACGCTTTCCCCCAGGAAACTGTTAATGATCGGAACAACTGACGGAACGAGTGAAGGAACCGGTTTGGAGGATATTGAGGCAGACCTTGCAGTGATAGGAAACTGCTATCGGCTTAACAATGCATCCGGACAGTTAAGCATAATTCCGGATTATACCAGAGACGGCTTATTTGAGCAGTTAGCAGACTGGATTAAGTAAACGTGATAAGCACCGGCAGTTGCAGGAAAAGTGCGGGAGAATTTTGCAAAGTCCGGATTTCTGACAGGTCTTCAATTTTCCCCTGCTATATATCCGGAAAAATGACAGCCTGATGTACAATTTGATCCGCCCCAAAAAAAGATATTACAATGAAGATAATCAGATAATTTATATCTTTGATTACAGGAATAATCTGATAACAAATGAAAAAGTACCTGATCTGGTTGCTAACAACACTGAGAATCCTGGTAGGATGGCATTTCCTATATGAAGGAATTATAAAGCTGATGACACCGGGCTGGACCTCTAAGCTCTATCTGATGGGATCCACCTGGCTCTTTTCCGATATCTTTCAGAAAATGGCAGAATCCCAGCTAATGGTCAGCATTGTGGATTTTCTGAATATCTGGGGTCTGATCCTTATAGGGATCTCACTGTTTATCGGCCTGGCTGTACGATGGTCATCCATTGCCGGGGCCATCCTCCTGCTGTTCTATTTTGTTGCCTACCCGCCGATTCCGGGTCACACATTCGGGACCGCAACCGAAGGAAGCTATCTGTGGGTAAACAAGAATCTTATTGAACTTGCCCTGCTCACAGTTTTCGCTGCCATTTCATCCGACTCCTTTTTCGGTATTGACAGAATGATAAAAAGATGGAAAGAGGAAAAGCCTCATGCCCCTGTTCCGCCGGTTAAAAAAGAAGGTATCACGCTTCAACGGAGACAGATGCTGCGTGACCTTATTTCAATTCCCTTCCTGGGTGCTTTCGCATATGCAGTATACCGGAAAAGGAAATGGGACAGCCATGAACGGAAATTCCTGGCAGAAAATGCCGATGCCTTATCCGGAGCAACTCTGAAAACATTTACATTTTCTTCCCTTGATGACCTGAAGGGACAGGTACCGGAGGGCAGGATCGCAGGCATTGAACTCAGCAGACTGATAATGGGAGGAAATCTCATAGGCGGATGGTCGCATGCCCGTGACCTGATATATACAGATAAACTGGTAAAGGCATATCACACCGATGAACGGGTAATGATGACAATGCAGCTGGCAGAAAAATGCGGAATTAATGCAATCCTCACCAATCCGGCTCTCTGCAGGATTATAAACAAATACTGGAAAGAGACCGGGGGAAAAATGAAATTCATTTCAGATGGCGGCGGATCAGAAGAATCAATAAGAAAATCAGTAGAGGGCGGTGCCTGTACAATATATGTGCACGGAGGCGACGCTGACCGCCTGGCTTATAACGGTAAGGTTGACCAGATAGCAAAAAACCTGGAAATAATCCGTAGTTATGGCATGCCGGCGGGAATCGGAGCTCACCGGCTTGAAACAATTATTGCATGCGTTGATGCAGGAATCAAACCCGATTACTGGGTTAAAACCATTCATCACCATAATTACTGGTCTGCAAAAGTTGACACTGAACGCCAGACAACAGTGGATGAAGGCTACAAGGATAATATGTGGGATTTCACTCCCCGGGAAACAATTGAATTCATGAGTAAGCTTGAACAGCCGTGGATCGGATACAAGATCCTTGCTGCAGGAGCAATCCGGCCCGAGGATGGTTTCCGCTATGCCTTCAGCAATGGTGCAGATTTTGTATGCGTGGGGATGTACGATTTCCAGGTTGTGGAGGACTGTAATATCGCCTTGGATACACTTGCAAGTATTAACCGTTCAAGACCATGGAGAGGATAATTTCATTACCGGCAATACTATTTGTACTGGACGGATTTCCGAATGATCCGTCATATTGTGATATGGCAAAGCTTTACGGAATGGAACTGGATGGTAAATCCTTTGAAGAGGTTCTGAAAATTATTGAGACAACAAAAAGCCAGGGAGGATGGCTGATCTTTGCCGGCCGTTTCAGTTAAACCAGTACGACAGCTTAACTACCAGCCCCCTGTTCTTATTCATCATGGGATCATCAGCAAAGGCATTTCCTGTATAGACGATAAACAGGTCCGAAACCGGTGCGAAGCGCCACTGAAAACGGATATTGGTATTAAGGTTGTCAATCTGATTGTTGTATTGAATAAAAGTTGTCAGAAACAGATTATTTGTAAAGGTAATATCCAGTCTGGGACCAATCAGGATAAGCTGAGCACTGTTGTACGGCTCAGGTAATTTAATATCGTTATAATTTGCCGTAATGGCAATGCTTCCGTAAGGCTCAACCCTGTAATTCAGGGAACCGCTTAAAAACAGCCTGTTTCCGTTATAATATCCTCCATACAGACCCTCCATACTGTAATACAGTAAATTACGTGTATCAGAGTCAAATTTCACAGCAGCATTTTTCCAGCTGTATTCGCTTCCGGCAGGTAGTCTGGTGCCAAAGGTATTTGTAGGATCAAATGCCTTACTCAGTCTGACGAAATCTTCTGTTACGGACAGGGTCAGCTGATCCCTGCTCTTCCATCCTATAACATATGAGATTTCTGTCTGCCTGTCTGTCATACCGGAGGAAGGCTCGAATATGGTTTTGAATTTCACCGAAGGCCCGTGACTCAGTATTTTACTCTCCTGTGATCCGAAGAAAAGATAGGATACAGAAGGGTAAATTTCATAGAATCCTGTTCGTCTGATATAACCGGTTTCTGCATTGAAATCAGATCCGACCCATGCCTGATCCAGGCTGGTTTTCAGAAACTGGGATGAATATGTAAGATTGGCTCCGGCAGCAGATGCATCTGCCTTTGCCCCGGGGTATAATGACTGATGATAAAAAATTTTCCCCGTCCAGCGATTATCGGGATTTGCCATGTTGTATTCAAGTCCGGCCACCCGGTTGTACTTCATTATTCCCGTAAGAGTATCGCTGTAACTTCCGGTCACCTGCTTGTTGACCATGAAGGCAACAATACTTGACCTGCTGAAAACATTCCGCTGCAGAATAGTCACCGCATAATTACTTGCAGGAATGGTGTCCCTGGCTCCTGTCTGGATATCCATTAATCCTATCCGCCATCTGTCGCCAAATCTTCCGGTAAGCCTCACCCCTGCGTTGACCGGCACATTAAGTCCAACCCGCCTTGAAAAGAACGGCTGAATGCCGGTCTTGCCCAGACTTGAGAACAAATCACTGTTTTCAAGAAAAAACTGTCTCTTTTCCGGATAGAACAATTCAAATCTGTCAAGATCGATCTGCTGCATGTCAACTTCAACCTGGGAATAATCAGGATTTATTGTAAGATCGAGGTTCATGGATGTCGAAAGTATCATTTTGCCGTCAATACCGGCATTCCAGCCCCATTTCGCCGTCTGGCCGTTTTCCCTCTCAGAGGTAATCTTGGATGTGCCATAGGGAATCAGCGAAAAACGTGGTCCTGTCTTTTCAGGCGGATCCTCCCATATAAGGGTTCCTGTATATGGCAGGGCGGCATGAGGGAACTGACGGGGCATGGGAGCCCAGGCTGATTTTTCGTTGTTTTTCAGATCAAGCCGGCCAAAATTAATTCCCCATTCCTTTTCACCTCCAAAATACCTGAGGCTTCTGAAAGGGATCGCACATTCCACAACCCATCTGTCATCATAGTTCTTTACTGCCGAACGCCATTTGATATCCCAGTTGTAATCAACCTTTATCCCCTCATACTGAAGTCCGTCTGCCTGAGATCCGGCTGCAGTAATCCCGAATGCAAAGCCATTGGTCTGATCATTGTAAGTGTCAATGAAAAACATGAAATTGTCATTCAGGTTGAATGAAAAATCCCTCTTCATCGATTCTGCCGGCCTCTTCCCCGGAGTCGGATCATAACATATGGCCCCGACATACATATTTATATTGTCATATGTCACATATACGACAGTCTGCGCAATGGCATAGCCCGTATCCGTAGGAGTCACCCGCTGAAACTTTCCCGTGGGCTCTGCCAGCTTCCAGACATTCTCATCAAGAATGCCGTCAATGGTTATGTGCTCGTCAGTCCTCTGTGCATGAATACGGTACTTATCCCTGTTTACACCTTTTGACTGTGCACTTAAGGACCAGCTTAGTCCAAGCAGTATTATACATGGGAATAATTGGCGCAAATAGAACATTAATATAATGGTTGAGAATTTAAACGGTATTTTACGTGCTAAATATAACAACAATATTCTTTCCGCCGTTTCATATCAGGGGCAAAAGACTCAGTGCCGTTTCTGTCCCGTCAGAACGGAGTCTGAATAATGGTCAGCCTTACGGACCGGATACCAGGAAGAAAGCTGTTACATGAAATGATTAATTGTGTACATTTACAATAATCTATTTTTAAAACCGGAATACCCCGAAAAATTTCACAGAAATGAAACGAAACCGAAGAAGCTTTATCCAACTTGCCGGGGCAGCGGGAATAAGCCTTAGCGGCAGTAAATATTTTAAATTTCATGAAGATATAATTAATAAAAAAACAGAAATGCCAGACCATCAGCTACCTATTGCTTCTGAATTCAGTTTGTTCAACCCTGATGAAACAGGAGTGAATCTTATCGGCCCCTATGGTCCGTGGGCTGCACAGCATGAGCATATAATGGCAAAATCCCTGTTCAGCGCAGGCACAACATGGCCGGGTGTATTTCTTGCCGAAGATCTGAAAGCCCTCGACATATTATGTTTACGAGATGATGTTGACAGCAGCCGGATAGGATGCGCCGGATTCATGACAACCTGGAAGGATTTCATACTGAATAAGTCCTTCACACATACATGGATGACCTATGTGCCGATATTGCCGAAAGAACTTGACTTTCCCGAAATACTGGGCTTGCGGGTTCCTCTTCCCACCCTTGTCCTGAACGACAACGAAGACGGACTATACACCATCGGGGAAATGAAAAAAGCAGATGCAATCCTCAGGGAAATATTCGTTAAGGCAGGTGCCGCTTCAAATTATCATTGCTCATTCCATCCCGGACCGCATAAGTTTGACATCGCAATGCAGCATGAGGCTTTTGACTGGTTTGACAGATGGCTTAAATAATTCCTTCATTTTTCCATAAGGATATGAAAAAGATTCTCAGTCATTCACTTGCCTTTTTCCTTCTTTCAGGCCTTTTTATCACCTTACCGGGACAAATCAAGCCACCCCGGACTGATCTGCTGGTGTACAGGAACCGGAATGACAGGATAAAAACCATCAGATCTGTACGGCAATGGGACAAGCAGCGAATCAGGATACTGGGAAATATGCAGGATGTAATGGGGCCATTACCCGGTTTTTCTGCGAAAATACCGCCTGATCTGAAGATTACCGAAGAATTCAGTACCGATGGCATCAGATGTAAAAAAATCATATTTGCTGCAGAAAAAGATGACCGGGTTCCTGCATATTTACTTATACCTGAAAATATTTCCGGAACGGTCCCCGGCATTTTATGCCTGCATCAGACAATCACGGCAGGGAAAGCCGAACCTGCAGGCCTTGCAGGCAATCCAAACCTGCATTACGCACTGGAACTGGCTAAACGGGGATATGTGACTCTTGCACCCGATTATCCCAATTTCGGGGACTACAGCTATGATCCGTACGCTAACGGGTATCAAAGCGCCACTATGAAGGGAATATGGAATCATATGGCAGCAGTTGACCTTCTGCAGTCACTTCCCGAAGTGGACCCCGGGCGCATCGGATGCATCGGGCATTCACTCGGCGGACATAATACGCTTTTCCTTGCCGCATTCGACAAACGTATCCTGGCTGCAGTTACCAGCTGCGGATTCAATAGTTTCCACAAATATTACGGTGGTGACCTTAGCGGATGGAGCCATGACGGATACATGCCCAGAATAGCCACTGTCTATGACAGGGCCCCCGACAGTATGCCCTTTGATTTTCCGGAAGTCCTGGCAGCAATAGCTCCCCGGGCTGTTTTTATCAGTGCACCTCTGCACGACAGCAATTTTGAAATAACAGGAGTTTATGATTGTGTCAACGCTGCAATACCTGTATTTGAACTGCTTAAAGTCCCGGGGAATATCATAATGCTTAATCCCGATGCGCCCCATGATTTCCCTTATGAGGCAAGACAGGCTGCCTATGAATTTCTGGATGAAAAATTAAAAAACAGATCATAGAATGACCCTGCACCGGATAATGCCCCATAGCCAGAAATTGACCCTGCACCGGATAATAGCCCTGTTGCAGCAGATTACCCCGTTCCGGGAGATTATCCTCTTCCGTGGAACAATTCTCCTGCTGACGTGCCTGTCCCTGCTTTCCCTGACAGGAGGATGCACCGCAGATCACGGGAAGCCGGTTGTCATCGGGAATGATCATTTCAGCTGGGTGATAAGCCCGGAAGGCAGGAATCTGCATTTTACAGACAGGAACAACAGTGTCGACTGGCTTTCAGACGACTCTGCATCATTCTGCGCTTCAGTGGTCAAAAATGGTATCACACATAATATAACGTCCCTTGAATCCAAAAGGAAGCGTATCATTATGACTTTCGGTTCAGCCGGCATACAGGCCGAAATCATGATCACAGGAAAGAAGAGGGACTGGATCGGAATACGTATCGAAAAAATAACAGGAGAAGCAGAATCACTCAACTTCATCAATATTCCATTAAGGCTGGAGGCTATGCCTTATGAACAGTTTGCAGCCTGCGTACTTTCAATGAATCTTTTCACTCACGTTGAGCAGCTGCCTGCTCTGCAGAGTCATCTCCGGGCTGAATGCCATTCCCGCTTTGGCATGGAGGGAGCTGAGATATCAGTGCTTGGCGTTCCCATGGACAGGATATTACCCGTCATCAGAGAAATAATGAGGAATGCCGGGGATGTGCCTTTCTCGGATAAGGGAGGTGCTTTCGCACAGCTGGAGAAAGAAGGATACGGATCTTATCTCATGAACTTCGGAAGTCTTACGGAAGAAAGCGTTGACGAAATAATTGATCAGTGCAACAGTCTTGGCTTCAAGCAGGTGACCTTACATGGAGGAAATTTTTTCAGGCACGGTGAATTTGAACCTGACCAATCCAAATGGCCGGATGGCTGGAAAAGTCTTAAAAGGATAAATGACAGACTCCACGAAGCAGGAATATCATCAATTCTTCTCACATACACTTTTTTTATAGACAAAAACTCGGTACATGTAAGTCCTTCAGCAAGTGAGGATCTGGATTATTTCAGCTCTTTTACACTGGCTGAATCCATTGATCAGGATGACACTGAAATAGTTGTCAGGGAATCAACTGCCGGCGTATCCCCGGTAACGGGATTTTTTGTCCGCAACAGCAATTCGCTGAGAATAAACGGGGAGATAATAGAGTTTACAGGAGTCAGCTCCGTACCGCCCTATAAATTTACCGGCTGCAAACGCGGTGCCTGTGGCACATACGTGACTGCCCATGAGGCAGGTGAAAAGGCATATCATCTGAAAGAAATGTTTGGTCTGTTCATTCCCGGACCTGAAACGGAATTGTTCAGCCATATAGCACAACGGACTGCTGAAATGGTTGATGCATGCGGTTTTGACGGGATCTATTTTGATGCTATCGACGGCAATGATCTTCTCGGAGGCAGGGAAAATTCCTGGTATTACGGAACAAAATTTGTTTTTGAAGTAGCCCGCCACCTGAAAAAACCGGTGGGAATGGAAATGTGTGACATGCCCCACCATTACTGGCATTACAGCTCACGGTGGCAGGCATGGGACAGGCCGGTCAGGGGATATAAAAGGTTTATTGATGTCCATCTGGCTGCAATTAAATCGGATGATCACCGCCACGGGGAATGGATGGGCCACAGTCCGGAAATAAACAGGCTGGCAGCTGCTGAAAACGGTAAACTGCTCCTGCCCCTTCACCTGGGCTGGTGGGCCAATTATACCTGGAATCCCCCGCAGGTTGAACCCACATTTCCGGATGACGTTGAATACCTGTGCTGTAAAATGACAGGCAACAATGCAGGACTGTCAATGCTTGGCGGTACTGACACGGGAAACCTGAACGCTTACCCGCTGTTCGCCAGACTTGTCCCCATAATCAGACAGTATGAAGAATTGCGTCACAGAAATTATTTCAGTGATTCAGTAAGGGCTCTTCTGCGCCAGCCGGGAAAAGAGTTCAGTCTTTTCCGCGACCATGACGGTAAGTGGAAATTCAAACCCGTTTCCTATCAAAGGCATAAAATAGCTGATACCGGTCATCCAACAGCAAAATGGCAGGTAAACAATGAATTTGAAGAACAGCCCCTGAAACTGAGAATTGAAGTTCTTATGTCTGTCACACCCTATGCCGGCAGTGAGAATATTCTGCTTTCCGGCCTGACGGAAGATACCGGTTTCGTGGTAAAGGAAAGCGCAAAAGGTGTTACAGGCCGTATCGGGCCTTCTGATAAACATACAGCCGGAGGCGGTTCAGGTATCGCCCTGACTGCATATAATTCCGGACTAATCCCGCAGGAAGGAGCATGGCTGAAAACAGAAAAAATATTTGAACCCTCACTTAATCTCGAAAAAAACCAAGCGCTGGGTGTCTGGATCAAAGGTGATTCCTGCGGGGAATTGCTGAACCTGCGTACCGAAAGTCCTCATCATGTATCCATGGGTGCACGTGGTGACCATTTTATCAAAATTGATTTCAGGGGATGGAAATATTTTGAACTGGTAGAGATCGAGTCATCGGAATTCAACAATTATATCTGGCCCGATGAATATTTCAATGTGTATAACTCCTATTTCTATACGGTCCATTTTGATAATATCGACAAGCTTCAGCTTTGGTATAACAACCTTCCTGCAGGAAAGGAAGTTGAATGTATTATTGGTCCGGTCAAGGCACTCCCGCTGGTTCCGGTAACCATCCATGATCCGGTAATCAGAATAGGTGAGGAATGTATTGAATTCCCCGTGAAGCTGGAATCAGGAATGTTCCTGGAGTTTAATTCATTGGAGGATTGTAAAGTTTATGGTTCACGGGGTGAACTGATCAGTGAGCTCAGGATGAAAGGCGAAGTCCCGTTTCTGAGAACAGGGCTGAATGACATATCATTCGCTTGCAGGGGAACAAAGGGCATCAGTTCACGGGTTCAGGTTACCATCATAACTGAAGGCAATGCTATCTGATCACAGCATAAGATTATTTAATGCTACATAATCACCGCAAACCCATGATAGAAAAAACAGAATCCATGAAAATAAGAAGCAAAGCCATGAAAAACCGGATTACTCCCTCTGACGATTCATTTCCGGGAAAATCCGCGACTCCCGAATCTCCGGGAAAATCCGCGACTCCCGAATCTCCGGAAAAATCCATTCCCAGGCGCTCCTTTCTCAGGAAAGCAGGAATTGCTGCGGCTGCTCTGGGTTTTCACCAGTATGCCTGTTCCCCGGGCAGAAAAAGCGTCCGGACACCGGAAATGCCGCCTCCCGTCCAGGGATTTGAAAGAAGTCCTGACCAGGACCGGTCCCGGGGCTGGATTCCTGTATCAGACAGGAAAATCCGGGTCGGAATAATCGGCTACGGTGTTTGCAGGTTCGGAGCCGATTTCGGATTCCAGAACCATCCGAATGTGGAAGTGGTCGCTGTAAGCGATCTCTTTCCCGACAGATGTGACGCTCTTGCCAGGGCATGCAGTTGTTCAAAGACCTATCCTTCCCTTGAAGAGCTTGTGAAAGATGACAGGATAGAAGCAGTATTCGTGGCAACTGATGCCCCGGGTCATGTCTCTCACGTAATTGATGCCCTGCGCCACGGCAAGCATGTTGCCTGTGCAGTGCCCGCCGTTTTCGGGTCGCTTGAGGATGCGGACAGATTGTATGAAGAAGTAAAATTGAGCGGACTGAAATATATGATGTTCGAAACTTCCTGCTACAGGCAGGACAACTATTCAATGCAGCAGATCTACAGGGCCGGGGGATTCGGAGAGCTGGTCTATTCGGAAGGTGAATACTTCCATTACATGGAACAACCCATTGATTCATACAGGGGATGGCGTATCGGTCTGCCACCGCAATGGTACCCGACACATTCCAATGCATACCATATTGCCGTCACAGGAGGATCATTCACAGAAGTTTCATGCATGGGAATCCGGAGTATAGTGAACCACCTTAAACCGGAAAACAATGCATATAAAAATCCCTTCGGAACCGAGATCGCCCAGTTCAGAACCAGCGAAGGCGGAGTTGCAAGAATGGGTGTAAGCTGGGACAGTCCGGGTGATGAAGGAGAAAGAGGCAGAATACGCGGTCAGCGCGGCTCCTTCTATGGAAAATATGAGGGTCTGGCAACAACTCTTCCGGATACTGAAAGGCCGCCCCTTCCCCCTGGTGTTCCGGCAGGCGGACACGGAGGCTCACATGGCAATCTGATGAATGAATTCGTGATGTCAATAATTGAAGACCGTAAACCCCTGGTTGACGTTGCTATGGCACTGAATATGACGGTTGCGGGAATAGTGGCCCATAATTCCGCATTAAAGGACGGCGAACTGATGAAGATTCCCCAATACAGTTTATGATACCCTGTTTAGAAGGGGTCATATCTGATTGTATGGAAACTGCCGCTGGCAGAAAAGACGGGAAATAAGCTGTCAGAAGGGACATGAAATGACTTTGGATTCATGGGACAAGTTATCTGATCATTAAAATTAAATTACAGAAAAATGAAAAAAATCTTTTTCTCCACAGTATTGACATTCCTGATATTACTGCCCGGGATTCATGCTTCCGGATCCGGTAATACTGACAGCAGTCTGCAGGAATGGAAAGCAGGTGTTGCCAGCGTTGTTATAACTCCCCGGGAATCCATATGGATGGCAGGATATGCTTCACGTGACCATCCTTCCGAGGGAGTGCTGCATGATCTGTATGCAAAGGCCCTGGCACTTGAAGATGCAGAAGGTAACCGGGCCGTACTCATCACATCGGATCTGATAGGCTTCAGGGGGAAATACATGCCTGAACGTATCAGAACAAGGTTAAAATCACAATATGGCTTATCAGATTCCCAGGTCATACTAAGCTATTCCCATACCCATTCCGGTCCGGAGTTAATGTGCGCTCCTGAAGAATACCCGGGAAGAAAGGACACAACCGGACCTTACTCTCCTGTGCAAAGGGAAATAATATTCAACTATTCCCGCATGCTGGAAGATAAAATAGTGAAACTGACAGGTGAAGCATTGAATTCCATGGTAGCTGTAAAAATCTGTTCCGGACAGGGTGTTTCGCGCTTTGCTGTAAACCGCAGGATAAACCGTGAGAGAACAAAAGTGAATGAACTTGTACTTGAGCTGGATGGTCCCGTTGATCATTCGGTACCTGTAATAAAGGTAGAAAAGGCATCAGGACAATTACTTGCTGTTGTCTTTGGTTATGCCTGCCACAACACCACATTAAGCATTTATGAGATCTCCGGGGACTATGCCGGGTTTGCACAGACCGAACTGGAAAAGACATATCCCGGAGCTACTGCAATGTTCTTTGCCGGCTGCGGGGCGGACCAGAATCCCCTGCCGCGCAGAACAGTTTCCTATGCCATACAATATGGGAAAACTCTTGCAGCAGCCGTGGAAGCAGTGCTGAGTGAACCAATGAAAGAATTGTCACCCCTGATTGAAACGAAATACTCAGAAATTGAACTGGGTTTTTCAGATCCTCCCCCCACCAGGAATGATCTGCTGCAGGCACTGCCAAAACTGGCAGCAACAAGCTATCCCGGTCCCGGAAAGGCTGAAAATCTCCTGTACAGACTCGGACAGGGCGAAAAACTTAAATCATCATATAACTATCCTGTCCAGTTCTGGCGTCTGGGTGAGCAGAAGCTGGTGGTTCTTGCAAGTGAAGTGGTGGTTGATTACTCGGTCAGATTAAAGGAAATACTGGGCAGCGACACCTTCATAATGGCATATGCCAACGAGGGCATGGGCTATATTCCTTCTGCAAGAGTATTGAGAGAAGGTGATTACGAAGCTGAAATATCTCCGAATTTTTCAGGAACATGGGCAGCGGATATTGAAATGAAAATTATATCCGGAGTAATTGAGCTGGCCGGACAAGCAGGAAAATAATCCGCTTTCCCCGGCTTGCTTCAACCTGACGATACCGGATATTTTACTGGTCTCCATGCCGGTACAGCGAAGCGAAAGGCAATAACTTTTCTATCATTTTTTTCATTTTTTCAGCTCCCGGATAACCTGTTGTCTTGTTTTTTAGCATACCCTTTTTATCATAAAACAAATAACGTAGCTCTTTTCACATCTATATCCTTATTCCTTCTCTGGCAATATTTTGATAAAGTGGTGTTACCCAATGTTTTAGTTTCCATTCATTTTTATTATGGACAGTAACAGAAAATGATTGCTCAAGTTCAAGTTCCAAATCAAAAAGTTTATGACGAAAAATCCGTTCATAATCCAGATCTGCTTTGGTATTGACAAGAACTAAAATATCCCAGTCAGAATCAGGTCTTTCGTCTCCTTTTGCTCTTGAGCCATATAGAATAATTTCAGCTTGAGGATCAATCTGTTTTATAATTGATTTAATCTTCTTAAGTACTATTGATTTTTCATTTTTCATTTTGAAAGATAATAAAATTGGTTGTATCAAATATAAAGACATGAGGCAATTATCATGATATTGAAGAATATAGCCCAAAGGTGCAAAAGTCTGAAGCTTTGACCACTTCTGGCCGGACCGAAGTTCAAAAATACAGGCGGCATTATTACAGAAACATACAACCGGCGAAGGTGGTCAAGTGTCGCTGATGGATTAATTTGTATATTTGTAAAAACAGTCGTGTGAAGGATCAAACAGGATATTGGATAGATTTGTCTGACTATGATCTGGAGACTGCAGAGGCTATGCTGTCGTCCGGGAGGTTTTTGCTTAAAAGTCTTACAAAATCAAGGTGCAGGGAACTACTTAAGAAAACAAAAGAGTTGCAAACATGGGTCAAAGAGAAGTTATTGAAAAGTTGAGGCTTTATAAATCAATTATATCTGAGCATTTTGATATTGATCAGGTAATCCTTTTCGGCTCTTATGCAAAAGGATTACAGAAAGATGATAGTGATATAGATGTTGCTGTAATAGTCAATTCACTTAATAGTGACTATTTTGTTTACGCCCCTATGCTGTGGAAACTCAAACAAAAAGTTGATAACCGGATTGAACCTGTCCTGTTTTTAAAAGGAAAAGATCCGGGTGGTTTCCTTCAGGAAATACGCAAATCGGGCATTGAAATATAGTTTTTTTATTACTCCATCGCAACGGCTTGCCGCCCGCGGTGTTTGTTGTGTGTGCATTCTTTTATCAGCTCCCTGCCCTGTGTTTCCCTTACTACTTTAATCGTACCAGAACCGGATTGTCAGTTTCCTTAAGGCTGTTTGCCAGTTCTTAAAGTTCTTTTTTCTTTTCAGGGTATTTCGGGCGTGAATTTCTAAATTTGCCGGAAGTAACATGTTTCTTTATATTAATGGCATGTACCAACAAGGGCATGGCTATATTCCTTCTGCATGAGTATTGAGTGAAGGTGATTACGAAGCTGAAATATGTACGGATTTTCAGGAACATGGGCAGAAAATCCTGTATAAGGTAGGCCGGAAGAAAAAATAGAGTTATTTTCATGCTCTCCGGGCGATTGTTATAAATATGATTCAGATATGTCGAAATTCAAAATACTCATATTACTGGTATTCCTGTGTTCCTGTTCCAGGGTCAGTACAGATGAAGAGAGAAGTTTAGGGATTTTATCCGGTATAAAAGCTCCGGGCTGGCCTGTTCATGACAGCAGGCTTGACGTTCTTCCGGGTTTTAAAAAACCGCCTCCGGGCTATGGTGAAGTTCCGTTCTGGTGGTGGTCGGGTGATACACTTAATCCGGAAAGACTGACGGAACAACTGAGGCAGCTTCACAGGAAAGGGATCAGCGGTGTCCAGGTAAACTATTCCCATCTCGACACTCCGGGATGGATGACTGATCAGGACAAGCCTGAAATTTTTTCAAAAGAGTGGTGGAAAATCTGGTCAAAAGTGGCAGGGGAATGTGCCAGGCTGAATATGGGAATCGGAATGAGCACATATACAATTGACTGGCAAAGAGGAGCCCCGAATCTCTTCCATAAATTGTTTTACAGCAAAGCCCATCTTAATGCGTTTGAAATTCAGACCGGAGAAAAGCTCTTGCTCAGAACAGGGGAAATAGCAGAAATGCGTATCCCCGGGGAGATATTTGCTGCCAGGGCATACAGGTCAGAGGAAGGATTGCCCCTGAAAGGCGGTATTGATCTTACACCCCTTATCAGAAATGGCAGGCTGACATGGGAAGCACCCGAAGGCGCCTGGGAAATATGGACATACAAGGCAGTAAGAAAAGAAAGTTCATTAAATCCCCTAATGGAAGGATCGGGAGATACAGTCCTGAATGGTTTTTTCCGGCCATTTGAAAAAATGACATCAGGCAGATCCTCAAAAGGTCTGAATTACTTTTTCAACGATGAACTGCAGATTGCGGTTGGCAAATATGCATGGAACCCTGATTTTGCGGAAGAATTCATGAAGAGGAAAGGCTATGACCTTTTTGAAGTACTGCCGGCCATGTGGGTGGATATCGGAAATATCAGCCCCAAAGTCAGAATGGATTATGCTGATGTCCGGATGTCACTTATTGAAGAACGCTATTTCAGGCCAATATATCTGTGGCATGCAAAAAAGGGAATGATCTTTGGATGCGATTCATGGGGACGTGGCCTCGATCCCTCCGAGTTTGGTGACTATTTCCGTGCAACACGCTGGTATACTGCCCCGGGTCATGACACACCCGGAGGGAAAGCCGATCTTATCAAGGGAAGAATATCCTCTTCCATAGCAAATCTTTACAGGCGGCCGCGTGTCTGGCTCGAAGGCTATCACAGTCTGGGATGGGGAGCAAGTCCTGAACAGTTAATGCATGCCACGCGTGAGAATTTCCTGTATGGCTGCACTCTCCTGAATCTTCACGGCCTTTACTATTCGACCTGGGGATCTTTCTGGGAATGGGCACCGCCTTGCTATCATTTCAGAATGCCCTACTGGGATCATATGGATTCCTTCCTTTCATATTTCGACCGCCTTTCCTGGCTGATGAGCCAGGGACATACGGTTTGTGATGTTGCCATCGTTTACCCTGTTGCTCCCTGGGAGGCCGGAATGGATGGTGAATCTGCCAGAAATACAGCCTTTGAGCTGGGAGAAAAACTAATGGCTGCAGGAATAAGTTTTGAATTTATCGATAATGAGTCCCTCGCCCGGGCGGATGTTGAAAACGGATGCCTGAACGTCAGAAATGCCGGAGCATCCTATAAAGCCCTGGTATTCGCTGATATGGATGCAGTGAGATGGCAAAGCATTGAAAAGGCTGCTGCTTTTGCCGGGGATGGCGGCAATGTTTTTTCTGTTGGTGTACTGCCTTCTGTTTCAGACAGGGCGGGAAGAAACGACGGTGAACTTATCCGCATTAATGATCTGGCTTTTAAAAATAACTGCCGCTTCAATACTGTTGACGAAGCAGTTGAAGCAATCAGGAACTCCTTTACACAGGATGTTACCGGCGTTGGACAGACGGTCCGCTACCTGCATCGCAAAGCCGGATTCCGGGATGTTTACATGGTAATGGATGCAAAACCGGGATCAGTGGCTGAATTCCGCTGCAAAGGACGGGTTGAACTATGGGATCCCTGGACGGGAAATATCAAAGCCCTGAGGGTGAAAGGCGAAACCCCGGAAGGCACTCTCGTGGAACTTCCTCTTGAAGAATATGAAGCTCAAATTGTTGTATTTACTCCCGGCAAAAAACATGTTAATCCTGCTGAAACATCAGACTCCCCTGCTCCCGCTGAATTATATTTCCCCCTTGAATGGAATGTCAGCTTTATTCCGACAATGGATAATAAATGGGGAGATTTCAGGCTGCCTGCAGGAGACAAAAGGATGATAGGACCGGAAGCCCGGCGTTTCAGATGGGCGCAGGAAACAGGAGATATGGCAGTAAGGGCAATGCTTCCCGAAACCGATGACAGTGCCTGGGAAGAAAAGCTTCACGGTTTCGGAAGCCAGATGTATGTTCTTGGACCAATCTCAAAAAATACCGGTATTTATTACCTTGAGAAAAGACTGGCAGAGATGAAGAATCTGGATCCTTCCGTACCTGAATATGTATATGGCAGAAAATTTGTTTGGGAGCCATACGATTTTTCCTGGCGACAGGGAAAGGAAGGCGATCCGGGACATCAGGGATATCACGGACTCAAACGCAGCATCACCAATGATTTTCTCTGCCTGGGTAAAGCAGAACAGGCTTTGAATGAAATACGCTACGTGGACGAAATACCGGAGGGCCGCTATTATATCTGGACCTGCGTCACAACGGACAATGAGCTGACAGCCGATATCCTGTTCAGCGATCAGCCGCCTGAAGACAAAAGTCATACTTCTCCGGTTCTGACTCCTTCAATAATCTATGTTAATGGCGTGCCTGTATCTTTTCCGAATAACGGAATAAAACTTAATGCCGGCGTCAATACAATACTGGCAAGATATGACAATGCCGGACGCGGTCATTTTGTAGTGAGGCTGCATGAAGTCCCGGAAGCATCTGTCACAACACCCCTGTCTATGAAATGGACGGATGATAATGCTGTTATTCCCTTCGACATCTATGCAGGAAAATCCGGAGCGGAATGGTTCAGGTTCCTGTCTGCCCCCGGCACATCAGCCATCAGCTTCAGGACACCGGGAGAGGCTGAAGCCTGGATTGACGGCATTCCCATGAAAAAGGAAAGTGACGGAAGGTTTGTTGCAGAAAAGGTTCCTGAAAAAGCCGTGGTTGTTGCCATTAGGATTGTTCCGCCGGGTCCAGGAGTCACAGGCGGGGCACTCATACCGGATCCTGTTGAAGTTGAAACAGATGGAAGCGGACTGATGCAGACAGGAGACTGGTCGGAAAGCGGTATCCTGAAAAATTATTCCGGAGGCATCCGTTACAAAAACAAAATAAATATCACATCAGCCCAGGCCAGATCAGGGATCATTGCCGATCTTGGAAAGGTTGCCGGAACAGCTGCTGTATATGTAAACGGCAAAAAAGCAGGTGTCAGGGTCGCTCCGCCGTGGAAGACGGATATAACATCATTTGTGAAAAAAGGAGAGAATACAATTGAGATACTTGTTTACAATACCCTTGCGAATCATTACCAGACAATCCCTTCGCTGTACAGGGGAGATCCGGTGTCAGGACTCCTCGGCCCTGTCAAACTGTTTGTAGAAGAGCGGAAAAAATAACAGGGAAAAATAATTGTCAGAGCATGCAAGCCCTGCGGAACGTTTGGGCCTACCAGCCGCCGCCGCCGCCACCACCACCGCCGCCGCCGGAACTTCCACTGCCACCGCTTCCGGAAGATGAACCCGGTGGCGTGGATGCGGAAGATATGGCAGAGGAAAAACTCTTTCCCACACCCGAGGTAATAATCTGCGGAGAAAATCCGGAGATACCGGCTGCCGGCCCTGCATACCAGGAAGGCCTGTAGTCGCTGACATCCTGTGCCGATCGTTTAAGGGCATTTTCAAACCTTCTCCCCCATTCATTCTCCACATTCAGGGCAATGGCATAGGGAAGATACTTCTCAAAACGCCCCAATGTCAGATCCGGTTCACTCATAATATTGAGCCGGTCTTTTTCAGCCACTGAAAGATACATTTTAAAACCCTCGGCCTCATCCATCAATACCCTGCCCTGCAGGGTGGGAGCCCTGATCAGCCATATAAACAGAATGGCAAGTGCCATAAAGAGAAAAACAAGAATTAGAGGAACTGCCGGAGAAGGCGAAAAAACAAAGGTCAGCACCGTCCAGAGAAAAGAAAGGGCAAAGCCGGGTAGTAACTGCGTGGTGTTAAGACTGAAATATTCAGGTATCATTTTCTCCTTTAATACTTTATCTGCTTTATTTCTGGCCTGTTCAAACAACAGGTGGTTTTTGTTGTCAAGTTCTGTTTCCGGTCCGCGGGAAAAGAGAACCGAAGCAATAGCTTCTTCCTCACGACTGAGTTCTGTTCCCTGTCCGGAAACCTGTCTGATGCTGTATCCCTTTTTCGAATGGTTAATTGTAAGAAATCCGCTTACTGCCATGTTGACCAGGGCGGAAGTGATCACCCTGTCTTTCATGCCCATTCCTGCGAGATAACATGTTTCCGCAGGACTGAATTCACCAGGCGGGTCAAACAGGGGTATAATGGTTCCCTTTGCAGGGTCTTTCCCGGTCTCCTTCCATTTTCTGAAATAGATCAACAGCACCATGAACAGTCCTGCAAGCGCGAAAAGAACGTGAACATTATCTTTCAGAAAATAAATAATTTTTCCCATGACAGAAGGACGGTGTACAAATCCTGCCGGCCAGGCAACAGCAAGGGTAAGCTGTTCCCGGGGCTGTAATACACGTGTGGCGGATACAATCAGGGTATTGCCGCTTTCAATCAGTTCACAGTCGCATCCGGTTGAACCGGCATAGCCCGACCATGCTGCCTTCTGAATAATTTCCGCTCCTTCAGGAAGCCTTACCTTCACCGAAGCCTTTTCAATGGAGAAATTCCAGTCACCGCCAATGGCGTTGTAATACAATTCATCAAAACCGTCAAAAAAACCTATCTGCCGGGTAGTTTTGAAAACAAGTGTATAATCATATGTACCCGGTATAAGCTCAGTATCCGTGTCGCCTATGTAAACAACAACGCCGTTTGATTGCGTTTTAACAAACCAGGGTTCCGGCGAGCCGTTCCTTAATACTTCCACAACTTCGAAACCTGCCCTGAAACGATTACCCAGCCTGTCATTATATTTTGTAGGGAAACTCCTGTATATCCCTCTTTTTATTGCATTGCCTTCGGCCACAACCCTTATCTGCTCATTAACCAGCAAAGTGCCATCCTTTTCTATCTCTGCAAAAATATTATACGATAGTATCCTTTCTTCCTGCGCAAATGCCGGAAGTACAGCAAAAAGAAATACAGAGAACAGAAAAAGGCATGTTGCTCTGATCTTTGCAATAATGCCCGTACTGCGGGTAAGAGGGAAAGCACACATTTCTTTTTTATTATTTTTAACCGGCCTCCTGTCGTCTGTAACTATTCATGTAAATTCTTAAATCCGGGTACAGCCCTTTCCGATTCATTTCCTATATCAAAAAAATCCTGCAGATGGTGATTCGTTGCCTTTGCCACAAGTGAAGAGGGAAACTGTCCGACCAGAATATTGTAGTTCCTGACTGTGCCGTTGTAATAACGCCGGGCTTTCTGAAGATCATTTTCAACCCTGGAAATATCTCTCTGCAATTCCAGGAAATTCTCACTGGCTTTAAGCACGGGATAGTTTTCAACCACCACAAAAAGCTTTCCAAGGGCTTTTGAAAGTTCCACTTCAGCTTCTTCCGACTCCCTGACACCGGAAGCTGACATCGCCCGGACACGCAGTGCGGTTACCGCTTCCAGGAGATTTCGCTCATGGCCCGCATATCCCTGCACCGTACTGACAAGAAGGGGAATCATGTCATGGCGTTTTTTAAGCTGTACATCAATCCCGCTCCAGGCTTCCCTCACGTAATTTAAAAGCCTGACAAGCCTGTTGTACACATAAAGGAAGAATCCCCCGCATATAGCTGCTGCTGCAATGATGAGTAAAACCATTGTTGTGAATTTCCGGCAGAATCTTTCGCCGTCTGCCTCCTCAAATATAAAAAAAAGCGGGAATAATTGAAGTACGGATAAAATGTTTCCAAATCGTATTAAACGTTTTTCGCCGCTTAAGTACTTTTTTATTACTTTTATCCCTTTAACTCATTTTGACGGCTGTGTTATTCTCTGAATATATTTAAATATCATCTTAATAATTAAAACAACATGAAACAAAAAAACTATTTATTGCTTATGATTTTTCTGGCAGGATTATTTTTTTCAGGCTGCAAACCGGCAGACAATAAGCTGACTGAGGAAGAGATCCGGGATGGATGGATTCTTCTTTTCGATGGAAAAACCCTGGACGGTTGGCGTGATTTCAAGGGTGAACCCGGCAACATTACCGCACCCTGGAAGGTTGAAAACGGAACACTGACCGCACTTGGCCTGGGAAGCGACAGTACCGGCTATATCGTCTCCGAACGGGAATATGGCAATTTCATCATTTCATTTGACTGGAAGATAGAAGAAGGCGGCAACAGCGGACTTCTCTACCATGTGGTTGAGCGTCCGGAATACAATGTTCCCTATGTTACAGGACCCGAATACCAGCTGCTTGATGATGTGGGATTTCCCGAAGCACTGGAGAACTGGCAATTAACCGGTGCGGATTATGCAATGTACCCGCCGGATGACAGCAAAAAGCAGCTTGCTGAAGTGGGCTCCTGGAACAATTCACAGATAGTATTTGACAACGGACATGTGGAATACTGGCTGAATGACCAGAAAGTGGTGGAATTTGAAGCCTGGACTGACGACTGGTTCATCAGGAAGGAAAGCGGCAAATGGGATTTCGCTCCGGAATACGGACTGGCCCGCAGCGGTGTTTTTGCACTTCAGGACCATGGCAGCAGAATATGGTTTAAGAACATGAAACTCAAAGAATTACCCAAAAAATCGAAAGAAGAAATACTGTTTAACGGTACAGATCTCACCGGATGGGAGGTTTATGGTACGGAATTATGGTATGTAAAGGACGGGGAACTGATTTGTGAAAGCGGTCCTGACAAGGATTACGGATACCTAGGAACAAGAAAATACTATGATGATTTCGATCTGAGTGTCGATTTCAAACAGGTATCTGACGGCAACAGCGGAATATTTATACGTTCATACATCAAAACCGGGGTTATCATTTCCGGATGGCAGGTGGAAGTAGCTCCTCCGGGACATCACACCGGCGGAATCTATGAATCCTACGGAAGAGGCTGGATAGCCCTGATTCCCGATGAGAAGCAAAGTAACCTGAAAATGGGTGAATGGAATACCATGCGCATAAAAATGCAGGGGGATGTGATTACTACCTGGCTCAACGGTGAAGAGATGACAGTACTTGAAGATGAGAAAATCGCTCAGGGAAAAGGCAGGATACTGCTTCAGATTCACGATGGCGGAGGAATAAAGGTCTGTTGGAGAAATTTTATTCTGAAAGAGCTGTAGCATCAGAAACCGGGTACATTATCAATGGCCGGTCCGCCTTCTTTAATGACTGCATCAGGACTTGCCGGAATATATATTGTTGCACTTGTGTTGACAGGGATAGTAACATTCATCTTAAGAATGTTATTATCCCTTTTCCATTGTGAAATGAAAAAGCGGACGCCATTAAGTATGTTTTATCTGGTAAACAGATCCGCTTCCCGCCACGTAAGCAGGTTTTTATTATCCCTCACTATCTTGTTGTGGTCAAGAAGCCATCTTACCACCCTGATGACTTTCTCCGCGGGGAGACTGACTTTACTCACAAGTTCTGCAGCATCATACCTGTTTCCGGTCAGTAATTTCTTTACCTCATCCAGGATGAGATCGAATTCATATTTACTGAGATCCAGTTCATTTCTTTCCCTGCAGACGTCGCATATCCCGCAGCGATCCGATTCTTCTCCGAAATAATCCAGCAGCAAAACCGAACGGCACCTGGTGGCAGACTCAACATAATCTATCATCTTATTAAGCCTGAAAACATGTTTTTTCCTGACATCAAGATAGTTACTCGACGATATCACCAGGGCTTTTCTTTCAAGCCTCTCTTCAGTAAATATCACCATTGCCGTTTTCTTACCCGGAATGTAACGTATAATATTTAACGATGAAAGCTTGACAAGGAAGTTGTAAACGGCATCCCGGGACAGGCCTGATCTCTTTGCCAGCAAATCTTCATTTATGGCAACAAATTCCGTGAACATTCCCGTATATGACCTCAGTAAGAGCTTAATAAAATTATCAAATGCTTCATTTGCAACCTGAAACCTGTACAGGTCATCCCTGCCAACCACAAAATGTACTCTGGACGGATTATTAATTTCTTCGGTGAATTCAACATATCCTTCACGCTGAAGAAAAATAAGACTGTTGAATGTTTCAATCACCGGCAAACGGTATTTTGACACAAAATCCCGGATGCTGAAATCAAACACGGTATTTTTCCCTGAGCCCACAGGAATCTGGAGATAATTGCAGAGAGCCTCATACACATCTTTTATCTTTCCGACAGGAGGAAATTTTCTTTTCAGTGAATTCTCAAGCTGTTTCCTGTCGGAAGATGAGTGGAGAAGTATTGCAAATGCCTTTTTCCCGTCCCTCCCGGCCCTGCCGCTTTCCTGAAAATATTCCTCTATGGAATCAGGCATTTCCCAGTGAATAACAAATCTTACCTCCGCCTTGTCGATGCCCATTCCAAAAGCGTTGGTGGCCACAATTATCCTTGTGGATCCCGTTGTCCATGCCGACTGCTTTCTGTCACGCATGTCCTGAGGCAGACCCGCATGGTAAAAATCAGCGCTGTACTTATTTGCCACCAGAAGTTCGGCAATTTCCTTGCAGCGCTTGCGGCTTCGCACGTAAATGATTCCACTTCCCCCGATCTTACGCAAGGTATCGGTCAGCCATGTTGCTTTATCCTCCACCCTCTTCACCGTATAGCTAATATTTTTCCTTTCAAAACTCGTTCTGAGGATATTTTTTTCCCGGAATTCAAGCTTTTCCATGATATCTTCCGCCACGGAAGGGGTTGCCGTAGCAGTGAGTGCAAGAAAAGGAACCTTCGCGGGAATGAATTCCCGTATTGCAGCTATTCTCAGGTAGGATGGCCGGAAATCATAGCCCCACTGAGATATGCAATGAGCCTCATCTACCGTAACAAGATTAATGTTCAGGCGTGAAACCCTCTCCTGGAACAAACGGGTGGCAATTCTCTCCGGTGAAATGTAGAGAAATTTATAATCTCCGTAAATACAATTGTCAAGAGCAATGTCTATTTCTTCTCCCGACATACCGGAATGAATTGCCATTGCTTTTATTTCCAGGCTATTAAGCCTACCGACCTGATCTTTCATCAGTGCTATAAGAGGTGTGATAACAACACAGGTTCCTTCCATATGGAGAGCGGGAATCTGAAAGGTGAGGGATTTTCCGCCGCCGGTAGGCATAAGTGCCAGAGTATCCTTTCCGCCGGCAACCGACAGAATTATTTCCTCCTGCAAAGGTTTGAAAGAAGTAAAACCCCAGTATCTGGTCAGAATCTGCCTGTATGCTTCTGTATTCATGGCCTCTTTGGACAAAAATACTAACTCTTGCCCGATAATTTACAATCCGCCTCATAATTGACTGTTTTATGAGTGATGAATTTTTAGTAATTTGCGCGGCAAAACTTAATAGCCTGCCCCATGTCCTTTACAAATGATAAAATTCTGTTTGAAGGTCTTACATTCGATGATGTTCTGTTAATACCTTCATACTCGGAAGTACTTCCCAGGGAAGTCGATCTGAGTTCCATGTTTTCAAGAAATATAATGATCAATACTCCACTGGTGTCAGCGGCAATGGATACTGTTACTGAGGATGATCTTGCAATCGCAATTGCCCGCGAAGGTGGTATTGGTGTGATTCACAAGAATATGAGTATTGACAGGCAGGCCACACAGGTAAGGAAGGTAAAAAGGGCTGAAAACGTAATGATCTTTGATCCCATTACCATGGATCCTGATGCAACCGTTGCCGATGCTGTGAATCTGATGAATGAATACAAGATCGGAGGTATTCCGGTGATTGACAGTAACGGTATTCTTAAAGGTATTGTGACAAAGAGGGATCTTCGCTTTGAGAATGACAGAAAGCGGATAATCACCGAAGTGATGACAAGGGATCTGATAACAACCGGTGAGGACACCAATCTGGAAGCTGCCGCAAGGATACTGCAAAGACACAAGATAGAAAAGCTTCCTATGGTTGATGAAGAAGGAAAACTGAAAGGTCTGATAACATTCAAGGATATAACAAAGATCAAGGACCGTCCCAATTCCTGCAAGGATGACAAGGGAAGGCTCAGAGTGGCAGGTGCCGTCGGTATTGCTGCCGATACGGCCGAAAGGGCTGAAGCACTGGTAAATGCAAATGTTGATGCACTTGTTATTGACACAGCTCATGCACATTCAAGCAATGTACTGAGAATGCTCAGGGAAATAAAGAAGAACTATCCCGACATTGACGTAGTTGTAGGAAATATCGGAACGGGTGAAGCTGCCAGGAAGCTGGTTGATGAAGGAGCTGATGCGGTAAAAGTAGGAATCGGTCCCGGATCAATATGCACCACGAGAGTTATTGCAGGTGTCGGAATGCCACAACTTTCAGCCATTTACGAGACAGTCCGGGCAATAGAAGGCTCAGGAGTTCCGGTAATCGCTGATGGGGGCATAAGATACTCGGGTGACATTATAAAAGCTCTCGCCGCAGGGGCAGACTCAATAATGATAGGATCCCTTTTCGCGGGCGTGGAGGAATCTCCGGGTGAGACAATAATTTACAGCGGTCGTAAATTCAAGGCTTACAGGGGAATGGGATCGCTTGAAGCCATGCAGCAAGGCTCGAAGGACAGATATTTTCAGGATATGGAAGATGATATTCTAAAACTGGTGCCCGAGGGAATAGCTGCAAGAGTTCCCTATAAAGGCCTGCTTTCGGAAGTTATCTTCCAGATGACAGGAGGATTAAGGGCAGGAATGGGATACGTGGGAGCAAAGAACCTTAATATACTTAAGAAAGAAGCCAGGTTTGTAAGAGTAACCAGTTCGGGCATAATCGAAAGCCATCCTCACGATGTATCAATCACCAGAGAATCACCTAATTACAGCAGGAAAGTTGTCGAATAAACCGAATCATTAATTACTGATGAAAATCAGACTTCTATTACTTTTCGCGACTGCCTTCTTCTTCATGTGCCCGGCAGCATACTGCCAGGCATTGAATGACAAAACACTTATGACAGTTGCCGGAAAGGATATTTCTGCCGGGGAATCATCAGATGACCCTTCGGTGGAAATAAACGGCGGCAACCTGGGTTATTTTCCGGTATTCCAGATGATCAGTCCCTTTGAGGATGCTGCATATGCACTGAACAGGGGTGATATATCAATGCCTGTGAGAACGCCCTATGGCTGGCATATAATAAAACTTCTGGGCAGGAAAGCTCATGGCACATATGAAGAAATGCTGCCATTCCTCGGGAGCAGAATAAATCCCCGGCACATTAATTCCTTAAGCAGAAAAACCTTCGTCAGCAATCTGAAAAAGGAATATGGTTTCACACTGGATACAGCAGCCTGCAAATGGTTTCCTGATAATACAGATACCCTGACAATAAGGAGTTTTTCAAAATACAACAGAAGGGAAGTGCCTTCCGGAAATCTGTTTACCTTTGCCGGACGCCAGTTTTCAACAGACGAATTTGCTTCATTCATCGAAAAAGGAGAAACAGGACCGGACTGTTCAGATACTATGAAGAACATAAACACAACTTACCGGGTAAACGAAAAATGGAAGTAAAAACATATACTCTCAGCCTGAAAAACGGTGCCGGGAAGCTCCGCTCAGCATACAGTAAATTCTCCGGAAAGGCTGATTGTGACAAACGGATGCCGGACAGGTTCAATACAGTGAATGATTCCCTGCTCTCAATAAGCGAAGCTGTCCTGTCTGAAGGAGATCCCGGAACAGACAGACTGAAATGGAAGAAAAACGTGATCAGAAGAAAAAGCAACAATTATCCGTCACTGATCGTAATAAACAGAATAATTGAGTCATCGCCTCTCCCACTTGAAGAGGTGAGAGCTGAGATGATAGCAGGCTACCAGGATTTCCCGGAAAGCAAATGGCTTGCACAGCTAAGGGAAAAACACCCCGTCAGTATTGATACCATGGTACTTGAAGAGCTAACAAAGCAGATGGACAATGAATAGGATATTATTAATATTATTTATGGCCCTCCTGATCCCGGCAGGATGCAACAACAGCAATTCCAAAAGGATTCCTGTTGCAAAAGCAGGAAAATCCACTCTCTATCTTGATCAGATGAACAATCTGGTTCCGGCAGGCACACCTGCCGCAGACAGCACTGCCCTGGTTAAAAATTACATCAACAGCTGGGCAAAGCGGGAGCTGATGTATCAGAAGGCCGAGGAGAACATTACACCCGACCTGATGAAGGATATAGACAACCAGGTGAGGGAGGCAAGGATGAATCTTGTCATTTATCAGTATCAAAGACAGTTGATGCTTCAGAAAATGGATACCACAATAAGTGACACAGAGCTTGAAAACTACTACCTGAACAACAAAGGAAGCTTTGTTCTGAACTATAATATAGTGAAAGCCCTTTTCATCAAGCTTCCCCAGGAAACACCCGGACTTGCAAGAATAAGGAATCTTGCCCGTTCAAGTAATCAGGCAGGTCTTCATCAGCTCGAATCCCTCTGCTATCAGTTTGCGGAAAAATATGATGATTTCAAGGACGAGTGGATAACTCTGAATCAATTAATGGCAGAATTCCCTTCAGTAATAAACAACCAGGAAAATTTTCTGCGTAATAACACGTTTTATGAAACATCAAGTGCGGATTCGGCATATGTCTATATGCTGACAATACGTGATTACAGGCTCAGGTCAGCAGTTGCCCCCTTTGAATATGTCAGGGATGATATCAAAAGGATCATATGGACCAACCGAAGGCTTGAATTCATACAGTCGCTTGAAAACGGAATATATAATGATGCACTGAAAAAAAACATTTTCACTTTATTAATTAAATAAGCTATTATGAGAAGATATTCAGGATTATTCCTGATTGTGGCTGTATTCTGGCTTTCCGGCTGCATTCCCGGCCGTGCACAGGTTCTCGTGGAATCTGTTGCAGCAATTGTTGGAAATGAAGTAATCTATCTTTCAGATATTGAAAATATGGTTCTCGATCTCAGAAGCGGCGGAAACAGGACACCGGTCGGGGAACTGCGCTGCCATGTGCTCAGGGAACTGCTTGTTCAGAAACTCTTTCTCGACCAGGCACGCATAGACAGTATCGAGGTAACGGACGACATGGTGGAAGGTGAACTTAATGCAAGGCTGAATGATGCCATAAGGAGATCGGGAAGCGAAGAGGCACTTGAAAAATATTTCGGGAAAAGTCTGATTGAGATACGGCGCGACATACGAAAGGCGCTTATTGACCAGGAAATAGTCAGTCAGGTACAGGGGTCAATTGCAGGAAATATCACCATCACTCCAAACGGACTTAAAAAGTTCTTCAACAACATTCCCGCTGACTCCCTTCCTGTTGTCCCGGCCAGGGTCCAGATCAGCATAATTCAGTTCGATCCTCCCGACAATGAGGAAAACAAAGCTGAAGCCAGGCAGAAACTGCTCGATATAAGAGGAGAAATACTAACGGGTAAAAGTTTCCCGGCACTTGCGGTTCTGTATTCCGAAGATCCCGGAACAGCTCCGAAAGGAGGTGAACTTGGCTATTTACTCAGGGGAGAGCTTGAAAAGCCATATGCGGACGAAGCATTCAGTCTTACAAAAAATACCGTTTCAAGAATCATTGAAACGAGATACGGATTCCACATCATTCAGATGATTGACCGTAACGGCGACCTCATTAATACAAGGCATATTCTCATAAGGCCGAAAGTAAAACCCGAACAGGCAGCCAGGGCCATGCACAGGCTCGATTCCCTTGCAAACCTTATAAGGAAGGACAGCCTGCAGTTCGGCGATGTTGCCAGGAGGTATTCAACACATAAGGACAGCAGGATAAACGGGGGCAAATATGTTAAAACCAATCCCTCCGAACGGGATACATGGTTTACTCTTGAAGAACTCAATCCGCAAATGTATGTTCAGGTAAGGGATCTCAAAATAGGAGAAATATCCGAACCTTTCCGCACCGCTGATGAGAATAACAATGAGGTGTTCAGGATCGTCAGACTGGATAATGAAGTGTCTGCACACAGGGCAAACCTGAAAGATGATTACCAGAGTCTGAGTAACGCGGCTTTGATGAGTAAGCGTACAAAAGCCTATGATGACTGGATCAGAAAAAAAATTGAAGTCACATATATAAAAATAAGCGACGAATTCAGGTCGTGCGACTTTCTTGATGAGGGATGGCTCAGATAAATCTTTTTCAGGCAATAAGAAACAATACCTCCACCGGACAGTTCATATATGCCGGACTTATTTTCATACTTTCTTTAGCTGCCGTACTTCAGTCTCAGGATATATCAGGGGATAAACCCGGAAAAAGAAAAATCATACTCAGGCATGCCGATGAAGATATCATCCTGAGAGACAATGAAACCGGAAAAGACTGGCACAGACTGCTGGGCAGTGTTTCCCTTGAACACAACCAGATATCAATGTTCTGCGACAGTGCCCATTTCTATCCTGACAAAAACCATGTAAATGCATACGGCAACATACACATTGAGCAGGGAGACACTCTCGATATTTACGGAAATTATCTTTTTTATGACGGTATTACCGAAATAGCAATACTTACCGGAAATGCGGAACTTGTTGACAAGGAAACCCATCTCTATACAAACTCCATAACCTATGATGTAAAAACTGAAATTGCACAATACAGCGACAGCGGCAGGATCATTAACGGGGATAATAAACTCACAAGCCGGATCGGAAGATACAATACAGCCACTAAAATCTTCAATTTCAAAAATAATGTGAAGATTACAAATCCCGATTATATTATGACTGCCGATACGATGGACTACAATACCGAAACCAAAACGGCATTCTTTACCGGACCTTCGGAAATGAAGGGCGACAGTATATATATTTACTGCGAAAAGGGCTGGTACGATACCGAAAACAAAATATCGCGCATCTGGAATAACGCATTGCTTGACAATAAAAAGCAGATTATCAGGGGAGATTCACTTTATTATGAGGAACAAAACGGATACGGTCTTGCATTCGGAAATGCAAGCATCACTGACACAAGCAACCAGATATCCGTTGCCGGTGATTATGCCTGGTATTACAGGCAACCCGAACGTTTTATGATTACCGACAGCGCTATGTTCATCCAGATTTCGGAAAAAGATTCACTTTATCTTCATGGCGATACAATCAGATCGGTCACCCTTACCGACAGTCTGGGAATAAGTTTCCGGCTTATGTCGGCATATTACGGATGCAGAATCTTCAGCAGGGATATGCAGGCAAAATGCGATTCGCTGTCATATTCCTTCAGGGATTCCGTTATCAGGTTCTACGATGAACCGATACTGTGGGCAGAAGAAAACCAGATGACTTCCGATTCCATGGCCCTGTTCACAAGAAACAGGCAGGCCGACAGGATGGAACTGTTCGGTTCCGCATTTGTTGCAAGCCAGGTGGATACCATGAGATACAATCAGATAAGGGGAAGAACCCTGACAGGATATTTCAGGGATAATGAACTACACAAGATCGAAATCAACGGAAACGGGGAATCTCTCTATTACCTTGGAGAAGGGGATGAAATAATGGCTGTTAACAAGGCTACCAGTTCCGGGATTGAAATTTATATTGACCAGGGAAAGATTTCAGTGATTACAGAAAATCAGAACCCGGAAGGAGTTATTGATCCTCCGTCTGAAACACCACAGGGAAATCCGCAACTCGATGGATTCAGATGGTATGACTATCTGAGACCAAAAAAAATTCCGGATATCTTTAAGAACTGAATTCAGTACTCAACATATGATACGGTAAACAAAAGTATCAGGGCGGAAGAACCTGTTCTCCGCATAATTAACAGATCCTCCCCTAATATTCATCCTCATTGAAAAAAAAGTCATCTTTGCTGGGATAATCAGGCCATATATCCTCAATGCCTTCATATATATCTCCCTCATCCTCTATTTCCTGCAAGTTTTCAACAACCTCCAGAGGGGCACCCGATCTTATAGCAAAATCTATAAGTTCATCCTTGGTGGCAGGCCAGGGAGCATCCTCAAGTTTGGATGCCAATTCAAGTGTCCAGTACATAATAATTCTTTAAGGGTGAGTTCTTAAAAAAGTTCGCAAATATATATATATATTAACTAAAAAACAATTTGAATCATGCAATATTTTACTCACATTATATCAGCCATTTAATTTCCTCAATATCAAGATCTGAACTGATTTTTCTGGATAAAATGAAAAGATAATCAGACAAACGGTTTAGAAACACAGCTGCGGGAGTTGTTGTTTTATCTTTTGCGTAAAGTTTCAGAACGGCTCTTTCTGCCCTGCGGCAAACACATCTTGCTATATGACAATAAGATACAATAATATTACCACCGGGAATGATGAAATATTCCAGTGGATCCAGATCTTTCTCCATCTTATCTATTTCATCTTCAATAATTTTCACGGACTCATCATCCGGCAGGAGTTTTTCCGCAATATCCCGCTTATCCCCGGAAGAAATCACGGCAGCAAATTTCATAAGCTGACTCTGAAGATGGATAAGAAAATCCCTGTGCCCGTAATTCTCTTTCTGATCCCTGAGAAGTCCGAGCCATGATATCAGTTCATCAACGGAACCCAGTGCCTCGATTCTGACATGGTGCTTGGGAATTCTCCTGCCTCCCGGGAGTGATGTTGTTCCGTCATCACCGGTTCGTGTATAAATTTTCATTTACCGGAAAATTATAATCAGACCGGTTTATAATTCTCGTTAAGAACATCCTGAAAAACCTCTCCGTCCAGCAGTCTTACTATCCTCGCTGCATGTCGTGCAATATCTTCTTCGTGGGTAACCAGAATGACCGTATTGCCGTTCTTGTGAATCATATTAAGCAGTCCCATGATATCAAGGGATGTCTTGCTGTCGAGGTTTCCCGTAGGCTCGTCAGCAAGTATGATTGAAGGATTGTTGACCAGAGCACGTGCTATGGCAACACGCTGCCTCTGCCCTCCCGACAGTTCATTCGGTTTGTGATTCATTCTGTCAGCAAGTCCGACCTGGGCAAGTGTATCTATTGCCACCTTTTCTCTTTCTGCTTTCGGTATTCCTGCATAAATCAGCGGCAATGTAACATTTTCCAGGGCTGTATATCTGGGCAGCAGGTTAAAAGTCTGGAAAACAAAGCCAATTTCCTTGTTTCTGATCTCAGCCAGGTAATCATCCTCCATTTTACTGACATCTATACCGTTAAGTATATATGTTCCGCTTGTTGGAGTATCCAGGCAACCAAGAAGGTTCATCAGGGTTGACTTGCCCGAGCCCGAGGGTCCCATAATGGCAACATATTCATTCCTGTGTATGTCGACTGACACCGATCTCAGAGCCCTCACTATTACCGAACCAATCTGATAGTTCTTAACAATATTCTGAATTTCAATCATTTTATCCATAGACCTGCTGTATTAAAAGTTGCAATATTAGATTATTTTCCTTAATTCCGTATTAATATGTATTAATTTTTATTAATATCTTATCACATAGTCAAAACGGTTCATTCCCTTTCTGAAGCTTACTATTCCCATCCTGAAAATATCAATGGTAAATGAGACATTTTCATATTTCCTGATCTCATCCCAGGCTTCTTCCATTTCTTTCGATAAGTGTATATCATCAATTATGATTACCGTTTTATCACCTGACATACCTGCCATCGCGCGGAAGTACTTCAGGGTCGCCTCCCTTTTGTGATTCCCGTCAATAAACACAAGTCCCGGCCGTATGGATCTTCTCTTTACTTCCCGGAGGGAATCATCAAAATCACCCCCTACCTGAATAATATTACTCAGTCCGGCACTGCTGAAATTGCGGGCTGCAATTTCTGACAAAGCAGGACAGCCTTCCATGGTGATTACTTCCGTATCCGGCCTGGCCGCTGCAAGATACATTGTACTGATGCCGGTGGACGTGCCGAATTCTATAATTCCCGGTTCTCCGAATTCCTGCGCCAGCCTGTACAGCAGTTTCCCGTATACGGGAGGAACAGACGAATATTTTGTAATGTCACACACTCTTTTCAAACTGCCTTTTGATGCAAGTGATCCGGATCCAAGATCAAGAACCTGAATTCTTGTTCTGTCGGAAATTTGCCTCTTCCTGATGTTTTCAATCATTAAGACAATTTCAGGATCAGTTTTATTCCTGAAAACACGCGAAACAAGGTCAAAAACGTGAGGGCTGTGAATGCCACGGCCCTTTCCATGCCTTGAAAAAAGAATGTATCTCAGATATTTTACAGCCCTTCCGTATAACATAGTCAGATTTCAACCAATTAGGTAAGCTCTCCAAAAATACTTAATTTCGTCAATCATTGAAAGTATGAGTAACAATGCAGGAATGCAGGATCTCCTCGAAACAAATATAACATATCTGCCGGGTGTCGGGCCCCGGAGGGCCGAACTTCTGAACAGTGAACTTAATATCCGCAATTACCGCGATCTCCTTTATTATTTTCCATATAAATATATTGACAGGACACGTTTTTACAAAATATCGGAACTGGAACCGGATTTGCCCCATGTTCAGATCAAAGGTCAGATAACAGGATTCTATTCTGAGGGAGAGGGGCGTGGAAAAAGACTTGTAGCGGATTTCAGTGATGATACAGGTACAATCAGGCTTATATGGTTCAGGGGGACCAGATGGATCACCGGAACATATGGTCCGGGTCCGGAATACATTGTATTTGGAAAACCGGGTATCTTCAACGGGCAGATAAATTTTATACATCCTGAGATTGAGGCATCGGAAAAAGCAGCTGAGAGGATTACATCGGCACTGCAGGCCCAGTACAGCACCACTGAAAAATTAAAGAATCATTTCCTTACCTCGAAAGCAATCAGCAGGCTTACCGGAACATTGTTTCAAAAGATCGGTATCACGCTGCCTGAAACCCTGCCCGGGTATATCATCACGAAATACAATCTTCTTGAACTGGGCAGGGCCCTGTATTCAATTCATTTCCCCGCGGATCCGGAGATCCTGGAAAAAGCAAGATACCGGCTGAAATTCGAGGAACTTTTTTATATTCAGCTGAATCTCATGAGATTCAGAAGTAACCGTATGCAAAAGTTCAGGGGCTTCGTTTTTTCAACCGTCGGAGAAAAATTCAATACTTTCTATTTCAGGAATCTCCCCTTTGAACTTACCTCAGCACAAAAGCGTGTAATGAAAGAGATCAGAAAAGATCTTGGTTCCGGAATTCAAATGAACAGACTGCTTCAGGGTGATGTAGGAAGCGGGAAAACCCTTGTTGCCCTGATGAGTATGCTGATAGCTGTTGACAATGGTTACCAGGCGTGCATAATGGCACCTACCGAAATACTGGCAAAACAACATTATGAAACAGTCGTTTCCCTGCTTAGTGGCACGAATGTAAGCGTAAAACTTCTCACCGGTTCATCTGCAGGATCACTCAGGAAGGAAATAAACCGTTCCCTTCTCGATGAATCGCTGAACATTCTCATAGGAACGCATGCCCTTATCGAGGATAATGTACAGTTCAGCAATCTGGGCCTGGTAATCATCGATGAACAGCACAGGTTTGGTGTTGAACAGAGGGCCAGGCTTTGGAGGAAAAGCAGTAATCCGCCTCATGTTCTGGTAATGACCGCAACTCCCATACCCAGAACCCTTGCAATGACCCTGTACGGTGACCTGGATGTGTCGGTTATAGATGAGCTGCCGCCAGGCAGAATTCCTGTCAGAACCATGCACTTTTTTGATTCCGAAAAGAATAAGGTTTACGGATTCATGAAACAGAAAATTGAGGAAGGAAGCCAGGTGTTCGTGGTTTATCCCCTCATCAGGGAATCGGAAAAAATGGACTACAAGGATCTTGAAGATGGCTGGGACACTATCTCAAGATTGTTTCCGCCTCCCCGTTATTGTATCAGTGTGGTTCACGGAAAGATGACCCCCGCCATAAAGGAAGAGTCGATGAAGCTGTTCAGGGAAGGCAAGGCTCATATCCTGATTGCCACAACAGTGATAGAGGTTGGGGTTGATATTCCCAATGCATCGGTGATGGTTATTGAAAGTGCGGAAAGATTCGGCCTTTCCCAGCTTCATCAGCTGCGCGGACGCGTAGGCAGGGGATCGGATCAGGCATACTGCATCCTGGTAAGCGGAGAAAAACTATCCAAAGAAGCTTCAGCAAGAATAGATGTAATGACACAAACGAATGATGGTTTCGAAATTGCCGAGAAAGACCTTCAGCTGAGAGGTCCCGGTGATATTGAAGGAACCATGCAAAGCGGAATTCCCTTTGATCTCAGGATCTCGGATCTGGGAAAGGATGGTCAGCTGCTGGCCTGGGTCCGTAATATTGCGGAAGAAATCATAGAGTCTGATCCCCATCTGGAAAAAGACAATAATGCAATTCTGAAAAATATGCTGAAAAAAATGTTCGGCAAGAAACAATCATGGAGCAATATAAGCTGATAAAAACTATTTAAAACCGGAATAAATTATCATGATGATCCAAATTCATGATAAATAACAGTAAGAAATATGCCGGTATTAGTAAATTTGGGATTTTGTTTCCGGAATAATTTATGAACAGATCAAATAGTTACGATAATATAGAGCACGAGGGAACAGTTCAGAGATCGGACAACAACCTGGTAATAGTCAGTATTTCATCGGAATCAGCATGCTCGTCCTGTCATGCAAAAGGTGCCTGCAGTCTGTCAGGATCAAAGGAAAAACTGATTGAGGTTCCGGGCAGCTATGACCTGGTGCCGGGTGATAATGTCACGGTCATGATGCACAGGTCAACAGGATTCAGGGCTGTATTGCTCGGCTATGTCCTTCCTTTCATGTTACTTATTCCGGCACTACTGATCCTCAGTTCTTCAGGAATGTCCGAACTTACAGCCGGGCTGGGGTCTGTGGCTGTTGTCAGCATCTATTATTTTGTACTCTTTATATTCCGGGACAGAATAGGAAACAATTTTACCTTTTCAATAAAAACTCCTTAATGAGTCACATTATTATAATAACAGTTTTAAGTCTGGGACTGCTTGCATTGTTTTCTGCAATAATCCTTTACTTCATCGCACAGAAATTCAAGGTATATGAAGATCCCCGGATAGATGAGGTTCAGGCTATTCTTCCTTCAGCCAACTGTGGGGGATGCGGCTTTGCCGGATGCCGTGCCTTCGCTGAAGCACTGGTCAGTGCAGAATCCTTTGATGGCCTTAACTGTCCCCCGGGAGGTGCTGACGTTATGGCGGAAGCTGCCAGACTTCTGGGGAAAGAAGCTCCTGAGGTTGATCCTCTTGTTGCTGTTCTGAAATGCAACGGAAGTCCCGGAAACCGTCCGCGTACCTCATTCTATGACGGAGTGCCTGACTGCCGGATCGCTCACAGCCTGTATCTTGGTGAAACAGACTGCAGTTATGGCTGTCTTGGAAAAGGCGATTGTGTAAGGGCATGCTCCTTCGGTGCCATGTTTATGAACAGCGAAACAGGTCTGCCCGGGATTATTGACGATAAATGCGTGGCATGCGGCAATTGCGTAAAAGCTTGTCCGAGAAATCTTATTGAACTGAGGAAGAAAGCCAGGAAGGACAGAAAAATTTATGTCGCCTGTTCCAACTGCGACAGGGGCGGGCCGGCGCGCAGGGCATGCAAGGTAGCCTGTATTGCCTGCATGAAATGTGTAAAGGTTTGCAAATTCGATGCAATCACTGTAGAGAATTATCTTGCCAGCATTGATTCCTTCAAATGTACCCTTTGCCGAAAATGCGTTGCCGAGTGTCCGACCGGTTCCATCCTTGAATTCAATTTCCCGCCCAGGAAACCGGCCGTTGAAGCCCGGAACAAAACCATAACAGTAAATCCGGAAGTATAACATAATAATCAGAAACAAACTTGAAAACATTTCCACTGGGAGGCGTTCATCCTCCCGAGAACAAGCTGACAGCCGGAATACCGATCAGATACCTGCCAATCCCTCCTGTCGTTGCAATTCCTGTATCACAGCATATCGGGTCTCCTTCAGAGGTTCTGGTCAAAAAAGGCGATATGCTGAAAACCGGACAGGTCATTGCCGGCAATAAAGGATTTGTTTCTGCCAACATCCATTCATCCGTAACAGGAGTGGTAAATAAAATAGACAGCGTGATTGATGCATCGGGCTTCAGGCAGACTGCTGTGTTTATTGATACCCGGGAAGACGAGTGGCTTGAAACTATTGACAGGACTGAGGAGATAATCACTGAAATAAAATATTCATCCGAAGAAATTATTGACAAATGTCTTGAAGCAGGCATTGTGGGTCTCGGAGGAGCAACTTTCCCATCTCATGTGAAGCTCAGCGTTCCCGTCGGAAAGAGATGTGATGTACTGATAATCAACGGGGCAGAATGTGAACCTTATCTTACTTCTGACCACAGGCTGATGCTGGAAAAAGGCGAGGAAATCCTTGTCGGAACAACTATTCTGATGAAAGCGCTCAGGGTAACAAAAGCCATAATCGGCATTGAAAACAACAAAAAGGATGCAATAGCCCATCTCACCGGGCTATCCGGGAAATTCCCCGGTATCAGCATACACGGACTCAGGGTTAAATATCCCCAGGGGGCAGAAAAACAGCTTATCAAAGCCCTGATAAAAAGGGAAGTCCCGTCAGGCAGGCTGCCGCTTGATGTAAATACGGTGGTTCATAATGTCGGTACTGCTTTCGCGGTTTATGAAGCTGTTCAGAAAAACAAGCCTCTTTTTGAAAGAGTTGTCACTATTACAGGCAGGTCACTACCCAGTCCCGGAAATTATTTTGTCAGAACAGGAACTCCCGTAAGATATCTTATCGAAGCTGCAGGAGGAATTCCGGAAAATACCGGGAAAATCATATCGGGCGGACCCATGATGGGAAAAGCCGTTAGCAATGCGGATGTACCCGTGGTCAAGGGAACTTCGGGTATTGTGCTTATCCCTGAAGAAGAATCGTCAAGATCTGAGATGGCGCCCTGCATACGTTGTGCAAAATGTGTCAGTGCCTGTCCGCTTAACCTTGAGCCATATCTTCTGATGACACTTTCGGAAAAGGGAGAATTTGAAAGAGCTGCCGGAGAAGGAATTACTGACTGCATGGAATGCGGTTCATGCAGTTATTGCTGTCCGGCACACCGTCCCCTGCTGGACTATATCAGGCTTGGAAAGTCAGAAGCAGTCAAAATAGCACGTAAACAATTGGTTAAATAAAGAAATATTATTATTGCAAATGAGTAATCTGCTCAAAGTATCACTGTCGCCTCATATACACGGAAAGGAAACAACCCGGAAGCTGATGCATGGTGTGATAATTGCCCTGATTCCGGCTTTCCTCGCATCAGTATTTTTTTTCGGTTATGGTGCAATTATTGTTACTGCAACATCAGTGGCATCCTGTATTCTTTTCGAGTATCTTATCGTTAGATTTATTTTTAAAAAACCTGTTACAATAAATGACGGCTCTGCTTTTTTAACCGGATTGCTGCTGGCATTCAATCTGCCTTCAAATATTCCCATCCCGATAATTGTCATCGGAAGCTTTGTTTCAATAGCAGTGGCAAAGATGACTTTCGGCGGACTGGGTAATAATCCTTTCAATCCTGCTCTGGTGGGCCGCGTTTTCATGCTGATATCATTTCCCGTACAGATGACCAGCTGGCCGGTTCCGGCAGGATTTCAGACGGGATATTCCGACGCGGTAACTGGAGCCACACCGCTGGCCATCATCAAGGAAGGGATAAAGAACGGTGAACCGGTTTCACAACTTATGTCACAAATACCCCCGCCCGCACAGATGTTCTTTGGCGATATCGGGGGCTCAATGGGTGAAGTGGCTGCCTTTTTCCTCATACTGGGTTTTATATGGCTGCTGTATAAAAAGATTATAACCTGGCATATTCCGGTATCCATTATTCTGACAATAGTTGTTTTCACCGGGATTTTCTGGTTCATCAATCCCGAAAAATATGCAGACCCGCTGTTTCACATTCTCACGGGAGGGGTTCTCCTCGGGGCAATATACATGGCCACCGACTATGTTACTTCACCCATGAATCCCAAAGCCATGCTCATCTATGGCTGCGGAATAGGCCTGCTGACCTCGGTGATCAGAATATGGGGGGCATATCCCGAAGGAGTATCATTTGCAATTCTGATAATGAACGCATTTGTACCCCTAATGAACACATATATCAAACCAAAACGATTCGGGGAGGAGATGAAAAATGGCTAAATCGGAATCCACACTGAAAAACATGATACTTTCACTTACCCTGATCGCTGTGGTAAGTGCGGCAGGACTGGGTTTTGTGTATGAACTCACAAAGGAACCCATTGCCCTTTCAATACTTAACAAGAAGCTGAAAGCCATCAGGGAGGTTGTTCCGGAATTCACCAATAATCCGAATGATGAAATGTTCAGGCTGGCCACCGGCGAAGGGGACAGTCTTGAGATATATCCGGCAAAAAACAACGGGGAAACAGTGGGATATGCAGTCAATTCCTATACCAATAACGGATTCAGCGGTTATTTTTCAATAATGGCCGGATTCAGACCCGATGGTTCAATCACCGGCATATCTGTCCTTGAGCATAAAGAGACTCCCGGTCTGGGAACAAAAATGACAGAACCCGCTTTCAAAGAACAATTTACCGGCAGAAATCCCGGGGAATCAATATTAAAAGTAAAAAAAGACGGTGGCAACATTGATGCCATCACTGCTGCAACTATCAGTTCACGGGCATTTTGCGAAGCTGTTCAACGTGCTTATAACACATTAGAGAAAGGAGATCTTCAATGAGCCAGTTACAAAATTTCACCAAAGGTTTTATCAGGGAAAACCCATTGCTGGTCCTGGTGCTGGGCACCTGCCCCTCCCTGGCAACCACCACTTCATCCCTTAATGGTCTGGGGATGGGAATCGCCACAACCTTTGTACTGATCTGTTCAAATGTGGCCATATCCCTGCTGTCTGACCTGATACCCGATAAGGTAAGGATACCGGCATTCATTGTTATCATCGCCTCTTTTGTGACCATTGTCGACCTTATCATGCAGGCCTATGTTCCGGATCTCTACCAGGCTCTCGGAATATTCATTCCCCTTATAGTTGTCAACTGCATCGTTCTGGGCAGGGCTGAAGCATTTGCCAGCAAGAACAGGATACTTCCATCATTTATTGATGGTGCCGGGATGGGACTCGGTTATACCATGGCTCTCGGATTGCTGGGAGCCGTAAGGGAAATACTGGGCAGCGGGGCAATTTTCGGTTATAAATTCATGGAAAGTGACGGAATACTTGTTTTCATTCTTGCTCCCGGTGCCTTTATTGCCCTCGGATACATGATAGCACTAGTCAACAAAATCAGGAAAACTTCAAAATAAAAACCATGGAGTACATCTTAATAATCATATCCGCCATATTCATCAACAACATCGTACTTGCCCAGTTCCTTGGGGTATGCCCTTTCCTGGGCGTCTCAAACAAGGTCAATACGGCGGTGGGAATGACAGGTGCCGTTACTTTCGTGATGGTTCTTGCTACTATGGTCACCTATCTCATTCAGACATATGTTCTTGAAAAACTGGGTATAGCTTTTATGCAGACCATCACATACATTCTCATTATTGCCTTTCTTGTCCAGATGGTTGAAATAATTCTTAAGAAAATAAGTCAGCCGCTGTATCAGGCACTGGGAATATTCCTTCCTCTTATAACAACCAATTGCGCTGTTTTGGGTGTAGCCATCCTTGTCATTAAAAACAATTATAATCTTCTTGAATCAGTTGTTTACAGTGCTGCAACAGCAATAGGTTTCGGTCTCGCCCTGGTTATACTTGCCGGGATAAGGGAACAGCTCGATCTTGTGAATGTGCCGGAAGGGATGAAAGGGGTACCCGTCTCCCTGGTAACGGCAGGAATACTGGCACTTGCATTTATGGGCTTCACAGGTATAATCTGAATAAACCCAGCTTCCGGCTCAATTGTTTCTCCATCTGCTGAAAACCGCTGAGCATTCTGCCGGCAACAAACTCATGAACGAAGTATTAAATTATATGAATATAATAAATGTTTACCTGGTCAATCACTGAAATAATTCGTTAATTGTGTAAGATTGATATCGAAGGGAATTATGGGGAATCAACAGGAAATAAGGGGAAGTAACAGGAATTAAATGAATTATCCGGAATATTTCAAAGTGCTTGGTTTGAACACTGATGCTTCAATTCCAGAAATAAAAAAAGCATACAGGCAAAAGGCCCGGATGTTTCATCCCGATCTCAATAATTCCCCTGACGCCAGGGAAAATTTCATACTGATTACCGAAGCCTATGAATTCCTGATCGGGAATTTTGACAGACTGAGAACTGACCATGCCTTTTCAGTTGCTCTTGAAGAATGGAAAAGATCCATGCAGGATTTATCAAGACAACGTGCAAGGGCACATGCATATAAATCGTACAGACAGTTCAGAAATTCCCGGCTTTACCGGACTACCCGGATTTTCGACCTGACCAGGATTATCTTCGGACTGATTTTATCACTAATGATAATCGCTTTTACAATTCTCGGATTTATAACTAAACTGAAATACCCGGTACCTGAACAGGACAATCCGGTTATAATCTTCATATTACTCCTTTTTCTCGGACTAGTTTTTCTGATTGCCAGCCTTGTTTTTCTAAAGGTATATCTTGACAACACAAAAAAGCACAGGAAAAAATACAAACGCTGAAATGAAGCCTGCCTTTACCGGAGTATAAGCCTGGCGGTGGAAACAGCATAGCCGGAAAATCAGCTTATCATAAAGAAGTTGAAGGGTATGTCAAGGACCGAGGAAAAATATTCACCACGTTCAAGGATATCCTCATCACCTTCCTCATAATACCAGTTAACCACATATTTTTTGTTCTTTAGGGTCACACGCTTGATCTTTTCAAGAAGATGGATAAAAATCTTTGCACTGGCACTGTTGAAATACTCAAGATTCATTTCCACGCAGGTTATATCAGCGGGTGTGTTGATATATTCGTTCATCCACTGCTCGACCGAGGAATAAAACTCGCCAACATTTTCATGAATGGAACGTCCCCTGATTTTTATCAGACCATCCGGCGATAAAATTATTTCGGGAGAAGTCTTGGTGAGAGGAATTTTCAGCTCCTTCATCTGTAATTATTTATCCGGAAAATTATCAGCTTGTTTTTAATAAGCGATTATTAAACCTGTCAAATACAGGGCTCTCAAAATTATCCGGGGATACTTTTCTCTTTCCCTGTTCAATCTCATGTATCATACTGAGTATTGCACTGTTTACCGGCACATCCACTCCCAGTTTTTCTGCATTTCTTACAATATACCCATTCAGAAAATCAACCTCTGTAGGTTTTCCCCTCTCAAAAGACTGAAGGCTTGATGATTTAAGTCTCCTGTATTTGAACCCGATGATTCTTATCATCAGGTGTCTCCGGAAATCAGAAAGCAGACTGTCACCGCTGATAAACTTCCTGAAATCGAGCCTGCCGCCAAAAACTTCAATTTTTATATCCATTTTATCAGCCAGGGTAACTGCTTCGCGGATTATTTCTATGAAAATTTTCCTGATCTTTTTTACTGAGAGCATTTTACCCAGACCCAGACCGCAAATGACCCCGAGTGATGTTATGTTTGCATTTATTATCAGCTTTGAATAAAGATGTCCCATTATATTATTGCTTATCCTTACAGGAACGACAGCGGAAAGGACATCCGCTACAGTTTTCAGATCATCATCCGCTTCCCTGGCCGGATAACCCAGAATGAAATCTCCCGTGGAGGTCATCACCAGTCTGCCCCGGCTTTCCATTGTGGCACCCCAGCCAGTCACACATCCTATAATCCTTTCCCGGCCAACTATTCCGGCGAGTTCATCCTCACAAATTCCGTTCTGCATTGATACCAGATATCCGTTTTCACTGAGAACCGGCAGTACTGAGCGTGCAGCTTCAATCATATCTGTAACCTTGGTGGCATGAAGCACAAGATCTTTCTTTTCCTTAAGTTCTTCAACCGATGCACAGGCAGGAACCGTTACAATGAAGCTGCCCGAGATCCCGCTGATTTCAATACCCTGTTCACGTATCTGTGCGGCATAATCTTCATATTTACTGATGATTTCAACATTGTATCCGCTTTTTTTCAGGAATGCGGCAGTGATACCCCCTATTGCTCCGGCACCAATTACCAGAATTGACAAATCTTTTCCAAGCATACTATTTATAATAATAAATCAAAGCCTTGCCTGCGGGGCAATGTCCTGGCCTGTAAATTCCTTTCCAAGATACTTATAATAACCGGTAATCCCAATCATTGCAGCATTATCGGTCGTCAATCCGGGTTCAGGAATAAAAAGATTCCAGTTCCTTTCACGGGCTTCTTCCAACACCCTGGTTCTCAGACCTGAATTGGCGGAAACTCCTCCGGCGATACCGATCTCCCTTATACCCGTTTGGAGCGAGGCGCTGACAAGCTTTTCAATCAGAATGCCTACAATAGTTGATTGCAGCGATGCACACAGATCTGCCTTGTTTTTGGCAATGAAATCAGGATCCTCCTTCAGTCTGTCACGAAGGAAATACAGGAAACTTGTTTTAAGTCCGCTGAAACTGAAATTCAGGCCCGGAACTGAAGGTCTGGAAAATCTGAAAGCACTTTTATTACCCTGTAATGCCAGCCTGTCTATTTCCGGTCCTGCCGGATATGGAAGGCCCATCAGCTTGCCGCACTTGTCAAATGCCTCACCCGCAGCATCATCTATTGTATTACCCAGACTTTCCATCTCAAGATGGTTCTTTAAAAGCATTATTCCGGTATGACCCCCGGAAACCAGAAGACATAAAAAAGGGAATCCGGGAACAGAGGTTTTTTCTCCCTCCCTTTTAATGAAATGAACAAGTACATGTGCCTGCAGATGATTGACCTCAATAAGGGGTATCTTACGGGCAAGGGCAAATCCCTTGGCAAAAGAGGCTCCCACAAGCAGAGAACCCAGAAGGCCGGGTCCCCGTGTAAAGGCAAGAGCACTAATTTCATGAATATTTGTCCCGGCTCTCTTAAGTGCCTGATCAACAACAGGAACTATATTTACCTGGTGAGCCCTTGATGCAAGTTCAGGAACAACTCCGCCATATAAACGGTGAACCTCCTGCCCTGCTATCAGATTCGACAGAACATAAGCGTCCCTTACAACAGCAGCCGAGGTATCGTCACATGATGATTCTATTGCCAGTATCGTTACTTCCATTTCAACCGCGACACATATGGGATGAATCCCTTTTTATGATCCGAATATATAAATTTTTTCTTTTCGGCAATCCATTCGTAAAATACTGCACAATCTTTGCTGTACAATATTATGAATGATATATTTTCTTCACTCTTTAGTATCTTTATGCACTGAAAGTGCTTGATATTTTGGACAGGACAGGGTAAAACACATGATAAGAGCCGTTAACAGGACATTAAGATTTCTTTTGATTTTTTTTGGGATCCTCATAATGATCCCTGCACTGCTTTATCCTGTTCTCAGACATCCGGAAATACAGACACTCATTATCAAACGGATCACCAGACATTTATCCCAGGAGCTCAGATCGACAATATCAGTCGGCAAGACGGAATTCATATTTTTTAACAGGCTCAGTATGGATGATGTTCTGATCAAGGACAAAAATGATGACACGCTGATTTATGCAAAGAAGCTGTCTGCCACTATCAGAAGAATAAACACCGACCGGAATGAATACACCCTTGGCAGGGTGTTGATCCAGAATCCGGTATTCTCCCTGATCACGGATACAGCTGGAGTCGGAAATCTTCAGTGGTATCTGGGCCTTCTGAAAAGGGGGACCGGAAAACCTTCGGAACAGCCTTTTGCCCTCATGATAAACCATGCAGATATCAGGGACGGCTCCTTTTCACTCATTAACCTTAGCGCCGGAAGCAGGGAGAACAATACCATTGATTTCAACAGGCTTCAGCTGGGCAGCCTGAACGGAATCCTTGAAGATTTTTCAATAAGGAAGGATACAACTTCATTCAGCGTCCATGATCTGTCCTTTCAGGAATCAGGAGGTTTCAGGGTCCGGAAAATGTCAAGTGATTTTGCAGTTGCTGACAGGAATATCATATTCACATCGGCATTTATCAACTGCGACAGCAGTGTTCTCAACATCCCCCTGGCTGAACTCAAACCCGATTCAGGCGGAAATTTCAACAATTTCATCAATAATGTGAACCTGGATATCCAGCTGGACAAATCAGTGGTATATACTTCCGACCTGCAGCACTTTCTTGCTCCGGTAAACGGGATACATGAAAATGTAAATATCCATGGAAGAATTTTCGGCACAATAGCAGAGCTCAGAGGCCGCGATATAAAACTCAGTTCAGGAAAAGAAACGATGCTGGATTGTGATTTCGACCTGTCCGGTCTTCCGGACATAATGAATTCATTCATTTACCTGGGTGTTCATCAGCTTAATTCAAGTGCTGACGACATTAAAAGTATCAGAATGCCGGGAGGAAAAACACTGAAGCTTCCTGAATATTTTGACAGAATGGGGTTAATATCGTTTAACGGGAGCTTCACCGGATTTACCACGGATTTTGTTGCCTATGGAAAGTTTGAATCGGAAGCAGGAAACCTGAATACAGATATCTCACTGAGACCCGAAGGAAAGAACCAGTTCAAGATCAAGGGTCTGGTAACAGGCAACGGTATTGACCTGGGAGAAATCACGGGCAACAGGGATATGCTGGGAGATCTCAGCATTAAGGCAGATGTAGACCTGTATACATATTCCTTCCAAAAATTCTCGGGTGAAATAAACGGACTGATCGACAGTGTTGAAATAAACAACTATAAATACAGGAATATTTCTCTCAACGGGTTAATCAATGACAAAACATGGGATGGCAGCATAAGGACAGCAGATGACAATATTAAACTGGACATGCTGGGAATGCTGAATTTCAGCAGAGAACTTCCGGAATTTGATTTCACCCTTAACCTGGCCAAAGCAGATCTGTACAAGCTTCATCTTGATAAATCTGACACTACATCAGCTGCTTCAATGCTTCTGACAGCAAATTTCAGGGGAAAGATTGACGAAAATCTCGAAGGCGAAGTAAAACTTCTTAATTCAAGCCTCAGGAAATACGGTAATACGCTGGAAATGTACGATTTCTCCCTCAGGTCATTCATGGATAACAATCAACCCTCAATAAGTCTGAGAACCGATTATCTGGATGCTGACCTGAAAGGCTACTTTAATCCGGCAGGACTTATGTCATTTGTCGGGTCTGCAATGGCAAGACTGATGCCTTCCAGATACGACAGACCTGAAATGCAAACCGGGTTTGTCAGGGACACACTTGCATTTGCTGTCAGTTTCAAAAAAACTGATAATATCAACGATTTCTTACGCACCGGACTACTGATTGCTGATAAAAGCACTATTAAAGGGGAAATAATTGCCGATACGGCCGCACATGTAAAACTTCTTTCCAGGAATCTGGCCTTCAGGGGCAATACTTTCAGTGACCTGGTGATTGACATTGATTATTCTCCCCTCCTCTTCGGAACAGGCCTCAGGAGTTCATCCCTCAATTTTCTCGGTCACTCTGACCTGAGGGATTTTTCAGCTGACTTCAGCACAAAACCCGATAATTTTATATTCAGTCTCAACTGGGGCGATGATGATTCCCGGTCATCCGGCACCGGAAGTTTTACTGCCCGGGGCATATCAATGAAAGAAGCCGGTGAAGAAACCGGGCCTGTAATGCTGATCGACATTGCTTCATCCGATATCATCAATCAGGACAATCAGTGGAAAATAAATCATTCAACAATTCTTCTCGATTCAAACATGGTAAACATTAACAATCTGTTGATACACAATGAGAGCAGTTACTATCTGATTGATGGAACCCTGTCCAGAAACCGGGAAGACAGCCTCAGGCTTGAATTTAAAAACATTGACATCTCCCCTCTCAACTCCCTGATCGGCGGGAAAGATAACAGGGAAAAATTATCACTGGATCTGAAGGGAGAGCTGAGCGGAAAAATCCTCCTGACAGATGTCTACAGGAATCCTCTTGCCGAAGGAGATCTCCGGATCAACGGATTTTCAATATTAAGAGGCGAATATGGTACGCTGACCCTGAATTCTGCATGGAACAATGAGGGAAAGGTGGCAGAAATACGTGCAGGAAACAATCTCAGCGGGAAAAAGATGCTTGATGTAAAAGGCTACTACAATCCCCAGCTCAGGATGCTTGATCTGACCGCATTAACCGAGAAGCTTCCCGTAGATGCCCTGAATCCCCTTCTGAGCACATTTGCTTCGGATATTTCCGGATCTGCCAGTGGTAAAGTCAGGATTTCAGGAGAACTGAACAAGCTGGTCATGAAGGGTTCACTTCTGGCTGAGAATACTTCAATGACAATTGATTATCTGCAAACCAGGTATAAACTGGATGACTCGGTACGCTTTGATAACAATAATATAATCTTCAGGGATTTAAAGCTTTCTGACGAGAGGGGCAATACTGCAATGCTCAACGGAAAAGTGTTTCATAATCACTTCAAGGATTTCAATGCCGACATTGCGGTCAGTTTCAATGATTTCATGGTTATTAACACCAGGGCCAGAGATAATGAGGATTTTTACGGGACAGCCTTTGCCACCGGCATAGTTACTATAAAAACCGGCCAGAATCTGATATCCTTCGACATCTCGGCCACAACGGGAAGGAATACCAGGTTTTACATGCCGCTCAACACAGGTGAAACACTTACCGACTATTCATTTGTAAGTTTCGTTACTCCGGGAGAATCAGGAGATTCATCATCATTTCCGGAGGCTGTTACAGCCATTGCTCCTGCCGGGAGCACTATTGAGCTTAATTTTGATCTGGATGTCACTCCTGATGCGGAAATACAGCTGATTTTTGACGAAAAGGTGGGTGATGTAATCAGGGGCCGGGGCTCGGGAAATCTGAATATCAACCTCGACCGGAAAGGCAACCTCGGAATTTCCGGTGATTACGCCATCGATAACGGCGATTACCTGTTCACTCTGGGAAATGTCATGAACAAGCCCTTCAATGTCGAAAATGGCGGAAAAGTCAGTTTCAGCGGAAATATCGACAATGCAGAAATTGATCTTAAGGCCAGTTACAGGCTTAAGGCATCCCTTTTCGAGATACTTCAGGATGACAGATTCAATGAAAGGATTCCCGTTGAGTGCCAGATCCTGCTTTCCGGTAAGCTTTTCAATCCTGTCGTGGGATTCAACATCGATCTTCCTTCTGCAGATGAAGAAAGAAGAGCCTACCTGAGAAACGTGATAACCACAGATGAGGAACTGAGCCGCCAGTTCCTCTATCTCCTTGTCATGAACAGTTTCTATTCCGATCCTGTCCGTTCATCAGTTGCCGGCGGGGGATCGGTAACTGCAGGAACGGGGACCACCGGTACTTCCGCAATGGCCGTGACAACCACCGAGATGCTGTCACACCAGTTAAGCAACTGGCTGTCGCAGATCAGCAATGATTTTGATATAGGATTCGTTTACCGTCCTGGATACAAGGACATAAATGCACAGGAGGTCGAAGTGGCACTGTCCACCCAGCTTCTTAACGACAGGGTTACAATAAACGGGAATTTTGACGTCAGGGGGGCAGAAAAAGTTGCCGGCACATCGGATAAAATTACCGGTGATTTTGATATTGAATACAAGCTCACCGAAAAGATCAGATTCAAATTTTTCAACAGATTCAATAATCCGTATACGGGAAAAGGAGCCCCCTATACCCAGGGATTCGGATTGTTCTTCCGAAAAGATTTCAATCAGTTTGCCGACCTGTTCAGGAAAAACAGCAAGCCTGAAATGAAAAAGGAAGATGAAGTGCTGATTGAGGATGATGAACCGGAAGCTTCCCTCCGGTTGCAATAACAGTTACCGCCAGAAGCTTTCCTCCGGCTGCTGAAACAGTTTCCGGTTAATAAAAATTAAGCCTTTGTTATTAACAGGGAATACTACAGGGGACTATCAATACGTTTTTTAATATATTCGCAGGTTAAATAACAGAAATAATACATACTAAACGGAAATACGAAAATTAAGATGGGATTTTTACAGTTTGCCATGCAGGATGTCAACCTGCCTGTCGAAACGACAGTTGATTCGCATTTGACGCTTCTCGATTTTGCAATGAAGGGTGGATGGGTTATGATCCCCATCGTGTTATTGTCCTTTGTGGCTGCTTATATTTTTATTGAAAGATTCTATGTGATAAAAAAAGCATCACAGCAGGATATGTCTTTCATGAACAGGATCAAGGATTATATACACGAAGGAAGGATTGAAGCTGCTCTGGCACTCTGCAGCTCCACCGACAGTCCCTCAGCAAGAATGATCGAGAAAGGAATAAAAAGGCTCGGAAGGCCACTGCATGACATCAGTACGGCAATAGAAAATGCCGGGAAGCTTGAAATTTCGAAACTTGAAAAAAGCTTTCCCACTCTTGCCACCATTACCGGTGCAGAACCTATGCTGGGATTTCTCGGAACGGTTATAGGAATGGTGAAATCATTCTACGCAATGGCACAGGCAGGAAGCAATATTGATGTTTCCCTCCTTTCAGACGGGATCTACACTGCACTGATCACAACCGTCGCAGGTCTGTCTGTTGGAATACTCGGTTATTTTGCCTATAATACACTTGTTGTCAGAGTCGAAAAGGTTGTCTTCAACATGGAAGCCACACTTACGGAGTTTATGGATATTTTGAATGAACCGGTTAAATAAGATCAGAAATGGCTTTTTCACAAAGAAATAAGATAAGTATAAACTTCTCATCCACCGGAATGACTGATGTTGTGTTCAACCTGCTGATATTCTTTATGCTGACCTCAACACTTGTTCACCCGACAGCTCTTAAACTGCTTCTTCCGAAAGGATCGGCACAAACAGCGGCAAAACCCCAGACCACTGTCTCGATAACCGCAGACCAGAAATACTATGTTGAACAACAGCCTGTAAGTCTTGCAGAACTTGAGGCTGCCCTCAGACAGAAGCTCGGAAGCAATCCGGATACATATATTTCACTTCACGCCGACAAGAACGTTCCCTTTGAGAGTGTTGTGGAAGTATTAAACATAGCACAGGCAAACAATTATAAATTAATAATTGCGACTACACCAAAATAACGACCTCTACAGAATTCCTTCCGAAAAGAAAAAGGGGATTATCGGAACAACCGTAATACATGCTGTGACACTGGTATTGCTGATAGTTCTTGGCTTTTCCGTGCCGCCTCCCCCTGAAAACGAAGAAGGTATCCTGGTTAATTTCGGCACCGGCGAAACTGGCCTGGGCTCAATAGAACCATCCCCTCCGCCTGCAACGGCAGAGGCTTCACTGCCTCCCCCGCCTCCGGCGGCCGTGCCGCAGACCGCTTCAAACGAACAGGCTCTTCTGACCCAGGATATTGAAGAGGCTCCGGAAGTCAAAAAAGTGGATCCTGCAGCAGAGAAAAGACGGCTGGAACAGCTGGAGGCAGAGAAGATAAGAAGGGCCGAAATGGAAGCCGAACGGATAAGAAGGCAGCTGGAAGCTGAACGGATAGAAAAGGAAAGGTTAGAAGCCGAACGGATAAGAAGGGAAAAGGAAGCTGAAGAAAAGAGGGAGGCAGAAATAAAAAGCCGTACCATGGGTGCTCTGGAAGGAGCTAAAAATGTCGGCACCACATCAAAAAGTGAAGGTATTGCCGGAGGAGCCGGTAATCAGGGTTCCCCCGCCGGATCAGTGGATTCCCGCAACCGTGGCGAAGGAAGCGGACTGGGAGATAAAGGCGTATCCTATGAACTTGGGGGAAGAGGTGTGCAGAGACTTCCCCTGCCCGAATATAAATACCAGATGGAAGGCAGGGTTGTAGTGGAAATAACCGTCGACAGATCAGGGAGGGTAACACGGGCAACGCCCGGAGTAAAGGGATCAACAACCCTGGATGAAAACCTGCTCAGCCTGGCAAAAAATGCTGCCGAGAAAGCACAGTTCGAACCCAATCCTGACGCACCTTTCACTCAGGTTGGAACAATTACCTACAACTTCATACTCAAATAGATATCAGTACTCCCCGTCAGGAACATTGCTGACTTCAGTCTTCCCTGTCAAAAACATCGCTGACAGCGGCAGAGAGATTCTCTAACAGATTATTGTCCTTGATTATATAATCAGCTATACCTTTCCTGGCAAACTCAAGTACCAGCTCCCCGCTTTCCTGACCAGAAAGCATGATCACCGGCATTTCCGGTTTCAGCTCCCTTATCTTGTTGAAAATCACCATACCATCCGGGAACAAAACACTGTTGCCGGAAAAAAAATAATCAAGAATAATTAGTCCCGGATCATCGTCAATATTGTCAATACAGCCTTCACCTGTTTCAAAAGCCTTGACTTCAAATCCTTCCGAACCAAATTTCCTGACAATAAGCGTATTGATAAAAGGATCATCATCTACGATAAAAATCAGTCTCTTTCCAAGCATTTCAGAGCATAGGTTTATTCCTGAACTATTGATTTAAAGATAGTATAAATAACTGTCAATAGGCAAAAAGAGGGAAAGGTTTCATCAGTTGAATGGCCTTTTTTCCTACTTTTTTAGTAACAGCCTCATTATCAATATTTGAAATCACCTCATCAATCAGATCAACAATAAGCGGCATATGTTCCTCATCCATTCCCCGTGTTGTTATGGCAGGTGTTCCCATTCTGAGGCCGGATGCAAGGAAGGGCGAGCGGCTGTCAAAGGGTACCATGTTTTTGTTTACTGTTATATGGGCCCTGACCAGGGTGTTCTCGGCTTTTTTGCCCGAGATGGCAGGAAATTTTGTTCTGAGATCAATCAGCATGAGATGGTTGTCGGTGCCGCCTGAAATCACCTTATACCCTTTTTCAATAAAACTCTCTGCCATCACCTGTGCATTTCTCTTCACCTTTTCCTGGTAGCTCCTGAATTCCGGACCAAGGGCTTCACCGGCAGCAACGGCTTTCGAAGCAATAACATGTACAAGGGGTCCTCCCTGGACTCCGGGAAATACTGCTGAATTCACAAGGGATGACATCATTCTTATTTCACCTTTGGAAGTTTTTATCCCCCAGGGATTTTCAAAATCCCTGCCTATAAGGATGATGCCGCCTCTCGGTCCCCTGAGTGTCTTATGCGTTGTTGAGGTAACAATATGGGCATGTTTCACGGGATTATTAAGCAGTCCGGCAGCTATGAGTCCGGCCGGATGAGCCATGTCAACCATAAAAACCGCACCTATCCTGTCGGCAAGCGCTCTCATTCTTTCATAATCCCACTCACGCGAATATGCTGATGCCCCTCCCACTATCAGCTTTGGTTTCTCCTTCATGGCCAGTTCTTCCATCATGTCATAGTCTACCTGTCCTGTATCCTCTCTAACACCGTATGACACGGGGCGGTAAAGCATTCCCGAAGAATTGACCGGAGATCCGTGCGTAAGATGTCCCCCGTGAGACAGATTGAGTCCCATAAAGGTATCACCCGGCCTGAGCACGGCAAGGAAAACAGCCATATTGGCCTGGGTCCCAGAATGAGGCTGCACATTCGCATATTCCGCCCCGAACAGCTTACAAATCCTTTCTATTGCAATTTCTTCCGCCTCATCAATAACTTCGCATCCGCCATAATATCTCCGCCCCGGATAGCCTTCAGCGTATTTGTTGGTAAGTACTGACCCCATAGCCTGCAGAACCTGGTCACTCACGAAATTCTCGGAAGCGATCAGTTCAATACCATTCAGCTGACGCTGACGTTCTCTTTCAATTATGTCAAAAATCCTGTTGTCCTTATTCATATCCTTGTTTTTAATTATTATTCTTCGCTAAACTCGACCAGCAATTCACGGTAGGTTGAAAAAATTCTTGATTTGGATAAAAATCCTGCATAATATCCCTTGTCAAGAACCGGGAGATTCCATGCCCCTGTTTTCCTGAAGGTTTCCATCACCGTCTCAATATCCTCCTCCTTGTCGATATATGAGGGTGGAATTGTCATAAGATCCCTTACAAAGGTCACATCATAAAGCTCGGTGTTAAACATTATTTCCCTCACATCGTCCAGTATGACCACACCTTCAAGTATGTTATAAACATCCACAACAGGGAAAATGTTCCGCTTCGATTTCGATATTGCCTTTACAAGGTCACCCAGAGTATCGTCGGGTTTCACCTTTACAAGATCAAGTTCAATATCCTTCTTCCAGTCCATCATTGTCATTACCGCCTTATCCTTGTCGTGGGTGATCAGTTCCCCCCTTTCCGCCAGCTGGACATGGTAGATTGAATGGGGCTGAAAGCCCTTCACCGTTATAAAAGCCACGGTCGAAGTAATGATAAGGGGTATCAGAAGATCATATCCCCCGGTAATTTCAGCTATCAGGAAAATCGCAGTCAGGGGTGCATGCATCACACCGGCCATCATTCCTGCCATTCCTACAAGAACAAATCTCTTGTCAGGCAGGTCCACATTAAAGATCCTGTTCAGTATTTCTGAAAAAAGGTATCCGTTTATGCCTCCCATGAAAAGTGTGGGGGCAAAGATGCCTCCGACACCACCACCTCCGTTGGTTGCACTTGATGCAAACACCTTAAAAAGGACAAGGCAGAACATAAAAAGGCCGATAACAAGGAAATTATCCTGGAATCCGCCAACCAGCGTATTTCCGAATACTGCATTTGTATCTCCCTTCAGTAACTGCATAATGGTTCCGTAACCTTCCCCGTAGAAAGGCGGAAACAAAAATATCAGCAATCCCAGAATGCCGCCTCCGACAGCCAGCCTTACATAATCATTACTGATTTTCTCAAATCTGCTTTCAAGATAAAGTGTTGTTTTTGAAAAGTATACCGATAGCAGGCCGGATACTATCCCAAACAACAAATACCAGGGAATATTTGTAATGTTAAAGGCCTCCCTCACGGAAAATGAAAAAAGTACCTCATCCCCCATCAGGAAATAGGTTGTTGTTGCCGCTGTTACTGAAGAGATCAGCAGGGGAACAATTGATGACATTGTAAGGTCAAGCATCAGTATTTCAATGGTAAAAACGATGCCGGCGATTGGTGCATTGAAAATTCCTGCAATGGCACCTGCAGCACCGCATCCGATCAGAAGCGTGATACTTCTGTAGCTGAGCCTGAAAAAATTTCCGACAACGGAACCTATTGATGAACCGGTTAGCACTACGGGTGCCTCAGCTCCCACCGAACCTCCGAATCCAATGGTGATTGTGGATGCCACAACGGATGTCCAGGTTTTATGCGGATTAAGAATGCTTTTTTTCCGTGATATCGCATACAGAACCCTGCTTACCCCATGACCTATATTGTCCTTCACCACATATTTCACAAATAGCAGGGTAAGGAGCATCCCGGTGGGCGGCAGGGCCAGGTAGAGCAGGTTCCATGAACCCATGGAGCCTATCCTTAAAAGGAAGTGATGAGTATAATGAATTGTGTTTTTAAGGATTATGGCAGCCACGGCACTAAGCAGACCCACAAGCATGCTAAGCACATAAACAAGGTTTACCTGTCCGGTCTTTTCTGCCCGGGGCCGAAAAATATTCCTTAATAACCTGCCTGTTAACATAATTTTGCAAATATAAAAACATTCCTAAAGCGTCTCCGTTTTTTAATTAAGTTTGTACGGGAAGCTGAAAAAAACTCATACCGGTATTCAATGAAGAGCCTGCAATAATGATAAAAGCAAAATATTTAACTTCCCTGATCCTCCTTATCCTTTCCCTGAATTTGTCAGGGCAGACAGATTCCATTCCCCCGCTGCCTCCCGCACCTGAACTGCTTACAGTAAACCCGGAAACAGGAGATGTGGAAATTACATGGCATCCCAGCACATCCCCCGACCTGTGGGGATATGTGATCTACCGTTACATTGATAATGCAGGATATGCCATTGACACCCTGTATGGCCCGCAGATCACAAATTACCTGCATACAGGATCGGGAGCATCGTATTACAGTGAATCCTATGTTATTGCAGCTTTTGATTCTGCAAAAAACCTCAGTGAGCTTTCAAAACCACTGAGCACCATATTCACCGTGGCACGGATTGATACCTGCAACAACAGACTGGAAGTAACCTGGAACAGTTACAGCTCTGTGCCCCATCCTGTAACTGATTATTCTATAATGATGTCCGTGGAAGGTGAACCTTTCTTTAAGGCCGGTGAAACGGAACCGGACATAAATTCATTCATAATAAATGAATTCATAACGGAAAGGGAATACTGTTTTTTTGTACGGGCAGGTCTGGCAAACGGACAGGTTTCCGAATCAAACAGGGATTGCGTGCTGACCCGGATGCAGAAGGCTCCCGCATGGATCAATGCCGATTATGCAAGCGCGGGAGATAACAACAAAATAAAACTGTCATTCACAATAGATCCCGGATCGGAAATCACAACATTCAGGCTTGAAAGAAAAACAGCCGGAGAGGATGGGTTCCGGACCATAAAACATTTGACTTCAGTCAGTTCAACAGTCACCTGTACCGATGATGAAGCAGACAGTGAAAAAATACATTATTACAGACTGGCCGCCGTAAACAACTGCGGGGTTCCGGTAAAATATTCCAACCTGGCTTCAAATATTGTGCTGAGGGGAAGCTATTCGGAAAACATGATTGACCTGAGCTGGAATTCATACAGAAAATGGTCGGGTATTGTAGATTCATATATTCTCTATGCCGATACCGGTGAAGGATACAGGCAGCTGGCCATAACTTCTTCAGCTGATACTCTTTGGTCAGTCAGTTATTCTGATATTATGCATGAGCTAAGCGCAAAGGAACTGTGTTTCATGATTACGGCATTTGAGGCCTTCAATCCACATGGCCTTTCGGGCGAAAGTTCTTCCTTCCCCTTCTGCCTGTCACTGCCTGAAAATATAGCTGTACCGAATATGTTCATACCCGCAGGCAGCAATATAAAGGAAATAAACAGGTATTTCAGGCCGGTTCTGTCCTTCACGCCGTCGGAATATCACCTTGTGGTTACCGACCTGAGGCGAAGGATCGTTTTTGAAAGCCGCGATTTCCACGAAAAATGGGACGGGAGGCTGAAGGGTTCAGTTCTTCCCGAAGGAGTATATCTTTGGATCCTCAGAATAAAGACCCCGTCGGGCAATTCTGTGTCGAAAACCGGAACAGTCACGTTGAAGAATCAATAAGCTCCGGGTTCAGCATTCATTCCATTATCATCAGGTTTTTTTTAATGAATAAGGTTATATTTGTATCCTTCGCGCAAACTACAGGATAAATTTATGGGGAAAAAGGATTTTTTTGACGAAGAGGATAAAAACCGTATTCAGGCTGAATATGATTCACTTGTTAATAATCTCCTGAGATGCAATAATCCGGAAGACAGGGAGCTTATTGAGAGAGCTTTCAACACGGCAAATGAAGCTCACTGGAATATGCGGCGAAAATCAGGTGAACCATATATTATCCATCCCATAGCCGTGGCAAAAATAGTGAATCAGGAAATTGGTCTTGGTGCCAGATCAATTGCCACAGCCCTGCTTCACGACGTGGTTGAGGATACGGATTACACCCTCGACGATATAAGGCGAAAATTCAATCCCAGGATCGCTTCCCTGATAGACGGCCTTACCAAAATTTCAGGGACATATAACAAACCGTCTTCATCTTCGATGCAGGCAGAGAATTTCCGGAAAATGCTGCTTACACTTTCGGATGACATGAGAGTGATTCTCATTAAAATTGCTGATCGTCTTCATAATATGCGTACTCTCAATTCGATGCCGGAGCATAAAAAAATGAAGATAGCAGGTGAGACAATATTCCTTTATGCCCCCCTTGCCCAGCGCCTCGGCCTGTTTTCAATAAAAAGCGAACTCGAAGATCTGAGTTTCAAATTCCGTCAGCCCCAGATTTATGAAGAACTGGCATCGAAACTAAAACACAGTGAGAAAAAATATTATGCGGTCATAAATAAATTCTCCCTTCCCATAATTGACAAACTGACCTCGGCAGGATACAACTACGATATAAACGGACGCCCGAAATCGCTCTATTCGATCTGGAAAAAGATGCAGTCCAAAGGTGTGCCCTTTGAAGAAATTTATGATGTACTTGCAGTCAGGATAGTCTTCGATCCGGTGCCGGAAATATCTGAAAAAACCCAGTGCTGGAATATTTATTCCATGATCACGGATACATACCTGCCAAAGCCCGACAGACTCCGCGACTGGATCAGCCGGCCAAAACCAAATGGCTATGAAGCATTGCACCTTACCGTAATGGGTCCTGACGGAAAATGGGTGGAAGTCCAGATACGAAGCAGAAGAATGGATGAAGTGGCGGAAAGGGGATATGCCGCTCACTGGAAATACAAGGGTGACACATCAAAGGAAACAGAACTGGACAAATGGATAAAAAAGATCAGGGTCATGCTCGAGAATCCTCTCGAAGATCCGATTGAATTCCTGGATGAATTCAAAATGAATCTCTTTTCATCCGAAATCATGGTGTTTACACCCAAAGGTTCACTGGTAAGTCTTCCCAAAGGTGCATCCGCACTCGATTTTGCCTATGAAATCCATTCCGAGATAGGAGACAAGGCAATCGGTGCCAAAATCAACTTTAAGCTTCTTCCGCTGAACACAACTCTTATGAGCGGCGATCAGGTGGAAATAATTACATCTGATATTGCCCGGCCGGAAAAGGAATGGCTTTCCTGGGTCAGAACAACCAGGGCAAAGGAGAACATAAAGGATGCCCTCAAAACAGAAACAATAAACCGGATCCAGAAAGGTATAGAAATGCTCGAGTCAAAGCTCGGTGAACTGGAAATTGTTCCAAATGCGGAAGTCCTTAAAAAACTGATGACTGCTTACAATGTATCCAATAAAGATGAACTATATTCAGGTATTGAACTGGGACTGATCAATCTTGATAACCTTAAAAAGATACTCAGAAAAACAGAACCAAGAAGCATCATCAAATACTGGAACTTTAAGTTCATAGGCACAAAAAAGGAAACTGAGGAAGCTGTTCAGGTTCCGGACAAAATTGATACCGGTGCTCCCTTTCTTCTCAGGGAGGATGTTACCAGCGCTGAACAGTCCTATGAAATAGCAGACTGCTGTAAACCCATACCGGGGGATGACGTTACAGGATACAGATCACCGGAAGGTTCCATCATAATTCATAAACCCACATGCCCGACAGCCATCAGGCTGAGCTCAAACGAAGGGAACAGGATAGTTGCCGTTAAATGGGCCATCCATAAATTCGTGTCATTCCTTGCAAGAATAAGTGTGGCAGGTATCGACAGAATCGGTCTTGTAAACGACATAACCAATATCATTTCCTATGAACTGAGTGTCAACATGACAAATATTAACTTCTCCGTCAACAAGGGTATCTTCGAAGGCACCATTGACCTGTATGTACATCACACAAAAGACCTGAACAACCTCATACTCAAGATCTCAAATGTGAAGGGTATTGAAAACGTCAAAAGGGTCGAAAATTTCTCATAACCAGGCCCCTCCTGCCCTCTCCTTGGATCTGATTAAAAAATGCATATTTTTGTTATTATTTTAAATTAGATCAAATATGATTAGTGATGATATCAGATCAACTGTAAAAAAGATCTTCACCGGATACCTGCGAAAGAACAAACTCAGAAAGACACCTGAAAGGTATGCCATCCTGAATGAAATATATTCAATGACAGGTCATTTTGATATCGAGTCACTTTATATTTCAATGAAGAACAAGAACTACAGGGTTAGCAGGGCTACCCTGTACAATACCATGGATCTGCTGCTTGACTGCAATCTGGTGACAAGGCATCAGTTTGGCAAAAACATAGCAGAATTTGAAAAAGCCTACCAGTGTGGTCAGCATGATCATTTAATTGATCTGGAAACCGGAAGGGTGATGGAATTCTGTGATCCGAGGATAGCTGAAATAATAAAAACTGCCTGTGAGCTGAATGATTTCGAGCCCCAGTATCATTCACTGTATATATATGGAAACCTTAAGGAAGCGGGTAATGAAGCGGGCATGGAAAGTGGCATGGAAAGTGGCATGGAAAGTGGCATGGAAAGCGGCATGGGAAGCGGCAAAGAAGCCGGAAAGAAAACTGGCAAGAGGAAAGCGGCAGGGAAACCGACAGGAAAACCGACAGGAAAAGCGGCAGGAAAAGCGACAGGGAAAGCGGCAGGGAAACCGACAGGAAAACCGGCAGAAAAAGCGGCAGGGAAAGCGGCAGGGAAAGCGGCAAGAGAAAGCCGGCAGGGGAACCAACAGGTATGACAGTAATCAAATGCCAGACCCTGAGTAACATATTATAATTTAATGTATCTTTGGATTGTGAAATGTTATATGCAATAAATTTCCTGTATTATGAAAAACTATTTCTTCAGTCTGAAAATTATTTTCAGAAGTCTGTTGGTCGCACTTGTTGTGACATCCCTGAATTGCGCAGATGTATCTGCCCAGCAAAAGCCTGCCGGTGAAATATCTAAAACCTACAGGATCACCCTCAATGACGGGTCTGTGATTACCGGCATACTTCTTTCCTCCTCAGAAGGCGAAGTAATACTCGAATCTCCGGCCATGGGCGAAATCCGCCTGGAAAGGTCAGGAATCAAATCGATGGTTCAGATTACAGCCATTGATGAAAAGAAATCCGGAATATGGTTTTCCAATCCGAATCCCTCAAAATATTTCCTGGGCCCTTCGGCTATTCCCCCGAAAAAGGGAACAGGCTATTATCAGAATAGCTGGATCTTTATTAATTCGGCAAGTGTTGCAATAACCAACAACATTAGCATAACGGGAGGAATAGAGATCATGTCCCTGCTTGCAAAGGGAGAAGGACCTTATGTTTTTTTTATCAATCCCAAAGTCTCTTTTAAGATAGCTGAAAATTTCTACGCCGGTGGAAATATTCTTTATTTAAACTCAATCAGGACAATTGAAGAGTTTGGCGGCCTTGCAACCCTCAACGGATTCTTTACCTACGGAAATCATAACAACAATATCACTGCCGGAGCAGGATGGGGATTTGCTGAAGGAGAGTTTACTTCCCGGCCCCTCATAACGGCCAGCGGAATGGTAAGGGTATCAAGAAGAATCGCTTTTGTAACGGAAAACTGGATCGCGCCCATTGGTGGTGAAGAAGGACATTTATACGGGGTGTTCTCATACGGAATAAGATTCCTTGGAGAGAAAAACTCAGTTGACCTGGGATTCCTGAACAACAAGGATCTGGCAAGAACTTTGATTATCGGAATACCCATACTGGACTTTGTGATTAATTTCTGATTACAGGCCTGAAAAGCGCTTCCTTCCTTTTCAATGATAACGGAACGGCAATCGGGGTGTGATTTTATTCATTCGCCCGGTGGTGACCAGGGAAACATACTGCCTCTTCCTGCGCCCGGACAACTATTAATTATTAACATAATTCAAGCAGTCATTTTTTAACCTGAATTATTTTATAACTTGGCCTCTGCTTAATAAATACTCCCTTAATTTTATAAAGGGATACGGCCATGTAAAGAATTTTTATACACGGGTATGACTTTAAATTCATGGGAGTTTCCCGGTAAACCGGGACAAATAATCTGACCATTAAAATTAAAATACGAACAGATGAAAATTGACATATTATTAGGTCTTCAGTGGGGTGATGAGGGGAAGGGAAAGATTGTGGATGCAATCAGTCCGCAATATGATGTAATAGCCCGTTTTCAGGGCGGTCCGAATGCCGGTCATTCACTGGAATTCAACGGAATAAAGCATATATTACATTTAATTCCTTCCGGAATATTTCATCCCGACAAGATCAATATCATTGGAAACGGCGTGGTAATTGATCCGGCAGTTTTTAAAAAGGAAATTGAAAATCTGGGTATTCCGGCTGACGAGCTTGTAAACAGACTGATTATTTCTTCAAGGGCTAATCTGATATTGCCGGGTCACAGAATACTGGATGCAGCTTATGAATACAGCAGGGGTGATTCAAGGATAGGATCGACACTTAAAGGCATCGGCCCTGCCTATACCGACAAGATAGCCAGGAATGGTCTGCGTGCCGGAGATATATCCTCAGAAACTTTCCGGGAGCTTTATAACGAAAGGTTCAGAAATCATATGTCAATACTGAAGGGCCATGATTTCTCCTTTGATCCTGAAGAATATGAGACAGACTGGTTTGAAGGAATTGAGCTAATGAAGAAATTCAGGATCGTCAACACCGAATATCTCATCAATGATCTTGTTTCAAAGGGCAGGAAAGTCCTTGCTGAAGGAGCACAGGGCACAATGCTGGATATCGATTTCGGAACCTATCCCTTTGTCACCTCATCCAGTACAATTTCTGCAGGTGCATGTACCGGACTGGGTATATCACCGGGGACTGCCGGAGAAGTATTCGGTATATTCAAGGCATACTGCACCAGGGTAGGAAGTGGTCCTTTTCCGACAGAGCTTACTGATGATACAGGAAATACCCTCAGGAACAAGGGAAATGAATTCGGATCAACAACAGGTAGGCCGAGACGATGCGGATGGCTGGACATACCCGCCCTGAAATATGCCATCATGATCAATGGAGTGACCCGCCTGTTCATGACTAAAAGTGATGTGATGTCAGGATTTGACAATGTCAGGGTTTGTACTTCCTATTTGTCGGAAGACAGGGAATGTGAAGAAATCCCCTTTGACAGCAGAAATATTCAACCCGTTTATACCGTATTGCCTGGCTGGCAAGAAGAAATAAGAGAAATACGGGACTTTAATGACCTGCCTGCCAATCTGAAAAGCTATATTGAATTTATCGAATCCCACACGGGAGTACCGGTAACAATGGTCTCTGTCGGACCTGACCGTAAGGAAACAGTTTTCAGACAGTGATAACTGCCGGATTATTTCAAGGTATAGATCCAGGAATCTATTGCAACAGTATCCTGAAACTGATAAACCCGTGAAACAGCCCGCCTGAAATTTTCGTGCGATTCGGCAGAGACCAGTGCAAACCTGCTGTTTTCCTTGTATATTATTCTTACGTCATAGCCCATGCGGCGATAATCATCGGCTAAGGCTTCAGCATATTCGGGTGTGATAAAACTGCCAACAATAATATTGTACCTTGATTCAAGTGTATGCTTTTCTTCCTCTGCCAGCCTCATGGAATCCAGCCTGGCATTTTCAATTGCCAGCAAACGGTCATTCACATGCTTAATCGAATCAGCCACCCTGATACTGTCCTGTCTGGCCTGCCATTCTGCCAGTAATCTGTCCTTTTTGCCAAGGAAAGTTTTTTCCCTGAGAAATTTGCACGATGATGTCATTACAATCGCTAAAATCAGTAAGATTGCAGCCGGATGTCTCATAATCTTTAATTGACGTTTGGATAAATTGTCTTTCACTATTTTATGATCAAAGATAAAAAATATTGAATAGCATTGCAAAAAGTTAATAAAGAATTGGATTTTATGATCTTTAATGTAATTCGTATATTAGACATCTCTTTTTCCGAAATATAAGTCCTTTAACCAATGAAATCAATAATTCAGTTTTTTGAAGAAAGTGTTGAGAAATTCAACAACAATGTTTACCTGTGGGAAAAGACCCAGGATAAATATGAAGGAACCACCTATGGCGAAACCAGGAAACAGGTTTATGAATTTGCTGCAGGTCTGATTGTTCTGGGCGTAAAAAAAGGAGACAGAATCAGTCTTCTTTCCGAAGGCCGTAATACCTGGGTGATAGGCGAGCTTGGAGTATTGTACACAGGCGCCCTGAATGTGCCGCTTTCAACAAAACTCAATCCCGATGAAATAAAATTCCGGCTCAATCATTCAGAATCCAGAATGCTGCTCGTCTCCAAATTGCAGTATCCCAGGGTGAAACAGGTGATCAGCGAATGTAAAACCATAAAAAAAATTATTCATCTCGACACTCAGGAAGAATACGAAGCGGATGAGATTCATTTCAACGAAGTGAGAAAGCTCGGAAGGGAATGGCTGGAATCACCCGAAAACATGGCAAAATTCGAAGAAATCAATAAAAACATAAAACCTTCCGATTTTGCCAATATCTGCTATACTTCCGGAACCACGGCCGATCCCAAGGGGATCATTCTTACCCACGGGAATTACATTACAAACGTATATCAGTCTTACAGCCTGATGGATATACCACCATTCTACAAGACACTGCTCATACTTCCCTGGGATCATTCCTTTGGTCATACATGCGGGATTTTTGCATTCATGGGACGGGGAGCAAGCATTGCATCGGTAAAAACAGGAAGGACACAGCTTGAAACACTCAGAAATCTGCCGGCCTGCCTGAAGGAAATCAAACCGAATCTTCTTCTGAGCGTACCAGCCATCGCAAAAAATTTCAGGAAGAATATTGAAAAAGGGATAAAGGAAAAAGGCAAACTGACTGAATTCCTTTTCAATCATGCACTGAAAATCTCATATTCCTATAACAAGGAAGGCTGGAACAGGGGGCAGGGATTACAGAAGCTTAAGAAACCCCTGTTAAAACTATATGATAAATTGATTTTCAGTAAGGTCCGTGAAGCCTATGGCGGTGAACTTGACTATTTCATAGGCGGCGGAGCTCTTCTGGAAATTGAACTCCAGAGGTTTTTCTATGCACTGGGAATACCAATGTACCAGGGTTACGGTTTGTCGGAAGCATCACCGGTTATTTCTTCAAATTCCACAGCACGCCATAAACTGGGATCATCTGGTGCACTGGTAAATAACATGAGTCTGAAAATATGTGATGAGGACGGAAATGAGCTTACAACAGGACAAACAGGTGAAATAGTCATCAAGGGAGGCAATGTAATGCATGGATACTGGAAAAATGATGCAGCCACAAAGGAAACAATCCGGGACGGCTGGCTTTATACAGGAGATATGGGTTATATGACTGAAGACGGATATCTTTATGTAATGGGCAGATTCAAAAGCCTGCTCATTGCTGATGACGGTGAAAAATTCAGTCCCGAAAGTATCGAGGAAGCTATTTCGGAACAGTCGAAATACATCGATCAGTGTATGCTGTATAACAACCAGAAACCATATACCGTTGCGCTTATAGTTCCCAATCAGCATGCGCTTAAATTGTATCTCGAGGAAAAGGATCTTACGGCTGATACTGAAGAAGGAAAAAGAGTTATTCTCAATCTGCTTGAAAATGAAGTAAACGAATACCGGACAAACGGGAAATACGGAAAAATGTTCCCGCAAAGATGGCTGCCCGTGGCAATGGGTGTACTTGAAGAAGGCTTTTCCGAAGACAACGGCCTGATGAATTCAACCATGAAAATCGTCAGGGGCAAGATTATGGACAGATACAATGATCTGATATATTTCCTTTATACTCCTGAAGCAAAGGTCATCACCAATGAAAGGAACCTTGAGGAAGTTGAAAAGATGAAACTGGGCTGATGACTGATAAAAAAATCATATGAGCGTATTCAAGGGACTGAAACCGGAAGCTCTGTGGCAGTATTTCGAAGAGATTTGCAGAATTCCGCGATTGTCAGGAAATGAAGGGAAAATCCGGCAATACCTGCTTGAGTTTGCAGGAAAAAATAATCTGGAAGCAAAAGAGGATAATATTGGAAATGTTCTGATCACCAGGCCACCCTGTCCTGATCACCTGAACAGGAAAACAGTTGTGCTTCAGAGCCACCTGGATATGGTAGGTGAGAAAAATGCAGATCACCCCCACGACTGGACTAAGGATCCCATCAGACTCCTTTCAGACGGACAATGGATAAGAGCCGACGGCACAACCCTTGGCGCTGATGATGGCATAGGTATTGCAGCCCAGATGGCAATTCTGACTGACGACTCTCTCAGAGCAGGCGAAATTGAATGCCTCTTTACTGTCGATGAAGAATCGGGGATGAGCGGCGCCAAAGAACTCAGGGGAGACTTTTTCAGAGGCAGGATACTGTTAAATCTTGATTCCGAGGATGAGGGTATCCTGTTTATCGGATCGGCGGGAGGTATGGACACAGTCGGTACCATGAGATACACAAGGGAATCAGTGCCACCGGAACACGAAGGAATGAAGATATCCATAACGGGCCTGCGGGGAGGGCATTCCGGAGACGAAATACACAAAGGCTTCGGTAATTCCGTTAAGATAATGACAGAAATACTCACGGAACTTGACAGGGAATACGGAATTCGTCTGAATAATTTTGACGGCGGGAATCTGAGAAATGCAATACCCCGCGAAGCATTTGCAATAATACTGTGCAGGAAGTCTGATTCAGACAATATTATTCATCATATCAAAACAATTGAAAACAGGCTCAGCAAAAGCTTCGGTGACATTGAAAAGAACCTGAAGGTGGAAGCGGAAAAATATGACATGCCTTCATATGTCATGGACCGCAGCAGTCAGGACAATCTGCTACGGGCCCTCAGCTGCTGTCCCCACGGAGTTATTGCATGGTCGCAGGACATGAAGGATCTGGTTGAAACTTCAGGCAATCTGGCATCAGTAAAATTCGAACCACCTGATCTTGTGAAAATTGTCACCTCACAAAGAAGCTCATTTAATGCATCCAGAGCCGAAGCTTCGGCCATGGTGGAGGACTGCCTGAAACAGGCCGGAGCAACCGTTACAAAATCATCAGGCTATCCGGGATGGGCTCCGGATATTAATTCAGAAATTCTCAGAATCACACGTGAGGCATACCGCAGACTGTTCGGAAATGATCCGGAAATAAAAGCCATTCATGCCGGACTGGAATGCGGACTCATATATGAAAAATTCAGGGATATGGACATGATCTCCTTCGGCCCCACCATCAGGGGAGCACATACTCCCGAAGAAAAGATTGAGATCAGAACCGTACCCATGTTCTGGGATCTTCTGAAGGAAGTAATAAACAATATACCCTAAAACCCGGATACAGTACCTGAAGACAAAACCTCCGTCATTTCAGGACGAAGAATTCCTCCTTCCCTGCAGCACATACAGGACAAAGATAATCATCCGGCAGATCGCTGAAAGGTATTCCCGGCTTTATGTCCCCTTCCGGATCTCCCTCCTCAGGATCATAAATATATCCGCAGATTTCGCATTCATACTTTTCCATGTTCATATTATTCAGGTTATTATTATTTCTCATTTCTTTTCCCACAGAGCTCAATAAGAACTCCGCCGGAAGATTCCGGATGGATGAATGCAATATCCATACTTCCCGCACCTTTTCGCGGAACAGTATCGATAAGCCTGATCCCCTTATCCCTGATCTCACCCAGGTCTTTTTCAATATCTTCCACTGCAAAGGCAAGATGATGCATGCCTTCTCCTTTCTTTTCGATAAACCTGGCAACAGGGCTGTCATTATCCGTTGCTTCCAGTAATTCAATGGTGGTCCGGCCAACCCGGAAAAATGCTGCTCTAACTTTCTGATCAGGCACTTCTTCAATTTTATGGCACTTCAGACCAATAACCCTTTCATAGAATCCGATTGCTGATTCAAGATTCTTTACTGCAATTCCTATATGTTCTATATGTGTGGGAGTCATAGTAATTATCTGCAAACTCAGTATGCTTAAAAGGGAAATTCGACGGGAGCCTGTATATCAGATTCTTCCTCAAGCGGTTTATCTGCGGTCAGATGTACCGGATTACCATCCACAAATATCGCCTTGTAAGGCTTGGTGGGACAGGCAAATTCACAATGCCCGCAACCTATACAGATATCAGTATTGGTTTCAGGTATCAGAAGATTGCCTTCATAGGGTATCATATACACAGCTTTTGTAGGACATGACTCAGAACAGGCACCGCAGGCCGTCTTTTCAGTTTTAACAATGCAATTATCCTTAATAAAAACAACCTTTCCAAGCTGTGTGAGCTTTTTGGCTTCAATCTCCAGGGGACGCAGGGAATACGTGGGACAGATTTCCGTGCATCTGGTACAGTTGTAAGTACAGAAACTTTTATTGTAATCCATCACCGGCTGCATGATCCCGGCAATACCATACTGCAGAAAAGCGGGAACCAGCACTTCGTTCGGACAAGCAGTTATGCAAAGTGAGCATGCAACGCAGGTCCTGTTGAATTCTTCCAGGGATCCGGCTCCCGGAGGAGCAACAGGACATGTCCTGTTCTCGGGTACTGTGGAAAGGATCAGGGGTATGGGTGTTTTACTGTCCTGACTCTTCAAAAGAGCCGGAACACCAAATAAGGCAGCAAGTGAGCCGGCAATAAGTTTTCTCCTGTTTTCATCCACGGGACGGGATTTCTTTTTAAGACGTACCGGTCCGTAGGACAGGGCCTTGTCAGGACATATATTGATACAATTGAAGCAGGCAACACATCTTGAAACATCAACACTGTGGTTAATGAAATCAATACAGGACGATTTGCATCCAAGCGAACATCTGCCGCATTTGGTACATTTGTCCACATCAAACCTGATCCTCAGGAAGGATATTTTCGATAAAAAACCAAGAAGAGTACCCACAGGACAAATCATGTTGCAGTACAAACGGCCTTTGGTAAGTGAGAGTCCTGCCACAAGAAGAAAAAATACTGCCGGTATTGCAAGGGAAACAAGCTTGAAGCCGCCTGCGGTTATATGGCTGAGACTGTAATTGTCAAACTTCGCGAGTATCCAGACAAGGAAATTATTCATTACAACCACAAGCGGTTTAATGAACATGGTCACTGATCTGCCGAATATGGCGTAAGGATCAAGCAGGGAAAGAAGATAAATACCGGAAAAAAAGGTCACTACAAGTACAACAGCAAGAATCAGGTATCTCAGTATGGTGAATGGTTTCTTATAGCCGTATCTGCGGAATTTCCTTCGGACCCTGCCCCCTATCCTGCTGTTAATATCCTGGGCTATCCCGAGAGGACACAGGAATGAACAATAAGTTCTTCCGGTAATCAGTGTCAGTACCAGCACTCCGGCAAATCCTGCGGCAGCCAGTGTAAAGAGATCATAAAATTTCACTGCCGAAGGAACAAACTGAAACCATAAAAGGAAATTGATGTATTTTGACGGGATAATGTATTTAAAATCACTGAAGACAACAATGAAACAAATAACTATGAATGCTGAAAAAAATATCCGGAAGCTTCTCAAGAAAGTTGACCACATCGGTAATTACATTTTTATTCTTTTGATATTCAAAGTGTCAATATCCATTGTGCCAAGTCCCAGCTTGTGTGCCATGGGAATATATTCAATTTTCGAGGTTTCTGTTCCAAGCATCCTTGATGCAGCAGCATCACCTGCAACCCAGTCAGTTGCCAGAATCAATGATTTCATCTGAACAACATCGGCTTTTGAAACACCCTGCGGACCGTGCTGAACCATTACATTATAGCAGTCAATCACATTCAGGGCAGGCTTCTTATGAAACATCGCATAATCCACTATACACTGATTCAGATCGTTTTTATGCCAGTAGGCCCTGTCCCACACAACACCCATCATGTTTTTAAGACTGCATGTCATTCTTACGGAGTTATGATCCTTGACAACCGGTACATTGATAAACACATCCGTATCAAGGATCAGTTCATGGACCTTGGCCCTGCGGAGCTTTATCCCGCCGGGGATGCTCACCTCCTGGTAATATTTCTCGCTTCCTGCAGGAACCACCTTGGCACCGGCCTGCTTTGCAGCCCTTTCAATGCCGGAATTCCTGTAGCAGTTTACCCAGTTATCAATTGTGTGGTCAAATACATATACTTCCCTGGCTCCTGCCTTCAGACAATGCTCTATAACCCTTCTGACCAGCAGAGGATTCGTGTTCGCCGCGAGTTCCGGAACCACATCCCATCCTATGTTGGGCTTCACAAGCACTTTCTGCCCCTTCTTCACAAAAGTCCCCATACCTCCCAGTTCCTGAACAGCAAGATCAAACATTGCTGCCGGGCTGCCTCCCATAACAGCAACCATATCATATTTGTCGGACCTGCCCTGAGATGCCCTGAAAAAATCATCGCGCCTGCCTGCCCCAAATGCAAATCCTGCACCCAAACCCGCACCGGCAGACGTCTTTATAAAATCTCTTCTTTTCATTGCAACAAAATAATAAAATTAAATCCTGCCCCAACAATAAGTGGCACAAAATACGATTTTTTTACTAATCTTTAACAGTTTGTTATCGTATATTAGCCCACGAAATGAATGAAGGACTCTTAACCTTATGCATTTTTAGTTGTTATACCATATATATAAATTAACAGATAGATGAAAGGACCATGCAAAGAATTTACATACACGGGTATGACTTTGGATTCATGGGAGTTCCCGATAAACCGGGACAAATTATCTGACCATTAAAATTACAGACAGATGAAAATCTTGTATTATGATTGTTTCTCGGGAATAAGCGGAGATATGAACCTGGGTGCGATGATCGATCTTGGCGTTGACAAGGATTATCTGCTCGGGGAACTGGAGAAGCTAAACCTTCCGGGATGGGAAATACTGGTTGAAAAGGATCAGAGGCATGGTATTTCCGGAACAAAAGTAACGGTAAGGCTTGCTGGACATGATCACGGACATGATCACGGACACGATCACGGGCACGATCACGATCACGATCACCATCACGATCACGATCACCATCACGATCACGATCACGATCACGATCACCATCACGGACACGATCACGATCACCATCACGATCACGTTGACAGGAATCTTTCTGACATAGTAAAAATTATAGATAATTCACAGATTGATTCTAAAACAAAGGAACTGAGCAAAAAGATATTTTTGAAAGTGGCAGAAGCCGAATCAAAGGTACACGGGCTTGCTCTTGAAGATGTTCATTTTCATGAAGTTGGTGCAATTGATTCAATTGTGGATACCGTGGGTGCAGCTATATGTTTCAATACTCTCGGTGTTGATGCGGTTTTCGTTGGTCCCGTTGAACTTGGCAGCGGATTCGTAAACTGCAGCCATGGCAGGCTTCCCGTACCCGCACCTGCGACAGCGGAAATAATAAAAGGAGTGGAGGTAAAAATTGGCGGAGCCGGTTTTGAAGCAACAACCCCGACAGGTGCTGCAATCCTGGCTTCTCTTGGAACACATTTTTCAGATCTGCCCGGCTTCAGGATTCTTAAAACCGGATATGGCGTAGGCCAGAAAGAAGATCCCGGCATACCAAACATGCTCAGGGTTTTTCTTGCTGAAAGCGAAGGCAGGACAAGCGGACACGATGCATTGCTCCTTCAGTGCAATATTGATGACATGAATCCGGAATTCTATGACCATTTATCAGAAAAGCTTTTTGCAGCAGGAGCCTCGGATGTATATGTTACCGGCACAATAATGAAGAAAGGAAGACCCGGAAGCATTCTGAACGTTATCTGTGAAAAGGGAAACGATGATATCCTGAAGGAAATAATATTTACCGAATCAACCTCGGTCGGTATCCGGACAATTGAATATAAAAAAGACACCCTGGAAAGAAAATTTGAACAAATCAATACTGTTTTCGGTAAAATCATGGTGAAACGTTCCTTCCACAACGGCAGGGAAGTTTCTGTCAAACCGGAATATTCAGATTGCAAACGGATTGCAAATGAAAAAGGAATACCTGTCAGGGAAGTCTACAATAAGATTATCGCTACAATTTTCAGGGAATAAAATTCCCTGAAGAACCAGAATGATTACATAAGAAACATGTCAGACATTAAACTCCAGAAGCTGGATTCCATACTCAGGAATCTCAGATCCTTCGTAATCGGATTTTCGGGCGGACTCGACAGTTCATTCCTGATTCACAGGGCGAACACGTTTGGAAATCTTGATTTTAAAGCAGTTACAATTAAAACAAAATATATTCCGGAACGGGAAATAAAAGAAGCTGTAAATTTCACTTCAGAACATGGCATCAGTCACAGGATCATCGAAATTCCCTTTCCCCGTGAAATCAGGCACAATCCATCTGAAAGGTGTTATCTGTGCAAAAGAATTCTTTTTGACAGAATAATTGATTTTGCCCGTGAAAACAACTATGAATATATTCTGGACGGAACAAACGCTGATGATTTTAATTTATACAGACCGGGTCTGAAAGCTCTTAATGAGATGCAGGTCAGAAGTCCTCTTGCCGAAGCCGGACTGTCAAGACCGGAAATAAGGGAACATGCACGGGAGGCAGGACTTTCCCTATGGGAGAAACCGGCAATGTCATGCCTGCTTACCAGAATACCCTATGATACCAGAATAAGCGAAGATATTCTCACAATGGTTGAAAAAGCTGAGGATTTTCTTTTTGAAAAAGGATTCCCGGGCACAAGAGTGAGGATACACGGTGATATTGCAAGAATAGAGTGTATTCCCGGTTACCTGGAAAAGCTTGTCAGGGATCCGGACAGAAAATCCATAATATCCTATTTGAAGGAAATAGGTTTCAGATATGTATCTTTAGACCTCGAAGGATACAGAACAGGCAGCATGGATCACCCATATAATTCCGAAAAATGACAGGAAAAGAAATTGAGAAACTTCTCACTGACGTCAGGAATGGATTAAAAAGCGTTCCTGAAGCTCTTGAAGTGCTGAAATCATTCCCCTATACCGATCTTGGATTTGCCAGGATTGATCACCACAGGGAGATCAGGACCGGATATCCGGAAATAGTTTATTGTGCCGGTAAAACCACCGGACAGGTAAAGGAAATTTTCAGGATAATGTCTGAAAAGGAAAACAATATAGTAGGCACCAGGGCTGATTCAGCGATGTATGAAGCTGTCAGGGAAATCTGTCCCGACGCTCATTATTATGAAGAAGCAAAAATAATATCCATTCAGAAGAAAAAACCGGAAATGCCCGATACCTGTATTGCCGTCATTACTGCGGGAACATCCGATATTCCCGTAGCGGAAGAAGCTGCCGTTACCGCGGAACTCCTTGGCAACAGGATTATCAGGATCTATGATGCAGGCGTTGCAGGTATTCACAGGCTGGTTGACAAACTGCCGGAAATAAGAAGCTGTAAGGTAATAATAGTCATTGCAGGAATGGAAGGTGCCCTTGCAAGTGTCGTGGGAGGACTTGTCAACAAACCAATAATAGCCGTTCCCACAAGCGTCGGGTATGGAGCCAGTTTAGGCGGTATCTCTGCTTTGCTTGCAATGCTTACAAGCTGTTCTGCCGGGGTAACGGTTGTAAATATTGACAACGGATTCGGTGCCGGTTTTTCGGCAAGTATGATAAACAGGATGAAATGACTACTCCCGACCATGCCTGGGAATATTTTTGTTACAAGTGCATATCTGCCTCCTGTTGAATATTTTTCAAAAATCGTCAGGGCAGAAAAAGTATTCATTGAAGCAGAAGAAAACTACCGGAAGCAATCATACCGTAACCGTTGCTATATACTGACATCCCAGGGACCCGGACATCTTGTTGTACCGGTTTTCCTGGGAAGTTTCCACAAAACACCCGTCAGGGACATCAGGATAGATTACACACGGAGATGGCAAAAGGTTCATATCGGAGCACTTGCATCAGCCTATGGCTCATCTGCCTTTTTTATTTATTATTTCGGAGTCATTGAAGAAATCTTACTCCGCAGATATAAATATCTGCTGGATCTGAATATGGATCTGCTGACAACACTGCTTAAACTACTGAATATCAATGTAGAAATAAAATATACTAAAACATTTATGCCGGTCAGGAATGCTGAAGGCGATTTCAGATATTCCATCGATCCGAAAAAAGAAAGCTCATTCAGCCAAAAGGAATATTTTCAGGTTTTCAGAGATAAACACGGATTTGTTCCGCAACTGAGCATTATTGACCTTATTTTCAATATGGGTCCGGGAACTCCTGATTATCTGTAAAGAAAGCCTCCGTTACCGGAGGCCTTCATCCAAAGGAAGTCAAACAAATAATCAGTAACCAAACCTGTATCCTAATGTCAGAGTAAACATATTCCTGCCAATGTTCATATGTGATATTGCATCACCGGCCGAACTCTGGAAAAGAATATATTTCTGTGAGTTGGTCAGTCGTGAAAAACCTATATCTACAAATATATTCTGCTCCCGGAAACCTGCTCCGAGGGAAAATGACTGGTAGTCAAGTCCCCTGTTGATATCGTCCTTCGAAAATGCCTTGCCGTAATATCCATATCCGCCTCTGAAATAGAGGTGATTGTGTCTCACTTCAGCACCCAGACGAATATTGCTTGCCTGTCGGAGATTTTGTGCTATGGCTTCATTTTTCTGGCTGTAGTCATAACCATCCCCGGTTTCTGAAAATCTCGAAGCGGAATAATCAACAAGCTCATAATCGGCACTTATCAATCCGATCTTGCCTATCTGGACTGCAAGGCCTGAAAGGAATCTGACCGGCGTGGTCAGAGCATAGCTGTACCTGGAAGGGTCATTTTTGAAACTAAACTTGTCTCCGTCAGTATATGCCGATGTTATATTGTCATGTATATATTCGTCTATCTTATACAATGTCGGGGAATGGACTCCCAGACCAATGCGTACAGTTTCGACAGGTTTGAAAATCACACCCAGTTTAGCCGATAAACCCCGGCCCGTATTTTCATAATAAAGGGCATAGTTGAAATTGTCCAGACCATACGGAGCTATCTCTCCCGTAGTTTCAAGATGCTCATAATGACTTATGTAGCTGATACTTGAAATTCCCATAGTCAGTCCAAAATACAGTTTGTTTGAATAGTTGCCTCCGATGGAAAATGAATGATCCGTGGTATTGCCCTCGTTTGAAATCAGTCTTCTTACTGTCTGTCCGTAATCCGCTACATCGCTGTCGCCATAATATTCGAAAATAGAACCATATTGTCTTGAATATCCGGGAAGGGTGTCTATCAGGCCTGCCCAGAGGGCAAGATCAGCATCGGCAGCATAGTCGAAAAGTTCCTCCTTGAACAGACCTTTACTGATATCAGCCCAGTAATCAGCCATGGAACCCCTGCTGCTGATTCCCCTGATCAGTCCGTTCTGATTCAGATTGCTCCTCATAGTGTATGTATATCCGAAATTAAGGGTCAGAAGGCCCGATTCCGTGTTCCTGTTGATGAGGTTTGCAACCAGTCCGGCCTGATTGAGATTGAAATTATAGAGGAAGTCGGAGCTGATACTGCTTAAATCGGAAGTGGTTTTTACATGAAACAACTGGGGAGTAAAAGAAACCTCCGAGGAACGGAAAAGTCCGATTCCGGCCGGGTTCTGACTCAATGTCGAGATATCGCCGCCAAGAGCGGTAAAAGCACCTCCCATTGACATGAATCTTGCAGTTCCGCCATAAAATATCTGGGAATATCTTAAGGCATCATCAAAGTTTTGTGCATGAAGCACCGCTGTCGAAGATAATATAATAATTAATATCAGTCTAAACTTTTTCATGTGTACATTAATTGGTTAAACAATTCACATGACATGCCGGAGATCCCGCATGTTCATCAATTACAAAAATGAAACAACAAGGCAATCTGAATTAACTGTCAGTTCTATCTTCTTCCCCCGGAGGACGAAGCGCCTGAAGACCGTGAAGAGGAGCTGCCCGATGAAGAGGAACTGCCTGATGAAAAGCCGCCGCTACTGCCTGAATAGGATCTGCCTGTGGAAGATGATGAAGAACTTCCCGATGAATATTTGCTGGCTGTGGAACGGCCGGATGAAGTCCCTGTGTATCCTGATCCGCTTTCAATGCTTCTCCTTGAAGGCATTGTGTAGCTGCTCTGGTTGCCTGACGAAGGTACAGATCTTGTTTGTCCTGAGGAATATGAAGACGACGTGTTCCTTTGCGTGCTTCTCTGGGTTTGGGGATATAATGAACGTTGTGTTCCGGTATTGCTGTTTATTATCCTGCTGTTATTATACGAAGGCCTGGTACTGGTCCTCGGATTAGTGTAACTGGGAGTATATGTCCTGTTTACACTGTTGTACTCCGGCTTTGCCGCATTCGAGCTTCTGACTGATGCCGGTGATCTGTCGCCTGATGTGGCATTCTGCCTGACTTCACCCTGTGATGATCTTGAGGCGGAAGTACCGGCGGCATCCTTGTTCTGGACTGTCGCAGCGGATCTTCTTGAAGTCTGTTGAATGGAGCTGCCTGTTGACTGTCTGGCTGTTGCATCACTTCCTGCCGGAACTAATCCCTCTCTTCTTGCAGAAGCCGTAGCTGCAGGCGTAAGTTCCCTGTTGTAATTTGTGGATAAGGTGCTCTGACGCTCCCTCCTCCCGTAGTTCACAGAGCTGTAGTGATCACTGTAGCCGTAGCCGTAGCCATATCCGCCATACCATGGTGAGTAGTAATATGAGCTGTAGTAAGGATTGTAGTATGAGCCAAAATAGTTTCCGTAATAACCTCCGTAGTATCCGTAGTATCTGTTATAACTGTAAAAAGGATCGTAGTAATAGGAATCATAGTAGAACGGACTGTAATAGTATGGCCTTCCGAATGAGAAACTCAGTGAGGGATAACCCATACCATAGTAGAAAGGATCCCTCCAGTAAGGATAGAAATAGTTTCCGTGAAACCTGTTAAGTCTTCCCGCATACGAATAATCGTCAAGATAATAATAATTATTCACATTACCCCCCTGACTGACAATGACATCATCATAGTCAATTGCATCATAGTATTCACCGGACACGAGAGTATCGGCTGCGTAAATATTATCCCAGTATTCTTCAGACCTAAGGGTGTTCTCAACCACCTTCTTCTTGCCCTGAGTACGCACTACGGTTGCATACTGCTGATCAGAAGGAAGATAGTAAAGATCATCATACTCTGCCACAGTATGGAGCCTTGTTGTGCAGGACCCAAGGACAAAAAGAACAACAACTGCGATTTTTGTAAAGACTTTCATGTTTTATTCCTCATTTAGTTTTTAATATTCAAGCAAATATTATACCAAATTTGATTTTTCACAATAGTATCATTTCTGAATGATCAAATATAGAAAAAAAACCCGGATTTTGATTTCATGCCGAACCTTTTCATTTTTTGACAAGAACCCAAGTTTTTATCTATTTTTACGGTTTCTTATTTTTTTATAAGTCCTGAAGAAACGGAAAAGGCAGACAGAGAGAAACGAAGAAACAGAACGGCAGACAGAAAGAGACAGACTGCAGACCGGGAGAGGCAGGCCGAAGAAACGGAAAAGGCAGACAGAGAGAAACGAAGAAACAGACAGGGAGAAACGAAAAAACAGTAAAGTAAAAGATGGCAAAGTATTTAACCAACAGGGATGAAAATTACGCACAATGGTATAATGATCTGGTTATCAAGGCAGATCTTGCTGAACATTCGGCTGTGAGAGGCTGTATGGTGATCAAACCTTACGGCTATGCGATCTGGGAAAAGATACAGGCTCAGCTTGATAAAATGTTTAAGGCAACCGGACATGTGAATGCATATTTCCCTCTTTTTATTCCAAAATCTTTTTTCAGCAGGGAAGCTGAGCATGTTGAAGGATTTGCAAAGGAATGTGCAATTGTTACCCATTACCGGCTGAAGAATGATGAATCAGGAGGAGGCATAGTGATTGACCCCTCGGCAAAGCTTGAAGAGGAATTAATTATACGTCCGACTTCGGAGACGATAATCTGGAATTCCTACAAGAACTGGATCCGTTCCTACAGGGATCTGCCCCTGCTTATCAACCAGTGGGCAAATGTTGTCAGATGGGAAATGAGGACAAGATTGTTTCTCAGGACTGCGGAGTTTCTGTGGCAGGAAGGACATACCGCCCATGCCACAAGGGAGGAGGCTGTTGAAGAGACAGAAAAGATGATAAATGTATATGCCGATTTCGTGGAAAACTACATGGCACTGCCTGTTGTCAGGGGTTATAAAACAGAAAGTGAACGTTTTGCCGGAGCAATCGACACCCTGGCAATTGAAGCCCTGATGCAGGATGGCAAAGGTCTGCAGGTGGGTACAAGCCATTTCCTGGGTCAGAATTTTGCAAAGGCATTTGATGTACAGTTCACTGACAAGAACGGGAAACTCGAATATGTCTGGGCAACATCATGGGGTGTGTCCACCAGAACCATCGGAGCCCTCATAATGGCGCATTCCGACAATCACGGCCTGGTTCTGCCCCCACTTCTGGCTCCCGTCCAGGTTGTGATCATTCCGATATATAAAAACCAGGAACAGCTGCAGCATATCAGCTCTGCTGCCCTGAAAATCAAATCCGCCCTTGAGGAAAACGGCATATCTGTAAAATATGATGACCGCGACACGAACAAACCCGGCTGGAAATTTGCGGATTATGAACTGAAGGGTGTTCCCGTAAGAATAGCCATTGGTCCGCGGGATATAGAAAACAACACACTTGAGATTTTCAGGAGGGATACTCTGGAAAAAGAAACATTCCCGGCATCCGGGATTACGGATCATATAAAAAAGCTGCTCAATGATATTCAGGAAAATATTTTCAGAAAAGCCAGCGGATTCCGGAATGACAATACCTATTATCTCGACAAATGGGATGATTTTGTTGATATCACCGAAAACAAGGGAGGCTTCATCATGGCTCACTGGGACGGAAGCCGGGCCACAGAGGAAAAGATCAAGGAAGAAACAAAAGCCACAATCAGATGCATCCCCTTTGATTCCCCGGAAGAGGAAGGCAAATGCATATATAGCGGAAAGCCTTCGGTAAGAAGGGTTTTGTTCTCAAGAGCATATTGATTCAGGGCAGAAACCAAACTGAGTACCGTTTATCCGGAAATTGCCGGATTTGTGCATAAATTATTAAATTAGGGTGCTAATCTGATTAATTTTTCATCATGACCCAGCTAAGTGAAAAAAAACAGGCAATAGTAACAAACCTGAAAGAAAAATCGGTACTTAAGCAAAAAGTATATGACAGAACCCTGGAAGCCTTCTGCAATATGAAGGAGATATTAAGGAATTTTGCCAGGGAGGTAAACGGCAGACTTGGCAGTATAGATCCGAGAATAAGGCCGGAATTCAGGAATTCACGATTTGATAATCTTGGATACCTGATTGCAAGGATCTTTATAAATCATGAAGCCCTGGAATTCGACCTCCTGGTTCCTCCCTACGATACAATCAAGATTGCCACTGCAGGCCAGCTTGAAGCCAAAATCCAGTATTCCGGAGTAATTACCGGCAAACGCCTGGGATTCCAGTTCAACTCTGATGACGTACTGATAACCGAAACTCATTCAAAATGATGTGGAAATCGATTTGAAATATACGCATATTACAGGATCTCTGATCATTTCATGCCTGTTGTTGTTTCATTGCGGCCTCTATTCACAAAAACATTCTGAACCTGACAGTATATTTCAAAGCATTTCCGGTGATTATTTAAAAAGACTGGATCCGCGGCTTTTTTCCAATGCCGGCTGGCCGGTAACAATCCCGCAGAAACTTATCCCTCCCTCATTTGCGGAGGATGACAGGAATCCCCTTATTGACTCCCTGAGGGTGAAAGCATCAAAATACCTGATCACAAAAAAGCTCTATGACTTTGTAGTTGTTTCAGGGAAACCCGCTTCCTCAGGTTCAGCAGGGGGCTCAAGTCAAAACGATTACCTTCGCTATTCAGGTAAAATCATAAGAAAAATCGACATTCAGAAGCTTGATGTATTTGGTACTGAGATAGATTATTCATTGGTAAGCAATCCCGGCAGGCTTGAAAATTTTCTCAATAAAACCCACACCAATACGGCAGAACATATAATAAGGAAAAATCTTCTTTTCAGCGAAGGTGATACTCTTTCACCTCTGTTGCTGAGCGATAACGAGAGAATACTGAGGCAGCTGCCCTATATTGAAGATTCAAGAATAATCGTCGTATCCGAATCAGACAGCTTTGTGGACATCCTCGTACTTACAAAGGATGTGTATTCACTTGGAGCTTCAGCAGAATTCAGTTCTGCCACCAAAGGCAGCGCATCACTTTATGAGAAGAATATTTTTGGAATCGGTCATGAATTAAGTCTGAAGGTTCCATTTGACCAGGATTCCGCAGGATCGCCCGGGATAGGTATATATTACAATATCAACAACATTTCAAAATCCTTCATCAATCTTAATCTCCAGTATTATAATGCACTTGGCAAAACGAGTTACGGCTTCGCAGCCGACAGGCAGCTGATCAGTTCATCCACAAAATATGCAGGGGGTATATGTGTCTGCCAGACTTCCACGACAACAGACCTTGATACACTCCCGGAACCGGAGCCCCTTAAGTTCAATCACCAGGATTACTGGCTGTCCAGGTCATTCCTCCTTAACCCGGAAAAGGCAGCAAGACTGATTCTTGGTGTCAGATACCTGAATAACAATGTCTTCAGGCATCCGGATATTCTTCCGGATTCATATCATTCCCTTCAGAAATATAAAATTTACCTTGCATCCCTGTCCTTTTCAGTCCGGCAGTTTTACAAAACGAACCTGATTTATGGCTATGGCAGGACAGAAGACCTTTCAGACGGGATGCTGGTAAACTTTACTGCAGGCTGGGAATCAAATGAATTCAAACAACGGTTTTATTCAGGCATCAGTCTTTCTGCAGGAAAAAAACTCAGTAGCGGAGGTTATTTTCACGGCAATGCAGGTCTGGCTGCATTCATAAATAAAAATGAAACTGAACAGGGTATTCTTATGTTCAGGGCAAACTACTTTACAAAACTCTTATACGCCGGCACCCACCGGTTGAGGAACTTTTACAACATTGACTATACCAGGGGATTCGGAAGATACAAGGATGAGTATCTTCTTTTTAATACTGAAAATGGTTTATCCGGATTCCGAAATGATTCACTCAGAGCTGAAAGACAAAGGCTTACAATGAGTATTGAATCAGTTCTTTTCAGCCCTTCCAAAACATACGGCTTCAGGATTGCATGGTTTGCCTTCGGTGATCTTGGCTATCTTTTCGGATCAAATCAATTGTTCAACCAGGGGAAGGTCATTTCAAGGATTGGTCTTGGTGTGAGACTGAGGAATGATAATCTTGTCTTTAACACCCTGCAGATCAGATTTAGCTTTTACCCCAACCTTCCACGCCACTCCAGTGTCAGCAATTTCAATGTTTCCGGGGAACAATTACTCAATCCTGATAATTTTGAACCCGGACGGCCGGACCTGCTTCCCTACAGATAAAAACATGCATCAATGCTGAAAGAGTTTAGAGAATATATTGAACAAAACGGACTCATAAAGGGAAATGAAAAAATTTTGCTGGCTGTCAGCGGCGGAATCGATTCAATGGTAATGACCGATCTTTTCATCAGGGCAGGGAAAGAGACAGGAATTGCACATTGCAATTTCACCCTGAGGGGGGAAGAGTCGCAGGCCGATGAAGAATTTGTGGCAAAATACGCGGCGGATCACAACATAAGCTTCTTTTCGGTCAGATTCGATACCAGGACTTACGCCACGGAAAGAGGAATATCCATACAAATGGCTGCCAGGGATCTGAGATATTCATGGTTTGAAAAAACCAGGGAAAGAGAGGGATTTGACCTGATAGCAGTTGCACACAACCTCAACGACAACATTGAAACATTTCTCATTAACCTTGCAAGGGGAACGGGAATCACCGGCCTGTCCGGTATCAGAAAAACCAGGGACAGGGTAATCCGTCCTCTTCTGTTCGCAAGCAGGAAATCAATTGAGGATTACAGCAGAAACAACGGCATAGCATACCGGGAGGACAGTTCCAATGCAGACACAGGATACACACGAAACAAGATCCGCCACCTTGTCTTGCCCCTGCTGACTGAAATAAACCCTTCGGTTGAAAATGCCCTGAACGATACATCAAAGAGACTCAGCGATATAAATGAAATTTTCACTGCCTTTACCGGTAGTCTGCGGGAAAAACTGATAAGAAAAGATAAATCGTTTCTGGTAGTTAACCTGGAAAAACTTAATCCCTTTATCACCAACAATGCTGTAATGTTTGAGTTTTTCCGGCCGTTCGGAATCACTTCCCCGGTCCTGAACGATCTGATGAATATCATTTCCGGGCAGACCGGAATCGAAATCAGGACCGGAAGCCACAGAATCATAAAAAACAGAAATGAACTTATCATAAGTGAAATAGCACCGGGGCAGAATATATCCTGGAATTACAATACTGCCGGAGAGCTTTCCGGATCCCCTGTCATCAGTTCTGTCAGGGAACTGACAATTACAGACAGCTACAGGATTCCTGCCGCCGGAAACACTGCCTGTCTCGACAGGGAAAAAATTACCTTTCCCCTTACAATAAGAAACTGGCAACATGGGGATTATTTCTTTCCTCTCGGAATGCAGCACAGAAAAAAACTTAGTGATTTTTTCACCGACATAAAAGCATCACTTATCACTAAGGAAAACACGCTGGTACTTGTATCGGGGGGCAAAATTGCCTGGGTCATGGGCAAAAGGATTGACGACAGGTTTAAGGTTACGGATAAAACCAGAAAGGTGCTGGAAATTAAAGTGAAGCCCTGATTGAACAGTGTGATCTTCTAATGATGCAGGCAGGAGATCCTATGACCTTGTCTTTCTTTCAACATTATGTATCCCCCTGTCTGTCAGCAGAAGGTCTGCCACTGCGATTGCAGCGGCAGATTCAATGACAACGGGTATCCTCAGGGCAATACAGGTATCATGCCGGCCCCTGATTTTCAGGGCATCCATTTTTTTTGAATGGAAATTCCAGGTAGTCTGAGCCACTCCCGTTGAGGATGCCGGTTTTATTGCCACCCTGAAAACTATATTATTGCCGTTTGTTATACCTCCATTTATTCCGCCGGCATTATTTGTTGATGTTTTGCCTCTGTCATCAGTAAAAGGGTCATTATGCTCAGATCCCCTCATGGAAGCAGAAGAAAAACCCGAACCGAATTCTATGCCCCTCACTGCAGGAACTGAAAAAACAAGATGACTGATCACCGATTCCATTGAATTAAAAAATGGTTCCCCCAGGCCGGCGGGAAGATCAGTGACAACACATTCGATTATCCCGCCGATGGAATCATTTTCCTTTACTGCCTTTCTTACGGCTCCTTCAATATCGGCAGATCCGCCTGCAGAAATCAGTTTAGCGGAAAACTCCGCCATTCCGGCAATCTTTTTTGCAATGACTCCGGCAACCACCAGTCCCCATGTGATACGCCCTGAAAAATGACCGCTGCCCCTACGGTCAGCAAAACCGGAATATTTAACCGATGATGTAAAATCCGCATGACCGGGCCGGGGAATTTTTAAAAAGTCATCATAATCGGAAGATATCTTATCCTGGTTCCTGGTTATGATTGTCATGGGCGATCCGGTTGTATATCCCCCGCAGAGACCGCTGAGAATCTCCGGCACATCGGGCTCATGCCGCTCCGTAGTACCCGAAGCACCGCTTTTGCGCCTTCTGAGATCCGGAAGGAAATCTTCAGGATCCAGGACTATACCCGGCGGACATCCGTCCACAACAACACCAATAGCCTTCCCGTGTGATTCTCCGAATATTGATATTCTGAATAAGGTTCCGTATGAATTCATATTTTCTGGTTTTCCCTGGTTATTCTACTGTAAAAATCAATTAAATCGCTTACAGGCAATAGTCTTACAAAGGGCCTTCCTGTTCCCTTAATAAAAACAAAATGAATATCACTGCCTGCCTTTTTTTTATCATGACTGATCAGTTTCTGCAGGTCATCCGGGGGAATGTTCCAGCCGAAGCTGTAGTTATACAGGCTGAAAATATTTTTAATCCGGTCATACGTCTCATTATCAATATATCCCAGATCCCTCGACCAGCGAAGGGAAAATTCCATGCCCGCCGCAACGGCAAAACCATGTTTTATCCCCTTGTGTAACTCTATTGCATGACCGAATGTGTGACCGAAGTTTAGCACGCGTCTCATTCCTGCTTCCCTTTCATCAGCCGTAACAACGGAAGCCTTGTATTTAACCGCCCTTCCAACCAGGTCTGAAAGGAGGACAGGATCCCGCTTTCCGATTTTCTCATGATGCTTTTCAAGTGACTCAATAATAGAAACATCCCCGACAATTCCCGTTTTGATAAGTTCTGCAAGTCCTGAAAAATATTCATCCTCCGGCAGTGTACGCAGCATTTCAGTATCACAGACCACAAATTCCGGCTGCCTGAAAACACCTATAAGATTTTTTATCTCTCCCAGGTTGACGCCGTTTTTGCCTCCCGTGCTTGCATCCACCTGCGACAATAAACTGGTGGAAACAAAGCCGAAAGAAATGCCCCGCATATAAACCGAAGCAAGAAAACCTGTTATGTCACAAACGACTCCGCCTCCTATGCCCAGTAAAAACCCTGAGCGGTCAATATTATTTTCCAGTAACCCGGCTGCAAGTGATTCAACAGTTTCCAATTGCTTGCTTTCCTCTCCGGGTCTGATCCTCAATACCGGAAAATCAGGAAATTTTTTTCCGTAAATACTGAATACATTGTCATCGGTAAGGATAAGAACTCCCTTTTCAGGAAGCATCCCGGCAACTGACTCCCAGTGTTGTCCCACATATATACGGGATTTGTATCCCCCCGCGTTTACAATTATCTCTTCCAAACCAGCATTGAATTTTGTGATAAAGTTAAAAAAACCTGATTATCAGAGTCCGCTTTGCAAATATAAAATTCATTAACTTCACCACCTTTCTGATGCGAATAATATATGACCAAAAAGGAGAGATACAGGCTCACATTTGAATATTTTCAAAAGAACTGTCCGGTTGTGGAAACCGAACTGAAATACCGTAACCCCTTTGAACTGATTGTGGCAGTAATCCTTTCTGCCCAATGCACCGACAAAAGAGTCAACATAATCACCCCCCCCCTGCTGAAAAGGTTTCCCGATGCGGAATCAATGGCCAAAGCCGGACAAGCGGAAATTTTTGATTATATCAGATCATGCTCATATCCCAACAACAAGGCAAGGCATCTCTCAGAGATGGCCAAAATGCTTGTAAGCGATTTTGACTGCATGGTACCATCCGAGCCCGAATTATTGCAGAAACTACCGGGTGTGGGAAGAAAAACTGCCAATGTAGTAGCCTCCGTCATTTTCAAAAAGCCTGTTATTGCAGTTGACACGCATGTCTTCAGGGTATCGGGAAGAATAGGACTTACAACAAATGCAAAAACTCCTGCAGAAGCAGAAGATCAGCTTACAGGAAATATAGCCCCGGAACTCAGGCATGATGCCCATCACTGGCTGATCCTTCACGGCAGATATATCTGCAAGGCGAGAAAGCCTCTGTGTGAGGAATGCGGGCTGAATTCCTTCTGTAAATATTATCAATCTGTCATTCTAAAAAAAACAGCAGGACCTGAAAAGTAATTTTTCGTGCTCAGGGTATTGCAGTTAGCACTTTATTTGCTAATTTTAGGGCGCAATACTTACTGTCTGATGAACTATAAAAAAAAGTTTAGAGAATTGGAGAAGAAGTATATTCTGCTCCAGAACGAACTTGCATCTGTTTATTCAGGAGAAAAAAAGGAGTTGTCTCCTGATAGCGTCAGATGGGCAATTCCTGATGAAATATTCACAACTGTAAGCACTTATCTTGCCCTCTTCAGCAGGAAGGAAGATGGCCGCTTTTATATTATGGCCCTTAACAGGAAAGCTGAAGAAACAGAACTGATTGATAAGGAAGAGATTGCCGGGAAACCTGTAGAATCAACCTCCCTTTCCGAAAAGCCCAGGCTTTCTGAACTTCTGAATCTGATACATCAGTCGGGGGAAGCTCAAAAGCTGCCCGTCTCTCCCATGAATGATGATTCTGAAGGTTTTTATATGGGATTTTCAATTTCTCCGGGCAATATAATTATAACCTGGGAACCAGGAACTCTGCAGAAAAAAAATGCTGAAATCAGAAGAAGCAGGTTTGAATTTGAAAATTTTGCCAACATGCTTCCCGAGATGATCTTTGAGGTTGATCTGAGCGGGAAACTGATTTTTGCCAACACACAGGCACTAAAATTTTCGGGATATACCGTGGAGGAAATGAGAAAGGGCCTGTATATTTCCCAGTTCTTTCCGGACAACCATAAAAAAATGATAGAGAACCTGGCTGCCATCAGGAATCCGGAAGATGTTTCAAGCAATGAATATTATGCAAGGAAAAAGGACGGCACCGGCATACCCATAATAACTCATTCATTTGCAATATTTCATGAAGACAAAATAATCGGATACAGGGGAACGGTCACCGATATAAGCAAGAGTAAGAAATACGAAGAACAAATCACCAGGGAAAAGGCCTTTCTTGAACACCTGATTGATTCCACTCCTCTGGCAATAGTAATTTCCGATGTTCAGGGAAAGATTACCATGATCAACAAGGAATTTACGAATCTTTTCAGCTATACTTCCGCCGAAGCCATAAACAGGAATATTAACGACCTGGTTGTGCCCGGTGAATTCAGGGAAGAGGCGGAAAGCATTGACAAGCTGGCTGCCGAACGTCACCGGGTAATAAGAGAGACAATAAGGAGGGATAAATCCGGGAACCGTATCCAGGTCTCACTCACCTCAACGGCAATAATTGTGAATTATGAACCTGCGGCATTTGTCGGAATATACAGGGATATAACCACTGAAAAGAAAAATGCCCTGCAGCAGGAAGTCCTTTATAATATTTCATCTGCTGCCCTTCAGCAGACAGACCTTGAAGAGCTCTACCCCATCATTGAACGGGAACTGGGAAAAATCTGGAGTACCAACAATTTCTATATTGCTCTCTATGACAGCAAAACGGAAACACTCACCATGCCGTTCTTTGCCGATGAAAAAGACACTTTCAGGGAAATATCCGCACACAAAACAATAACGGGCTGGGTTATCAGGAACAAGAAATCAGTACTGCTCAAGGAAAAGGATCTTGCAGAACTGGAGGGATCAGGCGACATAGAACTAATCGGAACACAATGCAAGGTATGGATGGGTGTTCCCCTAAAGGTCGACAATGACGTAATTGGCATCATATGCCTTCAGGATTATAATGATGAGGACAGGTTTTCGCCTGACGATCTGTACGTCCTTGATTTCATTGCCAACCAGACGGCTGTTGCACTGCAGAGAAGAATAATGCTTGATAATCTTATTACGGCCAGGCAAAAAGCCGAAGAAGCCGCCCAGTCAAAGCAAATATTCATGTCAACCATGAGCCATGAGATCCGGACACCGCTGAATGAAGTCATTGGAATTACAAATCTCCTGCTTCAGGGAAATCCCCGCGACGACCAGATGGATTTTATCAAAACACTGAGATTCTCCGGAAACCATCTGCTCACACTCGTAAATGATGTGCTGGACTACAACAAGATGGAGTCGGGTAAAATAGTCTTTGAGAAGATCCGTTTCAACCTCAATGATTTTCTTGATGAAATCATGAGATCCTATTCATTCAGATCAAAGGCCAAAAATCTTGATTTCCAAATAGTCAAAGAAGGCAACCTGCCTGTGAACGTCATTGGCGACCAGATCAGGCTTAACCAGATCCTGTCAAATCTCCTGTCTAACGCATTGAAATTTACCAAAAAAGGCAGTATAATAGTGAATATCAAAGAATTCGAAAGGAACAACAAGGAATCAAAACTTGAATTTTCCGTAAAAGACAGTGGTATCGGCATACCTTATGAAAAACAGGCAGCAATATTTGAAAACTACGCCCAGGCTTCGTCGGATACTACAAGAAGATACGGTGGTACCGGACTTGGACTGGCTATCTGCAAAAAGCTGGTTGAATTGCAGGGAGGAACGATAACGGTTCACAGCGAACCGGGAAACGGATCAACATTCAGTTTCACACTCAGCTTCGAAGACATAACGGATGATGATGCACGGGATGAAGAAACCCAGGTTGCCGAAACATATACCGGTCTTGAAGGCAGGAAAATCCTTGTTGCTGAAGACAATAAAATCAATTTCTTCGTTGTGAACAAATTCCTGAGCGGATGGGGTGTGATTGTCACCCATGCCGAAGACGGGCAGCTTGCAATTGAAAAACTTGAAAATGAAAATTTTGATCTGATACTGATGGATCTCCACATGCCTATAATGGATGGTATAGAGGCCACGCAGGTAATCAGAAACTCAGAGAATCCGCGGATCAGGGATATACCGATAGTTGCCCTGACTGCCGCAATCATGTCGGAAAATCACGACAGACTGGATCAGCTGAACATTAATGACTATGTTCTTAAGCCATTCAAGCCTCATGATCTTTTCGAAAGAATTAAAAAACATATAAAATAAGGATTGTCCTTCCGCAGATTATAACCTGCATTTTACTGTATCCTCCGGCAGTCTGCTGTTTGTACTATCCCTGCTGGCCGCAGCCTGCTGCACACTCCAATTCTATTTTATACAGTGTTTGCTGATATATTCTGTAGCCCTTTTGTTGCCCATCCTGAATGATTTTCTGAAATCATGACAGGCATCATCCGTTTTACCCGCATTAAGAAGTGCAATGCCTTTGTTCAGCCAGGTATCGGGATTGCCGGGCTCAAGATCAAGTGCCATGGCATAATCCAGTACAGCCCAGTCCCACGATCTGGCTGACAGATAGGAATTAGCCCTGTCGATATAACACTGCGGATCATTGGGATTGTTCTTAAGATTTTCGGTAAAATAAGAAAGTGCCTTAAGATTATCTCCTGCCACGACACTCATCCTCCCCGCCAGCCTCAATGCATTTTTCTCCCCCGGAAACAGGCTGAGATACTTTTCAAGATCAGCTATTGCCTTGTCATTTTCGCCTGTTTTGCTGAATGATTCCGCCCGCTTGAGGAACAGATCGGGATCAGCCACTCCAAGACTGATAAGTTTCGAATAGGTCACTGATGCACCTGCCTGGTTTCCCAGAGCATCCTGGGCCCTGCCAAGGGTTCTGAGATATTTTTCATTGGCCTGATCCGTGTCCAGAAGGCCCGAGAGTATCCTGACAGCTGAAGTAAAACGGCCGGCTGACATGTGAACAAGCGCTTCGGCATATTTCGTGATTTCAGTATCCGGATAAACTTTCATAAGCTCATTCAGGGAAGCAGAAGCTTCTTCTATCCTGCCTGCAGAAGAATAATATTCTATTTCCGAAAGTCTCTCCTCGGCAAGGGAATACCAGCTCTTCCTCCAGAATTGCCGCCATTCGGACCGGTTTTCAATCTTTTCAAACACAGGATCCAGCATTATTTCCTTTTCGCTTTTCTTGTAATCCGATTTCATGGTTAATTCCAGGTGATAAACAGAAGTGGCGGCATCACCCCTTAGAGCATACACTTTTGCCAGGCCATATTCACCTGACAGTGGTGCAAGACTGTTGGCACTATTGTAATCGGCTATGGCTTCTGAATATTTTCCACTTACAGTATTCGCTTCGGCTCTCTCAAGAAAAAGGCGATAATCGCGCTGCCTGCCGATTGCTTCCGTCAGGACCTGAACAGAGGCTTCAGGATTTCCGGCCCTGCTGAACGCCTTTGCCTGCAGCAGGTAATCAATAATCTGCTGACTGTATGCAAATCCGGAAATAAGCATCATAGTCAGAACCAATATGGTTTTTCTGGGTGTCAGGATCAGGTGTTTCATTTTGTTTCCCTCCTCGGAATTTCTGCTCCCTTTTCAGTGATCACGTGAACAAATCCTGAAAGATGAAACTGTTCCAGGCCTGTTATCCGGCGTTCAAAAACATCGCACTGGTAAAAATAGACCCCCGGAGAGACTATTTTTCCCTTGTATGTTCCATCCCAGTCAATTCGCGGTTTATCGGTACTGAAAATCAAAAGCCCGTTCCTGTTGAATAATTTGAAATCCACCTTCTCCACCAGTGCAGATGTTTTTGCTATCAGCCTGTCATTGATATTGTCCATATTGGGTGTAAACACATTGGGAATTTCATAAAAATTACAGGAATCAACACAAATTTTCAGGGACCATGCACTTTCATTTCCGGCCGCATCAAATGCAGATACCGCATAACAGCCTGATACTATTTCACCAGGGTAGTGTTTATAGCTGAATATATTTTTATCGTCAATGGTAGCGATCAGAGACGGTTGTTCCTCATAAGTCATGGCATAATATACCTTATATCCTGTAACATCTTCAAAACATTCAGGATCTTCTATCTTCCACCTGAGATGGTTGTAAAGACTGTCGCACTGGCTTGTTACGGTAAGTTCCGGCGGACACGGAGGTTCATTGTCAACCGGGGTCACACAGTTTATCTGTGAAAAATTAATGAGATCCCGGGGCATGTTTTCCATCAGATAAGCTCCTGTTGACCTTACATAATAGCAATACTCCCTATCATTTTCAAGATCCGGATCAGTGAAAGTCAATTGATTGGTTGAACCGATTAAATCAAACTCCATTGTAAGGCTGTTTTGCCGGAAGAAATCATAACGGCTGTTTATCCAAGGAACATTCCTTTCTATGACAAACCTTGCTTTTCTGTCACCGGGACTTACCGTAAGGAAAACTGATGAAGCGTAGGAAGCTTCACCTATGAGAAATTCGTTGCCGGGGGTCCGGTTCCACAATTCGATTTTGTAAATATATCCCTGTGACTGTGTGTTCAGCGGACTATCTGTGAATGTGGTGTCATTGAGGTTGACTGTCGGTATTGACCTTATCAATTCAAACTCTGTACCAGTGATTCCGTCAGATCTGTAGATTATATATTCCCAAGGACCCGGTGCGGGTATTGTGTCAAGCCGGCCGGGTTTTCTCCAGCCGACAAAAATTGATCCGCCGGAAGGGCTCGTGCTGTTAACGCTTACATTCTTAATTACCGGAAGTCCTGAAACAAGAATTGATGTTATTTCATTTGAGGCCTTGCTTTCCGTGCCGTTACTATATACCGCAACAACCCGGTAAGTGTATTCATTTCCAAAATCCAGGCCTTCCCCGTTGTTTGAATCGATAAAAGAAACCGTTTCATGGCCTGCTATATAGCCAACTTTTATAAAGCCTGTTGATACCGGCAATCCCGAAGTACATGAATCCTGTACAAAAGTGGAGGGTCCGATTCTCCTGTAAATATTAAATCCGGATATCACATCCGTTCCGTAATTTTCCCAGATAAGCCTTATTATTTTACCTTCGGGACGGGCATTCAGAAGAACAGGTGCCGGTCCAAGCACTTTGATTGTCATATTGTCAAGAGCTGCGAGCTTTACTTCCGGATTATTGTCTTCGGCTTTGAATATAATGTTATAGGGCTGCTCCCTGACGGCTTCATAGCATGGAGCCCATGTGAATTCCGAGGAAGAGTAACCCGCCAAGGAATCAATTTTTGTAAATGTGGCAGGACATTTTTCGATAGTGAACACACCTGAATTGGCTCTCTGCTGAATAAAATCCCCGTCGGGATCAGTGGCTGATACAGTGAAATTCACAAGCGCACCCGCTTCCACGCAGAAGTTTTTGAGAGGACCGTTCTCAGGCGGTTTGTTCCGCGTTTTAAAAACCTCAATCTGCATATCACGGACCACAGTACCGATTTTCCTTCCGCCCCTCCATTCCTGTATCTCCATTGCCACATTATAGGTGCCGGTATCTGCAGGCGTATTCCAGATAAGGTCACCTGTCAGCGAATCAACCTTAAGAAAATCCGTTGCCGGGGGAAATGTGTAATTTTCAATAACCCTTCCGTCTTCACGTGTACATTTTGTCAACTCATACGAAAGACTGTCCCCGTCAGGGTCATATGCTGCAGGATTGTGAATAAAAACATGACCAAGAGCTGCCTTGTCATAGGGAGGGTTAAGCAGGACAGGAGTGCTGTTTCTCCCCATGGCAGGATCAACAAACAGAATTGTTGAAATCGAAAAAACAACATTTACACTGTTCGGGATATTTTTTACTCCGTAATTTCTGTTCGGATCCTGTACTACTATCCTGTAAATACCCGGTCCCGGATAAGTATGCCTGATCTTGTATACATTCCTGTTGTAATAATTGGGAAGGGATATTTTTTCTATCCTGTCAGCCGTTGAAACCGTGTTGTCTCCCCAGTCCACATCAAGCTGGGGCCTGTCGGCCAGACTTAATGTATAGGTAAAGGTGGTGATGGTTATTTCATAGGTAAGATCGGAAATCTGAACATATGTGATCTCTCCCGCCCTGTTGTGGGTGGCTGAGAGAATCAGGAAATTCAATAAAAAAAGCAATATCGCGGAAAATCTTTTCATAACCTGAATTCTTGTAGCTCTCAATTATTTTAATATATAAGTCTGCTCTGTTTTTTCGGGTGTCAGTTTCACCCCTTCTTCCAGTCCGCTCATACGAACAATAGTCATATTGGCCTGATCATCATAAAGTCCGGTCATAATTTCATTTCTGATGCTAAAAATTTCCGGTTGTCTGTCCGTATGATAAACCAGGTTTATGCTTACTTCCACCTCATCAACCCCTATGGCCAGCGTCTGATTTATTAACCTGCCGTCAAGCCGTTTATTGTTTACCGTAATTACAACTTTCTCTGCAAGGTATTCATTCATCTGATCATCCGGAAGAAGTTCTGTCAGTGATAATCCGTCAGGATCGGCATCATCGTCAAACATGCAGTAGTCAAGCAGGAAGTCATCATAATACATTCTTACAAAAACCTTTATCGAATCCGTCGCCGGTATGTGCTCAATACTTGTTATGCTTACATGAACCGGATGAAGGATCAGAGGAAGGATCAAAACCAGATTTTTCAGCATACTGCTCAATCTAAAAGCCATTACTTTCCATCAAAAACCAGACCAATCAGATCATTTTCTGAAGGAATCCTATCCGGTTGTTGAGGTATTCAACGGTGCCGACCTCAATAAAGGAGAATCCGGAACCTCCTGAAAAGTTGCCGGCAAGAACGACTACCTTGTCATCACCTCTGAGATCGTACTCAGTGATCAGATTGGAAAGTGCAATATGGATGAACTGATCAATTGAATCCCTGCGTTCCTGATAACTTGTATATACTCCGTACGAGAGGGCAAGTTCCCTCATTGCCCTTGTATTGTAGCATTGGGCAAGTATAAGGTTAAAACCCCTGTATGAAGCCATATCCCTAATGGTTCTGCCTCCGCTTGTATCGGCAATTATTCCCCTGGCACCTATCCTGAGCGATGTCTCCACGGCTACCTTTGCCAGATAGGAGGAAATTTCCCCGGTAACGTTTATAAAAGGAGTTTCAAGGAATTTCTCCTTGTTCCTTTCCACTTCGAGTGCTACTTTGGTCATCGTTCTTACTGCCTCTACAGGATATTCCCCGATTGCAGTCTCGCCGCTAAGCATCAGTGCATCTGTCTGGGAATATACCGCACTGGCAATATCGCTCACCTCAGCCCTTGTCGGCCTGGGATTCGTGATCATTGAATGCAGCATCTGAGTGGCTACTATAACAGGCTTCCTGCAATAAATACATCTTGAAATTATCATTTTCTGCAGGGGTGGGATCTTTTCATAGGGAATCTCAATTGCCAGGTCTCCCCTTGCCACCATTATCCCATAAACCACGTCAAGTATATCGGTAATATTCTCAACTCCCTCCTGATTCTCAATTTTAGCAATAATCTTAATACCGCTGTTATATTTATCTATTTCAGCCTGAACATCAAGCGCGTCCTGCTTTCTTCTGACAAAGGAATGAGCGATGAATTCAATATCATTGGCCGCAGCCATCTGAATAAATATCCTGTCCTTGTCAGTGAGGGAAGGCAGATCAATTTTCACACCCGGAACATTTACACTTTTCCTTGATCCGATCAGACCCTTGTTCTCGGACTTGCAGATAAGCATATCCCTGTCCTTGTCCTTTCCTATAACCCTGAATACAATTTCCCCGTCATCTATCATTAACCTGGACCCGACAGGAACTTCGTCCGCGATACTCCGAAGGTTTACATGAATGATTTCGGATGTCGTTTTTTTCCCGGGATCCCCGGCTATCCTTATTACAGTTCCCGTTTCTATGTTTACCGGTTCGTCACAGTCCGTAGTCCGCATCTCCGGTCCTTTTGTATCAATCAGAATTGCAATTTTATCCGATACCTTTCTTACATTTCGTATTATACGCAAAGCCCCTTCAATTTCGAGATGGGCAGAATTTATCCTTACCACATCCATTCCCGATTCATAAAGATCCCTTATAAAATCAGGCTCGCAGTTCTTGTCGGAAATGGTTGCAACAATCTTGGTTCTCTTGTGGTTTAACATTTTTTTAATTCCCGTTTGTCTTAATTTCAATCAGCGCCTCCACTCCCAGTCTGTAGCCGTCCAGACCCAGACCGATCACAGAACCTCTGCAGCTGCGTGCAACAAGACTGGTATGCCTGAATGCTTCACGTATCCCGATATTGGTAATATGAACCTCTATGGCCGGTGCAGTCACCGATGCGATGGCATCGGCAATTGCCACCGAGGAATGGGTATATCCTCCGGCATTGATAATAATTCCGTCTGCTGAAAACCCCCTGTTCTGGATCTCATCAATTATCTCTCCTTCAATGTTTGACTGAAAATAGCTGAATTCAATACCGGAAAACCTTGTCTTTAGCTGATCAAGATAATCCTCAAACGATACTGATCCGTATTTTTTCGGCTCCCTCCTTCCGAGGAGATTGAGATTGGGGCCATTTATTATGCTGATCTTCATTATAAATAATAAAATTCTTTCAAAGGGTAAAAATAGATAAAAAATCAATGGTTCCCATATAATTGCAGACCTGCTATTTTGATTAACTTTGGGCGGCAGACATCGTGTCATTCATTATTCAAAATGTCCTGTCCTATTGATTTTCTCACATGAGTTTAAGCTGGAAACAGGCTGTCAGGGATTTCGGAACTTATCTGCGCCTGGAGAAATCCCTCTCCGGCAACAGCATATCGGCCTATACCGGTGATGTGCTTAAGCTCATGGATTACTTTGAACTTCACAACCCCGGCCGGATACCCGCTGAAGTGACATACGATGATCTCCGGGATTTCCTTGCATGGTACGGAAGCGGGAATCCCAGTGCAAAAACCCAGTCACGGACTATTTCCGGAATCAGATCATTCTTCAGGTTTTTGCTGATTGAGGAAGAAATCAGTGAAAACCCGGCCGCTCTGATCGAATCACCAAAGACCGGACTGAAACTGCCTGAGGTTTTGTCAGTTCAAGAGATAGACAGCATGATATCCAAAATTGACCTGAGCAGGCCGGAAGGTCACCGCAACAGGGCGATAATTGAAACACTGTACGGATGCGGCCTGAGAGTGAGTGAATTGCTTAGTCTCCGTCTTACCGACATTCATTACGGGGAAGGATACATATCCGTAAGCGGGAAAGGCAGCAAGCAGAGACTGGTTCCGGTCAGCAAAAGGGCACTGAAGGAAATAGATACATATAAAACCGACCGGAACAGGCTTCCGGCAATATATGACCAGAATATTGTTTTCCTCAGCCGCCGTGGCCGGAAACTATCCAGGGAAATGATATTCATTATTATAAAAGATCTTGCTGCCCGTGCCGGAATCACAAAAAAAATCAGTCCGCACACATTCCGGCATTCTTTTGCCACCCATCTGATTGAAGGAGGTGCTGACCTGAGGGCAGTTCAGGAAATGCTTGGTCATGAATCCATTATGACGACGGAAATCTACACACATATTGACAGGAGTTACCTCCGGGATACCCTTCTGATGTTTCATCCCAGGGCATGAAAAGGGGATAAAACATGATTTCTGAAATTCAATAATAAATATTAAATTTGCGGCTTATTTCCGAAAATCATTATTTTTTTATCTCAAAACAATACAATTATGTCAAAATTAAAAAGAGTTTACTCCTTTGGAAACAAGACTGCCGAGGGCAATGCTGATATGAAAAACCTTCTCGGGGGGAAGGGAGCCAACCTTGCAGAAATGTGTCTGCTGGGCCTACCGGTACCGGCAGGTTTCACTATTACTACTGAAGCCTGTACGGAGTATTATGAAAACAATCTCACCCTTCATCCTGATCTGATGCCCGAAGTATGGGATGCAATGAAAGGCACTGAAAAGGCCATGGGAATGATTTATGGTGACCCGGAAAATGCATTACTGGTATCCTGCCGTTCAGGCGCACGCAGGTCCATGCCCGGAATGATGGACACTGTTCTTAATATCGGACTCAGTTCAGCAACAATCCCCGGTTTTCTAAAGAAAACCAACAATCCCCGCTTCGTATGGGATTCCTACCGCAGGCTGATAATGATGTATGCCGATGTGGTTATGGAAAAGGCTGAAGGAATAGATCCTGTTGACGGACAAGGCATAAGAAAGACACTTGAGGAAAAATTCGAGGAATTCAAAAAGGAAAAAGGCTATAAATCAGATACTGATATTCAGGCTGATGAAATGAAATATATTGCAGAGGAATTCAAGAAAACGGTTAAGGAAGTCCTTGGCAAACCATTTCCGGACGATGCCAGGGAGCAACTTGAAGGAAGTATTAAAGCTGTTTTCAAAAGCTGGAACGGGAAAAAAGCCATATCCTATCGCCGTATAGAAGGTATTCCGGATGAATGGGGAACAGCCGTGAACGTACAGGCAATGGTATATGGCAATATGGGTGATACATCAGCAACCGGTGTTGCATTCACGCGTAATCCCGCCACCGGCGAAAACCTCTTCTACGGCGAATGGCTTATCAATGCCCAGGGAGAGGATGTTGTGGCAGGTATCCGTACCCCCAGTCCCCTGAACGATGAAACAAAGAACGAGCAGAACATGCATCTGAAGAGCATGGAAGAATCCATGCCCGGACCATACAGGGAACTGCGTAACATACGTGAGATTCTGGAAAATTCATTCCGCGACATGCAGGATGTGGAATTTACAATCCAGGAAGGTGTTCTTTACATGCTTCAGAGCCGGACAGGCAAAAGGACCGGAACCGCAGCCCTGAATATGGCTATGGACATGCTTCATGAAGGTCTGATAGATGAAAAAACAGCTGTAATGAGAGTCGATCCGGTACAGCTTGATGAACTGCTTCATCCTATTTGTGATCCTGAAGCTGAAAAGAAAATGACTCCCCTGGTGAAAGGTCTTCCCGCCGGTCCGGGTGCTGCAGTGGGCAGAGTAGTCTTTTCTGCAGAAGACGCAGTGGCATGGTTCCGCAAGGGTGAGAAAGTTATTCTTCTCCGCGAGGAAACCAATCCGGAAGATGTTGAAGGCATGAGAGTAGCAGAGGGAATTCTTACTGCACGCGGCGGAATGACTTCACATGCTGCACTTGTGGCACGCGGCTGGGGCAAATGCTGCATCGTGGGCGCAGGAGGACTTAATGTTGATGCGAACACCAAAACAGCAAAAGTAAGCGGAACAGATATCGTTATCAGGGAAGGTGATGTTCTGACCCTTAACGGAACGAAAGGCAGTGTTTACAACGTCCCGGTGAACCTTATTGATGCATCGGAAAATCCAAGATTCAGGGAATTCATGACACTGGTTGACAAATACCGTACAATGGGTGTCCGTACCAATGCTGAAACACCTGAAGATGCCAGGCTTGCCCTGGATTTCGGAGCTGAAGGCATCGGATTGTTCCGTACTGAACACATGTTCTACGGAAAAAATTCGGAAAAACCATTGTTCCTGCTGAGGAAAATGATACTCAGTGCCAATGAAAATGAGCGCCGCCAGGCCCTCGATGAACTTATCGGATTTACCAAAAAGGACATGAAGGAAACTCTTGAAGCAATGGATGGAAAGCCTGTCACTTTCAGACTTCTTGATCCCCCGCTTCATGAATTTGTTCCACAGAGCAAGGACAAGCAGCAGGAACTGGCCAAAGCTCTTGGAATCAGTCTGGGAGAAATTATCCAGAGAGGTGAAGCACTCAGTGAGTCAAATCCAATGATGGGACATCGCGGCGTGCGCCTTTCAATAACATATCCCGAAGTTACCGAAATGCAGGTAAGAGCTATGTTTGAAGCTTCAATGGAACTTATCAGGGAAGGCAGGAATCCTCTTCCGGAACTGATGGTACCGGTTACCTGTGATGTGTCAGAACTCGATGAAACCAAAATAACAGTGGATAAGATCCATGATGAGGTATGCAGGAAGTTCGGTGTTGACAAAATCAGTTACAGCTACGGTACAATGATTGAAATACCGAGGGCAGCATTGCTTTCTGACCAGATGGCCAAATCAGCCGAGTTCTTTTCCTTCGGCACCAACGACCTTTCCCAGATGGCATTCGGATTCAGCCGCGATGACATAGGAGGCTTCCTCCATGATTATCTCGACAAGAAAATGCTTCAGGCTGATCCCTTTCAGACTATCGATATTGAAGGTGTGGGGCAACTCATAACAATGTCAGTGGAAAAAGGCCGCACAACCAGGCCCGGACTGAAAATAGGCATCTGCGGGGAACAGGGCGGAGATCCGGCTTCAGTTGAATTCTGCTACAAAAACGGACTTACATATGTAAGCTGCTCACCCTACAGGGTTCCGATAGCCAGACTTGCCGCAGCACAGGCTTCAATCAAATTCGGAAAATAATAAAATTATCCGCATGATAATCGAAGGGCGTTGATTCTCAGCGCCCTTTTCTTTTTTTAACAACTGGTCTGCATCAGAAACGGAATCTATTTATATATTTGAAGTGATTTTTACAATTGATCCGGAAGGAAGAATATAAAAATATATATATGACAAAAAATGAGAAACTAAACGGATGGGTGAAGGAATGGGCCGGGCTTTGCCAGCCTGACAGTATTCATTGGTGCGACGGTTCTGATGAAGAGAATCAGATACTGATGGATATGATGGTAAAAAACGGAAATTGCGTTAAGCTCAATGATAATAAGCGTCCGGGAAGCTATTATTTTCAGAGTGATCCCAGTGATGTTGCCCGTGTGGAAAACCGTACATTTATATGTTCTGAAAAACAGGAAGATGCAGGTCCTTCAAACAACTGGAGCGATCCGGCTGAGATGAAGGATACTCTCCGTTCATTCTACCGGGGCTGTATGAAAGGACGAACAATGTATATCATACCTTTCAGCATGGGACCGCTTGGATCGGATATCTCACATATCGGCGTTGAGATAACCGATTCGCCGTATGTTGTTGCCAACATGAGAATAATGACCCGCATGGGCAAAGCTGTTCTGGACATCCTGGGCGAGAATGGTTCATTTGTTCCCTGTGTTCATTCCGTCGGGGCGCCTCTTCAGCCGGGTGAAAAAGACAAAAAATGGCCCTGTGCCCCGGATATAGACAATAAATATATAAGCCATTTTCCCGAAACCAATGAAATATGGTCATTTGGCAGCGGTTACGGGGGAAACGCGCTCCTGGGCAAGAAATGCTTTGCACTGAGGATTGCTTCGAACATGGCCCGCAAGCAAGGATGGCTTGCGGAACATATGCTCATAATGGGCATCACCAATCCGAAAGGTCTTAAGAAATATTTTGCCGCAGCCTTCCCCAGCGCATGCGGAAAAACCAATCTTGCCATGCTGATCCCGTCCATTCCGGGATGGAAAGTCGAATGCGTGGGAGATGACATAGCCTGGATGAAATTCGGGGAAGACGGACGTCTGTATGCCATCAATCCCGAATACGGATTTTTTGGAGTGGCTCCCAATACTTCCATGAAGACCAATCCCAATGCCATGCTTTCATGCAGGGCAAATACAATATTCACCAATACTGCCCTCACACCCGGCGGAGATATCTGGTGGGAAGGAATAGGCTGCGATATACCTGAAGATACAATTACATGGACAGACGAAAAATATGATCCGGCATCCGGCAAACCTGCTTCTCATCCCAATGCCCGTTTCACTGCCCCTGCCAGTCAGTGTCCTGTAATAGACAGCGACTGGGAAAATCCCCGGGGAGTCCCGGTATCGGCAATCCTCTTCGGTGGCCGGAGGCCGGACACTTTACCGCTTGTGTACCAGTCATTCGACTGGAACCATGGTGTTTTTGTGGGTTCCATTGCCGGTTCCGAAGTTACTGCCGCTGCAATAGGTCTAAAAGCCGGAGTCCGGCGTGATCCCTTTGCAATGCTCCCCTTCTGCGGATATCATATGGCCGATTATTTTGCACACTGGATAAAAATCGGAGAGGAAGCACCCGATAAAAATAAACTTCCCCGCATATTCAATGTAAACTGGTTCAGAAAAGATTCAGGGGGCAACTACCTGTGGCCGGGATACGGAGACAACATAAGGGCTCTCAAATGGATATTTGAACGCCTTGAAGAAGCCGACAACGCGGTGGAAACTGCTGTTGGCTATGTTCCGAAACCCGAAAGCATCGATATTTCCGGTCTTGAAGGAATAGAAAAGAACCTGCCGGAATTGCTGAAAGTGGACAGGAATGAATGGCTGGCCGAAACGGAACTGTTAACAACCCATTTCGAAAGCTTCGGACGGAAACTTCCGGAAGAGCTGAATAAGCAGTTCAGGGATCTCAGGTCACGCCTCAACAGGATTCAATAAAATATTACCTTATGTCTTTTATCAGCGTTCTGGCAACAGTAATCATCGCTTATCTGCTCGGATCCGTTCCGTCGGCAGTATGGGCAGGCAGGATTTTTCACAACACCGACGTAAGAAAACACGGAAGCGGTAATGCCGGTGCAACAAATGTTATAAGGGTACTCGGATGGAAAACGGGAATACCTGTACTGATATTTGACCTGGCAAAGGGATTTCTTGCCGCAATGCTTCCACGCCTGTTGCACCTTGCGCCCGAAGGAAGTCCGGAACTGATCAACCTTCAGGTATTAACAGGACTTATTGCAATTGTCGGGCATATATTCCCGGTATTTGCCGGATTCAGGGGAGGAAAGGGAGTTGCAACAATGTTCGGAATACTTCTTGCTATTCATCCGCCGGTAACTCTTGCCTGTCTTGGGATTTTCCTGGTGATCTTCCTGATCACGGGAATTGTATCCGTTTCCTCGATATCCGCGGGAATCAGCTTTCCCGTCTTTCTGCTGACCATCTTCGGAAGCCCTTCCCTACTGTTTAAAGTGTTTTCAGTAGTGCTGGCCCTGGCCCTTGTTGTTACACACAGGACAAATATTAAACGACTGATAAAGGGTGAAGAACCCAGACTTTTCCAAAAAAAACAGAATAAACAAGGCGGCGGATGATTTTCCTGTACATCCTCTTTCAAAAATTCTCGAGTATCTGTATTCTCTTCTCAATAGGCGGATGAGTTGCAAAAAGACCTGAAAGGGATGCCGATGATTTCTTCAGTTGCTTTTGAGGATTTTCGATAAACATCTGTGCAACATCCCCGCGTTTCACAGCTTCAATAGTCGGATCGCCGGATATTTTCCTCAATGCCGATGCCAGTGCCGCCGGGTTTCTTGTAAGTTCCGCTGCACCGCCATCAGCCAGGTATTCCCGCTTCCGTGAAAGGGCAAATCTGAAAAGAGATGCAATCAGATAACCGATTGCAGCAAGTATCAGGGCAATAAATATTGCAGGTCCGCTGCTGCCTTTTCTGTCCCGTGAAACGTTTCCAAATCTTACCGATCTGAACATTGTTTCAGAAATAAATGCAAATATCCCGACAAATATTATTGAAATGATAAGCAGTCTCACGTCACGGTTTCGGATATGCGTAAGTTCATGTGCAATTACAGCTTCAAGTTCCTGGTCATCAAGCTTGTTTATGATTCCCCTCGAGAGTGATACAGTATAGGTCTTATCATTGATACCGCTTGCAAATGCATTAAGTGAATCATCCTCAATTATATTCACACGGGGCATTTTCATTCCGCAGGAAATGCAAAGATTTTCCACCAGGTTGTATATCCGTTTGTTGTCCTTTCTTTCCAGCGGCTTTGAGCCTGTTGCACTGTTGATCATTGTGGTATGCGAAAACCAGGCTATTGTGAACCAGGTAAGGACACCCATTGTCACCCAGGGAATTGTTCTCAGGAATCTCATATTGACCACCGGAATAAAATTGAGCTGACCCTGTCCACTCTCATAATATTCTGATCCCCCAAATGATGTCAGAAAGAAAAAAAGCCATGTCAGTATCATGAAAACAACAGGAAACATGATCAGAATTATCACGGAATTCCGGTTGTTCTTTCTGATATGGCTTTGTAATCCGAAATAGCTCATACTGCCTGTCAGAACTGAATCTTGGGCGGTTCTTCCACTGTGGCGCGCTGTTCACCCAGATCGAACATTACTTCCCTTTTGAAATTGAAAAGACCGGCAATAATATTTGAGGGGAAAATTTCAACCGCAGTATTGAGTTCTTTTGTTGTTGAATTAAAGAAACGGCGTGCTGCAGCTATCTTATTCTCAACATCGGAAATTTCATTCTGAAGGTCAAGGAAGTTCTGGCTTGCCTTCAGGTCAGGATAGGCCTCCACAGCCACCCTCAGTCCGTCAAGCGCAGTCGACAGTCTTTGTTCGGCAGCAATCTTTTCTTCAATCGTTCCGGCCCTCATTGCATTGGCACGTGCCTCAGTGATCTCTGTGAGTACTCCGCGTTCGTGCTGCATATAGCCCCTGACCGTATCAACAAGCTGGGGTATCATGTCATGACGCTGCTTCAGTTGCACATCAACATCGGCAAATGATTGTTCCCTGGTGTTTTTCAGGCGGATAAGACGATTATAAAGGGAAACACCCCATATTATGAGGAGTACGATTATTCCCAGAATTACAAGTAAAACCATATTAATACATATTAAGTTATGATCCTGTTTTCTAACAAATAAAGATAATAAAAATTATTCCAGATTTTCCAGGGCTTCCTTAATCCTTCTGACTGCTTCCACGAGAAGATCATCGGAATTTGCATATGATATCCTGATATAGTCCGGTGCTCCGAATGCATTGCCTCCCACTGTTGCCACCCCGGCCCTCTCAAGAAGCCAGAGTGCAAGGTCGTCAGCAGTTCTTACAATGTTTGTGCCGTCTGATTTTCCAAGATAATAGCTTATATCAGGGAGAACATAAAAGGCGCCCTGCGGAATCCTTACCCTGAGTCCTTTTATTTCTGCAAGGAGTCTGCAGATCAGATCACGGCGCCGGAGAAAAGCATCCCTCATCATCTCTCTGGAGTCATCCTTTCCGTCAAGAGCGGCAAGCGCTGCCCGCTGGGCAATGGAACTCGCCCCGGATGTAAACTGACCCTGAAGTTTGTCACAGGCATCAGCAATCCATTTCGGGGCACCGATATAGCCTATTCTCCATCCCGTCATGGCATAAGCCTTGGAAACGGCATTTACGGTTATGACCCTGTCGTAAATAAAGTTGAATGAGGCCATGCTCACATGTTCCCCTTCAAAGAGAATATGTTCATAAACTTCATCCGACATCAGGAACACTCCCTCATGTCTTTGAATCACCCGGGCTATCGCTTCCTGTTCCCCGCGGGAATATACCATTCCTGTCGGGTTTGACGGCGAGTTGAAGATTACCAGCCTGGTTTTATCAGTAATCGCAGATTCAAGCTGGCCGGGACTGACCTTGAAGTCATTCTCAATAGATGTTTCCAGAATGACAGGCCTGCCGCCGGCAATCAGTATCTGGTCATAATAGCTCACCCAGTAGGGGGCCAGTATGATAACCTCATCCCCGGGGTTTACCAGGGATAAAATGACGTTTATTATGGAATGCTTCCCTCCTCCTGATACAACTATCTGATTTCTTGTATAAATAATTCCGTTCTCCTCTTTGAATTTTCTGCAGATGGCATCCCTGAGATCAACATAGCCGGAAACGGGGGAGTATTTTGAATAATTCAGATCTATTGCCTCTTTTGTCGCTTCCCTGATATAGGCCGGAGTATGAAAGTCAGGTTCCCCCAGGCTCAGGCTTATGATGTCCGCTCCACCGGCCTTCATTTCCCGGCTTTTCCGGGCCATTGCCATTGTAGCGGAAGTTGCCATGGCCTTGATTCTGTCAGATAGATATTCCATATAGGGGTAAATATGTTAATTTTTTCAGGGGGTCAAATATATCAAGTAAAAATTAAAAACAAAAAAAGTTAAGTTTGCATATAATTGATAAAACCATTCACTATGGAAGCAGTTACTGACATTCTTAAAATAACCCTGCCTGCCTTGCTGGTAGCAATAATGGCCTGGATCGTTCTTGGAAGCATGATAAGGAATGAGCGGGACCGGAGAAGGCAGGAACTTATCCTTCAGAACAGTCGCACCATTGTTCCCATTAAGCTTCAGGCATATGAAAGGATAATTCTTTTTCTTGAAAGAATCTCACTGGAATCACTGCTGGTAAGAGTCAGTACGCCGAACATGAATGCGGCACAGCTTTATTCCGGTCTCCTCACAAGCGTCAGAAGCGAGTTTGAACACAATCTCTCACAACAGATATACATGAGTCCCCAGGCATGGGAAGTCGTCAGGAATGCCCGTTCGGGTACCATAAAACTGATTAACAGTGAATTTGAGAAACTCCCGGAGAATTCTCCGGGAATGGTGTTCAGCAAACAGCTTCTGACTGCCGTAATGGATATGGAAAAGGAACCCACAAGGGTGGCAATTGACTTCATCAAGGCAGAGGTAGGCCGTATGCTGTAAAGATGCAGATCGCAGAACACGCGGGGGTGCCTGCAGAACTACAACAGTTCAACGCTTCGCTTGACAAAGGTGTTGAGGTCCTCCCCTCTCAGCATATTGTTTGCCAGCAATGCCAGGTCGACAAGCTGCTTGACAATCTTGCTCTTTTTTCCGAAGGCTTCAAGAACTTTTCTCCTTGAATCCTCAAGTTCCTCCAGTTCTTTTCTCAGTCTTTCCAGGTCATCCTTTTCCGGCTGACTTATCTCTTCGGCTTTTCTTTTGCTGTGCTCATTCTCCATGAAATCAAATTCCTCCTTCACTCTTTTCCTTTCACCCGCATTTTCATCAAGAACAGAAGCGCTTTCAGATCTCAGGTCCTCATAGATCTTCCCGATAAGGGAGTGATTTGGATTAACCACCAGATTATAGCTGTCGGGCAGATCACCGTAGAAACCCATGCCTCCTCCGCCCAGCTGGGACATATCTTTCATTCTTCGCATAAACTCCGACTGCGTGATAAGAACCGGTGATTCATTTTCATCCAGTACCTCAAAAACAACATCATACATTTCACCTGATTTCACATTCACATTAAAAACGCTTTTCAGATCCTCCTTTTGTTCATCATTCAGTCTGGATTCTCTCTCCTCATCCTTTAGGATAAGTTTTTCAACAACGTCCGAATCAACCCTCACAAACCGTGAATCCTTGAATTTTGTTTCCAGGTGGTTTATAAGATGCACATCCAGCTGGCCATCAAAGACCAGTACGTCATAAGCCTTGTTTTTCGCCTTTTCAATATAGGAATACTGGTCTGTCTTGCTGGTTGTATACAGATATATGAGGGATTTGTGTCTGTCGGTCTGATTCTCTTTAATGAGTTTTTCATACTCTTCAAAAGTAAAGTACTTGTCATCAGTATTTTTCAACAATGCAAATTTGGCTGCCTTATCATAGAATTTCTCCTCGGTTATCATTCCATAATTAATGAAAAGCTTAAGGCTGTCCCATTTCTTTTCAAATTCCGGACGGTCCTTTTTGAAAATCTCATTCAGTCTGTCAGCCACTTTCCTGGTTATATGTCCTGATATTTTTTTCACATTCGTATCGCTCTGCAGATAACTGCGCGAAACATTCAAAGGTATGTCGGGAGAATCCAGGACACCATGAAGAAGTGTCAGGAATTCCGGTACAATACCTTCTACCGAATCGGTTACAAACACCTGGTTGGAATAGAGCTGTATCTTGTTTTTCTGAATCTCGATATTGTTTTTTATTTTCGGAAAGTAAAGAATACCTGTCAGTTTAAAAGGATAATCCACATTCAGATGTATGTTGAACAAAGGCTCATCTCCAATGGGATAGAGTTCACGATAGAATTTCTGGTAATCCTCTTCCTTCAGTTCTGAAGGTTTCTGTGTCCATGCCGGTTTTGTATTGTTTATGATCTTGTCTTTTCCCGTGTCAACATATTTTCCGTCTTTCCATTCCTGCTCCTTTCCGAACGCGATTTCAACGGGAAGAAACTTGCAGTATTTCTTCAGAAGCTGTTCTATCCTGCTTTCCTCAAGGAATTCTTTTGACTCCTTGTCGATATGAAGGATGACGTCAGTTCCCCGCAAATCCCTTTCAGCTCCTTCAATAGTATATTCAGGGCTTCCGTCACAGATCCACCTTACTGCCTCCGAACCATCCTGCCAGGAACGGCTTATCACCTCAACCTTGTCGGATACCATGAAAGATGAATAGAAACCCAGACCGAAATGGCCTATCAGGTTACTGGCCTGATCCTTGTATTTATCGAGGAATTCATTGGCACTTGAAAATGCAATCTGATTGAGATATTTATCCAGTTCCTCGCGGGACATACCCACTCCCCTGTCAGATATTTTAATGGTTTTTTTCTTCTTGTCAAGCTCCACTCTTATGGTCAGATCCCCCAGTTCTCCCTTGTAATCCCCCGTTGAAGCCATTGCCCTGATCTTTTGAGTTGCATCAACAGCATTGGATATCAGCTCTCTGAGAAAAATCTCATGATCAGAATAAAGAAATTTTTTGATAATAGGGAAAATGTTCTCTGTGGTTACGCCAATCTTTCCGGTTTGCATAATATATAAGTTTTAGAATTTAACAATTTACTTCTGCAGCAGCATTTCAAAAGATATGCCATAACGATTTACTGACATTTAGTCATTCCGGATATGACCGTTCAGTTTTAAAAACAATCAGACAGACTGAAAAAAAGGGGAAATCTGATAATAATCGGACAGTTTAAAAATAAGCCGGAAGTCTGAAATATGCGATAAGCATTGAAAAGGCAGCCAGAATAATGTAAGCGGCAAGGATATACAGGGATAAATTTCTGCGCTTCCTGTAAATATTGATACTATGCTCGCTTACAAGTTTTTTAACCTCATTATGAATTCTCAGGATGGCATTTGAATTAAAGGTAATGTAAGCGTCGATGTTGAATTTTATAATTTTCTTTATCTCATCCATTCTTCCGGCAGGCACTATCAGGATTATTCCCGCATCCGGATCCGTCCTGCTAATCCCATCCGTCATTTTTCCAAACATGACCGGCTGGTCGGATTTTTCGGGTATCACTATCAGTGCAATCCTGCAGGATCTTTTCTCAGCCGGTTTTTCCAGGACAGCCGTAAAATCGCGGCGGGAATGGAAGCATTCCACTTTGTATTTTGAAAGATCGGAGAATCTTTTACGCAGATCTTCAGAAATTATGCGGTGATCGTCATAACAAATCAGGTGAGCTGTCTTTATTCCGCGCATAACACGATCAATCAGTTCATTTCTTCTTTTTGTTCTTTACATCAATATCAGAGACGAATTTCCAGTTCCCTCTCTGTAACAGGTATCCGCTGAAGGAAACCCCCGCAGCTGTCAGCTCATAACCGTCGCCATGTCCTGTTTTAACGGTGACAGGCTGATCAAAAACCACTGTTTTATTGTTTTCCATTCTGAGAGACAGTATTCCTTCCGGAGAATATTCAAGTACTTCCCTTAGTTTTTTTCTCTCTTCTCTGATAAAACAATCCAGTCCGAGCATCAGACTGTCATCCGGAGAAAAACTCAATACATCGATTATCTTTCTGGACACCCCGATATTTCCATAATCCAGTCCGAGAACCAGGTAACAGTTCTGTTTATTATTTCTGAAAGGACTGATTGCATAGTAAAGTGCCCCGTACCAGTTACCGGAATTATATATAATATCATCCCTTACAGGCTCTTCCCGGTTCATTCCGCTGAGGGTGAAGACTGTGTTGGCCGTTTTTTTCCCGCCTTTGCGTATAATGTAGCAGAAGTACCGGTTGGGACTGTTTCTCAGAAAAACATTCCAGGTAATTATTTTGAGTTTCCTGTCGGGTGATGTTATCTGTCCCAGGTAACGTAGATTTTCAAAGCTGTGTACAAAAACCGAATCGGATTCCGCATAAGCTCCTATTATTATTCTTACGGAATCATTCAGTCTTAGTTTCTCATCGTCATCCCGTGATTCAATAATCCGGTCATAAAGTTTTTCAAGTATTTCCGCAACACCCGGATTATTTGCCCGGATCTTTGTTCCGGTCAATGATGCAACCAAAAGAAATATCAGCAAATAAGAAGTTCTGCTCATTCCTTTGCACAATTTTTCATACTGTCATCAAGCAGGGCAAGTATTCTTGCTGATGCAAGAATGATCTCCTCCCTGGTAATGACAAGCGGTGGAGCTATTCTGAACGAATCATTGCAGAACAGGAAATAATCAAGGACCAGTCCGTGTTCCGGGGCATGAGCAACACAATAGTCCACACAAGCGGTGTTTTTCAGTTTAACGGCCATAAGAAGGCCTTCCCCCCTGATTTCCTGAATGGCCGGATGTTTGAGTTCCTTCCGGAAAAGAGCAGCTTTTTCAGAAACCTGAGGGGTGAGATCATTTTTAAGGATGACCTCAAGGGATGCCATTCCTGCCGCGCAGCAGACCGGATGACCGCCGAAAGTGGTGATATGGCCGAGCTGCGGATTCCTGGAGATTGCATGCATTATTTCTTTTGAAGAAATAAAAGCGCCCAGCGGCATTCCGCCTCCGAGAGCTTTTGCAAGAACCAGTATATCGGGGATTGTTCCGTATTTTTCGAATGCAAAAAGAGTTCCCGTTCTTCCAAAGCCAGTCTGAACTTCATCAAATACAAGAAGAGCTCCGTTTTCGGAACATTTCCTTCTCAGTTCCGCCAGGTAGTTTTCCCGGGGACAAATCACACCAGCTTCTGCCTGAATGGGTTCGGCTACAACACAGGCTGTACGCTCATCAATAAGTGACAGAGCCCCGGCATCATTGTAATCTATACAGAATGTATCGGGAACAAGCGGCCTGAAATCAGCCCTGTATTTTTCATTTCCCTGTATGCTGAGGGCTCCCAGTGTGCTTCCGTGATATGAGTTCCTGAAATAGACAATCCTGCTTCTGCCCGTATGTTTCCGTGCCAGTTTTATTGCTCCTTCAATTGCTTCACTTCCGGAATTCACAAAATAACATACACTGAGGTTTTCAGGAAGCAGTTGTGCAAGTTTTGAAGCATATCTGACCTGGGGAGACTGTATCATCTCACCATATACCATAAGGTGCATATAGCGGTCAGCCTGATTTTTCACAGCTTCAACCACTTCCGGATGCCGGTGCCCGGTATTGCTCACCGACACTCCCGAAATAAGATCAATATATTCTGATCCTGAAGGACCGTACAGATAAATTCCTTCAGCCTTTTCAACTTCAATCATCAATGGCTTGTCTGTGGTCTGACCCAGGTGAAGAAGAAACAGTTGACGATTTGTAAGCATTTGAAAGGGCGGAATTATCTCGCCATCACGTTTATGTCATTCAGAAGGGAATCCCTGAATGATTTTCCTACCGGAATACTTTTTACGGAATCACCAACAAGAAGCTCAAGAGTATTGTCCTTGATACTTTGTATCATGCTCTTGTTAATGATGTATGAACGGTGAACCCTTATAAATAATCCGGATGGAAGCTGGTTTTCGATGGCTTTCATGGTGAAATGGATCGTGAATCTGTCATCCCTGGTATTCAGCGTAACATAATTTTCGAGGGCTTCGATAAATATGATGTCTTTCAGTTTGAGTTTTACCAATGTGGAGCTTTTCTTTATGAAAATTTCCTCATCACCCGTACTGGCTGTCTCTTTCCTTGAATAATACCTTATTGTTTTATCTATGGCCTTGCAGAAACGGCCATATGAAACAGGCTTCAGCAGAAAATCTATAACATTGAAATCAAAGGCTTTGAGTGCATACTCCTCGGCGGATGTAACAAGGATTATGTTTGGAGGGTTATCGAGACTCATGATAAAATCGAAACCATCCATTTCGGGCATCTTGATATCAAGGATTACAAGGTCGATATCCTGTCTTTGGGTGATAACATTTCTGGCTTCCACGGAGTCGTTGAATGTACCAACCAGGTTCAGGGACGAGGACTTGGCGACATAGCCTTCGAGAATTTTACAACTTAGCTGATCATCATCAACAATAATACAATTCATATTTCAATAGTCAGAAATGTTTAGACAAATCAAAAGTAATAAAAAAAACTTTAACTGGCGCATAAATATACAATTTAACTGATTTTGTTCATATCTTCAGGATGGCCCCGCTTTAATGCTAATCAATCATTATTAATTAAATACAAAAAAAAGAGGGTGTCACGAACACCCTCCAGACAATTTCAATCATTTACGATTAAAGACCTTTGTCAAGAGCAGGGGCTGCTTTGAATTTTACCACCTTCTTTGCAGGAACATTCAGTTTTTCTCCGGTACGCGGATTACGAACCACCCTGGCACTTCTCTGGGTTACCTTGAATGTACCCAGGCCGGGAAGCTGTAGCCTCTCACCGGTCTTCATGGCATTTCCAACTGACGCCACGAAAGCATTCAGGGCTTTTGTTGAATCCTTAACCGTAAGGCCTGATTCCTTTGCGATGGAAGCAACCAATTCTTTCTTTGTCATAGTAATTAAAATTAAAGGTTAGACCAATCCTACTAATTGAATGCAAATTTATTTCATTTAATTTCATATGCAAATTAATTCTACCTTCTTTGCACATTTAGTGGGACTTTACGACACAAAAATGCACTTTTTCCCAAAATTATCAAATTTTGTTAAAATTTACGTATCCGGCCATTATATGGTAACTTACGATCACTTTTGCGTCTAAGCTGTTGACAATCTGTTCGTAAATATTACATATACGTGATATTGTGTCTTTTATAAGGTTTTATCATTATAAAAAAGCAGGAAGAATAAAAAATATTATATTTGCAACGGAGAAATGGCAGAGCGGTCGAATGCGGCGGTCTTGAAAACCGTTGTCCTGCTTCCGCGGGACCGGGGGTTCGAATCCCTCTTTCTCCGCCAGACTCATCAGATCAATCCCGGAGCAAAAGCTGCGGGATTTTTTGTTTTATGAAAGTCCGGAACAAGGCTTGCCTGAGTGAGGGATCTGAATAAAACAAAAATCTTGCGCAGCAAGAATTGATCTGATGAGTCTGAAGCATCTCCCAACAGGATCACCGACGAACAAAGTGAGGAGGTAATCCCCGGAGAGCGGAACAGGGAGGATCACCGACGAACAAAGTGAGGAGGTAATCCCCGGAGAGCGGAACAGGGAGG
>CAZFVQ010000001.1:12408-123844 GCA_964522415.1 uncultured Rikenellaceae bacterium | reverse complement strand
ATCACCGACGAACAAAGTGAGGAGGTAATCCCCCCTGTTTTTATTGTGAATCCAGCATTGGATTATTATACATTAATTTCTGATTCAGCTCAAAATCATAAAGGGTAAGTATCCTTAAACGGTAAAATGACTGCCAGTAACTCTCAATAGCAGTGATATAGTCTCTCTTGGCGCTTTCGCGTTCAGAGAGAGCGATATTCAGGTCTGTAATACTTATTTCACCGCTCTGAAACTTCCTAAGAGCAATAAGATAGCCATTCTCAGCAACCTTATCCGCTTCCTGTGCCGTGGTGATCTGGTCACGCAACAGTCCGAACTGTTCTACCTGTACCACTACTTCCCGTTCAAAATCCTTGATTTCTTTTTCCACATCATAAATCACCAGCTCCCGTCTTGATTCGGCCAGCTTGATACTTGATGCAGACCGTCCCCAGTCCAGTACGGGTATGCTCATATTGAGACTGATCACTCTTTGTTTCTCAGGCTGCTCATAGACACCTCCATAAGTTTCGGCACTGTTGGAAAGACCAAAGCTTCCAACCACCGTGGCACTTAGTCCGGAAGTTCTTTTGGCTCTCCTGAGATCCCTTTCCGCTTCAATAAGTCTTCTTTCAAAATAGGGAGTTTCCTTGCGGTTTTCCTTTGCCTCATCCAAAGCCTTTTCCGGATCTACCGAAAAAAGATACATTTCAACCGGTATCATCAGCTCAATCTTCTGATTCTGATCCAGGTTAATATATGATTTTAACTCAAAGTCGGCATTTTTAAGGTCCATGCTGGCTTTATTCAACGCTTTCTGTGCATTGAAAACAGAGAGCTGTATTCGTGCAAAATCATTCTCGGATATTTTTCCAAGCTGCTTCCTCACTTCCGCAATCCTGAGATTGTTATTGCTGTTTTTCAGATTGTTTTCCGCCAGATTATAGTTTGTCTGAATCATCAGATATCTGAAAAAGTATATGGTAGCCTGAAGTGCAATCCTTTCTGTTGATTCAATGAATTGTTTCCGGGACTCTTCATATATCAATGGTTCTGTCTTTTTCTGCCATTTCATACTGTTATAGGCAAATACTGGCTGTGTTAAACCGATCTGAAACGGGCTGCCGGAATATTCCACCGAGTTCTTGATGAAATCCTGCACGCGGTACAGATTGGTTGCAGCATAGAGAGATGTTCCCGTTCCGGGAATCGACTGGCTCAGGGCAAGCTGTGATGATCCCTGAAGCTGGGATACTTTCCTGAATTCAATACTTCCGTCAGGCTGAACCACCGGTATGTTTTGCTGGGTAAAATTCGGTACTTCACCCGTAAGGATAAGCTGGGGCCTGAAACTGCTCTGGAAATTTTTCCACCGCCAGTAATAATTCACATTCGTATTCTGGGCATATTTAACTGAAGCTGATTGCAATATGGCCAGGTCAACAACGTTTCTTAAACTCAGTGTAATCGCAATAGTATCATTTGATCTTCCTGATACAGGATGAATCAGGCCCGATAACAGGAAAACAAAAAAACTATATCGTATTTTAATTCTCATAAACATTCCAATTTATAAATCCGTAAGTTCAAATTCCCGCAGATGTCTGGAAAGATGGACATTGGAAATAATTACCCTGTCGCCGGGATTAAGGCCCCCGATTATTTCAATATGGTCTGTTCCCATAAGTCCGGTTGTAACTGTTTTCCTGACAGCCTTATAGGTATTTATCACAAACAATTCCTGGTTTCTGGTCCTGTTGAAAGCCGGACCATTTCCAACCCTCAATACACTGTCTTTTTTCTGAGTCACAATCTGAAGTGCTATTTCCATGTTGGGAATCAGTTTATCATAATGACTGTGATCGAGAAAAACATCAAACTCTATTTTTTTATCCCTCATTACCGGAGACACGGTTCCAATTTTTCCTCTGAGACTGATATCATCAACCAGTGCATACACTTCTCCTCCGGTTTTGACCTGGCTGACATAGGGATTATCTATTGTAGCCTTGATTTTAAAAGTTGACAGGTCAGACATTTTAACCAGGAGTTTATCTTTCTCAACCCTTTCACCCACATTGGTATAAATACCCAGTATGATACCGTCGGAGGGTGCCCTGATGGTAAGTCTTTCCATAAGATTCTGCCTTAAACCCAGCTCCTTGTTTCTCATGTCAATCTGAAGCTGAAGTCCTTTTTCATCCGCTTCAAGCTGTTTCAGGCGTATTGAATTTTTTTCAAGTGTCATGTTAAGGTCCTTTTCCGCCAGCACCAGTTCTTCCCTGGTTTGTTCGTGAAAGGCCGGTGATATTCCCCCTACCTTCAGAAGCTGTTCCTGATCCGCTATTTCCGTCTTGAGCGAAGTGATCTTCAGGCGTTTTACTTCAAGATTATAGTCAAGATCAACCCTGATACTTCTAGAGTTCAGCCTGTTTTTCTGGAGATCATTTTCCATCACTTCAAGCTGGTCTTTCAGGTTGTCTATCTCCTGCATGAGAGATTTTGAATCCAGGGTGAGTATTATATCTCCCTTCGACACTCTGCTTCCGGGTGCCCTGGAAAGGGTGGAGATCACACTCGAGGAAGGACTAAGCAACAATACTTCATTTTCAGGATTAATGATCCCGCTGGCCGGAACTGCTGTATAGACCGGACCAAAATCCACATTTGAGATCATGAAATCCCCTGGCTTGACAGAGAATGGCAATAAATATCTGATCAGTACAAAAAGTATCAGGCTCAGGCAGATAAGAACGAGAGCAGCTATCGATATCCTTTTCTTAAGCGTTTTATTCATATAAGAGTATTTAACATGTAAATAATATAAATTCCAATGTACGATATGCCCATATCCTTCCGGTACGAAAACCGAACAATATTCCGGCATTTATGCGGCACAAGCCTGATTATTGAGACAAAAATGTCAAATATATATTTTTCGGAGAAGAACTATTCGGATTTTTGCAGGAATTTGGAATTTAAAATGGATTCTTCCGGAAAACACCAGCTTCCCCTCAGCCAGGTCTTAGAGCAGCAACCCGGGCCGGTCCCCGGTTTCGTGGTAATACAAGGCTTACAGGAAGGAGTGACTGATCAGCATACGGGACTGACAGACAGGGTAACAGTATAACCGGCACTGCTCAGCTTATCCAGTACGTTTTGAATTTTACAGGCTATTGTTATTCCCACATTCCCGGTAGTCCTGTCTCCTCCCCAGTTAAGTGCCACGATCCTGTTATCCTGATTGAGTATAACAGCCCCTGAATCACCACTGTTGGAAAAAGCAGCCTTGCAAATTCCTCCCTCGCTCACCCGGTAGCTTTCAGCAGGGTCCGGAATAATCAGAACCTGTCCCTGGTGAACTGCAACAGCTGCTAGCTCTGAATCAGGCGGAACGGAAACAGCAATATCACCTATATGTATTACAGTACCTCTGGTAAAACCCGAACGGGCTCCTATCTTCCTTACATTATCACCAATCACGGCAGAAGCGGTACCCGTCACTGTCAATATTTCCGCAGTTGAATCATTGGTTATTTCCAGAACAATATCCGATGCCAGTTCCGGATGTATTCTGGCTATGGCACAATCTACAGGAGTATCGCCGGAAGGATAAATATCGCGGATCCCTATGAGGGATTCACCGATCACATTATCATTTCCGTTTGAAGTACCAAAACAGCCGGCAGTTTTTCCGAGCCTGGGCTGGGCAGTTTTTAGTTTTCTCAGATCAGTCTGATTTGTATCATCATACAAAACATGTTTACTGGTGAGCAAAACATCTGTTCCGTCATCCAGTCTGCCGAACCATCCAAGTGTCCCGTAACTGCTTGAATCGCCCGAAACAGCTATTCCTGCCAGAAGCGGACGCTTCATGCTCAGCGTCAATCTCTCTTCACCACACACTCCCGAATCATTTACAACAGAATATGGTGTAAGAACATCAGTAGAAATACCATCAATTGCAGCCGGTATTATTTCTTCCGGTTTCAGTTCCGCAAGATCCTTTTTAACCGGTACAAAGACCCGGTATGAAATCTCTTCAGTAAATTTCCTGCCGGATTCCTTCAGTCCGATTCCAACAGCCACCACATTTGATATATCTGACAAAGAGATTTTTACATCACGGAGCGAAGCCTCCATTATTCTCTGTTTCCATACGAAATCTTTTCTGTCCATAGCAATGATCTATTTGATGTTTATTTTCCAGCCGGAAGGGAATAGTCTCAGATCCAGAATCCTGACAGAACCATCTGTGAGATTCAGAATAAACTCCTTGACGGGGGGATCGGTATCTACGAGATAGGGACTGGCAAATACGGAAGCAACACAATTCTTACTGCTGATCCATGTTACTATATTCTCAAAATTCATCTGCTGACCTGCCTTTGTATCCAGGCTTTTCAAAACACTGTCAGCTATTTCCTGTAAGCGTTCCCGGTCATTGACTTTCAAGGCTTCACAAAAATCATTTTCCATATTTGCCTGGTTTACGCAAGCTGTAAACAGTAAAAAGCACCAGATAAAAAATATTTGATGACGTTTCATCTGCCGGTTGCAGTAATTCAAAAATCAGCCTGACTGATCATCGCTGAGCCAGCTCACTTTTTGTTCCGGATCATGAACTTTCCCGGTTATATCCCTGTACAATTCCGGCCGGCGGGCTTTAAGATAACGGTATCCGCCTGCCTGAACAAGTTTTTCGGGAATAATGGATGCTGTTGCAATACTGTCGTGGAATGAACGGCATTCTGTAATAATATCACCGAAGGGATCAATTATCATTGAACAGCCGTTCTTAAGCTGATCATCATCCATACCGACAGGATTTGCAAAAATCACATAGACAGCATTGTCCCAGGCCCGTGAAGGAAGCCATTTCATAAGCCAGGTCCTCCCCTTCATGCCATCAAACTCCAGTCTAAGTGATACAGGATCATTTTCCCGGTTATACCACAATTCCGGATCCACAAAACCGGCGCCCGGACGTGACGAGGGAGTGCACATCGTCACATGGGGCATGAATATTATATCGGCTCCGAGCAGTTTTGTCGCCCGTACATTTTCAGTGATATTATTGTCATAACATATCAGGATGCCGCATTTCCATCCCAGGAGATCAAAAACGGTGTATGAGTCTCCCGGACTCAGATACCGGCTTATAAAGGGGTGCAGTTTTCTGTGCCGGGCCACCAGCCCGTTCCTGTCAACACATACATAGCTGTTGTATATCCTGTCATCCCGGTCTTTTTCAAAGAGTCCTGCAAGAACAACAATGTCGTTATCTTTCGCTATTCCGGCAAGTTTCTGAATTGTATCCCCTTCCGGAATAAATTCCGCAAGACCGAGCATCTGTTTCCGGGAAAGATTCCGGGCAAATGTATATCCGGTAACCGAACACTCATGAAATGCAATTATCCGTGAGCCTTCTTCAACGGCTTTCCGGGCCAGTTTCCCGATTATTTCCAGATTATAGGCCTTGTCGCCGCTTCTGTTTTCAAATTGTGCCGTTGAAATCTGTAAGCTGTCCATTTTATTCTGTTCCAAAACTGTGCCGTTGATATCCGTAAGCTTTCCATTTTATTTTTATATTTTCCGTATAACTGATTCATATATCACTGATTCATAATAAATCCGTCAGACATTGAAGGAAAATATACTTTTAATACAGGAAGCGGCATTTATACCGGGGGGCAGCGTAAAAATCACAGACCAGGCTGCCCCGTAAAAATCAGAGCCCTTTCCGGGAAGGGGTTTTTAAAAAATTACTGATCCCTTCAGCATCAAAAGTACAGTTCAGCCATTCATCCTCAATCAGCGCACCTATACTCCTGTACATTTCTATTGCCGGTTCGTTCCAGTTCAGTACCTGCCACCTGATCCTTTTGCAGTCCTCAGCTTCCGCAACTTCAAATACTTTTCTCATGAGTGCACTCCCCACCCTGTTTTTTCTGAAATCCTTCCTGACATAAATATCATCAAGATAAAGGGATTTGCCAACCCAGGTATAATAAACAAAGTAGAAAAGAGCCATTCCTATAATTTCGTTTTTATCGGTTTCAGCAACATAACACAGGAAGTAATCCTTTTCCCTCTTCATCTGCTCCACGGAATTGGTTAGCTGCCCGGAAGCTTTTTCATATTCAGCAAGTTTCCTGATAAGCGAAAGGACAGCCGGAAAATCTTCTTCAGTTGCTTCTCTTATTCTGTAATTCATTTCAGCATAAAATTCTGCGCAAATGACAACTATTCATTCTCCTGCTGCTTCCTGTCCCGGCTTTCCAGGGTACCGCCTACTCCGGCACCCAGTGCAATTCCGCAACCGATCCCTATAGCCAGCCACAATGCCAGTTCACCGGTTGCAGCCCCAATAATCACTCCTATTGCCACACCGATTACCAGTCCGATTGAAACACTGAAAGCAAGTTTACTGGTTTTCATTTTATTCAAATTCGTTGCCATAACATGATATATTTAATTATTAACTGATCAAACCTGCCGGAAGCGACAGGATTGAAGTTACCACGAACATTATGTTTCAGGCACTATTCTGCCATTTTCTATGATCATCTACAGCAATGAAGCCGAATCCTGATCAAGGAAGAGCCAGGCATTCCCGTGATTCCGCAGGATAGTGGCAGGAACGAGAGGTGAAACAGCTTCTTTCAAAGTGTTTTTAACCGCTTCTGCTTTTCGCAGATCGGGAACCGTGCAGATTATTGCCTTTGATTTCATAATCTGTACTATTGACATGCTGATTGCCTGTTCAGGAACATCTTCAAAGGCAGGGAACCATCCTTCCCCGAGTTGCTGACGACGGCAGGCATCATCGAGATTAACAATAATATAGGGATCTTCAGTCTCAAAATCAGCAGGAGGATCATTGAATGCCAGATGTCCGTTTTCACCTATTCCCACAAATGCAACATCAATTGCACGCCTGCTTATCAGGTCCTCCAGCCTTTTACATTCTGCAGCCGGATCAGTTTCACCATTGATATAAACAAATTCCTTCGGTTTAACTATGTCGGCGAATCTTTCCTTGAGATATTTCCTGAATGAGGCCGGATGAGTAATGGGAAGACCAATATATTCATCCAGATGAAAAACCGTGACCAGCGACCAGTCAATATTTTCCTTTACCAGTACACTGAGCATGTCGAACTGCGATGCACCGGTTGCCACTATGATACTGGCCTCACCTCCGGTTTTTATTGCTTCACGGATAAATGCAGCGCCTTTTATTGCTGCCTCTCTTCCGAGAATTTCACGCGTTTTTGAAATTATTGTTTCCATTTAATTCAGATATTTATTGTTTATTCGATCTCTTATTCAGGGTTTATTCTATCTCTTATTCAGGCTCATCAATGGTTTTAAAATCAAAATACCGCAGCATAGTCTGATCTGGTTTTTTCACTCCCGGATTTTGAATTGGAAATATACATAAAATTTACAAATGTTCATGTTTTCTGAAAAAGCAAATGCCGGCAAATATTTCTGTTTCCCCTGATTCCAATAACTGACAGGACAAGGCAGTATTGCAAATAATTTTATATTTTCGCAGTTCCGGTTATCCGGTAAAATATAATCAGTTTATTTCAATGAGAACAAGATTTTATTCATTTGCAGTCGTTTTAATGATAACACTAAGCGCACTCATCAGTACATCATGCGGGAAATCTTCTGAATTTTCCGCAGACAGGCTCAGTGTGGAATATGAAAAATACGTGATGCCAAATGGTCTCCAGGTCATATTACACAAGGACCATTCCGATCCAATGATGGCCTGCGCAATAATGTACCATGTGGGTTCAGGCAGGGAAAAGCCCGGAAGGACCGGCTTTGCACACCTTTTTGAGCATCTGCTGTTCATGGGATCAGAAAATGTCCCGACAGGAGAGTTTGACAGGATACTGGAAGCTGCCGGCGGATCCAACAACGGGGGCACAACCAGGGATGTTACAATGTATTTTGAGCAATTTCCGAAAAATGCACTGGAAAAGGTACTCTGGCTTGAATCGGACAGGATGGGATTCTTTATCAATTCAGTAACTCCAAGAGCCCTGGCCATTCAGCAAAACGTGGTACAGAACGAAAAGCGACAGGGTTATGATAATCAGCCTTATGGATTTACCGAATATCTGATCTCCGCAAGCCTTTATCCCGCGGGTCATCCTTACAGCTGGACCACCATCGGGGATATGGAAGACATACGGAATGCAACAGTCGATGATGTGAAGGAATTTTACAGGGATTTTTACGGTCCAAACAATGCAACACTTGTCCTTTCGGGAGATTTTGAAACGGAGGAAGCAAAAAAACTGATTGAAAAATATTTCGGCGAAATAAAGTCACATGGACAGCCTGCCCGCAGAACAGCTATGATACCGGCTCCGGAAAAAACCATCAGGCTTTATCATGAAGACAATTTTGCCAGGGTCCCGGAAATAACAATGATATGGCCTGTTCCCCAGGCTTATCACAAAGATGCCTATGCGCTTGATTTCCTTGCAAAAATACTTGCATCCGGGAAACAGGCCCCGCTCTACAGGGTTCTGGTAAAGGAAAAGCAGCTGACTTCCTTTGTAAGTGCTTACAATAATTCGGAAGAACTTGCCGGTGAATTCGTGATTTCAGTGAGAGCAAATGAAGGAATATCTCTAAGTGAAATAGAAGATGCTGTTTTCGAAGCCTTTGACAGGTTTGAAAAAGAAGGAGTAAACCGCAGGGATATTGAAAAAGTAAAGGCAGTTTCTGAAAAAGGATTTTATGACGGTTTGAGCAGTATTCTGGGAAAATCAATCAGACTTGCCTATTATAATATCTTTCCCGGTGACCCGGGTTATATTGTAAAAGATATTGAAAACATCAAGGCAGTGACCCGGAAAGATGTAAAAAGGGTATATGAGCAATATATCAAAGGCAGGAATCACGTTGTCACCAGCTTTGTGCCAAAGGGAAAAACAGGCCTTGCTGCGGGGAATTCATTTTCAGCAGGAATAAAAGAAGAAAACATAGCAGAAGCAACCCAGGTTGAAATAACAGAAAGCTCAAATGAAGTGATTGAAAAAACTGAATCCGTCATTGACCGCAGCTCAGAGCCACCTCAGGGGGCCGAAGCGGAGGTAAACATACCCTCAATATGGCGTGCCTCACTGCAAAACGGAATCAGGGTATATGGCATAAACAACACGGAACTTCCCCTGGTAAGCATAAGACTGACAATAGATGGCGGTGTGCTCCAGGACAATACCGATCTCCCGGGAGTTGCCGGAATGCTTGCTGCTGTTCTCCCCCAGGGAACAAAAAACAAAACACCCGAAGAGCTGGAAGAAGAGATTGAACTTCTGGGTTCCGCTATAAATATTTCTGCAGACAGGGAAGAACTCGTTTTCAACCTAAGCACCCTTTCAAGGAATTTTGATCAGACAATGGCCCTTCTGAAAGAAATTATCCTTGAACCCCGGTGGGATGAGGAGGAATTCACAATTGCACAAAACAGGATACGGAACAGAATAATACAATCGGAAGCTCAGCCGGCAAGAATTGCAAATATTGCATTCCATAAACTTGTATATGGCCCTGATCATATTTTAGGATATAATCCTGACGGCACCAGGGAATCAATAGAAAAAATCACGTCTGATGATCTTAAATCATGGTATGACAAAAACATATCTCCTTCAATAACAAAAATATACATATCAGGCAGTGTAAGTGAAGACCAGGTGCTGAAAGCTCTCAGGCCATTTGAAAACGAATGGGCAGTTAAAAAAGTTTCCTTCAATTCATATCCTGCTCCCGCTGTTCCGGAAAAATCACGGATATTTTTCCTTGACATCCCCGGATCAGGGCAATCAGTGATTTATATCGGCTATCCTGCAATTTCAAGGGATAATCCTGATTTCATAAAGGCAGAATTTGTGAATTACAGGCTTGGAGGGGCATTTTCAAGCATACTGATGCAGAAACTCAGGGAAGAGAAAGGTTTCACCTATGGTGCCAGAAGCTCATTTCAGGAAATGAAGATAACTGCTCCCTTCATTGCTTCATCGAGTGTCCGCTCTGATGCAACCTTCGAATCGCTGGGCATTTTCATAAATGAAATGAAGAAATACCGTGAAGGTATCGGGGAAGATGAGCTCCGGTTCATCAGGAATTCTATGATAAGGTCGAACGCTCTACGCTTTGAAACAAACCAGGCTCTTGTGAACATGCTGTCAACCATAGGCAAATATGGCTTAAGTGATGATTACGTAAGCCGGGAGGAAGAGATCATCAGAAACATGAGTCCGGAAGAGCACAGGGCCATAACGAACAAATACATTATTCCCGACAGGATGTATTACCTGGTGGCGGGTGATGCCGCAAGCCAGATGAAGCCGCTGGAAAAGGCCGGATTAGGAAAGCCGGTCCTGCTCGAAAATAAATGACCAGCCCCTGAAATAATGCCGGCGCTTATGCTGCTATATCATAAACCATGAGGGAATTTCCGTGGCAGACATAAAGTGTATATACCATCCCGCGCAGGGCCCCGCCATTGAGCCACTTCCCGTGACAAGAGATTAAGGCTGAGTAGCGTTGCTGTAAAAAACAATAATGTCTTCTTCATTAACACTTGAATGTGATTTGTATCTGTCAAATGTATATCAATTTATTTTCAGTAAAGGGATGGCAATCTGCATCTGCAGTAATTAAAATACGGAATTAACAGGAATCTGCAGAATGCCGTAGGGAAAAATGTTGCGAAAAGCCTGATAAATGTTATCTGGCAGAACCAGAGACTGTCTGACCAATGTTTGCAATGTTAATAATTGTTAAAATTTGATTATGAGCCGGTTATACAAGTGGTTAAAATCGGATTTTTTGTAACTTTGTCCGCGGAAATGTGTTATACATATATATTTAAAGTATCCAGATGAAAAGAACAATAATTATAACTATTATTGTTGTGGTTGTTGCAATGGCAGCTCTGCTGACCTTCAACAAGATCACCACCAGAAAACATGATACGACAAACATGTTCACCGAGGTCTCATTCGGAAATTTCGAGATATCTGTATCGACCACCGGGGAACTGATCGCCGAAAATTCTGTGGATATAAAAGCTCCCGAGATAATGCGGGGAAGAGATGTAAGGGGTTCGAACATTAAAATCACCGACCTGATACCTGAAGGTACCGTGGTTAAAGCCGGTGATTACATAGCCACCCTTGACAGGACTGAGTTTGACAATTCATTGAAAGATTCAAGGGAAAGACTTGTAACCCTGCAGTCCAACCTTGAAATGGCACTTCTTGATACTGCTGTTACCATGACTGACATCAGGGATCAGATATCCAATCAGATTCACGCTGTTGAAGAAGCAGAAATCACACTTAAAAATTCCAAATACGAACCTCCCACCACAATACGTCAGGCTGAGATCAACCTGGAAAAACAAAAGAGAATTCTTGAACAACTCCGGAGAAGCAAAATTCTGACAGAAGCTCAGACCCAACAGAAGATACGGTCGCAAAAAATCTGGGTCTCGAGAATTGAAAAAAGAATCAGTGATTATGAAGAAGTTCTTGCAGGATTTGTAATAACCTCCCCGTCTCCCGGAATGGTGATTTATAAAAGAGACAGATTCGGTATAAAAAGAAAGGTAGGATCAATGATCAATCCCATTGACAGGGTTATTGCCACAATCCCCGATCTCACATCAATGATCTCAAAGGTCTATGTCAGCGAGGTGGAAGTGAATAAGGTGCAGCCGGGCCAACAGGTTATGCTCAGCGTTGATGCCTTTCCCGACAAGAGCTATACCGGCAATGTGTTCACCGTAGCCAATATCGGAGAGAAATTAAACAATTCCGACACAAAGGTATTTGAAGTTCAGATAAAGATCGCAGGTAATGACACGCAGCTGAGACCATCCATGACCACAAGCAACAAGATAATTATCAAAACATTTGACAACGTTACTTATATACCCAATGAATGCGTTCATACCGGAATTGACGGCATTCCCGTGGTCTATACAAAAAATGGCCTGAAACAGATCGTTGTTCTCGGAGAGTCCAATGAAAAGGAAATTGTTATTGAAGACGGACTAAAGCCCGGAACAGTGCTTTACCTGGCAATGCCCCAGGAAACAGACAATTTCAGACTTTCAGGAGAAGAATTTATTGATATGATCAGGGGCAGGCAGAGCGAAAAGCAGGCACTGAACATCATAAATCCCGGAATCAATTAAACTTGTTCCCCTCATCTTTTTTCCCTGTTTTTTATCATATACCATTGTTGTCTTCCTTTCCCCGTCCGGGGTTGAGGAAGCTGATACAATGGTAAGCACATTCGTAGCGCTGAGCGTCCATTCTTTGGGGGCAGATTATTCCATCAGACTTTTTTCAGAGCATCCAGTACCCTTTCGGGACTCATCTTCATGGAACCCATCCTTACCGAAGCTCCTGCGATAATAAGTTTTGAAAATTGCTGAATCCCCGGCCTTCTGGGGCGTTGAACCTTCAGTAGCTGTGATAGTTACAAGTACCGGATTTTTGATAACCGGAGCCAGTCGAAGCAGTCTGAAATAGATATTATCTATCATTACAATTATCCTTCTGCTAACTGAAGCTGCAAATTAAATTCCGGAAAAAAAGGTAATTACCTGCTTCTATTCTTTTGTTTCCTTCTTGTCCTCAGCATGCATTTTTTCAGGTTCATCATCTCCCATGGATGCCTTCTTAAATTCCTTCATTCCCTGTCCAAGTCCTTTCATCATTTCCGGTATCTTCCTTCCTCCGAAAAGAAGTACAACAACCAGCAGAATCAGAATGATCTCAGTTATACCAAAATTTCCCATTCCTCAAGAGTTTAAATTACCTTATAAAAATAGTATAAGTAAAACTTATTAACAAATCAAGTTATGGTGGCTAAACCACTTCCCGTACGTACCGGACAAGGCTTCCGGCCCGGTCCGGGAAAAAATTTACCTGCCCCCGAATGTCCTGAGTTTGATTTCCGTAAGGATCTTCTTGGTATACAGCGGAAAATCCCCGTTCATCATCCAGGAAAAATATGAAGGCTCCTCTCTCAGCACTTGTTCAACCGTCTTTCCCTTATGCTTTCCAAAATTAAACACTTCTGTCCCGTTTTCATCATAAATGATCCTGCCTGCAAAATCAACATTATTATTGTATGAGCTGTAATCTGCAAGCTTGTCTATATCATTTTCAAGATCAGAATAAGTATCGAGCTGCGCTTTCAGCACATCGTAGGTTGCCTGAGTATCGGCAGATGCACTGTGTGCGTCCTTAAGTTCCTTCTTGCAGTAGAACTTGTAGGCTGCCTCCAGGGTACGCTGTTCCTTTTTATGAAAAATAACCTGGACGTCAACATATTTTCTTTTCCTGAAATTGAAATCCACATTTGTCCTTAGGAATTCTTCTGCAAGAAGCGGCATGTCAAATTTTATTGCATTGAATCCTGCCAGATCACAGCCTTCAAGAAATGTAGCAAGATTTTTTGCTATTTCCCTGAATGTCGGCGCATTTACAACATCACTGTCTGTAATGCCATGTATTTCGCTGACCCTGGGAGGAATAGGCATTTCAGGATTGACAAGGGAGGTCATCCATTGTTCGGTACCGTTGGGATTTATTTTCAGTGCAGATATCTCTACAATGCGATCCGTTGAAACATTGATACCTGTTGTTTCAAGATCAATAAATACTATCGGGCGTTTGAGATTGAGTTCCAATTATCAGGCATTTATCATCATGGGCATAAGCAGCATCAGAAGATCCTCAGCAGCATTTTCTGTTTCTGCGGGAAGGAAGAGTCCGGCCCGTGTCGGATCGGCAAGTTCTATAGTTACATCCTGTGAAGAAATGTTTGCCAGTATTTCAAGAAGGAAGACCGATTTGAAACCGATTTCCACATCATCTCCCTCGTACTGGCACTTGATCCGTTCATTGGCGGAAATGGAGAAATCTATATCCTGGGCTGAAACAGTGATCTCATTTCCTTTCAGATGGAGTTTAACAAGATTACTGGCCTGGTTGGAAAATACCGATACCCTTTTCAGCGTATTGTAAAATTCCACCCTGTCGATGTTGACCTTCCTCGGATTATCTTTAGGAATCACTGAATTGTAATTGGGGTAATTACCTTCTACCAGCCTGCAGATTACCTTATAATCATTCAGATTAAAAAAGGCATTTTTACTATCGAATTCAACCAGGAAAGGTCCGGATTCCTTTGGCAGAATATTCTTCAGCAATGAAGCAGGTTTCTTGGGCAGAATAAAGGAAGCTATGTCATCTGCCTGAGTATCTGTTCTCTGGTATCTTACCAGCTTATGTGCATCCGAAGCAACGAAAGTGATCATGCCGGTGGAGACGTCAATAAAGATCCCTCCCATCACCGGACGCAGTTCATCATCTGCTGTCGCGAAAAGAGTTTTGTTAATGCCGGCAAGCATTACTTCGGCATTGATGGTAAAGGAAAATTTATTATCCTCCCTGATAACGGGAAGAGCCGGGAAATCAATTCCGTTCTGACCTACCATCTTAAATTTTCCGTTCTCTGAAGTCAGAACAACAGCCATCGTTTCCAGATTAATGTCAAAGGTCAGAGGCTGTACTGAAAACTCTTTCAGAGTATCCAGCAATATCCTTGCCGGCAATGCAATAATACCGTCTCCTTCGGTGTTTTCAAGCTTTATTCTCGTTATAAGGGTTGATTCAAGATCTGAAGCTGTTATCTCCAGATCATTTCCCGAAAGACTGAAAAGGAAATTATCCAGAATGGGAAGTGTGTTCTTTGAACTTATAACCCTGCTTATAGCCTGAAGATGACCAAGTAATTCAGTGCTGGATACAACAAATTTCATATTATTACAGGTTTAAATTATTTTTTTTAGCTAAACGTTTATCTATACAACTAACTCTTAGGGAATTAGATCATTATAAATGATCTGATTCCAGCTATCAATATTACAAAAAAAATATATTCATTCAAACTTAATTATAACTAATCGCTTAATGAGGTCTGAAGCCGGACGGCGGATCCGCTAAAGCTGTTCTGACAATCCCGGGAAAAAATAGTCCCGCTTCTTCAGCAGGGGGTCAATGTCAAAATACCGTACTATCATATAATCCTCCCTGTCGTCCGTTTTTCCCCATAATCTGCCGGCATCGGTTTCCCCGTCACTGACTCTTTCCCACAGGTTCAGTCCTATATTTTTCCCGTCATTTGTCGTGACAGAGATCCTGTAGACAGGCTTTTCATTTGCCAGCCTGATCTTTTCATCTTCTTTCATTTCAAAAGCCCAGCTCTCAAAAGGCACCATTGTATAATACGAGATATACCGCTTAAGTCTGGATGTATCCCATCCCGTCAGGGAAGCGGACATATGCGAAAGGCTGAATAATTTTTCCGTAACGCTGATACTGAAGGAAGAAGACGAATCAGCATAATTATCAAGAGTGACAGATGATATTTCCGAGGGAAGGAGATTGAACAGGACATAAGGCTTCCAGAAAAGCTCATCCGGGTTGAACACCGAACCTATGTCTCCTTCAAAACCCGGAAAATGAACGATGAACGGCCTGCTGCGCTCTTTTACCTTCATGATGTTCCCGTATTTGTTTGATGTGGTTCTGTAAACATAGAATGATCTCGGGAACCTTTTCTTCTCGTACACCTTCACCTTTACAGGCCGGATGCCTTTTTCCACTATCTGCTCGTGAAACATTCCGGCCGAGACGGGCGATTTGATCTTCATTTCTCTCAGTAACCTCATTACAAATACAGTAATGCTTTTTCGTGCTTCTGCATCCTGATTCACTTTCCAGATACCGTCCCTGAATGTAAGAAGCACTTTCCTGTCGGCTGATGAAATTTCCAGAGCAGTGATTTCCCTGCCGTCATCGCTTGAAAACCTGGTTTCCGCTTTGCCGAAAGGCGACCTGTTTCTGACAAACACGAATACCAGGATTAAAAGGATCAGTACCAGGACAGGCAGCAGAATCCGGATATATACACTGGCTTTCATCCTTTCCCTGTATAAATCTTCTTTCTGAAAAAATTCCAGATCAGTCCTGAAAGTATTATAATCAGCACGGGAACACCAAGATTGATTATCTGCCAGAATACTTTTTCCTCCCTGATTCTTGTCCTGTCGAGGAGTCTTGATTTCATTTCCCTTGATCTCAATTCCATAAGACCATGATCATCAACCAGGTAATTAAGACAATTGATTATAAAATCCCTGTTGCCCATCATTTCCCCCGTCAGCCTGTCCTGTCCCAGGGGATAGGGAGTTCCGGAAGTTCCGATCCTTCTGACATCATTCCGGATGATATCCCCGTCGGCAACAACTATCATCCTTGTTTCAACACTTTCATTTTTCAGGCTAAAATCCTTCCCGGCCACAAGACCGGAGATCATCCTGTTTCTGAAAGCTGAGGGAAAAACACCTTCCAGAAGTACGGCTGCGGGCAGATGGGCCTTATTGTAGAGCTGTTCATCGGGAAGCTGTTCCGCTTCCTTCAACCGTATTATCAGAGGAGGGGTGAGAGTTCTCGACTGTGCCGAGCTTGTGAGCAGGACCGATTTCCTAATTGCCGGATCCAGTCCCACGGTATCAATGGTATTGACAAAACGGCCTGTTATCCTGTTAAGATTTTTTGTAATGGGATGATCATGGCTGGGATGCAGTCTGGGGTAATAAACCCAGGGAGCAGGAACCAGTTGTTGTTGCTCTCCCGTTGAAACAGCCACCCTTATAACCATACAGTCAAGATCCTGTATTACTTCCGGATTAATACGCACTCCGTACCTGAATAACTGATCCTCGATATTCAGCGGCCGGTACAGAGCCGGAGTTTCTCCTGTCGCCAGACTGTCGGAATTGATTTCAACCTGTTCCACCAGCCACAACACCTTACCTCCGTTCATAATGTACTGGTCAAGCACCAGTTTGTCAGGCTCACTGAATTCCTTCACGGGACCTGCAATGACAACAGCCGCGTAATTGTCGAGGATTCCGGGCCGGCCGTTGATTGCACCCCGGTCTATTGTAAAGAATTTTGCAAGATGAATTGTTATATCCGCAACATCAATCTCCGCAAGTTCGTTCTGGCCTTCAAGAAATGCCACCTTGTACACCGTATCGGAACTCACGGTTGCGATTGTCTGAATCATTTCATATTCAAGTCCTTCAATAGAGTGAAGTATGTTCTGTTCATAAGGAACGGAGGGATTGTTTTTCAGGAAATTGACCGGTATTTCAACTTCATTGTAATTTATCAGCATGCCGGGAAAAATCATTTTCTGGGTTTTGCCTCCTTCCCTGTCGCTTGCCTGAATATTTACCGGATTCAATCCCTTGTTGTACAGGGAAGCATATTGAGCCTCCCTTTGCTGCGGATCCTTCGTATCGGCAGGATTAATAAATTCATAGTCAATCTTTCGCCGTGATTCAATCCTGAACTCCTCAAGCATCTCCTTCGCCGATCTGCGGAGGCGTTTAAGCGGAACCGGCATATCACCGTCGAGATAAACCTGTATGAATATGTCATTTCTTGTTCCGGCCAGTATCCGGCGGGTTGGTTCTGAAAGAGTATACCTTCTGTCTTCTGTCAGGTCAATCCTTATTCTGAGAAGCGAAAAAAGCAGGGCAATTACAACAATTGCAGCCACTCTGATAAGGAACTGCAGCCATTCCTTTGTCCTTATATTGTCATTTTTCGGGACCTTCAACATGCTTCAGTTCTTTTTTTTCCATTTACGCGATACAAGCACCAGTCTGGCCGCTTCGTTGAAAACAAGCGCTACGGCAATAAAATATACTGCATCCCTGATATCCAGAACTCCCCTGCTCACGGATTTGTAATGTTCATTTATCCCCAGTCCGGCAAGGAATTCGTCCACTTTCTTCAGTCCCGGCAGATATGCAAATGAATCAAATCCGGCATACATGATAAAACATATCAGTACTGCCAGAATGAAAGCGATCACCTGGTTGTCGGTGAGGGATGAAGCAAAAATCCCCGCGGAAGCATATATGGCTGCTAGAAAAAACAGGCCAATGAAAGCACCTGCCGTACCGCCCTTGTCCAGGTTCCCGGGAGTTTCACCCAGATTATGAATTGAAACATAAAAGACAAGACATGGCAGGAGTGCCAGAATGACCAGCACTACGGCAGCAAGATACTTACCCCATATTATTTCCCTTTCGCTGACCGGTCTGGAATAAAGAAGTTCAATTGTTCCCAGGCGTTTCTCCTCGGCAATCATACGCATGGTGACAGCAGGGACAAGAAACAGGAAAACCCAGGGTGAAATGAAGAAAAGAGTATCTAGTCCGGCATATCCGTTTTCCAGTACATTCCACTCACCGGGAAACACCCACATGAAAAGGGCATTGATCACCAGGAAGACTGTTATGACAATATACCCGGTAAGATTGCTGAAAAAACCGCTTATTTCCTTTCTGAATATTGCAAACATACTGAATAGTGACACACAAAAATAATGAAATTAATTCATGCTTCCGCACACATTTCACAATCCCGGATTTTAAAACCGCAAATCAGGTAAGCGGATGCCGGATACAGTGACTCCCCTGTAATAGAACCCTATTATCTTTTTGAAATCAAAACCCTTTGAAGCCATGACCATTGCTCCTTCCTGGCAGAGACCTGCACCATGTCCATAACCTCTTCCGCTGAAAATAACTGAATCCCCTTCAACCCTGACCGAGAAGAATGATGATCTCAGCCCGAGATCGGATCTGATCTGTACAAAAGGCAGTGAGAAATTCCCTGCCCTGTAGCTGATCATGCGTACCGGCTGAAGAAAATTTAATCCGGCATGATCAGCAGGAACGGCCTGCATACCTGATCTTTTCAGATACTCAACCCACTCCCGGAGCGGAATACTCTTCCTCCACACTGAATTCCGCGATGCCGTACAATAGGGATCCTGCACTTTCTTAAGATATGGCCGGGCAGTAAGCCAGAGATGTTCCGAAGGAAGTGTCTCGCCGCCGCAGTTGGAATGAAATACCGCAACAATTGGCTGTGAATCAGGGCCAGTGATTATCATATTCCTGGTTTCATGTACCGCCCTGATTATGAGAGAATCGTCTGTAATCCCGTTAAAGACCTGACAGTGAACATTATCGCAAAGACTGAACCCGTCAGGACCATGCCTGTACAAATGGCGATACATGTATGTTCGTGCAATCACCGCCTGCACCTTGAAATATTCCCGGTGCCTTCCCGATCCTCCCTCAGCCTTTACCACACCGGCAATATATGATTCCACATCACAGCTGTTGATTAAAAGCAGGGTACCCAGATCCGGTATGCACTGAAGATCCCCTGAATACTGTCCGGACAGCTGACCCTTTTCGCCAAATGACAAAGTGAATGAGTCAAGTTCACTACCGGCTGCCAGCAGCACGGAATCAGCAACTATCCGGAAAGGGTGGTTGTCAGCCCTGATTAAAAGCTTTTCCCCGCTTCTGAACAGGACAGCACTTTGCCCCTTTTCAAGCACCACAGAACCCGAAGGAAAACATTTTATACCGTATTCACCCCTGACTACAGCAAATACCACTGAATCTGTATTAAAGCTGCTTAGCAGCCTTAGCTTCACCCGGGCAGACAATGGCACGGAGAAGCAGAAAGCCGGCATACATGCCAGCATAACAATCAGGGAAAGTGATTTATATGAAAATAATTTCATTATTCCGGTCCTTTGTCAGTCCTTTGTCAGTTTACTCTTAACTCCCTCCCAGTTCCTCAAGCATTGCAGCAGCGATTCTGTCCGATGCCCCTGCCGGTCCAAGCTTCTCCCTTATCACCCCATATTCCGACAACATCTTTTCCCGTTTGCTTCCACCTTTTACTATTGCAGAAAGTTCATGAATCAGGTTTTTCCTGTTCAGCGAATAGCCGAGCAGTTCCCTCACTACCTCCCTGCCGGCTATCAGGTTGACAAGGGACACGAATTTCACTCTGATGAGTATAAGGGCTATCAGCATCGATAAAAAATCCCCCCTGTAGCAGACCACCTGGGGAATACCGAAAAGTGCGGCTTCAAGCGTTGAAGTGCCGGACTTCACTATGGCAGCTTCACACACACTCAGCAGTTCATAGGTCCTGTCCGTGACAATCCTTACCCGGGAATTCCCTGTAATGCTGCGGTACATGCCGGCTGGTACGTTTTTTACTCCTGCGATCACAAACTGATAATGGGGAAAATCATCTGTTATCTTCATTATCTGCGGGAGGATGGACCTGATTTCCTGCCTGCGGCTGCCGGGGAGTATCCCTATTACCGGTTTTTCAGACAGCTGAAGCATTTCAAGTGTTTCCTTTCTCCCTGATAAAGAAGCAATACGATTTTCTATTTCATCCACGAGAGGATTTCCCCTGTATTTTACCGGAATCCCGTGTTTCGCATAAAATTCTGTTTCGAAAGGGAAGATAATAAACATTCTGTCAACCCGTTTCCTTAGCTTTTTCACCCTTCTCTCCCCCCAGGCCCAGAATTTCGGGGAAATATAATAGAAAACCCTGATTCCTGATTTTTTTGCAAATTTTGCTATCCGCAGATTAAAAGCCGGGTAATCAATAAGGATCAGTACATCCGGATTATAATCACTGACATGTTTCCTGCACAGTGATATGTTCTGAAGCACTCTTCCCAGGTTTTTAAGTATTACCATGAAGCCCATGAATGCAGTATTCCTGTAATGCATAAGGAGCCGGGCTCCGGCCGACTGCATCAGGTCACCCCCCCAGCATGCTATTTCAGCAGTACTGTCCTGCCTGAACAGCTCTTTAACAAGATTTGAACCGTGAAGATCACCTGAAGCCTCACCTGCTACAATAAAATATTTCATCTGCCGATTTCATTACCTTAATATTCAGATAGCCATACAGGGAATCAAATTATATAACTGTGACATGAAGGTTTTATACCATGAGTTTAATGACAAAGATCAGGAAAGCCCATGCAATAGTAAGTCCCAGGACTCCCCTTGCTGCCCTCAGCATATCAAAATGATTAAAAAGCATAAATATCAGAACATTTGGAACCACACACAGGGTGATAAGCTTCGTTTCAATACCGGCATCCGTGATTATTCTGATCCACTCACTGAAGAGAGGATGATCCTTTGAAAATAAAAAAATAATCAATCCGGTGACAAGCGGAAGCAGGAATCCGGAAACAATACCGGTTATCAGCCTGTCGAACTTAGCGGGAAGATCCATTCAGCCTGTTTCTGAGAGCATCAATATATCCGTGGGCCGTCATGTCAATCGATACCGGAACAACCGAAACATAATTGTTTTTGAGGGCCCATTCGTCAGTATCCCGGGCATCGGGTTCATGGTTGTTGTATAAGCCGGTCAGCCAGTAATAGGTTCTTCCCGCGGGATCCTTCCGCTTGTCAAATTCCTCTTTCCAGTTACCCCTTGACTGCCGGCATACAAGCATCCCCCGGATTTCCTCCCTCTTCACAGCAGGAATGTTTACATTAAGGCATATTCCGGAAGGCAGCGCTTCGGCTGACAAATCATTCATAATGCTGCGGATGAAATCCCTGCAGACCGAGAAATCAATATTCCTCGAAAAGCTGTTAATGGAAAAACCCACTGAGCTAATTCCATACAGGCAGCCTTCCAGTGCTGCTGCCATGGTTCCCGAATACAAAACGCTCACCGATGCATTTGCGCCATGATTGATACCTGATACGACAAAATCAGGTTTCCTGTCGAGAAGCTGATTGATCGCCAGCTTAACACTATCAGTCGGGGTTCCGTTGCAGGTATATATTCTATGCTTATCATTTTCATCAAGCAGTTTTGTCCGCAATGGTGTTTTAACTGTAAGTGCCTGTGACATCCCCGACTGGCTTTCAAGGGTTGATATGAGAACAACCTTGCCGAACTCCTCCATAACTTCCAGAAGGGTTCTGAGACCGGCAGCATAAAGCCCGTCGTCATTTGTAACAAGAATAAGCTTATCTTCTTTTTCAATAACCATATGGCAGACTTTGGCTGCAAAGATAAGGAAATACCGGCCTTCCATGCAAAAGAATACAGGAAACTTAAATTAATGATGCCGGCATTTTTCGAACAAATTATGACCAGGTACTGGATAAGAGCGGATTTAAATTATCCATACCCAGACAGTAATCAGGATTATTGAATCCGGCAAAAAAAGATTCTCACACAAATTCCCGGCTGAAACAGCTGGCAGTGATCAAAACATCCTCCAAATTTCTTACTTTTGCGTTTTATTTTGAAACCTGCAGACGGGAGCCGGTAATCCGGACCCGGACTTCAGTCAGATAATTTTTAAAAATGAAGATTTCATATAACTGGCTCAGGGATTATCTCGATATTGATATCGATACAGAAAAGCTGTCAGACATTCTCACCGCCATTGGTCTCGAAGTGGAAGCTGTTGAAGAATGGGAATCGGTGAAAGGCGGACTGGAAGGAATTGTTGTCGGAGAGGTTCTGACATGCAAAAAACATCCTGATGCCGACAAACTCACGGTGACAACCGTTGACACCGGCTCTGACGGACCACTGCAGATTGTGTGCGGCGCCCCGAACGTTGCTCCCGGACAAAAAGTTCCGGTGGCGGTTGCCGGGACCCGGATTTTTAAGGATGATAAGAGCATTGTAATCAAAAAAACCAGGCTGAGAGGCGAGCTTTCGGAAGGCAATATATGCGCCGAGGATGAACTGGGTCTCGGAACATCGCATGAGGGTGTCATGGTACTGGATAAGAACGCCGTTCCCGGTACGGCCCTTTCAGAATATTTCGAAATATCCAGGGATACAGTATTTGAAATAGGTCTGACACCCAACCGGATCGACAGCGGTTCCCATTTCGGTGTCGCCAGGGATCTTGCAGCCTATCTGAATATTAACGAAGGATTTTCAAAAAGAGCCCTCCTCCCTTCAATTGAAAACTTCAGGACAGACAACAACGACAATTTCCTTGAAGTGATAATAGAGAATGCCGAAGCATGTCCGCGATATACAGGGATCACCATCAGCGGGGTGAAAGTGGCCGAATCACCCGTATGGCTTAAAAATAAACTAAGGGCAATAGGACTGAACCCGATAAACAACGTGGTTGACATCACTAATTTTGTCCAGCATGAGATAGGTCTGCCACTTCATGCATTCGATGCTGACAGGATTGACGGAAAGAAAGTGATCATCCGGAATCTTCCCGGCGATACGAAATTCATCACACTCGACGGAGTGGAGAGGAAACTCTCTTCCAAAGACCTTATGATAACCAATGTCAGTGAGGGGATGTGTATAGCCGGTGTATTTGGGGGAATAAAATCGGGAATTACTGAAAACACCAGAAATATTTTCCTGGAAAGTGCATATTTCAATCCGGTATCCATAAGGAAAACAGCAAAAAGGCACAGTCTCAGCACCGATGCATCATTCCGTTTCGAAAGGGGAGCTGACCCCGAAAGAACTGAATGGGCCCTTAAAAGGGCAAGCATGCTTATTAAAGATATTGCCGGAGGAAAAATATCATCGGACGTAGTGGATGTATATCCGGAAAAGATAAAGCGCAGAACAATTAATGTCAGCTACGGGAATATTGCCAGGCTGATAGGAAAACAGATCGACTCCGGCATCATTAAAAAGATACTGGATCTGCTGGACATCATAATCCTGAAAGAGGACGGCGACAGGCTGATGCTTGAGATACCCCTGTACCGGGTTGATGTCCACCGCGAAGCAGATGTTGTTGAAGAGATTCTGAGAATATACGGATATAATAATATTGAAATCGGCGAACATGTCAATTCAACACTTTATTTTCCCGAAAAACCCGACAGGGAAAAGCTTCAGAACATCATCTCCGACATGCTCACAGCCAGGGGATATGCCGAAATCATGTGCAATTCCCTCAATCCGGCATCCTTTTACGAAAGCGGCGATTTCGACAGGGACCGGCTGGTGACTCTTGCTAATCCCCTCAGTTCCGACCTCAATGCACTGAGACAGTCTCTTCTGTTCGGCGGACTCAGCTCTGTAGCACGGAATATCAATCGCCAGAACACCGATCTTAAACTCTATGAATTCGGGAACTGCTATTTCCACAAAAGTTCCGGCAGCCCTTTTCCTGTCGTGGATGATTATTCGGAAAAAAAATCTCTCGACATATTCATTTCAGGAAACAGGGGAAAACAGAGATGGAATTACAAAACCTCCCCGACGGATTTTTACAATATCAAGTCTGCTGTTGAACTGGTTTTCACAAGACTTGGTCTGGATCCCGGAAACATCAGCAGTTCCGAAAGCAGCGGAAAATATTTTTCCGAATCTGTTACTTACCTGTCCGGCAACAAATTCCTTGCTGAAGCAGGGAAAATTTCCGGAAACTATCTGGAAAAATTCGATATCGGCCAGGATGTGTTTTATGCACATATAGAATGGGATCTTCTTGTCAGACTGATCAGCAAACACAGGATTTTGTTCAGGGAACTTCCCAGATACCCCTGGGTAAGGAGGGATCTCGCTATTCTCCTTGACAGGGAAATCCCTTTCAGCCGGATAAAGGAGATTGCTTTCAAAACGGAAAAGCATATTCTCAGGGAAGTAGATCTTTTTGATGTCTACGAAAGCGAATCACTTGGCCATAACAAGAAATCATATGCTGTGAGTTTTATCCTGAGGGATGATATGAAAACACTCACGGACAAGACTATTGATAAAACCATGAATAATCTGATCACGGTGTTTAAAACAGAACTAAAAGCAAGTATAAGATAATGGAAAAGATGTGTAAAGAGAGAATTGAACTCATTAAAGGAGATATTACCACGCTTGACGCCGATGCCATAGTGAATGCTGCAAATAATTCACTTTTGGGGGGTGGCGGGGTTGACAGGGCCATACACAAGGCTGCCGGACCGGAACTCTATGCCGAATGTCTGAAACTTGACGGATGCCAGACCGGAGAAGCAAAGATCACAAAGGCTTACAATCTGAAGGCCAAATATATTATCCATACGGTAGGACCAATATGGCATGGAGGCAAACGCGATGAGACTGATTTACTGGCTTCATGCTATAAATCAAGTCTTGAACTGGCAAAATCCAAAAATATTGAAACGATAGCCTTTCCGGGAATATCCACTGGTGCATACAGGTTTCCGAAAGACCTTGCAGCCCTGATTGCTATTAACGAAACAAAAAGATTTCTGAAAAATAACCCCTCTCCCTCGAAAGTTATTTTCGTTACTTTCGATGATGAGAGTTACGAAATATACCGGAAGCTTCTCTGTCAATGACTGCTTTTTTCAGGTCGTTCAGGAACTACCTGTCGCTTGTCAGGTTCAGTCATACGGTATTTGCCATGCCCTTTGCCCTGATAGGCTTTACACTAGCAATAAGCCGGGACAGCGGGAAATTCAGTATCCGGCTTTTACTGCTGATAATACTTTGCATGATCCTTGCACGGAATGCTGCCATGGGATTTAACAGGATTACCGACAGGAAGGTGGATGCAATGAATCCAAGAACAAGAAACCGGGAAATTCCTTCAGGAAAAATCAGTTCAGCATCTGCTTCCGTATTCGTTGCAGTAAATTCACTGTTGTTTATTATCGCAGCCGGCCTGATCAACAGACTCACCCTGATTCTCTCACCCCTGGCCCTGCTGATCATTCTCGGTTACAGTCTTACAAAACGTTTTACTCCACTCTGCCATTTCATACTCGGTCTCGGACTGAGCCTGGCCCCCATCGGTGCATATATTTCAGTTACCGGCCATTTTGCATTGCTTCCGCTCCTCTATTCATTCATCGTCCTGACATGGGTAAGCGGCTTCGACATAATCTATTCCCTGATGGATGATTCTTTTGACAGGGAGAACAGACTGTATTCAATACCCTCCGCCCTTGGCATCCGGAAAGCAATAATGATTTCAGTATCTGTCCATCTTTTGACAATTATTCTTGTCATCGTGGCAGGATCAGCCGGAAAAGGTCAGTTTCTTTTCTGGACGGGAGCCCTGATATTCATTTCCCTGCTGATATATCAGCATCTTATTGTGAAGCACAATGACCTGAGCAGGGTGAACCTGGCTTTCGGAACAACAAATGGCATTGCCAGTATTGCTTTTGCAGTATTTGTTATCCTCGATCTGATTCTGCTTTGATAATAATTACCGGAAAGGCTGGTTCCGGTTCACATAAATCACTCCATTCCACCTCATCCCTCAGGCGCAGCAAAAACAATAAAACATAAATAAAACAAAAAATGAGACACAGATCAGTTTTTTTTTTATACTTGTTTAAATTTTGAACCTGTATTGTAATACTGAACGTAAATGGCTGAACTGTTTATCCGTGAGGTTCTGACAAAGAGAGATCTCAGGAGATTCATTCATCTTCCTGAAAAAATCCATAAAAATGATCCCCAATGGCTGCCACCCATATATATGGATGAGTGGGAATTATTCGACAGGAAAAGAAACAGGGCGTTCAACTATTCTGAAACAGCCCTCTGGCTGGCTTTCAGAGGGAAAAAGCCCGTGGGCAGGATTATGGGGATAACAAACAAGCGTTACAATGAGATTCACAGGGAGAATCACAGTCGTTTCTGTTTCATGGAATGCTTTGAAGATCAGGAAGTATTTCATGCACTGATTTCTACAGTCGAAGACTGGGCAAGGAAACAGGGAATGGAAAGGATTGTGGGACCACTGGGTTTTTCTGACAAGGATCCCCAGGGTTTTCAGATTGAGGGATTCGAATATCCTTCCTTCATTGTAAGTGCCACAAACTCTCCCTATATGCCTGTCATGCTGGAAAGGGAAGGCTTTGAAAAGAAAGTTGACCTGGTGAACTATCTTATAAAGATCCCGGAAAAACTCCCCGGGATATATGAAAGGGCCTACACGAGAATTACCAGAAACAATCAGTTCAGAATAATTGAATTCAAATCGAAGAAGGAAATAAAAAAATATATTCTGCCTGTCCTGGAACTGCTGAACCAGACTTTCATAGAGATATACGGATTTGTTCCTCTTGATGACCAGGAAAAGATGGATCTGGCAAAAAGATATCTCACGATACTTGACCCGGAATTTATGAAAGTTGTGGAATCTGAAGGGCAGGTAGTGGGATTTGCAGTTGGCGTACCCGATTTAAGTCCGGGTATAAGGGCAGCAAAAGGAAGATTGTTCCCATTTGGTTTCATAAAGATCCTGAAGGCTTCAAAAAGATCAAAAAAGCTCCTTATGGTGCTTGGCGGCGTAAAGAAAGAATTCAGGAATCAGGGAATCGACGTGCTGATGGCAGTTAAAATGATCGATTCATGCATACGGAACAAAATGGATTCCATTGATGTTCACCTGGTGCTGGAAACCAATAAAACCATGATAGGCGAATGTGAAAGAGTAGGCGGACAGGTACTTAAGAAATGGAGGATCTATGACAAGCCGCTCTAAAACCTGAATATAAAAGAAAAGCCCAGTAACTGCTTGAACTGGATACGGGCAGTTTTCTTTATCTCACCATCCGGCCCGAGTACCGGTTTATTATCCTTGTCATAAACAGCTGTCTTTGTATCATCATCAAATATAAGATGAGTGTTAAGCCTTACATCGGTAAACCAGTTCAGCTTGGCAGTAACTATCATTTCCCAGTCTATGTCAGCATTCTGGGGATTATTGATATAATTCGTAAAGAGCTGAAGCCTGTTTGTCAGCACAATGGTCGGAGTTACTTTAAATACATTGCTTATCATAAAGCTGGCTCCGAATTCATTCTTCGATCTCCGCTCAGCAGCAATACCGTATTGTGTCTGGTCAATATTTACCGTATCCGGAACATAAGTACCCTTGTAGGATATCGGGGAAAAGTTGATGGAAGTATTGCTATTCGGCTTATAGTCAAGTCCCACGCCCAGTGTAAGTATTCCCGGATTCAGAAACTTTGACACTGCCACAGAATCATTGGGATAATTATATCCTCTGGCTATCTGGGTTTTAAAGAGAAGTATCCCGCTGAAATCAAACTTCCCGAAAGCCTTGTGATTGACCTTGGAATTTGTTTCCAGCAGGTCAAGGTTCTTTCTTACCCCGTAATCGCCCGAGGCAACCAGACCGTACTTGACTCTTGCAAAATTACTGGACGTGATGTTATATGGCTTGTTTGTATAGTCGGCATATCCGGTTATATCAATGGATGTTGATATATTGCTTTCCCCTCCCTTTACCCAGTTTGAAAGTGCAGCCTGATTCAGAGCAAATGATGTTTCGGTGTGATACTTCCAGCGGAGAGGCTTTGTAATAATTTTTTTTACGTCAAGCAATGTGGATTTGTCTATCTCCTTCATTTCTATCCTTGCTGTTGAATGATAACCCTGTCTCACCGGCCTGGCAAAGCTTACACCCGTCTCAAGATAAAGTCCGACGGTATTCCTGTCCTGTGAACCAATCCATACCGTAACCGAATCATTCATATCGGTTCTGAGCCAGTAACGGTGCATCATCCCCGACCGGGAATTAAGCCATACCGGTGTCACAACATCCCCAATACCCGTGAAATAGATTATGCTTGAATCCCGTGACTGGACGAAACTGGACAGTGTTCTGACTGCCGTCCTGAGTGAATCACCCTGAAAGGGTGTATTGTAATATGTAAACGGGAATTCCGGATAGTCAGAAACCACTTCCCGCAAAGTATCTGCAACCACATAAATTATGGTATCCTTCAAATATGCCCTGCGTACAGATGGCTCCGGCAGTCCGGGAATTTTAACACTGATGCTCCGGGCCGTGTCAGTGGCATAATCCCTGGAAAGCATATCCGGTAATGCCATTGTATCGGCAGCTATGGGGGACGGAGGCTGAGAGATGGCAGGGATCTTCATTCTGATTGGTTTCCAGACATAAAATTTATCCCAGGAGACATCCAGTGAATCGAACGGATACTGTGAAATAAACAACTCCGTGGAATCATAGGGGGGATTAATGGCCTTGAATACAAGTTGACGGATTGCCGCCCTCAGGGGATCATCGGGATTTTTCCAGTATCCGGGCATACTGCGTTCCTGAAGAAATTCCACTGCCTTTCGGGCAGAAAACACTATTTCCGGTTTTTCTCTCTGATCACTGAATATAATTCCCCTCCTTTTTAGTGAATCAATCATTTCAGGGCCGGAGATGTTAATTATTTCCATTCCCGCACTGTCAACTGCTTCCATTCCGGGAATGTCAGTCATTATAACCACGGAGCTGTCTTTTTTTGCCCTCTCCTGACTGTCAGCCATTGCGACCGCCGGGCTGTCTTTTATTGCCCTCCCCGGACTTTCAGGCATTGTTAACACCAGACTGTCTGTCGTTGCCTTTCTCAGGCTGTCAGTCTGTGTTTTGTCCTGAGAATAAACATTATAAGTTAAAATTGAAATAAATAATACTCCCAGATATTTTAAATTTTTTAAATTCATTACAACTATCTCTCTTATTTTTTTATTCGTTGAATATATCATAAAATATTTATATTTTTACCCATCTGATGATCCTTGGAAAATGGACTTTTCTTATATCGGTAAATTACCTCCCGGATCACAAGGCAAAGAGATAACGGTAATTTAACCGAATATATTTTATAAGAGAATTCCTCATAATTATACAAATCCAATAGCTGGCTGCAGGGGAGTGTTATGACTCTACGGTTAGTTATTATTTTGTTCCAACTGTAATTATGAAACTACCATTATTTGAACCCTACAGAATAAAAATGACTGAGCCTGTATATACGAGCTCCGGAGAAGAAAGGGAAAAATGGATAAGGGAGGCATCATTCAATGTTTTCAATTTAAAATCCGAACAGGTAATTATTGATCTTGTATCTGATACGGGATCCGGTTCCATGAGCGACAGTCAATGGTCAGCCCTGTTTACAGGAGATGAAAGCTTTGCCGGCACCTCATCATTTGATAATCTCAGGCAGGCAATATACGAGATTACCGGATTTCAGAGGATCATACCAACCTATCAGGGACGGATTGCCGACAGTATTCTTTTTTCCTTAATACTGAAGGAGGGAGATATTGTCCCCTGCAATTCCCTTTTCGACACATCAAGGGCACTCATTGAGTACAGGAAGGCAATTCCGGTCGACTGTACCATCAGGGAAGCAGATGATTTGTATGCTTACCATCCCTTCAAAGGGAACCTGGATATTACCAGACTGGATGATATTCTCCGGAACAATCCCAGGGAAAGAATACCCTGTATTATCCTGTCGGTAACCGACAATTCGACCGGAGGTCAGCCGGTAAGCATGGAAAACATCAGAAATATCCGTGAACTTTCATATAAATATGGTATAAAATTAATCCTCAACTCTTCACGATTTGCCGAGAATGCATGGTTCATCAAAACCAGGGAAACCGGATATTCCGATAAAAGTATCAGGGAGATTCTGCTTGAAATGTTTTCGCATGCCGATGCAATGACAATGAGTGCAAAAGAAGATGCGCTTGCCAATGCGGGCGGATTCACCGCATTCAGGGATGAGGCCATGTATCATGAAGCTGTTAAGTTCAATATGATACATGAAGGATTAATCCAGAGCGGGGGAATGACCGGACGCGACATGAATGCCCTGGCCCGGGGATTGTATGAAGGTGCCAATACGGATTTTATCAGATCGAGAATAAGCCAGACAGCATTTCTTGGTTCAAAACTCAAGGAATACGGAATCCCGGTAGTGGAACCTTTTGGCGGACATGCAATATTTATTGATGTGGACAGGTTTCTTCCGCTGGTACCAAAAGAAGAATTCCCCGCGCAGGTACTTGTCTGTGAAATATTTATTGAAGGCGGGGTAAGAGGTAGCGAAGTAGGCACACTGCTGGCCGACCGTAATCCCCTCACCCGTGAAAACAGATATCCGGCAAATGAGTTTGTCAGGCTCGCTGTTCCCCGGAGGGTATATACCGATAACCATATGGCATATGTAGCTGCTGTCGTGAAAAATGTATTCAACAGGAAAGGGTCGATAAACAAGGGATACAGGATTATAAAGGAGGCGCCCATCCTCCGTTATTTCACCCTCAAGCTGGAAGTGGCCTGATTTAAATGAAATACTGCGCATTTAAATCCTTTTGCATATTTTTGCCTTTTATAACCAATCCCTGACAGAGATGATAAAATCCATGACAGGCTACGGGAAAGCCGTAGCAGAAATTCCCGGAAAAAAAATATTGATTGAAATGAAATCACTTAATTCCAGGCAATTCGATCTGAGTACACGATTGCCATGGCTGTACAGGGAAAAAGAAAGTGAGATCCGCAAGCTGATAAGCAGGAAACTTGACAGGGGAAAAATTGATCTGACAATCTCTTTCGATATAACTGATGCTGATGCGGTTCCGCTAATCAACAAAGCCGTGGTCAGATCCTATTTCACCCAGATCAGGGAAATATCCGCCGAGCTCGGTATTGATCCGGGTATGGACCTCTTGTCGGCAATACTGAAATTTCCCGAATCCCTGAAAACAGAAAAAACGGAACTTCCCGAAGAAGAGTGGAACAAGGTGCTGGAGAAGCTTGATGAATCGGCTCATCAGCTTGACACATTCAGGACGGAAGAAGGCAGATCAATTGAATCAGATCTAAGAATCTGTATAAACAGGATAAGCAGTCTCATCAATGAGATAGAAAGGCATGAAGGAAGCAGAATTAACAGGATAAGGGAAAGGCTGCACAAGCTTCTTGCAGAAAATGTGGGCAGGGAAAATATCGACGGGAACAGGTTTGAACAGGAGCTTATTTTTTATCTTGAAAAACTCGATATCAATGAAGAGAAGGTCAGACTAAAAAATCACTGCGAATATTTTACTGAAAAAATCGAATCGCAGGCACCAAACGGGAAAATACTCAATTTCATTGCACAGGAGATAGGCAGGGAAATCAATACCATCGGCTCCAAGGCAAATGATGCGGAAATTCAGAAAGTGGTGGTAATGATGAAGGATGAGCTTGAAAAAATAAAGGAACATTCACTTAACATACTTTGAGAATCCGTGGACAGTTCAGGAAAAGGCAGACTGATAATCATTTCAGCCCCGTCGGGCTCAGGGAAAACCACACTTGTTAATTATCTTATGGACAAGGACCTTGACCTGGAATTTTCTGTCTCGGCAACCACCAGGGAACCAAGGGACGGTGAGGAAAACCAAAAACATTACCATTTCATCACCGGCAGTGAATTCAGGAAAAGAATCAGAAAAGGAGACTTTGTTGAATGGGAGGAAGTATACAGGAATCAGCTATACGGAACACTCAGGGAAGAGATTGAAAGGATTTTCAGAAAAGGAAAAAATGTCCTGTTCGATGTTGATGTTAAGGGTGGAATAAAACTTAAAAATATTTTTGGTCATAAGGCATTGTCTGTTTTCATTATGCCGCCCTCGGTCGGGGAACTGGAAAAAAGGCTTATCCTGAGGGGAACTGATTCCCCTGAAAAAATAAAGATGAGGGTTAATAAGGCTCTTGAAGAAATGGAACTTGCCGACTGCTTTGATTATACGGTAATCAACGACAGGCTGGAACAGGCCCGGAAGGAAATATACACTATTATTAAAAATTTCATTGAAAGGCAAGATGAGTAAAATCGGACTCTATTTCGGATCATTCAACCCCATCCATATCGGCCACATTGTAATAGCCGGCTATATGACTGAGTTTACACCCATTGAAGAAGTATGGTTTGTTGTCAGTCCGCAAAATCCCCTGAAAAAAAAAGGAACTCTACTGGATAATTATCAACGCCTTCACATGGTGAACCTGGGTATTGGCAAAAACTACAGGATAAAAGCATCAGATATTGAATTCCGCCTGCCCCTGCCCTCCTACACTATTCATACGCTTGCCTATCTTGAGGAGAAATATCCGAATCACACTTTTTCCCTGGTAATGGGTGAGGATAATCTTTTTACTCTTCACAAATGGAAAAATGCTGCAGAACTGATAAAAAGATATGAAATATATGTTTATCCCCGGCCCGGATCTGCAAAGCCCCCTTCTTCCGCACTTGACACTCTCCTTTCCAGGGCATCGGTCCGTTACGTCAGGGCACCCCTGATGGACATATCCGGAACATTTATCAGGAAGGGAATCAGACAGGGCAGGGATATGTCATATTTCATGCCGGCTCCCGTATGGAAATATATAGATGAAATGGGGTTTTACGGGAAATAATCAGATTATCAGCCTGTCAGCTTACCTGTGTAACTATTTCCATTCCCCTCTTAAGTGCCTTTTCATTATCGGGAATGAGATTATGATATCTTTCCGGCAGGGATTTTCCCAGACCTCTGACAACATTTTCCAGTGTCAGAACAGGTCTGATCTTCAGGTAAGCACCAAGAACAATCATATTAAAGGTTTTCGGACTGTTCATTTTTCCCGCCTCCTCCATCGCATTAACCTGATAAATGGAAATATCCCTGCGCTCAGGATGGCGGACTATTCCATGACTGTCATAAATGAGGATACCTCCCGGTTTTACAGAATTCTCAAACTTGTCCAGGGATTGCTGATTCAGAATGATTGCCGTATCAAACTGCCGGAGGATGGGGGAACTGATTTTTTCATCACTCAGGATCACCGTTACATTTGCGGTTCCTCCTCTCATTTCCGGACCATAGGAAGGCATCCAGCTTACTTCCATATCCTGCATTACGCCGGAATAAGCCATGATTTTTCCCATAGACAGGATTCCCTGTCCTCCAAAACCTGCAATTATTATTTCTTCCGTCATTTTGTTGCTTCTGTCAATTTACTCTTTCTGTCAATCTATTCCTTCCGTCATCTTATTCCTTGTTGTCAGGGATTCCTGATGTTTCAGGCGGAGGAACCTTAAGGTCTCCCAGAGGGTAATAGGGAAACATGTTTTCCTCCATCCATTTATTTGCTTCAACCGGTGTCATCTTCCAGCCGGCAGGGCAGTTTGACACTATCTCCACAAAACAGGTTCCCCTGTTAAGTTTCTGATACTGAACTGCCTTTCTCAAAATTCGCTTTGTCCTCCTTACATTAAGCGCCGTATGAACACTTTGCCGGCTTACAAAATATGTCCCCGGGAGTGTAGCAACAATATCGGTTATCTTCAGCGGAAAACCCATCTGTTTTGTATCCCGTCCGAAAGGTGAAGTTGATGATTTCATTCCGGGAATTGTCGTCGGGGCCATCTGTCCGCCGGTCATACCATATATCCCGTTGTTTATGAAGATGATGAGGATATTTTCTCCTCTGTTGCAGGAATGTATTGTTTCGGAAGTTCCTATTGCTGCAAGGTCACCGTCACCCTGGTATGTAAACACAAACTTGTCCGGATATAACCGTTTTATGGCAGTTGCCAATGCCGGAGCCCTTCCGTGAGCTGCTTCCTGCCAGTCAATATCAAGGTAATGATAGAGAAACACTGAGCATCCTACCGGCGAGATACCTATCGCATCCTGCTGAAGCCCTTCCTCATCAATAATCTCGGCCAGTATTCTGTGTGCTGTGCTGTGACCACAGCCCGGACAATAATGAAGAACATTATCCGTCATCAGCCGGGTTTTACTGTAAACAAGATTTTCCGGCTTTATATAATCTTTTATTCCTGTTACTTCTGCCATTTTCTAGTCTCCCATTATTTTTGATTTCAAAAAATCCAGTACCTCTTCAGGTGTCGGTACCATTCCTCCCATTCTGCCAAAATGAAACACCGGCACCCTGCCTCCGGCTGCCAGCATTACATCTTCACTCATCTGACCGGCACTCATCTCCACCGACAAAATTATTTTTACCTTTTCTGCAAGCTTTTCAATTTGTTTTTCAGGGAATGGAAAAAGAGTGACCGGCCGGAGAAGTCCTGCCCTGATCCCCTCATTACGTGCAAGCTGCACTGATTTCTGACAGATCCGTGCGCTTGTTCCGTATGCAACAAAGAGATATTCAGCATCCTCACACTGAAATTCTTCAAATCTCACTTCCTTCTCCCTTATTTCATCATATTTTGCAATGAGCTTCAGGTTGAACAGTTCCTGTTTCGCGGAATCAAGTTCCAGCGAAGTAATAATATTCCTCTCCCTGTCCGGGGGTTTTCCCGTGGTTGCCCATTCTGGTACGGTTACTGATCTCTCCTTTTGCGGGTTAAGATACACTTTCTCCATCATTTGTCCGATGGCACCATCGGAAAGGATCATAACCGGATTCCGGTATCTGAAGGCAAGATCAAATCCCAGTTCCACAAAATCGGCCATTTCCTGGACCGATGCGGGAGCAAGCACTATCAGGTGATAATCTCCGTGTCCCCCGCCTTTTACTGCCTGGAAATAATCTGACTGGGCCGGCTGTATTGTTCCCAGTCCGGGACCACCTCTTACTATGTTCACAATAAGGCAGGGCAGCTCGGCACCGGCGATATAGGTTATACCCTCCTGCATCAGACTTATTCCCGGCGAGGAAGATGTTGTCATTACTTTTTTTCCGCAGCCTGCACCGCCATAAACCATATTTATTGCAGCAATCTCGCTTTCAGCCTGAAGAACAACCATGCCGGTCGTTTCAACAGGATTCGCTTCCATCAGATATTCCACTATCTCACTCTGGGGAGTGATGGGATATCCGAAATAACCGTCAGTTCCGGCACGTATCGCTGCTTCGGCAATCGCCTCATTCCCCTTCATCAGTCTCAATTCTCTCTCCATCAGAAAGTTAAATTTTTGTTTTATAAACAGTTATCACTCCGTCCGGGCATACTACCGCGCAATTGGCACATCCTATGCATAATCCGGGATTTGCAGGCCAGGCATAGAAATAACCTTTTTGATTCACCTGGTCCGACATTTTTATCGTACCCGTCGGACAGGTTACCATGCAGATCTCGCATCCCTTGCAGCGGTCGATATCTATTACTATACTTCCTCTGATCTTTGCCATTTAATCTAAATTATTTCCTGTTCAAAAGATGATCTTCATTGAATTTTCCGAGACGTTTCTCCAGTTCCGGGAACAGATCGCGGGGAACCTTGGAAACGCATGCTCTCAGTCCTTCCCGTTCACTGCCCGTTATATCAAGAGTAATGGCACTGATACCATATTTCAGAAGTTCCTGAAGCAGTTCCTTTCCCGTCATTCCCGGATAGCTGACCGTGAAATAGAATCCGTCAGCCAGCGGCACATCCAGGTCTGTATCATAAACAATTTCAAAGCCGTTTGACAGGAAGTATTTCTTCATCACGGAAGCTTTTTCTTCATATTCCCTGACATCAGTGCGGTAGTTGTAGCTTCCGTCATTCACGGCCCTGAGAAGTGCAGCCAGCCCATACTGTACCGAATGGGTCACACCTGCAGAGATCCCGTACAGGGCTCCGAAAATAAGGGCATGACCAAATTCATCACTTGAATAATACCTTAGGAGATCGGGATAGCTTCTGTTGAACAGCTTGTCAGAAACAGCCATCAGTCCTATTCTCTGGCCGGCATAGCTGAACATCTTGGAGCTTGATACAAGAAGGATGTAGTGATCGGTGTAATGTGCCACCGAAGGCTGATATGGAGGAACTCCCGGATGCGAATAATCCTTCCGGAAATCCATTCCGAAATATGCAAGATCCTCGATCACTATGACATCGTATTTTGCGGAAAGCTCTCCTATGATGGCAAGCTCCTCTTCGTTAAGGCAAATCCATGCGGGATTATTGGGATTGGAATACAGCAGCGAGGATATTTTTCCGGTTTTGAAACAGGACTCAAGCTTGTCTCTGAGCTTACTGCCCCGGAAATCATATAAATCAAAGGAATAACACTCATGTCCGAGCATTTTAACCTGCTGTTTATGAACGGGAAATCCGGGATCAAGGAAAAGAGTTCCTTCCTTTGTACGGTCATTCCTGTTTGCTACCAGAAAGCTGAGTAATCCGCCCATCATTGAACCCCCTGTAGGAATACAGCCTTCAGGCCGGATATCAACATCAAGAAACAGTTTTATAAATCTTGATGCCTCATTTTTCAGGACACGTACACCGGCAACATTGGGATAATTTGAAGAGACTCCTCTTTGCAGGGCCCCGATCTCAGCCTCCACGGCAATCGACGGAGTCGGAAGGCCGGGAACTCCCATTTCCATCCTTACAAAAGGTATTCCGGTTTCCTTTTCAATAAGATCGGTCAGAAAGGATATTTCCCGTATGGATGCGCTCCCGACCGATTTTAGTCCGTTATCATTGGCAAGTCTTTCAATAATTCCGGAAGGAATTGGTATGTTATACATGTTATTATGTTTAAATCAGTATTTTCGTTTGTCAATGACTCTTCGGGACTTGCCTTCACTTCTTTCAATTGTTTTTGGTTCAACAAGTGTCACCTTTATTGAAAGACCAATGGCGTTTTCCAGCCGGTCCTGCAGCCTGCCCCTGATTATCTGCAGCTGACTGATCTTGTCCTGAAAAAATTCCTCATCTACCTCAACCTGAAGTTCAATGGTATCAAGATTATACATCCTGTCAACAATGATGAGATAATGCGGCTTTATTTCCTTCATTTCAAGCAACAGAGTCTCGATCTGTGACGGAAACAGATTGACTCCCCTTACAATCAGCATGTCGTCACTTCGCCCAAGACATTTCTCCATTCTGACGAAGGTTCTGCCGCAATCGCATTTTTCTGAATTCAGCCTTGTAAGATCGCGTGTCCGGTAACGTATAAGAGGCAGTCCCTCCTTTGTAATAGTCGTAAAAACCAGTTCACCCACCGACCCTTCCGGAAGGACTTCAAGAGTTTCCGGATCAATTATCTCAGGATAAAAATGATCCTCATTAACATGCAGTCCGTTCTGAATCATACATTCACTGGCCACACCCGGCCCTATCACTTCACTTAACCCATAAATGTCAATAGCTTTTATCTCAAGCTTTTTCTCAATTTCCTTTCGCATGTTTTCAGTCCAGGGCTCGGCACCGAGAACTCCGGCTTTCAGCTTCAGGTCACTCCGTCTTACCCCGTTTTCCTGTATGGCTTCAGCCAGAAAAAGTGCATAGGAAGGTGTGCAGGCAAGAATGGTTGAGCCGAGATCACGCATAAGCTGCAACTGACGGGTGGTATTGCCTCCCGAGACCGGAATCACTGATGCTCCTATCTTTTCCCCGCCATAATGAAGTCCCAGTCCTCCTGTAAAAAGGCCGTATCCGTATGCGATATGGATGAAATCGTCACGGCCTGCTCCTGCTGATGTGAGAGTACGGGCCATAACTTCCGACCATGTTGCAACATCATTCCTGGTATAACCGACAACAGTTGGCTTTCCTGTTGTGCCTGAAGATGCATGAAGCCTTACTATTTCACTCATCGGCACGGCAAACAGGCCGAAAGGATAATTATCCCTCAGGTCATCCTTGGTTGTGAAAGGCAGCTTCCTGAGATCATCAAGAGAATTGACGGCTTCGGGTCCGAGTCCGGCTTCCTGCATCTTATGCCGGTAATAGGGTACATTGAAATAAACCCGTGCCACAGTCTCCCTCAGTCTCTTTTCCTGATAATACCGGAGATCATCCCTTTCCATGCACTCAAAGTGCCTGTTCCAGATATTCATATTCATCGGAAAAACAACAGAATTTTTAATATTAGATTTTATAAAGATCACTGGCCATCAGCAGATTCATCTCGTTATCTTCAAGAGCCCTGATTGCCTTTTCATTATTGCTGCAGCGAAGTATTATCACCGAGCTTTTTCCCGTAGTGAATGCATAGGTATATTCCACACTTATATCTATGTCTGACAATATCTTAAGCACCTTGGCATAATCTTTCGCCTCGTTGGGAGCAACAACCGATATGACTTCCGTCATGTTCACCGTGAACTTTTGTTCCCTGAGAATGGTCCTGGCTTTTTCGGGATCGGACACTATCAGACGCAATATCCCGAATTCGGTGGTGTCAGCAACTGTAAGTGCCATGATCCTGATCCGCTTTCTACCCAGAGTTTCAAGCACTTCAGTAAGCCGGCCCGATTTGTTTTCCAGAAATACTGACAACTGTTGTATTAACATTGGCTTAATCTGAAAAGATTATTAAAAAAAATCCGAATTTAACAATTATATCCTTTCCCCGTCAAATCAATCCCTGTCTTTCTTTTCATTTTTCTATTCTGACTCTTGCATCAACCACTGTAATTGTCTCAGAATTACCAATAAGCGGATTAAGATCCATTTCCTTTATTTCGGTTGCAAATCTAAGCAGGCTTGACAATCTTACAATAATTTCGGTGAATTTCCCTTCATCAAGCCCGGGCCGGCCTCTTGTTCCTCTGATAATACTGTAGCCTTTCAGACTCCGGATCATCGACCCTGCTTCATCATGGGTGAGCGGGGCAAGTCCGGAGGAAATATCGCGGAGAACCTCCACAAAGATTCCTCCCAGTCCGCACATTATCACATGACCAAAGCCGGGTTCATATTTTGCACCAATGAAAAGTTCTGTTCCGCTTAGCATTCCCTGAACAAGAACTGCCCTCACATCCCTGATTTTCATCATTCTTCTGAATTCTGCCTCAAGATGTTCCAGGCTTCTGATATTGAGTGTTACCCCGCCGACATCAGACTTATGCACGGGTCCTACCACTTTGACAGCAAGAGGAAATCCCGTTTTTCGGGCTACAGCTGTCAGTTCCCTGACTGTTCTGACAACAGTCCCCTTGACCACCGGAATCCTGGCCGCACTGAGAAGCTGATGAATGGTATCCGGATCAAGATTACCGGAAACTGAATTGTCTATAATTCTCCGTATACCGGGAATGTCTATGTTTTCAAGAAAAATCTTTTCCTCGGCAGGACAAGGGGTGTTTGAGATTCTCGTCAGTGCCCTTCCCAGAACAACCTCATCAGGGAAGTTGACATGGCCCTTCTTCAGGAAATATTCTATCTCATTCTGTGAGCTTGACACCGAAGGAAGAATGGGGAACAAAGGTTTTTCACACTCTTCTATTTTCCGGTGAAGAAGATCGTAGATCACCGACATGTCATTCAGTCCGTTGTCGCCGAAAATAACAATCATCCCGTCTATTTCCGGCATTTTCCGGTCGGTATAATCGATTATTCTGTCCAGCTGCTCACTTGTTGCCGTGGCAATCATATCTATCGGATTGCCTGCCGAAGCACCCGGATTCATCATTGCAATAAGATTGTCATGATGTTCACCGCTGATACGGGGTATGTTCATTCCTCCGGCAGACAGGGCATCAGTAAGCATCACAGCCGGTCCCCCGGCATGGGTAATAATGGCAATATTCCTGCCCTTCAAATGTTTGTGCCAGAATACCGAAGCCACTGTAGTAAGTTCCTCCCTGCCGGCACATCTGACAATTCCTGCTTTCCTGAAAAGAGCTTCCACTGCTGAATCAGATGAAGCAAGGGCTCCTGAATGAAAAGAAGCGGCTCTCATTCCCGCCTCGCTTGTCCCGGCCTTGATAGCCGCAATCCTGCATCCCTTCCTTATAAGTGATGATGCATGGTAAAGGAGCTTGTCTGGGTCCCGGATAAGCTCCACATAAATAAGTTTTATGAATGAACTTGTTTCCGGATCAAAAGTTTTGTCCCAGTATTCCAGGACCTCCTCAACACCTGTCTGGGCACTGTTCCCAACGGAATAAAAACCGGAAAAGCTGAGACCCTTGGATATGGCTGATTCAAAGATAAAAACCGCTGTCGCTCCCGAACCCGAAACCAGGTCACATCCCAGCGGACTCAATCCGGGAACGGGTGTGGTGAAAATACCATTGTAATAAGGACTTATAACACCAATGCAGTTTGGTCCTATAAGCGTGCCTCCCGCATCACTGATCATTTCTGCAATCGATTCCTCAAGCTTCCTTCCCTCTTCTCCCGACTCACTGAATCCGGCAGAAAGGATAATAAATGCCCTGGTATTTTTCTCTTTCAGCAATAATTCAACCAGGGGAAGGCAGTATTTTGCCCGGACTGCAATTATTGCCAGGTCAACCTGTGGCAGGAAAGCCGCGTCGCGGTACGATTTAATACCCTGTACCATGTCATGCCCCGGGTTGACAACATACAGGTTCCCGGCATAGTTTCCGTCAATAATGTTCCGAAGTATCTTTCCCCCGGGTTTGAAAAGATCTTCCGATCCCCCGACAACAACAATACTGGCAGGATTTATGAGTTTTTCATTTATCATTTCAAAAAGTCATCTTCAAAGTAATAGTACATTATTTTCTCACAAACAGTTAACCAGCAATATAAAAAATTTAAGCTCAAAAATACAAAATGATGTCTGTCATCCTCAGGACTCTGTTTGATATTATCTGAAATTACAGTACGTTTGGACTCAATTTAAAAGCTTAATACAATATAACAGACCATTTCTCAACTTAAACTCTTAAAAATGGAAAAGATAAGCAACAATCGCAGAGTTAAATTTTTCAACGGCAAACAGATTCCCCTTGAGATGCACAAGGTACGTATTGTTCAGTCACTCAATCTCGTGCCCGTAGAGCAAAGGCTGAAGGCAGTAAAGGCAGCCGGATACAATTCATTTCTTCTTTCAACAAAGGATATTTTTCTCGACATGCTGACCGACAGCGGAACCAATGCCATGAGCGACAAACAGCTTTCGACAATGTTCGTGGCTGATGATGCCTATGCGGGATCTGTCAGTTTCAGCAGGTTTGAGAAAAGTGTACAGGAGGTTCTGGGGAAAAAATATATTCTCCCCGTACATCAGGGCAGGGCAGCTGAAAACATTATTTCCAAAGCCTATATCAGTGAAGGATCGATTATTCCCATGAACTATCATTTCACAACCACCCGTGCCCATATTGAACTCAACGGAGGCAGCATACTTGAGCTGTATACACCTGAGGCCATGAAAATAAACAGTTCTCATCCCTTCAAGGGAAACATTGACACGGAAAAGCTGGAAAAAGTTATTCTGGAAGTGAAGCCTGAGAATATCCCCTTCATCAGAATGGAAGCCTCAACAAACCTTATCGGCGGCCAGCCTTTTTCTCTTTCAAACCTGAGGGAAGTAAGAAGGATTGCTGACAAGTACAATCTTATAATAGTTCTGGATGCGAGCCTTATAGGAGAAAATGCATATTTCATTTTAAAGAGGGAAAGCGGTTGTGAAAAAGAGACTATCGGATCCATATTGCTTAAAATGTGTGAATTATGTGATATTGTATATTTTTCCGGCAGGAAGGTAAGCTCGGCAAAAGGTGGTGCCATCTGTACCAATTCCGCTGATATCTTTACAAGGATGAAGCATCTGGTTCCGCTGTATGAAGGATTTCTGACCTATGGAGGCATTTCGGTACGGGAAATAGAAGCAATGGCACAGGGACTGAAAGAAACGCTGGAAGAGAATGTTGTCGGTCAGTCGCCGATGTTCATAGAATACATGGTCGGGGAGCTTGAAAAGCTTGGAATTCCTGTTGTAACCCCCGGCGGTGCACTCGGCAGCCATATTGATGCCACACAGTTCCTCCCGCATCTGCCCCAGTCGGAATATATTGCTGCCTCTCTTGTTTCGGCATTTTACATTGCTTCCGGAGTGAGGGGAATGGAACGCGGCACAATGAGCAGCACCCGCGATGAGAATGGTAATGAGATATATGCTGATCTTGAACTGATGAGACTGGCATTGCCGAGAAGGGTGTTTACCCTTTCGCAGGTGGAATTCACCATTGACCGGCTTAACTGGTTATATAAAAACAGGGAACTGGTAGGCGGACTAAGATTTGTGGAAGAACCTCCCGTTCTGAGATTTTTCACGGGAAGACTTGAAGCTGTCAGTGACTGGCCGGAAAGACTGGCTGAAGCATACAGAAAGGATTTCGGCGATACTCTCTGAAAAAGGATTATCCCGTTCTGTCCTTCTGAATCTTTTTTGTCTAAATTGCAGGATTAACATATATTATCAAGCAATGAGGATCATAACAGTTTTCATTACGGCTCTTCTTCTGATCAGCCAGACAATTTTTTCGCAGCCCGGTACTTCCTGGTACCTTCCAGATGACGTAAGTTATAACAAAAAGATTAGCACACCGGAGCAGTTTATTGGCCATGAAATAGGGGAATGGCATCTTTCCCACGACAAGCTTTATTATTACATGCAGGAACTTGCCCGCTCTTCCGACAGGGTCCTGTGGGAAGAATATGCACGAAGTCATGAAGGCAGGCCTCTGGGTCATCTTATAATCAGCTCTCCGGAAAATATCAGGAACCTGGAAAAGCTCAGGCTGGAGCATATCAGTCTGGCTGATCCCGGACTTTCCTCCGGGGTGGATATCAGCAGGGCACCGGTTTTTATAAAACTGGGTTATGGTATTCACGGAAATGAATCCAGCTCCCAGAACGCAGCTGTCCTGGTGGCCTATTACCTGACTGCAGGAGAAGGCGGCGGTATTGATGAACTTCTCAGAAATACTGTGGTTCTGATTGATCCTGCACTCAATCCGGATGGTATGCAGCGCCACTCAACATGGGTCAATTTCAGCCGCAGCCTTAACAACAATCCGGATCCCCAGTCATGGGAATTCAGTGAAAACTGGCCCGGAGGAAGAAGCAATCATTACATGTTCGACCTGAACAGGGATTACCTGCTGCTTCAGCATCCCGAATCGGTGGGACGTGTGGCAGCCTTTTACAGATGGAGACCGGATATTGTTACCGATCATCATGAACAGGGTGCCAATGCAACATTCTTTTACCAGCCCGGGATACCCAGCAGGAACAATCCTCTTACACCTGAGGTAAACCAGCATCTGACAGCTGAAATAGGGAAGTTTCACGAAAAGCATCTTAACCGTATCGGAACCCTTTACGTCACGGAAGAAAGCTATGATGACTTCTATATAGGGAAAGGTTCGTCCTATCCCGACATTCACGGATCTGTCGGTATCCTCTTTGAGCAGGCCGGAGTGAAGGGCCATCTCCGGGAAACTTCCAACATGCTTTTGTCCTTCCCCTATACCATCCGGAACCAGGTTGCAGTATCCCTTTCATCGCTTGAAGCAGGGCTGGCAATGCGGGAAAAACTCCTGAAAAGTCTGGCTGCCTTTTACGGGGAAGCAGCACTTCTGGCCGACAGGCATCCCGTGAAGGCATATATTTTCACTGAACCTGACGACAAGGGAAGACTTTCTGAATTCATCCGTATTCTGAAGGGCCACCAGATAAAAGTTTACCGTCTTTCCAGGGATACAGAAAGGGAAGGAATCAGCTTCAGGGCAGGCTCCTCCTTTATTGTTCCCCTGAAACAGAATGAGCACAGGTTCATAAGAAGCCTTTTTGAGCCTGTCACGGAATTTACTGACAGTACATTCTATGACATTTCCACGTGGCTCCTTCCTATGTCCTTCAATATCAGGTATACGTCAATCAGCCGGACCGGGGAAGCAGAAACCCTGAAAGGGGAGGAAATCATGGAAGTCCCGCAGGCCGAAGGAAAATTATCGGGACCGGAAGATCCCTTTGCCTACCTCTTTGAATGGAATGAATATCTTGCTCCCGGGGCGCTTTATGAATTGCAGAAAGCAGGAATAAGGACCAGGGTCGCAAAGGCCGGATTTGCTTACAGGAACAAAGAACTGAATCATGCCTTCGGATACGGCACCGTGATGGTTCATGCGAATGATCAGCCGGTCAGCAAAAGCGAACTGAGAAAAATTATACAGTCGACAGCGGAAAAATTCCGTCTGACTGTCTACGGGGTCAGTACCGGTTTCACGGAAGAGGGCATTGACCTTGGAAGCAGTAGTTTTGCCGTGCTTGAAAAACCATCGGTGGCCATGATAGCGGGGGATGGAATAAACAGTCTGGATGCCGGCGAAATATGGCATATGCTCGACACCCGTTTCCATATGCCGGTCACCATGATACGCGCACCGGCATTTGACAATATTGATCTTAACCGCTATAACGTGCTCATTATTGCAGGCTCACCCGCCCTGGGTTCACGGGGAATAGAGAAAATCAGATCATGGAACAGGCAGGGCGGAACCATTATTGCCTACAAGGGCGGAAACAACTGGCTGGCCGGAAACAAGCTGGCTGAAATTGAATACATACCTGCTGCAGAATCAAGGCTGAAGGAAGGGATCTATGCACACAGAGCCATGAATAACCAGGTACGGCAAATCCCCGGATCAATATTTTCGGTAAAACTTGATCTCAGTCATCCACTGTGTTACGGATATACACATGATATCGTTCCGGTAATGAAAACAGGAATATCCGCAGTAAAAAAAGTCAAGGATATTTACAGTAATCCTGCCGTTTATACGGCTGACCCGCTGCTCAGCGGCTACTGTACACGGGAAAACACCGAACGGCTGAAAGGAAGTGCATTTGTCTCGGTTCACGGGAACAGGATTATCTCCCTCTATGACAATACCAACTTCAGGGCAATATGGTACGGTACAAACAAGATTTTCCTGAATGCGATATTTTTCGGACAGATACTGTAGGCAGCTGAATGCAGTAATTCTCAATCAGATACAGGAAAAAGCTGAATACGATTTTCCGGGGCAGATATTTTAAACAGCAGCTACAGGAACGGATTGAAGGATACTACCCTGGGAGAATCAGACTTTCCGCAGCCCTGCTGTATTATCAGTAAATAAGTTCAGATATTTCATCCCTGGCAGTTCCGAGACGGTATTCGAAATGCAGATCATCCGGGGACAGGGCTCCGTGAATTTTCTTATGAAAAAGCACTGAGGTTCTTTCACCGCAGAAGGATTCCTCATTTTCAAATATATTGATAAATAATTCCTGAGCGGTACTTTCATTCCGTGTAATGAATGCCATTGCCTTTGAAACGGCCTTTTCCGCCACCAGGGATACAGCATACAGTCCGGGGGAAGGAAGAAGCTTGCTCTCTTCTGTCACAGGCATCCGCACGAAATGTATATTGTCTGCAATCCGCGGCGGACTGTTGTCCGTCACTGTTCCCATAACAATATAATAATGATCGAGATATGCATTTGCTCTCTGAATATAACCTTCCCTTATGGCGTTTCGGATCTTGGTGGAACTGACCGTTTCGTGCTGTACTTCCTGTTCGGGGATCTCCTCGGCTTCAAACTTATATTTCTTCCTCCAGTTCCAGAGATGCCTGTAATCCCCTTCCTGGTTAAACCCGAAATGATGATTGAATCCCACCACAATCACCTTTGCTTTCAGCATACTGTGCAGATAATCCCTGACAAACTCTTCACTGGTGATCCTTGAAAAATCCCTGGTAAATTCAACTATTATCACGTTGTCAAGGCCGGCTTTCCTGAGGAGTTCAAGCTTTTCCTCCTGTGTGTTTATAAGTTTGAGATTCTTTCCGGCCGTGTCGGGATAGAGCACTTTCCGGGGATGCGGATAGAATGTGATCAGAACCGATTCGCCGTCATGCTTCGAGGCAAGCATCCTGAGACGGTTAAGAATGGTTTTATGACCTATATGGACTCCGTCGAATGATCCGGTTGTGACAACAGGGTTCCGGATTCCCCTTACTTCTTCAAATCCTCTGAAAATTCTCATTATGAATATGATTCTAAATTTTGTTTTCCTTTACGAAATAAGCAACTTTTTCTATAGAGGTAATCATATCATATTCTTCCAGATAGACCCATGAAGGAACCACAAGTGATATCGTGGTAAAGTTCATGATTCCCTTTATTCCGCAACGGACGGCCTCCGCGGCAATTTCCCTGGCTGAATCTGCCGGGGCCGTGATTATCGCTATCCTGATATCAAGCTCCCTGATAACATTTTCCATTTCCGGGGCAGGATAGCACCTGACGCCGGAAATAACTTTATTGACCTTGTGCTGGTCAGTATCGAATGAAGCTACAAGGCAGAGCTTTGATCTTTTTCCCCTGAAATATCCGGCAACGGCCCTCCCGAGATTTCCAATACCTATTATCGCCACATTCAGGGTAGTTTCCGAATCAATGATCGTTCCGATTGTTTCGATTAGTTCCCTGACATCATATCCCTTACGCAGCACCGAGGAATAACCGATGAGCATCAGATCGCGCCGTACCTGCACTGCCGTAATATGCAGCCTTGCCGCCAGTTCATGGGAAAAAATATAGTTCTTTTTTTCTTCCAGACAACCAAGGAGTGTTCTTCTGTATTCACTGAGTCTTTCAACTGTTTTGCCCGGTAAATCCATCTGTAAATAATAGCATTAAATAATTGTAACTTAAGTGGTTCGTATAACCTGTCCCGGTTTGTCGGGAACCTGTCCCGGTTTGTCGGAAGAACCTTCGTCTCAGACAGGGGCTGAGGTATTCCCCGGCAATCTGACAGTAAAAACTGTTCCGACATTGGGTGTGCTCTCCACTGTGATTGTTCCGTAATAAAGCTGAACAATTTTCTTTACTATGGAAAGTCCCAGTCCGCTTCCTGTTATGTTTCTTGTTTTTTCACTTTTTATTCTCACAAATTCAGTAAAAAGATCGGGAATATCTTCCTCACTGATCCCGATCCCATTGTCTGCGAAGCTGATAACAACATCTTTATCGTCCGAATCAATAATGATATCTGCTCTGCCTCCCGGTTTGTTGTATTTTACCGAGTTGGAAACAAGATTATTGAAGATTATGTCCATATCGGCGGGATCGGCCTCTATGAAAGCTTCTGATCTGACTTCCAGATTAATGGTGACTTCCATCTGGATGGCATAGGGTTGTACGGTAACTATAGCGCCCCTGGCGATTTCAGCAAGATCAAGGGTTCGTACCCTTTCTTCCTTCTTTTCAAGACGTATCTTTGTAAAATCCAGGAGATCCATGATCAGGTTCCTCATTCCCAGTATCCTCTGCAAAGATCTGTCAATATGGTCAGTGTAATCACTTATCCTGTCGCCGGCTTCCTGTCCCTGCATCATTCTGAGATATCCCTCAACGGCGTTGAGAGGTGCTTTCAGTTCATGTGAAAGAACCGAAAGGAACTGATATCTTATTTGTTTCCCCTCCTCGGTAAGGCGCCGGGTTATTCTTCTGAGATAAAGCTGTTTGGTAATATTTTCAATGCTCGATTTAAGCTCCTGGGGTGTAAAAGGCTTCGGAATGAAATCGGTGGCCCCGTCACGCGTCGCTTTGACCGCCACATCGAGGGATGCGTATGAGGTAATCATCGCAACCATGATATCATAATTCTTGTTGTGTATGTATTCAAGGACTTCCACCCCCTGCATGCCGGGCAGTTTATTGTCGAGCAGGATAATATCCGGCTTGTCATTTTCAAGCATTTCAATACCCTCCTCACCCGTGGGTGCTTCAAACATCTCGAATGTATAATCCTCATCCATGAATGGATAGGTAACCTGAAAATCCCTGAGTATTCTGGTGACGCCTGAGCGGATTCCCGGTTCATCATCTATGACAAGTACTTTCAATACCGCCATTTCCTATATTTTTAACAGTTTCATTATTTCCTGATCAAGCTGCTCGGCACGTATCCCCTTCTCAAGGTACCTGTCGGCCCTGATCCATGACTTCTCCCTCTCAGTGTCCACACTGAACGACATGCCGGTTTCCCGCGAAACAGCTGTTGCAAGTATCACCGGAACATCGGGATACTTTTTCCGTATTTTGTAACATAAAATAAAACCGCTGTCATCACTTTCCATCATAAGATCAAAAATGGCAAGATCAGGCCGGAAGCGTTCAATAATTGCTTCCGCTTCAGCCTGGCTCTCTGCTGTAATGGTCTTGTAACCGACCTTATTCAGGTTAAAAACAGTCTGAAAGAGATAGTCCGGATCATCATCAGCCACAAGAATAGTAAAATCACTCTTTTTCATCTCTGTACAAATATCCTTAAAGTTTTGAAAATTTCATTTATCCTCTCCGGCGGGGCAATACAATTTTAAACCTTGTCCCTGTCGGGCCTTTTGCCGGATCAGTATCCGACTCAACGCTTATATTTCCCTTGTGCATCTTGACAATGCCGTAGGTTGTTGCAAGGCCGAGTCCTGTACCATTTCCGAGACTTTTGGTTGTAAAGAAAGGTTCAAATATTTTCACCCTGTCCTCTTCTTTTATTCCGCTTCCCGTATCCCCCACAGTAATAATCATATCACTCAGAGTATCTTCCAGCAGAATATTAATTTTGCCGCCATCAGGCATTGCATCAACTGCATTTTTTATAAGGTTTGAAACAACCTGTATCATCTGTTCGGAATCAAGCCATGCATCGGGATTGCTGGTCTGATCATCAATGTTCATCTCAATATTCTCAGGTATGATAACACTCTCCATGCTGTGCATTACCAGGTCCTTGATACTGACAAGCTGATGGTCAACCTGGCTCTTGCGTGCAAAATTGAGAAGACCGGCAACAATTTTCTTGCATCTGCCGGCCTGTTCAACAACCAGTCTCAGATCCTCTGTCATCGGATCATCCGGCTTGCTTTCCTCAAGGAGGATATTGCTGTACATTATCACAATACCAAGCGGATTATTAAGTTCATGTGCAATTCCGGCTGACAACTGTCCCATGTGTGCAAGCTTCTCGGACTGTTTGAGTGCCAGTTGCATTGAACTCAGTTTTTCATTCGAGAGCGCCAGTTCCTTAACTGATCTGTGAAGTGTTTCTATGGTGTATGGCAGACACATTTCTTCCTCGGCAAGACCGATTTTCACAGCGGCAGCATGTTCGACACATGTTTCATATCCGCATGCCCCGCAATCAAGATGGTCCTTTTCCGTCAGCTTGCCCATTGCTGTCAGAACTTCTTTCACATCCTTCTCTTCAGGAAGATGAATCCTGTGATCATCCGCCCTGTGATGAATCGAAAGATCCAGTTTTTTAAATTCTTCAATATAAGCTTTCCAGGCCTTAATGTCAAGAGTCTGCATTTTTTGATTTGCATAAATGCCTACCAGTGCCCTGCGGGTATACTGCCTGGTATTTTTTGATATTCCGGGTCCCATAATACAACCCTCACAACACAGGAGTTCCATACTATGGTTTTTTATCAGTCCGGCTTCAAATTCCTTCAGGGCTTCCTGGAAATCTATCCTGCCTTCCGCCGCAAGAATATTTCCCGTTATTGCATCATCATTTATGTCAGCCGTTTGAAGGAGGCCCCTGGCTACCGGGAATATTGCCCCCCTTCCTCCTGCAGGAGGATCAAAATCCGTTGGTCCGGTATCCTCCGGCTCAATGCCCTGTTCTGCAAACAAATCTCTCAGTTCCCTGAATGTAAGGGCTTCATCAACATCGCTGCTTTCTGCTTTCTTGGCAACACATGGTCCGATAAATACGATTCTGGTATCACGCCCATACTTCGCATGAACCACCCTGGCCATTGCCACCATGGGTGAAACAACCGGGGCAAGCCTGCCAACAAGGGCAGGATGATAATACTTCACATAACTGACTATGGAGGGGCAATCTGATGTTATGAAGGTTTCCCTGCCCTCATCCACCAGTTCCCTGTATTTCTGTGCAACAAGATCGGCTCCGAATGATACTTCGGCAACATATCTGAATCCCAGCCGGCGAATCATTCCGACAAGAATCCTGTAATCCCCTATCTCGGAAAACTCTGCCGGAAAACTGGGTGCGACAATGGCCGCAACATCAGCATCCTCCGAAAGCAGTTTAATAACCCGGTCAGTGGTATTGAGATATACTTTTGCTCCCTGGCTGCAAACCTTTGTGCAATTGCCGCAGGCAATACACCTGTCTTCAATCACTTCAGCCTGTCCGTTTTCAATGCGGATAGCCCGTGCAGGACATTCCCTCACGCAAGTGTAACAGGTGCGGCAAAGTTCTTTTATGGTATAGACAAGCATTGTATATTATATTTATTTCCTTTTCTGTATTTCAGATTTCGGATTCTGTTCTGTTTCAGCTCGTTCCGGTCTTCTGTTTCGTTCCGGTCTTCCGTTTCGTTCCGGTACCCGCTTCGTTTTGTTCTGTTTCGTTCCGGTCTTCCGTTTCGTTCCGGTCTTCCGTTCGTTCCGGTCTTCAGTTCGTTCCGGTACCCGCTTCGTTTTGTTCTGTTTCGTTCCGGTCTGCACTACCGGCGGGTCAGCAGGATTTCCCGGCAAACCGGAGTCACCGGCTGCAGGATTTACCGGTCGCAGGAGTAACCGGTCGCAGGAGTAACCGGCTGAAAAACTTAGCGGGATTAAGCAGTTGATGCCATTCACAACAGGACATTTCTTTTTACATAATGTGTATGAAATATCTTTCTGTCGGCAATCTCACTGTTCTCAGCAATCAGTTTATCGTAAATATTCATCATTACCGGTGATTTTTCCGGAAGGGCTATTGCATCATGCACATCAGCCTGGTAAATCATTCTGGCAAGATTTTTCCTGTCATCCTTCTGGTTCCTGAACGGCATTCCTGCACCGCTGATACATCCTCCCGGACAAACCATCACTTCCACAAGATCATATTTCTTGCCGGCATCAATTGATGACTTCAGCTTTTCCAGTCCGGTGAGCCCGTCTACAACTGCAACGCTGATCTCGTACTGACCAGCGGGAATAACCGTTTCCCTGAAAGAGGCTCCTGCCCTGAGTTTCTTTATATATTGCCTGCCGGGGGAATGCCTGGTTTCAGAATAACACAGTGATCTGATTATTCCTTCAGCAAGGCCTCCGGATAATTCTGCCAGAGCTGCGGCAGAACTGAATCCTTCCATGGGGGAATCGGCCTGTTCCGAACTTGAATTGCTCACATCTATTCCGTAGAGCCTGATAAGCCGGCCCAGTTCCCTTACAGTCAGCACGGAATCAATATCACTTATTCCCTTGCGCATCATTCCGTCACGCCGCGCCTCGAATTTCATGGCAGTACAGGGTGTAACCGACACTGAAAAAATCTTTTCGGGTTTTACTCCGGCCTGATCAGCAATAGCTGTACGGATAAGAGAACCTGCAATCTGCTGGGGACATTTCAGACTTGACAACATGGGAAGATACGAGGGCATGAACTGTTCGGCATATTTATTCCACGCGGGACAGGCAGAAATGAAAAGCGGTCCCCCATTTCCCGAGCTGATCCGGCTTTTAAGCTGTTCTGCCATTTCCCATATCAGGATATCGGTTCCTGTTCCTGTATTGTAAACTTTCTCAAATCCTATTTTCCTGAGTACGGAATTAAGAATACTGTCAAAATCACGGTTGTATTTAATACCGATCTCTTCTGCAATGCCTGCAGGAACGAGCGGAGAATACTGAATCACTTTCATGAATTCAGGATTGTTAAGATATTCCTGTACTTCAGAGATGTTGTATTTTTCATGAAGGGCACCCGTAGGGCAAACAATTATACACTGGCCGCAGTTGATGCAGCTCGAGAAATTGAAATCCCGGTCCATTGCAGGTCCGACATGTATACTGCTTCCCCTGTATATAAAATCGATTGACGTTGCAGTAACCACTTCCTCACATACCCTGACACATCTTCCGCAGAGAATGCATTTTGAGAGTTCTCTTACTATTGAGGGACTGGACTGGTCCAGCATCGGCCGGATCTTCTTTGCCTTTATCCTTCTCTCTCTTATGTTCAGTTCTTCAGCCAGGCGCTGTAATTCACAGTTCAGATTCCTGTCACAGTAAAGACAGTCATCGGGATGATTGGAAAGAAGAAGCTCCACATTGGTTTTTCTTGCCGTAATGACTCTCGGTGAATGTGTTTTGATTTTCATCCATTCCTCAACGGGCTGGGAACATGCAGCAACAAGGCGGTCACGGCCCTCAACCTCCACAACACACATCCTGCAGGCTCCGGTAGGTGTAAAATCCTTCATCCTGCACAGGGTTGGTATTATTATACCATTACGGTTCAGTGCGGAAAGGATGGTTTCACCCTTTTCAGCCCTGATCTTCTTATTATTTACCTGAATTGTAAAAAGCATTCCCCCTACCTGATTATTATTGCATTGAACTTACAAACATCATAACAGATACCACAGCCGGTACATTTCTCCTCAACGATAAAGAATGGCTGCAGCCTGGTTCCGTAAATGGCACTGGCCGGACATTTTGCAGCACAGACGGTGCATCCGGTACATTTGTCCACATCAATGACAAATGTTCTCAGTCCCCTGCATACATTGGCCCTGCATTTCCTGTCAAAGATATGTTCCTCAAATTCCTCCCTGAAATTCCTGAGGGCACTCAGGAAGGGATTCGGGGCTGTCTGACCCAGTCCGCACAGCGATGTATCCTTCATCACCGATGCAATAGTCTCAAGCTGCATTACACCTTTGAAGCGTTCGAGTGTTGTTCCGGATTCATCATCCGATGGCTTCCTGATGACGTTCTCCAGTATTTCCAGCATGCGCCCGGTGCCTTCACGGCAGGGTATACATTTCCCGCAGTTTTCATTGCGCATAAATTCCATGTAATACCTTACAAGATCAACTATACAGGTATCCTCATCAATTATCACAAATCCGCCGGCACCCATTACAAGATCATTTTCCCTCATTACCTCATAATCCACGGTAAGGTCAAGATTTTCAGGTATCAGAAAAGAACCTGAAGATCCGCCTATCTGTATTCCCTTGAATTTTTTCCCGTCTTTTATACCATCAGCAATATCTTCAATAATAGTTCTGAATGAGGTACCCATTTCCACTTCCACCACACCGGAAAGACGACCCCTGCCGGCTATCGCAAAAATTTTTGTACCCGGACTTCCTTCTGTTCCGAATGAACGAAACCATTCGGGACCATGTTGCATGATCACGGGAATATTCATCAGGGTTTCAACATTGTTTATCACCGTGGGTTTTCCAAATAAACCGTAGGTTGTGGGATATGGCGGCTTAAGCTGGGGCATTCCCCTTTTGCCTTCAAGAGTACTGATAAGAGCGGTTTCTTCACCACAGACAAAGGCGCCGGGCTCCGGACGTATCACTATATTCAGGTTGTAACCGCTTGAAAAAATGTTATGTCCGAGAAGACCATATTCCCTGGCATCATCAATTGCTTTCTGAAGCCTTCGTCTTCCGTGCTCCGATCCCCTTCTGTAGAATATTATTCCCGTTGAAGATCCGATTGCATACGCGGCAATGGCAACACCTTCAACCAGCCGGTGAGGGTCACTTTCCATTATAATCCTGTCAGTGAATGCTCCGGGATCACTTTCCTTGGCATTGCAGATAATATATCTTGACGGCGAAGAAGTGTTCAGAGCCTGCTTCCATTTCAGGCCGGTCGGATAACCTCCGCCGCTTCTTCCCCGTAATCCGCTTCTTTCAACAATGTCGCATACCTCCTCATAGGTATAATGCCTGATGGCTTTTACAAAGGACCTGTATCCCCCCCGGGCAATGTATTCCTCAATACTTTCCGGATTGTAGCAGCCGCAGTTGCCCAGAATAATTCTTTTCTGATACGAAAAGAACGGAAGGTCGAAAATAAAGGGAATACCAGGCCACAGCTCAAATCCCGTGCCTCCCTGCTGACCGACAAGATCATCATGGATAATGTCGTTATGAAACACTCCGTTGAGAAGCGGCTCCACCTTCTCTTCTGTAATATTCCTGAAAAAAAGCTTGTTCTTGCCCGGAAGCTGAATGGCAAGCAGTGGTTCAAAATTTGCCGGACCGGTACAACCCACTTTAACAATCTCAGCACCGGCATTATTGTCATTCACATATGTCTTAAGGGCAGTATATGTCTTTCCCGAACCTGCAATTATACTGCTGGTTCCGGTAGAAAGTAAAATGACCGGATGATCGGTTTTTTCCCGGCGTATCTGCCCGAGAACTTTTTCTGTTTCAGGCGGCAGAGTGTCGGATTCCAGCATCAGAACCCGGGAGGTCAGAAATTTCCTGATATCTTCCATTTAATCATTTTCAACAATATACCTGAGTCTGCGGAGCAAATCCGGAATCTCTCCGGGTTGTACATTGAGGTGATATTCTTCATTCACCGTCAGGAGGGGTCCCCTGGTGCAGCCACCCATACAGGTAACAATTTCGTAGCTGAACAGGCCGTCTCTGGATGTTTGTCCGGGAGCCAGACCTGTCTCTTCCCTGATCTTGTTGATGACGTTTTGTGATCCGTTGAGGAAACAGGATGTTCCGTGACAGATTCGTATTTTTATACGTCCTGCAGGCAGGAACCTGAACTGGTCATAAAATGTGGCAAGCCCATAGATCTTCGTTGTACTTAATCCGATGAAAGTACCTGCTTTTACAATGATCTCTTCCGACAGATAGCCATTCACATCCTGGATTTCCTGAAGAAGCGGAATAAGGTCCTCTCTTCTGCCGGGCCGGTATTTTTTCATTATTGATTCAATTTCCGCAGTCATCAGGATAATGATATAGGTTAGACAAATATAATTATTTATTGTTACAAAATAAACATTGTTATTTTTTTAACAATATCATAATAAGAGTTTAATAAGCAATGGGAATTATTAGTATTTTTGAGGCAGTTGTTACAATTCATGCTCCAGGAGTAATGATCAGGGTTACAGAAATGCAGATTTGTCTGGGAAGTTCCTGTTTTTCAAGAGGAAACAAGGATGTCGCAGTATTTATAAAGGAATACCTTAAAAAGCATCACCTTGAGGACAAAGTGATTTTCAGGGGTGCCCGCTGTATCGGAAACTGCACCAATGGTCCGAATCTGAACATAAACGGGAAGATTATTGAAGGAATTACTCTTGCCGGGATTGAGGATATTCTGGACAGGGAACTGGCAAATCTTAAATAATCCGGAAGGAAGCAAAATGAATGAAAGAAAACCAGTTTTGACAATCAACGAGTCGAAGTGCAGGAATTCCTATTCCTGTGTGCGTATCTGCCCGGTAAATGCCATAGAGGTACGGCCTCAGAAGAAACACCCGGTAATTGTTTCAGAGAGATGTATAGGATGCGGATTATGCTTTGTATCCTGTTCCCGGGGTGCGGTAGAATTCCGTGATTCAAAAGAGGAGGTACGGGCAATTCTGTCGTCGGGCCGTAAAACCGCCGCCCTTATAGAACCAAGTATTGCATCCGAATTTGATGATATAACCGATTACCGGAAATTTGTCACCATGATCCGTTCCCTGGGATTCGATTATGTCCATGAAGTTTCATTCGGCGTTGACCTCATAGCGGCTCATTATGTTGACCTTTTCAGCAAGGCGGAAGGAAAGTACTATATATCCGCAAATTGTCCGGCAATAGTCAAGCTTATTGAAAAATACCATCCGGAACTCAGTCCCAATCTCGCTCCCCTGGTATCTCCCATGATAGCCACGGCCATGGTGGTGAAGGATCTTTATGATGAAGACACTGCACTGGTTCATATAGGACCCTGCATTGATGCCAAGGATGAAATACTTAATTACGGCGCGGGGAAACTGATTGAAAGTGTTCTTACATTCATTGAGCTGAGACAGATGTTTGACGAGGAAGGCATTCAGGAAAGACTTGTAAAAATGTCGGAATTTGATCCGCCTTACGGATACTGGGGCGCCCTCTATCCCCTTCCTCCGGGAATAATACAGGCCGGGGGACTGAAGCGCGACATGGTTTCAAGCAAGGTCATCACCGCATCCGGCAGTGAGGACAGCCTGGAAGCTGTTCATGATTTCGACAGACATATTGACACCATACATCATCATTTCAATCTCTTCTTCTGCCATGGCTGCCTCCTTGGCCCGGGAATGGAAAATCACAGCGAAAAGTTCCGCAGAAGGGCGCTTGTAAGCAGGTATACCGAGAAACGGATCTCAACCCTTGATCAGGACCTGTGGCAGAAAAACATGGACAGGTGGATGAAGCTGGATTTCTCAAGAACCTTCAGTCCCAATGACCAGAGAATCCCTGAGCCGCCCGAGGAAGCAATCAATGAGGTGATGAAAATTATCGGCAGGCATGATCCGGATGAGAAACTTGACTGCGGTGCCTGCGGATACGGCTCCTGCCGCGATTTTGCCGTAATAGTCGCCAAGGGTCTGGCAATACCTGAAATGTGCCATACTTTCAATCTCCGCAACAAACAGGAATATATTGAAACCCTCAGGCAAACCAACAGGAAGCTTGCAGAAACAAAAAGGGCCCTGAAGGAATCGGAGGAGTTTGCCCGCAGGGAAAAGGAGATTGCCCAGAATGCCTCCGACATGCTTCACAACATGCTTGAAAAACTCACTTCAGGTGTTGTGATCGTGGATAATAATCTGAAAGTCCTTCATTCCAACAAGAGTTTCATCAGCATACTCGGCGAAGATGCCAATGCCATCTCGGAAATCATACCGGGGCTGGCCGGAGCGGATTTGAAAACCCTCATTCCCTTCAACGTGTACAACATGTTCACCTATGTCATCAGGGAAGACGTTCCCGTGGTAAGCAGGGATGTTCATTTTGATGATAAGATGCTGAACGTCTCAATATTTCCCATTAAGAAGAACAAGATATGCGGGGCAATTATCAGGGATCTGTACTCACCTGAAGTTCAGGGAGAAGAAGTAATAACCCGGGTTTCGGAAGTCATTGATAAAAATCTCGAAATGGTTCAGAAGATCGGTTTTCTCCTCGGCGAAGGAGCTTCGGATACTGAACAGATGCTCAACTCCATCATTGAATCCTACAGGAAAAGGAGCAACGTCAAAAATAAAACATAAACCCTGGTATTGAAGCAGGATTTTTACATAGAAGTCAATTCCCAGCAGCGCAATCACGACGGAGAAAGGATATGCGGCGATGTGTTCCTGTACAGGTCCATCAGGGAAGAAAACAGGATCATTGCAGTTCTTTCGGATGGCATGGGACATGGTGTCAAGGCTAATATCCTGGCAACGCTCACATCCACCATGGCACTGAGCTTTACGAAGGAACACAAGGAAGTTGACAGGATTGCCGAAATAATCATGAACACCCTTCCCGTTTGCAGCGAGAGAAAAATAGCCTATTCAACCTTCACCATTATCGACATAGAAAGCAGCGGCAGGACAAATATTCTTGAATATGACAACCCTTCCGCAATAATTCTCAGGGGGAATAAGGAATTTGACCCCTCATGGAAAAAAGTAACTCTCGAAAAAGGCAAGCATGCGGGAAAGGTTTTAAAATCCTGTTCACTCGAACCTGAAAAGGAAGACCGGATAATATTTTTCACCGATGGTGTCTCTCAGAGCGGCATGGGAAGCGATATATATCCCTTTGGATGGGAAAGGGAAAATATTCTTAATTACGCTTCCGGACTGGTAAGTGCTGATGCTTCGCTCTCTGCAAACACACTTGCTGCCAAGATTGTCACAATGGCGCATAAGAATGACGGCTACAAAGCCAGGGATGATATCAGCTGTTCTGTAATATATTTCAGGGAGCCAAGGAAACTGCTTATCAGCACGGGTCCCCCCTATGAAAAGGACAAAGATCTGAAGCTGGCTGCCAAAATCAAAAATTATGAAGGGAAAGTCATTATCTGCGGAGGGACCACTGCAGATATTGTTGCCAGGGAACTGAACAGAAAGATTGTTGATGAGCTGGTTTTTGAAGATCCCGAACTTCCTCCCGAAAGCTTTATCGAGGGAATAGACCTGGTGACCGAAGGTATTCTTACTCTTCAGAAAGTAAATGAAATCCTGAAAACATTCAACAACAGTGTTCTTCTCGAGAAAGGTCCTGCCGATAAAATAGTAAAACTGCTGATGGAAAGCGATGAAATACACTTTATCATAGGCACACGTATCAATATAGCCCATCAGGATCCCAGCCTGCCTGTCGAACTCGAGATCCGCAGAACGGTGGTAAAAAGAATTGCAAGACTTCTTGAAGACAGGTGGCTGAAAAAAATAAGCTTCGAATACATCTAAACCAGGTGCTCCTCGCTGAGCCATTTCAGAACCCGGCTGAACAAAGCCGGCTGTACATCCGGATATATCAGATCATCAGGAAGCCCGTCACCGAACATTCTCTCCGCTATCTCAGATCCTTCAGGAACAGGGCCAAGCTGAATGACTTCAGCATAATATAATCTGCCGTATCCTGTTTCGCCTTCATTTTCAACTGAATAAGTAGCTATCCTGTGAAGTGAGAATTCAAGAGCCCCGGTTTCTTCCATCAGCTCCCTTGCGGCAGCTTCATCAGATGTTTCACCATCCTCTATATGCCCGGCACATATACTCCAGGCAGAACGCATCCTGTTGCGGACAAAAATCCATTTTCCCCTGTATCTTGCAGGGATTACCGAATATATGAGCCTGCCCTCCGGAGTATGGGATTTGTCATAAAACCTGACTGTCGCCATAATTGCTGAAATTAATGCATACTAAAATAAATATTCCTGTCTTAATTTTATTTCATTTATTTTTGGAATCAGCATTTTTACCATGACATTCATTTTTATCTCATTGCTCCTGTTTGAGATCCTCTCATTCCTGACGCTGAAAGAACAATTTTTAAAAAGCTCACAATCAGTGTATTACGGAATCATGGCAGTCCATTTTGCCCTTTCCCTGACAATATGGTTTTATGCGCTGACTGTGGTGTCTTTCAGGGGACCTGCTGATGATCCGGAATTTATCAATGATCAGCTTGTTTTTTCCGGACTGTTAAGCGCTGTACTGCTGCCCAGGGGCCTGCTAAGCATTTTCCATTTCACCGGAAAACTCATAAGGATTAAAAAAGGCGGTCACAGCCGCCGGCTAACGGGAACCGGTCTTGTATTATCAGGATTAATATTTCTTGTCGTCGGACATGGTTCTGTCCGGGGAAGGTATAATTTCAAAACTGAGAAAATCACAATATCCCTGAAAAATCTGCATCCCTCGCTTGACGGACTGATAATAGCACAATTGTCCGATCTTCACCTGAGCAGTTTTTTCAAACAACCCGGCCGCCTTGATGATGTCATGAAAGAAATTGAAAAATATCATCCTGACCTGATACTTAACACGGGTGATTTTGTTACTGTCGGAAGCAGGGAATTCGCCGGCTTTGACACCATACTGTCAAAATACCGGGGCAGATACGGAAATTATGCCATACTGGGAAATCATGACATGGGAACGTATTTCCCTCCTGATGAAGAGGAAGAAAGGCGAATGACTCCGGTGCTGATAAGCAATATGATATCCCGTTCGGGATACAGGGTACTGAATAATGAAAATGATATAATTGACATACATGGGGTTAAGGTAGCCATAATAGGAGTCACCACCAGCGGGCGGCATCCCGGGATAAAACACGGGGATCTTGGAAAAGCCATTTCCGGAACCGGCAGCGCCGCACTTAAGATCCTGCTGTGTCACGATCCGAATCAATGGGACACTGATGTTGCCGGCAGGACAGACATTCAGCTCTCGCTTGCAGGCCACACTCACGGAATGCAGATGGGAATCATCACTAAAAAGATCCGGTGGAGCCCTGCAGTACGTTATTACCCTCACTGGAACGGATTATACTCAGAAGGAGATCAGTATTTATATGTTAACCGCGGACTGGGTGTTCTGGAAATCCCTTTCAGAATATGCATGTCTCCCGAAATCACCATCATCACTCTGAGAACCGGATGAATGTCAGCTGAAACGGAAAACATAAAATATAAGCTGGTTTTTTCCCGCAGGCGGTCAATAAGCATTATTGTCCGGCCCGACAAAAGCATCACGGTCAGGGCTCCCTTGAGAACACCCCTGGAAGACATCAACCGGTTTGTCCGGTCGAAATCCGGCTGGATAAAAAAGCATACTGACGGCGATAAGCGTATCCGGCTTACATACAATGACAAAGAATTTACTGACGGGGAAATTTTCCTCTTCCTTGGCAAAGAGTACAGGCTGCAAAGGACTCACTCGGAAGAATCCCGCGTGTGGCTGAATGAAAATGAAATCCTTACGGGACAGACAGATCCTGAAAATCCGGATATAACCAGGCATCTCATTTCCGGATGGTATGCCATGAAAGCACGCGAAATACTACCGGAAAGACTGGCGGAGATTATCAGAAAACACAGTCATGCGGGATTCCGGCCGGCGGGACTCACCGTACGCTCCATGAAAAGCAGGTGGGGCAGCTGCAGTACGGGCGGCAGGATAAGTCTCAATTCCGAACTGGTCAAACTCAGTCCTGAAATAATCGATTATGTGATCATCCATGAACTGTGTCATCTGAAACACCATAACCACGGGCCCGGCTTTTATGATCTGCTGTCGGAACTCCTGCCCGGATACAAACTGCTCAGGAAAAAGCTGAGAGAATATCACATCTGCTAGACAGGCAATTTTTTATGTGTATATTTGCTTAATTAGTTAACCTGAATAAATATTTTCATTATGAGAATCCGGATGAACAACTTTTTAGTGATTGCCATTGCCTGTGGTTTCTTTTTCCTGAACAATACATCCTATGCCTGCGATGAGACGGGCAACCCAAAACAGAAAACATCACAACAATATGATATAGCAGCATTTGTATGGCCGTCTTATCACCCCGATGACCGTGCAAAAATTTTCTGGCCGGCGGGTATCGGGGAATGGGAAACAGTCATGAAGAACAAACCCATGTTTGAAGGTCATGAGCAGCCGCGTTACCCCTTATGGGGATATATCAACGAGGCAGATCCCTATGTGGCAGAAATGGAGATCAGCGCTGCAGCCGACCATGGTGTTAACGTGTTTATTTTTGACTGGTACTGGTACGACGGGATGCCCTACCTGGAGGAACATCTGAACAATGGCTACCTGCGGGCCAGAAACAATGACCGGGTAAAATTCTATCTGATGTGGGCCAATCATGATGTCGACATGACCTGGGACAGGCGCAATGCCGGCAAACCGAATGATGCCATCATATGGAAGGGCGCCGTGAACAGAGAGGAATTCGAAACAATTTGTCACCGGGTAATCGAAAAATACTTTTCACACAATTCCTATTACAAAAAGGAGGGCAGGCCAAGCTTCATGATTTATGATCTGGAAGCCCTGATTCAGGGATTAGGCGGTGTCAGTGAAACAAAAAATGCTCTCCGCTGGTTCCGGGAAGAGACGGTTAAGGCAGGCTTCAGGGGACTGGACCTGCAGTTGTCACTGCGCCGGAGCGGATTCAATGTGAGGGGAATCAACGGGAATATACTGGGTTCCCAGGAAAACATAATAAAAGAGCTTGGTTTCGACGGTATTACCCACTACCAGTTTGTGCATTTCACAGACATCGACAGGGAATACAATAACATTATGACTGATGTGGAAAAGGAATGGAAGCTGATTGACAGGGAATTTAAAATACCATATTATGCCCATGTTTCAATTGGCTGGGACAATAATCCCCGCTTTGAAATGTTCAGGAAAGGAATAGTCAGAAACAATACCCCGGAAAATTTTAAAAATGCACTGATAAAGGCACGGGATTATGCCGATGCCCATCCCGGCCAGCTGCCGCTGATAACAATCAACAGCTGGAACGAATGGACTGAAACAAGCTATCTTCAGCCATGCACCTTGTTCGGCTACGGATACCTTGAAGCTGTTAAAAAAGTATTTGTTGAAAACAGCCCGTTCCCCTGACAGATCGCAGGATTTGAGAATACAGGATTTGGGTATTCAATATTCCGGCCGGTTTTATCTGATCAGAACACTCAGCAGAAGAGACAGAACCAGACCAACAAGTGAAATGATTGTCTCCATAACGGTCCAGGATTGAATCGTTTGTTTTTCATTCATTCCCAGATACCTGTTTACAATCCAGAATCCGCTGTCGTTAACGTGTGAAAGAATTGTTGCCCCCGAAGCTATTGCTATCACAATTATTGCCGTTTGCGGCTGACTGAGATTCATAAGCGGCAATACCGGCGAGATTATCCCGGCAGCGGTTATCATGGCTACCGTGGCAGATCCCTGTGTTACCCTTACAAGTGCCGCAAGGGCCCATGCAAGAAACACAAGAGGTATTGACGATCCGGCAATGGATTCGGCAAGAATCACTCCAATGCCACTGTCAATAAGTATTTGTTTCAGAACTCCCCCGGCGCCGGTAACCAGGATAATTATTCCCGCGGGTCCGAGTGCCCTGGTACTCAGATCCAGTATCATCTGGCCGGTCATTTTCAATCTGACACACAGGAGGATGGAAAGCAGTGTCGCAATGATGAGTGCAGTGAAGGGATGCCCTATGAATATAACAATATCGCTTAGGAAAGATGCCTGCAGAATGGCCTTATCCACCCCCACTTTTACAAATGTTCCCGTGAGAATGAGAATAAGCGGAATAAGAATGAGCAGTGCTGTAATGGCGTATAAGGGAACTTTCTGTGTGGACGTATCAGGTTCCTCGCCGGGTATTGCCAGACCTTCCGGTGCAGGTATGTTTATTTTTTCTGATATATATCTGCCGAAGAATACTCCTCCTATTACGGCGGCAGGCAGACCCGTTATCACTCCGAAAAGAATGACCCAGCCAAGATCGGCTCCCAGGATGTTTGATACCGCCACAGGTCCGGGTGTGGGGGGAATCATGGCATGTCCCACGGCAAGACCGGCCAGAAGCGGCATTGCGAAATAAAGCAGTGAACGTTTGGTTTCCCTTGTAAGTGCATAAATGACAGGAATGAGAATAATAAAACCCACATCAAGGAAAATGGGTATACCGATTATAAATCCGCTGAGCATCATGGCCCAGGGGGCTCTCTTCTTACCAAATTTCTTCAGCAGATATCTTGAAAGCGATCTGGCTCCTCCCGAACTTTCCAGCATCTGGCCAAATATTGCCCCAAGTCCTACAATAGTGGCAATAAAGCCCAGGGTACTGCCCATTCCTTCCTGAATGCTTTCGGTTATTGCCGAAAGGGGCATCCCGGCGAGAATTCCCACGAGTATCGAAGTAATCAGCAGGGCAATAAATGCGTTCAGTCTGAATTTCAGTACCATCAGCAGGAGCATTGCTACTCCGGCGGCTACTATGAGGAAGATATAGGCTGGGGACATTTGCTGGTTATCGGTTATCGGTTATCAGTTATCGGTTATCGGTTATGGTATCAAAATATGAACTGAAAATTATTATCCGGTTTAATGGTTGTCTATCAGGACTATTACCAAATCCATTACATTGGTAAGCGTAGGGCCGGTTTTAATATGTCCGCCGGTCTGCCTGAAAAAATTATATGAATCGAAATTCCTCAGATAAGCTTCCGGATCGATATTGTTTTCCAGGGACTGCCTCACCGTATCTGAATCCACCACAGCCCCTGCTGCATCCGTATCACCATCATTTCCGTCGGTTCCGGCAGCAACAAAAGTAATTCCTGGCATATCCTTCAGATTCAATGCCGCATAAAGTGCCAGATGCTGATTCCTTCCCCCTTTTCCGCTGCCTTCAACCCTTACCGTTGTTTCACCTCCAAAAAGAAGGCACACAGGCTTTTGCAGATCATCCCTGCTGCGAAAATCCTCTGTCTTACCGGCAATAAGGGAAAATGCCTCCGCAGTATCGCCACTGAGCGAATCAGTTATTATATATGTATCAAACCCCTGCCTTACGGCTTCTTTTTTTGCAGACCAGAGAGCTGTTCTGTTGTTTCCGGCAATAAAAACGGAAGATCCGCTGAAAATCCCGTCACCCGGTTTTGGAGTTTCCGGTCTTAATCCCTGAACACCTTCCCTGATATAACTTACAAGGGACGAAGGAAGCCGGTCTGTCAGCTGATATCTGTCAATAACATTCATGGCATCCGCAAATGTGGACTCATCAGGAACAGTGGGTCCTGAGGCAATAATACCGGGAGGATCACCAATAACATCCGAAAGCAGAATTGTGACAGAATCCGCAGGTCTGATCTTCCTGATCAGCTGACCCCCCTTGATTCCGGACAGATGCTTGCGTACTGCGTTGATTTCACTAATATCCGCACCGGATCTGACAAGTACGTCATTAAGCACGGCCATTTCATCCGGAGAAGAATTTTCCGGATGGTCAGACATAAGAGCAGATCCTCCCCCTGACCACAGGCTGATCACAAGATCCCTTTCTTTTGCTTCCGATACTGTCCTCAGTATCTCACGGGCGGCCTCATAGCTTCCGGAATCAGGTACGGGATGACCAGCCTCTGCAACAGTAATGTATTTAAGTGTACATAAATGGCCATGTTTCGTAACAACATAGCCGCCGCTTATTCTTCTGCCTGCCTTTGATTCCAGGTAATGAGCCATTGCGGCACTGGCTTTCCCTGCCCCCACCACAAATATCCTGTTCAGTTCTTCAATATTATAACTGCAATAGCCTATTTTGAGTACAGGTCCCCTGAGCGAAACCAGGTCCCTGATGAGCTTTCCGGGAAGAACACCTTCTATTCCTGCCAGGAGTATCCTCCTGCCTGTTTCACGATTATCCATATAAAGCCTTGAATGTTATAAATGATGACTGAAATCTCCGGACCGGCTTCCGTTCACTGCTGCAAAAGAAGCATTCCGCTGACCGGATCATATCAGTATGAATGACGATATCCATATCAGTGCGAATATAACCACTCCCATTACAATGGTTGATGTGGAATAAACCCTCAGGGCAGTATTGATGTCTATTCCGGAGAAGTTTGATACCACCCAGAAATAGGAATCATTTGCATGTGATACAATCATTGATCCGGCACCCATCGACAACATTGCAAGAAGACGTCCCCATTCCGAATCCAGTCCCAGCATATTCATCATGGGAAGAACGAAGGAGGCAGCCGTAATGATTGCGACAGTTGAAGAACCCTGAGCAGTTTTCATTATCAGGGCTATCAGGAAGGGAACAAGCAGTCCCGTATTTGTACCTGCCAGAAGTTTACCCATTGACTCACCAACACCTGTCTGTGTAATTACCATTCCGAACATGCCTCCTGCAGCCGTCACAATGAGAATAGGACCTGCCTTGACAATGGCTTCGGAAAAAACTTCATTCAGGGTACTGATCTTTTTGTTCTTCATCAGCAACAATCCTGACAGGACTCCTGCTGCAAGGGCAAACAGCGGTTCTCCGGGAAAACGGAAGATCCGTGCCGCCAGTCCCTCTCCCCCGGTGTCAAACAAGTTAATGAAAGACTTGATTGTTATCAGCAGCAAGGGAAGCACAATAGGCAGAAATGACAGAAAAACCGGGGGAAGATCTTTTTTATCTTCCGGGAAACCGTGTTCTGAATAAGCGGCAGGGGAATAATTTTTCCCCCTGACCATCAGTCTGGCCCATATCCCTGCCGCAAGAGCTCCGGGTATTGCGAATAAAATTCCCGCAAGTATAAGATTACCGATATTCGCATCAATTATTCCGGCTGCCGCAAGAGCTCCGGGGTGCGGAGGTATAAGGCAGTGAACCGAATAAAGTGAAGTAGCAAGAACAGTTGCCATAAAGGGAAGCGGCATCCCGGACCTGGAACTGAATGACTTTGCCAGTCCGCTTAATACAATGAATCCCGAGTCGCAGAATATCGGCAGACCGGTTATAAAGCCGGTTATTCCCAATGCCCGCGGACTATTTTTTTCTCCCGTACGGGAAAGAATGTAATTGGCTATACTCAGCGTGCCGCCCGTCCGGTCAAGAATAACACCAATCATTGCTCCGAAAATGATAAGAAATCCTATCGATGCCATGGTGTTGCCAAAACCCTCTTTGATGGATGCAACTATCGTACCGGGGGGGAGTGTGGCAATGGCCAGGAATACCGAAACCAGGAACAATGAAACAAAGGCATTGAGTTTCAGGGTTGAGGTCAGAAGGATAATTGCAATAATGCTTGCCAGAACCAGTATGGAAACAGTAACTGTACTCATGATCAGCTTAGGAAAGATTTTTCATTCAGCAGCCGGGATGAATTTTATTCAACAATTTATCAACCCGGTCCGAAAAACAAATAGGAAACGAGAATGGCGGCAACCGCCCCTGTAAAATCGGCAATCAGTGCACATCCCACAGCATGTCTTGTGTTTTTAATCCCCACCGATCCGAAATATACCGCAAGGATATAGAAGGTGGTATCGGTTGATCCCTGTAATGCGCATGACATGCGTCCGACAAATGAATCTGCCCCGAAAGTCTTCATTGCATCTATCATCAGTCCTCTTGAACCACTTCCGCTCAGCGGCTTCATCAAAGCAACCGGAAGAGCGCCGGTAAATTCTGTATCAAGACCAAGCCATGCAAAGAATCCTGCCATTCCCCTCACAATGAAATCCATAACACCCGATGCCCTGAATATGCCGATACCAACCAGTATCGCCACAAGAAACGGAATAATCTTGACCGCTATTCCGAATCCGTCTTTGGCTCCCTCTATAAATGCTTCATACACATTCACCTTCCTGATCATTGCCAGAACAATGAACAATACAATTATCAGTAGCAGAATGAAATTTGCAGCAAAGGTAGATATCACTGTTATCTTCTCCTTCGGAAGGTTCATGAAAAAGATTATTATACCCACTACAACAGCTGTAAGAAATCCGATATATGCAATGATCACCCTGTCGAAAAGATTTATTTTCTGCACAATGGAAACACTAATGAGTCCGGCAAGTGTCGCAGCAAATGTTGCGATCATTATCGGAATGAAAATGTCCGCCGGATTGACCGCGCCCAGCTGTGTTCTGTACACCATTATCGTCACGGGGATAATGGTCAGTCCTGATGCATTCAGCACAAGAAACATTATCTGGGCATTTGAGGCACTATCCTTATCCGGATTGACCTCCTGCATCTCCTTCATTGCCTTCAGTCCCATCGGAGTCGCGGCATTGTCAAGACCGAGCATGTTGGCGGAAAAATTAAGCATGATTGATCCGTAGGCCGGATGTCCCTTCGGCAAACCGGGGAACAATCTCTGGAACAGGGGACCGAAAAGCCTGCCCAGTATTGAAACCACTCCTCCCTTTTCTCCCACCTTCATCAGGCCCATCCATAAGGCAAGCACACCGGTAAGGCCAAGTGATATCTCAAATCCGGTTTTTGCGCTGTCAAAGATGGAATTAATGATGTCGTTGAATATCTGTGTGTTGCCTGCAAAGATCAGTTGTCCGAGAGCTGCCAGAAATCCGATCAGAAAAAAAGCTATCCAGATATAGTTTAAAGCCATAAAGGAGTCTATGTGGTGCTAAGATAAGAATTATTATCTTTAATCTGTTTAACGCATGAAACATGACTGAACTACTTTTAGGGCTGGATATAGGAGGTACAAAATGTGCCGTTGTCCTCGGCAGAACCGATGAAGAAAAGCCGGACATTATTGACAGGATTTCTTTTCCCACCGAAACCCGCCTGGGATTGAACCATTCCCTTGATACCATATTCAGACATATTGACCTTATGACCGGGAAACATGGTCTTTCACCTGAAAAAGTGAAAGCCCTTGGAATAAGCTGTGGCGGACCCCTTGACAGTAAAACGGGAATGGTGATGTCTCCCCCGAATCTGCCGGGATGGGACAATGTACCGCTGGTGAAACTTATAACTGATAAATACGGAATCAGGGCCGGCATTCAGAATGATGCAAATGCCTGTGCCCTTGCCGAATGGAAATTCGGAGCCGGAAGGGGAACGGAAAACATGATATTCATGACATTCGGAACGGGGCTGGGCTCCGGACTGATTCTTAACGGAAGCCTGTATTCCGGCACAAATGACATGGCGGGAGAGATCGGTCATATCAGGATGTGTTCAACCGGACCCGTGGGTTATGGCAAGGCAGGAAGCTGGGAAGGTTTCTGCAGCGGCGGCGGCATTGCCCAGCTGGCAAAAACCGTGATACTTGAAAAATGGCAGGTGGGAGAAAGTGTCAGCTTCTGCAAAACCAGTGAAGACTATGACAACATGAATGCCCGTACCGTGGCTGAAGCCGCAATCAGCGGCGACGAGACGGCACTTGGAATATACCGGACTTCAGGAGAATATCTCGGAAGGGGACTTTCAATACTTATCGACATTCTGAATCCTGAAATGATAGTGATAGGAAGCATTTTTGCAAGGTCGAAGGAACTTCTGGAACCTTATGCAATGAAAATAATAGAATCGGAAGCCCTTGCCCTTTCCCGGAATGTATGCAAGATAGTTCCCGCTCAGCTCGGGGAGAATCTTGGTGACTATGCAGCCCTCTCCGTCGCCACCACTTTATTATAACAAGGACAATTATTCCCCCGGAGCCCTGTAAAGTTCGATATTGGAAATCAGCGGACAGGCTTTGGATTTGTTTATTGTCACCCTGACCTGTGATGTTCTGACAGTTGGAAACTTTTTTATCACTTTATATCCAATTGTTGTGCCTTCCGTAAGCGTAATCCATTTCCCGTCCGCCAGGGCCTCCGCCTTAAACTCCATAACACGCTGTCCGAGCCTGATATACTCCTGGATAAGTATTCTGTTCACTTCAGTTTCCTGTCCGAGGTCAATGGTAATATCCGCTGCAGTCTGCCCGTCCTTCACGGTCCAGTAGCTATCAGGATTTCCGTCAGTCACGTTTCCTGCCTGAAAATCCCTGCCTCTCACGGAAGAAGCCCTGGCAGGCCTGCCCGCGGCAAGCTCATTTTCAAACTCTTTTTCCCGTACCTCCCTGAAAACCATAAGCGATTCAACATCTTTCTCATGAAGCAATCCCCTTTTATCCGGAGGAATGTTCAGCAGCAGATTACTGTTTCGCCCTACTGAAGAATAGTAAAGTTCCATAAGGTTTTCCGGTGAACGGACAAGGGAATCCTCTTCCGGATGATAAAACCATCCGGGACGTATTGAGACATCCACTTCCGCAGGAACCCAGTAATCACCATCTTCATGGCCCTCGCCCAGGATGCCTGCAAAATCCCCGCCGGGCCAGAGTTCATCACGGCTCAGCAGGCACCAGTTCGTTATACTGCCCATTCCGCTTTCATTGCCTACCCACCGGACATCCGGCCCGGCATCACTGAACATCACTGCATCAGGCTGCAGCTTTCTGACCAGCTCATGGGTATTCGGCCAGTCATAATAGGTCTTATTGTCAATTCGGCGTGTTTCGCGTGCACCGCCGTAATAACCGCTGCCTCCGTTGGCACCGTCAAACCATACTTCGAAGATATCGCCGTAGGATGTCAGCAGTTCATGAAGCTGATTCCGGTAGTATTCAAGATATTCCGCTGTCCCGTAAACAGCACTGTTCCTGTCCCAGGGAGAAAGATATACTCCCATCTTCAGACCGTATTCATCACATGCCTCCCTGAGATCCCTCAAAACATCCCCCTGCCCGTTTCTCCATAATGAATTCTTTACGGTATGTTCGGTAAAATCCGAAGGCCACAGACAAAAGCCGTCATGATGCTTCGCGGTTATTATTATCCCCTTCATTCCTGCATCCCTTGCCACTCTTGCCCACTGCCTGCAATCCATTTCAGAGGGATTGAAAACAGATTCTCCTTCATCCCCGTATCCCCATTCCCTGCCTGTAAAAGTATTGACCGTGAAATGAACGAACATATAGTATTCCATCTGGTGCCAGGCCATCTGACGTTCCGACGGCAGAGGTCCGTAAGGTTCCGGTGGTCCGGCATGCCTGCAGGCTGCCAGGCTTATCAGGATAAGTACCGGAATAAAATACTGTCTCATATTTAATGAAGTTTAATTAAAACGCTGTGAAAGAAAGAGTAACCTTCTGACACCCCCCGTTACCGGAATCTGCCGGCCGCCGTGGCATCAGGGGGTCCCTCAGACAAGCACTGATCCTAAGATCCTTCAGATAATTCTTTAATCCTGATATTACGGAAGTTAACAACTGAACCGTGTCCCAGGAAACCTATATGTCCGGATTTCCTTTTCAGTCCGGGATGATCCCTGCCGTCCATGGTACCTTTATCCCGCGGTCCGGCCAGGTCTCCGTCAACAATGGTTGTGCCATTGAGATCTATCCTGATGGATGTTCCCTTAACAGTAACTTCCTGGTAGTTCCATTCACCAACCGGCTTGAGAAATCCTCTCTTCGCCGGAATAACCCCGTAAACCGATCCGTGATACTGATAAGGTTCCAGGCTTGCATATATCGGTGCACTGTCGTCAAGGATCTGAAGTTCCATTCCCGTATAAGCTGCATCTCCTTCCAGGGGTGCCCTGATACCGAGACCGTTGTTTGCACCGGGACTGAGAAGGAATTCGAAACGGAAAATAAAATCACTGTATTCCCCGTTGGTAAAAAGATTTCCTCCGCTTCCCTTTTCCGGTCTGATCACTATCATTCCGTCTTCTGCAACGTATGACTCCTTGTTTCCGGTCCAGCTGTCAAGGTTCCTTCCGTTAAACAGGGACACAAATCCTTCGGCTTTCTCCTCCGGAGTAAGATTGTATTCCTTTTCATTTATCTCCCTCACATAAATATCACGGAATGCCAGGTCGGTTCCATGAGCCTGAAGCTCGATCGCTCCGGTCGGGAATATCGGTATACTGCGGTCCCAGTAATTCTCCATCGTAACATTGTCCGTCACAAGTTCTCCATTGAGCCATACAGATACTTTTTCACCAATCATTATGATTCTGAATGTATTCCATTCGCCGACCAGATTGTCGGCTACTTTCAGTGGCTTTGAGGGATGAATCTGATTGTTGTACAATCCACCCGATCCCACCTGGGCACCAACGGCAACTCTTGAAGTATCCCATATCTGTACCTGGGGTGAACCTCTCAGATATATTCCGCTGTCGCCTGCCTTTGTTATCTTCCAGTCGACAAGCATTTCAAAGTCGGAATAAAGCTTCACCGAGCACAGGTTGTCCCCTCGTCCGCTGAACCATATGCTTCCGTCTTTCACGCTCCAGTTAAGGGGAACCTTACTGTCAGCCTCAGCCTGTTTCCGGGCAAGTTCGGCAGGCCGCATCTTAGCACGGCTGACCGGATTTTCAACCAGTCCCTGCCAGCCTGTAAGATCCTTTCCGTTGAACATGGATACAAATCCCTCATCCGGAGGCATCGATTCAAGGTATCTGCTTATCATCTCCCTGTCGTACTCACTTTCCTGTCCGGCGATTTTCGACATTGCCTTTGCAAGTATCTCCCTTACATTTGTGCCGTACATCCCTGTCTTCTCGTCCGCCGAGGGCAGTGCAATATACATTGCCGCTCTTGCTGCCGCTGCAGATGTTGAAGGATCATCAAGATAGTCTGCCACAAAGAAAAGTGACTGCCATGTTTTTATCCTCCCCAGTTCATTCAGGATCTGATTTTTCCGTTCGGCAGACAGTGCATATGGCATTATCTTCCTGAAAAGCAGAAGTTTTTGTTCAGCCTTGATGTCTGCATTTCTGATCTGTCTGACATATCCCGCAAAGGCCGGCCCCTCATAGGTTTTGTTGCCTGATGCACATATCTCGTATAAAGCTGAGGATGCGGAATAATCATTCCAGGAAGTCAGTGCCCCAAAGCATATTTCCCGCATATCGGGATCTCCGGCTTCAAATTCCTTCAGAACTGTTGCAAGAGCTTCCCTTCCTCCGGTTTTCGCAAGTACCGGAATGAGAAACTTTTTATCCATTCTGCCATCCATTGCTTTCAGTATCTGTGCAGATCTCTTCTCCCGATCAGCTGTCTGGTTTGCCGCTACAGCAAGTGCCTGCTGCAATTCCGCAGCATAGCCGGAATTTTCGCCGTATCTGAGAAGATTTATAAGGGCATCCTGGTCCTTTTCTCCTGCCAGTCCGGGCAATGCCCTGAATGCAGCTGCCTTCACATTTTTGTCATCCGATGATGCAAAAGGCAGTATTTCCCTGAAATTCTCAGTATTGCCATTCCATGCCATCAGTTCCATTGCACTTATTTTTGCTGCAGATGAACCTGTTGCCAAAACAGCTTTCAGTGCCGGTATTTCCCTGTCGCCCGAAACACTTTTCAGGGCTGACACTGCTGCCTCCTGATCTGCGGGAGAATCATTCCCGGTCATATAAGATATAAGTGCCGGAACAGCCTTGCTGCCGGTCATCCCTGCAAGTGCCTCCGCTGCTGCAACCCTTACATTGACATCAGCGTCAGCCAGAGATGAACTGATGAGTCCGAGTGCCTGCTCATCCCCCCGTTTCCCAAGCATTCTGATTATTTCCGGTTTGGCTGCCTGAGTTGCTTTGGGAAAATGGTCAATCCATCTGCGCACAATCTCACCTCCCTCAATCATGCCGGTAAAACAGATGGCTGCGTTCCGGTATTTTAAATCGGAATGTCCCGCTGCCTTCTGTATTTCGGGAAATGCATCAATTCCATTGAAACTGACATAGGTTTGCAGTGCTGCAGCTTTATTCTGAAAAGTAAGTCTGTCGTTGCACTTTTTGATGAGCATCCTGGTTATTTTGTTCGCAGTTTTGACATCCCCGCTGAGTCCCAGCGTATTGGCATAGCTGATCAGAGCTTCGGTAGCCCCGGTGCGCTCCCAGCGGTATCCATGGCTCTTTGCTGCTTTCAGCAGAACAGGATATGCCTCACGGGCTCCGCTCATTGCAAGAGCATTATATGCGGAAGCCTTTGTATTTGTATTTACGACGCCTGACCAGTAAATATAATCATTAACGGCTGCCTTCGATCTCATGGAGGCGAGAGCATTCATGACCGCTGCCGCACAGGGAAGCTCCCTGTCCTGCAGGGATTCTGCCAGTATCTGTTCGGCAACCCTTCCTCCTATGGCAGTAATAGCCGAAATAGCGGCAGTACAGTTGTTTTTGTCAGAGATATAAATTTTCAGCGCTATGGCTGCCTGTTCACTGCCTATGAGTTGAAGCTGTTTGATAAAAAAATCCGTTACATCGGCTTCAGCTTTCCTGGAAGCATATGAAATACATATTTTTTCCCATGATTCTCTTTCACTTTCCCTTCCTTTCACAGAAAGAAACCTTGAAAAGGTATCAACAGCAAATCTGGCCCGGGTATCATCTCCTGTACCGGCAGGAATGATCTGATCACAAATCTGTTTAAGTCCGGCTTCTCCGAGAGCCAGCATGTCTTCCATAAGCCTGTCGGTGTAGGAAAGGCTGGTTGCGGGAAACTGGGCCAGCAGATCAGCGACTTTCGTCTCAAGAGTCCTCCTGTCCTGTGAATAGGATAAGACTGATATCAGCAGGAATGAGGAACAGATTAGAAATATATTTTTGATCTTCATGATTTTCGTATTTTGAATTTTCAAGATTATAACGTTTATATTCTCCAGGGATCCCTCATTGGCTGATCAATCAGTCTGTTGGCTCCGTCATCATCAATAAAACGCTGATTTACAGGATCAAACCTCAGATTCCTTCCCAGGCGCAGTGCAATTATCCCAAGGTTTACCATGGAACATGACCTGTGGCCGTTGGATTCATTGAGTGCGAATTTTTTCCTGGTGATCACCGATTCCGTGAATGTTCCTATCTGCGGCTCCGGATCGGGCAGTGAAGCCACTATCTTTTCTATATCCTTTATATCGGATCTGAATCCTCTGTAAAGCTTACCTTTCGGACCTTCAATATATGCAGCATCCTTGTCACGGTTCTCACCGTCAAGGATTATCTGGCATCCGTCCTCATAGGTGTAGGTTATCCTTCTCCATGAACCTACTGCATCATAATGCTGCTGGGGTGCATCTATCTCAACCGATACCGGTCCTGTATCATCCTTGCCAAGGAAATACTGAACCGGGTCGAGATAATGCTGACCCATGTCACCCAGGCCACCGCCGTCATAATCCCAGTATCCGCGAAACTTATTATGAACTCTTTCCGCATTATAGGGTTTGTACGGAGCCGGACCCAGCCAGAAATCATAATCCAGCTCAGGCGGCACGGGTTCCGGTTTCAGGTTATGCAATCCGCTCCAGTAAAATTTCCAGTCATATCCGGTTATTCCGCTTACAGTAACTTTCAGTGGCCATCCGAAGACATCATTTTCCACAAGCTTCTTGATGGGTTTAACTTCCGTACCCATACCATAAAACATATCCTTGAACCTGAACCATGTATTCAGGCGGAACATTCTCCCATGTTTCTGAACAGCCTCAACAACTTTTTTTCCTTCACCAATGGTTCTTGTCATAGGCTTTTCGCACCAGATATCCTTGCCGGCCTGAGCAGCCATAACCGTCATAATGCCATGCCAGTGGGGCGGTGTTGCAATGTGAACAACATCAATATCATCCCTTGCAATCAGTTCCCGGAAATCATGATAACCGGCAATATTGCCACCGGCCTGGGCAATTGCCTGTGCCATATGATTTTTGTCAACGTCGCATACTGCAAGCAAACGGGTACCTTCATAATTGATATGGCCGCGACCCATTCCTCCCACTCCTATTATGCCCTTTGTAATCTGATCGCTTGGGGCAGTATAGCCCCTGCCTCCGAGCACAAACCTGGGTACAACAGTAAAAGCAACTGTGGCAGCACCGGTTTTTCTCAAAAAATCACGTCTGCCAAATTTAATACTCTTCATAACAATAATATTTATTAATTCTGTTCATTTTTAATACAATACGCCCCTACAACAGCAAGATAAACCATACATGCGACAAGTACCAGCATGCCAATATTCAGATTGGAGATCTCCCCAATCCAGCCAACCAGGAAAGGAATGACTGCTCCTCCTGAAATAGCCATCATCATAAGTCCGGAAATCTCATTGCTCCTTTCAGGATGTTTCCCGACGGCAATGGAAAAAACCAGAGGCCATATATTCGCCACTGCCAGTCCTATCAGAAAAACCAGCACCCATGCCAGGGCTGATGATTTTACCAAAAGAATAGCCAGAAGAAAAAGAATGCCAAGAAGGGATGTCCACATGAAAAATCTTGATGAAGAAATTTTTGTCAGCATGATGGCTCCGGCAAAAGTACCGAGCATACGGCCAAGAAAATAGATACTCCTGCCCGATTCCGCGGCAACCTGAGGTATTCCAAACTGCTTCATCAGGAATTGTCCCGAATTGGAATTGAATCCCACATCCACTCCCACTACAAGAAATATTGAAAGCACCATCAGGAGTATGAAATTATTTCCCAGAAGTTTGAAAGCCGATCCTATGGATACTTTCAGGCCTTCCGTCCGGGTCTCTTCAATCTTTACATTTCCGAGCCAGAATACCGACAGGATTGAAACAATTCCAAATACCAGGAAAAGTATTTTCCAGTCGCCGAACCGTGCTGCAAAGAGTGCGGCAAGCGGAGCACCGAGCATTGACCCCACAGCCTTTATAAACTGCGAGAAACTCAGGAAGCTCGACCTCCTGTTGCCGGGAACAACATCAACAAGCAGAGGGTTTGCCGATACCTGAACGATTGTATTCCCGATGCCCAGCAGAGCTGCGCCAACCATCACCATTGCAAATGTGTAAAAAAACCATGGAACCAGTAATCCGAGTGCAGTGATACCCATACCAATATTCAGCATATTACGTTTTCCTATTTTTGCCTGAAGTACCCCTATGGGAACAGACAACAGGAAGAACCACAGGAATATTGCTGAAGGAATAAGCTGTGCAACGGTTGCACTTAATTGCATATCACTGCTGACACGGTCTACAATTATTCCAACCAGGTCAACAAAACTCATGACAAAACATGCCATGAGAACAGGAGCTATTTTTGCCAGATTAATTTTTTGTGTATTCATTGTTCAGGGTTTATTATAACGCGTTTATCATTACGCGTTTGTTTAGGTTTTCAGGTTTCACTTCAGGCTTACATCAACGGAAGGGCATGCTGAACATCCTGCCAGAAACGGTCATCCATGAGAAAAGCTGCCCCGATAAGGGCTGCATCTTCTTTAAGGTCGGACAATGCCACCCTGCATTCACAATTTTCCTGCTTCAGCCTTTTCTCGAACCTCGGCCCGAAAAAATTATATGAATAGGAAATATTTCCTCCGATAACAATAATGTCAGCATTGAATCTGATGAGAAAGGGGGTCAGGAATGTACCCAGGTTATAACCGAATTCCTGGAAAAGATTCATTGCTATCTGGTCATAGGGTGCCATTTCGGAGAGTTCCTTAACTCCTTTTATTTCCTTTCCGGTCAAGGTATTATAGCTTCTTACAAACCATCTTGTCGAAAAATAATCATCCGCTATATTATCCTTGTAGGGAAGGTGATAGACACAGCCCAGTTTGGGCACCTCAGGACCGTCAACAACCGGTATCCGGTTTCTGATAAATGCTGATCCCAGTCCTGTTCCCAGTGTAACAGCCATTGACCGGTTATAGAGTGCGGCTTTTCCCATCAGTGCTTCACCCATGGCGAAGGATGAAACGTCATTCATGAATCTTATGGGAAAATCTGCCGGAACATTCAGTAATTTCGATATCTCTTCCTTTACATTGCAGCCATACAGGTTTTCATACTTGTCAACACCTTTTATATAGCTTATGCCTTCTACATAATCAAAAGGGCCGGGCATGCCGAATCCTATGCCCCTGAGATTTTCGCGGGGAATCCTGCCGATGGATGCGGAAAGGGCTTCTGCCCACACCGAAAGAATCTCATCTGCCGGAGCCTTGTTGTTAACATCCCTTTCGACAAGAGTGTCTCTTATTATTTTTAATGATACAATGTCGATTGCGGCACAACTTATATGGCTGCCTCCAATATCAGCGCCGATTGCCAGATTGCGGTCCATAAATACGGGGGTTAAAAAAGTTAATTACTATCGCTTTAAACAGGCTTTGAAAATATCCAAAATCGTGTTCACTACAAAATTTATTTTCATTTTGTTGGTATTACATGATCTTTTTGGTAATTATTACGGTTTTATTATTTTATTTTCGAGTAGCGTTTTCCCGATACATATTTATATCACCGGACGAAAAAAATACTACCATGCCAAAAATAACCAGAAAGGATTCCCTGATCTATCATTGCAGGGGCAGATACGGTAAGGTGGAAGTAATACCCACCAAGCCATATTGTACACAGTTCGATCTTAGCCTTGCCTACACACCGGGAGTAGCCTGGCCCTGTCTGGAGATACAGAAAAATCCTGAAGATGCCTATATATATACTGCAAAAGGAAATCTTGTGGCAGTCATTTCAAACGGTACGGCAGTGCTCGGACTCGGAGACATAGGCTGTCTTGCCGGCAAACCGGTCATGGAAGGCAAAGGTCTTCTTTTCAAAGTCTTTGCCGATATTGATGTATTCGATATTGAAATAGATGAGAAAGATCCCGGGGAGCTTGCCGGGATTATTACAAAGATCGCACCCACATTCGGGGGTATCAATCTCGAGGATATCAAGGCGCCCGAGTGTTTCGAGCTTGAGGAGAATCTGAAGAAAATGCTTGACATCCCGGTTTTTCATGATGATCAGCATGGAACAGCAATAATATCCGCTGCAGCCCTGCTGAACTCCCTGGAGATAACCGGTCGTGAAACAGATAAGATAAGAGTTGTAGTATGCGGTGCCGGTGCGGCAGCAATATCCTGTACCCGCCTGTATATGCTGCTGGGCGTGAAAAGAGAAAATATCGTCATGGTCGACAGTAAGGGCGTCATAAACAGGAAGAGAAAGGATCTCAATAAATTCAAGCAGGAATTTATAAGCGACAGAAATATTGACACTCTGGCCGAAGCAGTCAGGGGAGCCGATCTCTTTCTCGGACTTTCTGTGGCAAATATGCTGACAAAGGAAATGCTCGCATCAATGGCGGATCAGCCAATAGTATTTGCAATGGCAAATCCCGATCCTGAAATTTCCCGTGAAGATGCCATGTCAACGAGGGATGATTTAATTTTTGCCACAGGCCGGTCGGATTATCCCAATCAGATAAACAATGTCCTGGGGTTTCCCTATATTTTCAGGGGTGCACTTGACGTAAGGGCATCAGTCATAAATGAAGAGATGAAAATTGCTGCAGCAAAGGCACTGGCTGCACTGGTAAAGGAACCTGTCCCTGAAACCGTATTTAAAGCCTATAATCTTAATGAACTTTCTTTCGGAAGAGACTATATAATCCCGAAACCTCTTGATCCCAGACTTATTTCATATGTGGCTCCCGCAGTGGCGAAGGCTGCCATTGAAAGCGGTGTAGCAAAATTTCCGGTAAGCGACTGGGAAGCCTACCGGAAACACCTTGAAAAAAGAACAAGTGAACACGTAAAGAAGATCGGGAATATCAACTGTGTTTAACACCGGCCTTTTTCTCATACATTGAGACTATCATGTCAGCTGTTTCTTTTACTCCGAATGATTTCCGGTTGACAGTTATATCAAACAGATAATCAATATTCACCACTTTTTTCTCAAGGAAAGTGGTCATGAGCTGGTGTCTTTTCTCATCGGTTTCCACTACATATTCTTCAGCTTTTGAAATATCCATCTCTTTTTTGTGCATCACATTCTCTACCCTCCAGTAGAAAGGAGCAATAAGTCTCGCATGAAGAGATCTCGGGATATTCTGGGCAATGGAAACTCCTCCCCTTCCGACCAGTACGATATGACCTTCCCTGCAGATAGGCAGAATAACATCCCTGATGGCTTTCTTTATGCGTGAGGAGCTCACAAAACCTCCCGAAAAAGCCATTATCATTTCCGACATATCCGACAATCCCAGGCTCCTGTAATAGGACTCCACCCGTTCACTATTGATATTCAGCTCCCTGGCAATGTAATAAATGATATCCTTATCAATCCATTTCCATTTCTTTTCACTTCCTTTTCTGTTCAGGATATTGACAACTTCCTCCGCAACCAGACGGGCATCACAGCCTGTCAGCCTGGATAAGGTTATAACGGGACCATCCTCACTGGCCGGCTTGTTCATTACATCCTGCCTGTGCCTGATATCAAAATAATTAAAGAATTTTTCCATTTTGCTCTTTTTTTCCGGTTAAAAAAATTCACTGCAGCACTGATCGTATCCGGCATTTTTTGCGATGTTTATCCGGGAGTTGCCTGTATTCCTGATATGCATCCGGCCGTTCTTTTTCCTGTAATTATAAATCTTCAATAAGATAAAAAATAAAACTGAATTACTAAAATAAAACTAATTTCCCGGACGGCAATTGTAGAATAATATGATTTATTTTCCGTTTGTAATGATGATAATGGTCTGATTTTTGTTGAAACAACAATCATGCAAAAAGCTGTCTTCATAACACTGTCTGTGATCATTGTGCTTCTGCTCGACGAGGGATGCAGGAAGGATTTTATTCTGAGCAAGGGGCAGGAAGTACTTTTTCAGTATGAATACCGGAATAATACAAACGGAAAGCAACTGGAAGGATACTTCATTGACAGGCAGGGTAATGTTTTAACATACAGGAATCCGTCTGAATGGAACCACCCGGACTCTGACCTGGCAATATACAGCGATCAGCTTTCATGGAACCTTGACAAATGCAGTATTTCAGAAATAAACATTCCAGCGGGTGAACTGGAAAAATATTCCAGGTATATTTCCAATATCTCCCTGAGCAAAATATCTGCACCCCGTCATTCAGGAAACGACACAGGATCTCACAGGTATATATGCTACAGGTTTGATGAGGCATCTGATATTTACAAGGGATATTTAATCAGGACGGAAGGTGACATAAACCGGGAAAACCTTAATTTTTATTCGAAAAAAATTGTTACCTGGATGAAGGATATTGGCCGTGATATATCAGATTATCCATCACAGATACCTGATCCGCAAAAACTTCCACAAGACTGACAGTCACAAAACCGGGCTTTACACCCGCCGCGGCACAGAACCCGGCTATGTCTCCGTCGCAGCACAAAACCGGGCTTTACACCCGCCGCGGCATAGAACCCGGCTATGTCTCCGCCGTAGTACGGTTACGGCTCTGAAAACCACGGCAAATAATCCTGTTATCAGCTACTGCCATGTTCTGTTCTCATTATTATTTCATTCTGCAGATCCTCTCCCAGGTCGTTGAAATAATCACTGTAGCCGGCAACTCTTACAATAAGATCCCGATACAGTTCCGGGCGTTTCTGCGCTTCCCGCAAAGTTGAAGCATTGACCACATTGAACTGTATATGATGGCCGTCCAGGGCAAAATAGCTGCGGATAAGCGCCGTCAGACAGTCATAGCTGTTCTCGTCTTCAAAAAACTGAGGAATGAATTTCTGGTTCAGCAGGGTCCCTCCGGTACGGAGCTGATCTATTTTTGAAGCCGACTTTATAACCGCGGTAGGTCCCTCCCTGTCGGCACCCTGAACGGGAGATATTCCCTCTGAAAACGGACAGCCCGCTTTGCGGCCGTCAGCTGTTGCTCCCGTAACACTGCCGAAATACACATGAGAGGTTGTTGGCAGCATGTTGATCCTGTGCTTCCCTCCCCTTGCATCAGGCCTTTCACTGACCGCATCATAAAATATCTCAAATACGGATACAGCCTGCCGGTCGGCATAATCATCATCGTTTCCATATTTTGGAGTGTCATAAACAAGATCATGCTGCAGTTCTTCAAATCCCACGAAATCGGCATCCAGAGCCTGAATCATCTTCTGCCAGGTCATTCTTCCGCTTTCGTATATGTTATATCTGGCGGATGTAAGTATGTCTGCAATGCTTCCAAGGCCCACACCCTGGATATATGTACTGTTGTATCTGGCACCGCCGTCATTGTAATCCGTGGCATTCTTAATGCAATCCTCAACAAGAAGTGAAAGGAAGGGTGCAGGAAGCCATTCCGCAAATGTCCGCTGAATAATATTATTGCCTTTTATTTTTATACCGGCCAGGTAATTTACCTGAGTCCTGAAAGCTTCCAGAAGCTCTTCGAAGGATTTGTAATCATCCCCATAGCCTGTCTGAAGTCCAACCTGTTCTTTTGTTCTCCTGTCATAGCCGTTGTTTATAGTCAGTTCTAAAATTTTGGGAAGATTAAAATAGCCTGTCAGCCAGTATGCTTCCGTTCCGAAAGCACCTGTCTCGACACAGCCCGACGCTCCTCCGTTTCGTGCATCCTCAATACTTTTCCCCTGACGCAGCAACTCCTGGATTATTGCTTCCGTATTAAAACAGGACGGCTGACCAAAGCCGGTACGGATTATATCCAGCGCCCTGTGAATAAAGCGGTCCGGACTCTTACGGCTTATCTGCACCATTGAGCCCGGCTGAAGCATTCTCATCTCTTTCACCACATCCAGAAGGATATATGTCATTTCGTTAACGGCATCCGTGCCGTCAGACTTTACTCCACCCAGGTTTATAAGGCAGAAGTCTGTGTAAGTGCTGCTTTCAGAAGCGGTAACACCCATTTTGGGAGGAGACGGATGATTGTTGAATTTTATCCAGAAGCAGCCCAGGAGCTCGCAGAGTTCTTCTTCACTCAGTGACCCCTCTTCCTTCTCCTTTTTGTAAACCGGCCACAGATGCTGATCCAGGCGGCCGGGATTAAAGGAATCCCAGGGATTGAGTTCCGTAATCACCCCTATATGGATAAACCAGTAATGCTGAAGCATCTCATGCACGGTCACGGGTGCATATGCCGGTACTTTCCGGCAAACAGCCGCCATCTTTTCAAGTTCGCTTTTCCTGACTGTATCGGCCTCCCTTTCCGCCAGTCCGGAGAGTGCCCGGGCATAACGGTTTGCATACATGATAATTGCATCACATACAATATCCATTGCCTTCAGTTCTTCCATCCTGGCGTAAGCCTCCCTGTCATGCCAATAATCAAGACCGGCCATACTCCCGCTTATCTCTTTCTTCAGATCCAGGAATCCGGTGCGAAACATTTTGTAACCCAAAACAGTATGACCCGGAGCCCTTTGTTCCTGGAATTCGGTAAAAATCCCTGCCCTGTATGCATTGTGCCATTCCGGGCTCATCAGACTCATTATCCTGTCACGATTGCTCTTCCCTTTCCAGAAAGGAATAATTTCCTCCCTGTATATTTTCCTGGTCTCTTCATCGACCCTAAAAGAGATCTTTTCCCTTGAATTCAGTACTTCAAGATCTTCCATGGAATGAAGGCTTATTTCGGGATAAGTGGGAGTCTCCTTTGGAGCAGGCCCTCTCTCTCCTACTATAAGTTCATCTTCTCCTATATAAAGACTTTTATTCCCGAGAATATATTCGAATGCCTTTGCCCGTCTTACCGGAGCCGACAACTCCCGGGCCTCATCACTCCTGTAAAACCGTGTCAGGAGAAGCGCTCTTTCTGCAGAGAGTGTTTCCACTGCTTTCAGGCTCCTGTTCCTCAGTCTTTTTATTCTTTCCGTCAGTACCATATATTCGTTAATTTTTAAGTTTCCGTGCTTCCGCTCTCACCCCCCCGTTTTAACCCTGATTCCAATATCGCTGAAATATTCCTTAAGTTCATTCATTCTTTGTTTTGAAGGCGCTTTCAGTTCATCCATGCCGTAGGGAATTCCGAATTTCCGGTATTTTGAGCTTCCTGTCCTGTGATAGGGAAGCAGACTGATCATCTTCAGCCTGTCGGTTTTACGATCCTGCAGAAATGTTTTTAATTTCCCGAGATGCTCCGGACTGTCATTATAGCCGGGTATAAGAGGTATCCTGACATATATGTCCGCTCCGCTCCCTAACAGGATTTCAAAATTTTCAAGGATAACGGCATTCGATACTCCTGTATATTCAATATGTTTTGAATCATCAAGATGTTTGATATCAAAGAGGAAAAGATTTGTATAGGGTATTATTGCCTCAAAATCCGGAGAAGGTGCATAAGCGGATGTATCAACGGCAGTATGGTATCCCTTCGCCCTGCAGCCTTTCAATACTTCCAGAAGGAAATCGGGCTGGTGTAATGGCTCTCCCCCTGAGAATGTTATCCCGCCCCTTGATTCACTGATAAAAATATTCTCTCTTTCCATAATCCGGAGAACATCCTCAAGCGAATAATATTTGCCGCTTTTTTCCTGACGCCTTATTTCCTTTCCGCCGATACAACTGATCCTTTCAACAATTTCCGGCACCGGAGCCATACCTTCAGGATTATGGCACCATTTGCATGAAAGCGGACAGCCTTTCATAAAAAAGCATATCCTTATGCCGGGACCATCGTGAACTGAATACCGCTTAACGCTGAAAATTAAGCCTTTCATTGCAACAAAATTTTATTTGTATGGTATAATGCAGAAAAGAAAAATCCGTTCCGGAGAAACTGCTGCTGCAGTCAGATCAGATCTCATAGAACATCAGACAGCTGTACAGTCTCCGGCCGAGGCGCTGCCGGTTAAAACAATATTCAAGCTTTGACAACATATTTGAACGCAAGTTATATATTTTTGTATAATTTAAAAACAGTGTTAATTCATACCGGTTTTCCCATGTCCGCTATGGAGCATTAAGCAAAAGCAGGCCATTACTTAAGAAATTTTAACAATGATTAACATTACTTTAACGCTTACTTATGCAACAAATTTGGTTACTTTGCGTCATACTTATTGAAAAGTCTATTCATAGGCCGTTCGGCCAATTCTACGATCAGGTTTATAGTTAATCGCGGAAAGACACCGCCCGGTGTCTTTCCTCTTTTTATACCCCCTCATCACTTATATCCTCATCACTTATAAAAAAAATTCCCTTCTTTACGTCAAATGAATTTTGTATTTTACATACCCTTACAAAAACGGATTAATGATCCGGGCTGACAGAGCCTTATATTATTAAATTACAGACAGATGAACAGGTTAATATTGATAATTGCGATAGCGGTAATTGGATTCACAGGATGTAAAACAGAGATGAAAAGTGATAATCCTTTCTTCGGCAAATGGGATACTCCGTATGAGGTCCCTCCTTTCACTCAGATAAAGGCAAGTCATTTCATGCCTGCATATCTGAAAGCATTTGAGGAACAAAAAAATGAAATCAGGGCAATAATAAACAATAAAAAGGAACCGACCTTTGAAAATACCATCAGCGCCCTGGAATACAGCGGTCAGCTTCTTACGAAAGTCAGCAGGGTTTTCGGTGCACTAAATTCAGCGAATACAAATGATACCCTTCAGGCAATAAACATGGAAACAGCTCCCCTGCTGTCCAGACACAGGGATGATATAAATCTGAATGACAGCCTTTTTCAGAGAGTAAAGTCAGTCTATGACAACAGGGACAAGTTTAAGCTCACTGAAGAAGAGAAGAAGGTACTCGACAATACCTACAGGAATTTTGTAAGGAACGGTGCGGCATTATCCCCTGAAGACAAGGAGAAGCTGAGAAAAATAAATGAAGAGCATTCATTGCTTACTGTTAAGTTCGGGCAGAATCTCCTGGCCGAAACAAATGATTTCATACTGGTAATCGACAAAAAGGAAGATCTGGCCGGGCTGCCTGAGAGTGTTGTTGATCAGGCTGCAGCAACAGCAAGGAGAATGAACCTGGATGGCAAATGGGTGTTTACAATACAATACCCCATCATGGAACCTTTCCTTAAATATTCTGAAAAACGTGATCTGAGGAAAAAACTGTTCACTGCCTATTTCATGAAGGGAGACAATGACAATGAAAGGGATAATAAAGAGATTATCAGGGAGATTGCCAGACTTAGAGTTGAAAGGTCAAAACTGCTGGGATATGACAGCTATGCCCATTTTGTTCTGGAAAGGAATATGGCCAAAACTCCTGAAAGAGTTTTTGATTTCCTTAAGGAAATATGGTCGGCAGCATTGCCTGTGGCAAAGGCAGAAGCTGCCGCACAGCAGGAGATAATCAATCGCGAAGGAGGCAGATTCCGGCTTGAACCATGGGACTGGTGGTATTACAGTGAAAAAATCAAAAAGGAGAAGTATGATCTTGATGATGAAGTGATGCGGCCTTATTTCAGGATAGAAAATGTTATAGACGGAATGTTCCATGTAGCCAATAAGCTTTATAACCTGGACTTCTCCTCCAGGAATGACATTCCGAAATATCATCCCGATGTCAGAACATACGAAGTGACACGCGACGGGAAGCATGTTGGTGTTCTGATGATAGACAACTATCCTCGTCCTTCCAAGCGCAGCGGAGCATGGTGCGGGGCTTACCGGGGCCAGAGCAGGGATATCAGCGGCAGGATGATCACTCCCGTTGTCACCATGGTGACCAACTCCACTCCCCCGGGGGATGACAAGCCTTCGCTTCTTACGGCATATGAAGCTGAAACACTGTTTCACGAATTCGGGCATGCTCTTCATCAGTTACTGTCCAATTCAACATATCCGGGTGTCTCAGGAACCTCCGTTCCCCGCGATTTTGTCGAGCTGCCATCACAGATAATGGAACACTGGGTTTTTGAGCCGGAAGTGCTTGAAGTGTATGCAAAACATTACCAGACCGGCGAGGTAATTCCGGCCGAACTGGTAAATAAACTTGAGAAAGCAGGTAAATTCAATACCGGATTCAATACCATCGAATTCCTGGCAGCCGCCCTGCTTGACATGGAGTATCACAGTCTTACCGAGCCCATACCTGATCTTGATATCAGGAAGTTTGAAAAACAAATACTCGGCAAATACGGAATGATCCCCGAAATAAAACCCAGATACAGATCAACCTACTTCAACCATTCCTGGTCAGGCGGATATGCTGCAGGATATTACAGCTATTACTGGAGCGAAATGCTCGATGCCGATGCATTTCAGGCTTTTAAGGAAACCGGTGATATATTTAACCGGGAAGTGGCTGCCAGATTCGAAAATGAAATCCTGTCAAAAGGCGGAACCAGGGATCCTGTCGATATGTATGTTGCCTTCAGGGGAAAAGAACCGGGAATAGATGCTCTGCTCATTAACAGGGGATTAAAACCGGACTGAATCCTCAGCCCACTCTGAAGCCCAGATCCCTCAGCATTATCCGGGTGTTTCTCGTTCCGCCCTTCAGTATAACAGTATAGGCACGGAATTCACGTCTCAGGGGATAATCACCCCTTTGTCCTTCAAATTCTGAAGGTTCATGCTTCAGCCTTATGGAATCATCATCAATATTATAGGTATGGAGCACAGCCTCTCTCATCACGTCTTCATCGCTTTTCCCCCTGCAGTTAATAAGTATTACCGGGACGGCAGGAGCAGATACATTATCCGGATACCAGTCCCTGAGCGGGAAACCAAAGAATTTGCATAATGCATTGACGGCCATTGACGTGCCATTTGCCTTTCCGTCTGCAGAATAACCTGCAATATGAGGTGTTGAAATAAATGTCCTTTCCATCAGCTCCGTATCAATATCCGGCTCATTCCCCCATACATCCAGCACAATACCCATAAGTTTTCCCGTATCCAGCGCATTTTTCAATGCCAAGGTATCAGTCACTTCACCCCTTGAGGTATTGATGAACCAGGTGCCTGTTCTCATCATCCTGAAACTGTCCTCACTGAACAGGTTCAGGGTACAATCTTCCCCTGCGGGATTAAGCGGGACATGTGCCGTCACAATGTCTGATTCCATCAGAACCTGTTCAATACCGGCAAATCCCTCTTCTCCTTCTGTCCTTGCTCTCGGAGGGTCATTTAAAAGGACATTCATTTCAAGAATCCCGGCCAGCTTACTCACTTTTGAACCAACATTTCCAACACCCACAATGCCCAGGGTTTTGTTTTTCAGCCTGTATTTGAATTGTCCCGATATTCTCAGAAGGGCAGCTGCAAGATATTGCTGAACCGATGATGAATTGCATCCCGGGGCATTGGTCCAGGCAATGCCGTTACGCTTACAGAAATCTGTATCTATATGATCATAACCTATGGTTGCTGTAGCAATGAATTTTATTCCCGTGTTTTTCAGAAGGGCTGCATTGCATCTCGTCCTTGTCCGGACGAGAAGAGCATCAGCATCCTGCAATACCCTGTTATCAATCAGATGGCCCGGGAGATATATCACTTCGGCAAAGGGTTCCAGAACTCCTTTCAGGAAGGGAATTTTATCATCGGCAATTATTTTCATCCGTTCTGTACATTATTTGTAAAAGTTCCGCATGCCGGAAGCGGCAGATATACCGGCAAATCATAATAAATGGGAATTCCTGCCCCTGAAACAATTCGCAGAGGCCGTACCCGTCAAAATAATACCTTTTAAAGATACTAATTTTTGTAAAGCGGAAAATCCGCGAACAGCTTAGAGAAGCTTCACATCCTTCCCCTCATACTGTTTCATCAGATCGGCTGGCCAGACGCTTGACTGAACTTCTCCGATATGAAGTTTCTTAAGAAGAAACATACACAACCGCGATTGTCCGATACCGCCGCCCATGCTCAGCGGAAGCTGATCTTCCAGCAGTAATCTGTGGAAAAGCAGATCCCTGCGTTCCTGGCAACCGGTGATTTCAAGCTGCTTCTCCATGGATTTCCTGTCAACCCTGATACCCATGGATGATATTTCAAAAGCCGACTCAATTGCCGGGTTCCAGAAAATGATATCACCGTTAAGCCCATAATACCCATCATCGTTCAGAGTGCTCCAGTCATCATAATCAGGCGCCCTTCCGTCATGAGGTTCCCCGTTGCTCAGAATATGGCCGACACCGATAATGAATACCGCACCATATTTTTTTGCTGCTTTTGCTTCACGCTGCTTCGGACTGAGATGCGGATACTCATCCAGCAGGTCCTGGGAATGGATAAATGTAATTTTCTCAGGCAGCTGAGGACTGATAAAAGAATATTTTTCATACAGTTCCCGCTCTATCTGCCGGAATGTGTCATAGATAGATTCTACCGTGGATTTCAGCAGTTTCAGTGACCGTTCTTCAGACTTTATATTCTTCTCCCAGTCCCACTGGTCAACATACACGGAATGAATCGGCGTAAGTATTTCACTGGGTCTCAGAGCGCGCATGTCGGTAAGAATACCTTTTCCCGGACCGATATGATAATATCTGAGACGCATCCTTTTCCATTTTGCCAGAGATTGTATTATGGAGGCTTTCTGACCGTTGAGGGATTTAACAGGAAAGCTTATGGGTTCTTCAACACCGTTAAGGTCATCATTGATACCGGTTCCGTCAGGAACAACAACCGGAGCTGAAACCTTGACCAGATTCAGTTCCTTTGCCAGCAATTTCTCATACCGCGTCTTGATAAAATCAATCATCTCTTCTGTCTGCAGCATATCGTATGCACATGATAACTCAATCGTTTCTGCCTGATGTGTCATAACTACCCAAGGTTTTATAATCACAAATAGTATTTTATAATTTGAAGCAAATATGCAAATATTTTCACATTTTTCAAAGAATACCAATAAATAAATTATAATATATTATTATTTAACGATAATTCATAACAAACTAAATATGTTTCGGTTTTCGGAAGTTTGCATGATCAATAAGGATTATTTATATTTACCGCTGTTAAAAACCCTGATAAAGTATAATAAACCAGTTAACAAGAGTCCCGATTCAGACAGTATATAAACAAAAATGAAAATAGTTTGTTAAACACGTGGATTCTCCCGGTTAGTGGAAAACCAAATAAATTATAAATTTTATTTAACTACACATTTTATGAAGGGTGTTATGTTTTAAACAGAGACCATCCAGACATTAAAACCAAAACATAATAATATGAAAATTAAAATTTTATTTTTTTCTGTTGCGCTGTTCACATTTACCGCCATTAATGCCCAGAAACCGATATTGTTACAGGAAGACAGCCTTAATATCGGGGCAAACAGATATCCTGCAATTTCGGTACTGATTCCGGAGGTTAAATATGATAAAACCCGGAAAAACTGGGTAAAAAAACAGGAATCAGGCACTAAGTCCAAGGTTGTGGACGACGCCGGCAAAATGTCGGTTTTTGGTGCGAAATCCAAAAGTATTTCCCCTGATCCGTTTAACGTTTTTAGTATGCTGTCTGATCAGGATTCAGTTCTCAGGCTGACGGCCGCATTTGAAATCAGAAAGGATGTTTATATTGAAAGAAGCACAGGGGAAGCTGAGCTGGCAAAAGCAAAAAGTTATCTTTTCGATTTTGCAAAGGATCAGTACGCTGATCTGGTAAATGATCAGCTGAAGGAGGAACAGAACAAGCTGAAAAATCTGGAAAAGGAACTGAGGTCACTTGAAAAAAACCAGTCCGGAATGGAAAAGGACATACGGACCGGGAACAGGCTGATTATGACAGAAAAAGAGAAGCTGACAACTCTCAATAATGAACTTACTACTTCCACAACCGCACTTGCAGAACACAATGCAGAATACATGGTTATGGAACCGGGTGAAACCAAGGATGCAAAGGCCGGATATATCAAGGATCTTGAAAAACAGAAGCGAGCCACCGTTAAATCGATAAAACAAGCTGAAAAAAGAATCAGTAAGGCTGAAAGCAAGATCAGCCGTGCCAACAGGGCTATTCCGAAAAATGACAGCACTCAGGATAGAATAAGGAGACTGATCAATGACCAGGAATCAGTTGTTCAGCTGTTTTCAGACAAGCTGAGCAAGGTAAAAGCCTTTAAATAATTTGACACCGGCGGAACACCATCCGGGATGTGTCAACTGATAAAATCACGTCACAGACTGCAATTCCCGGGGATTCCGTTCCGGAAGACACGCATCCGGGATGTGCCTTCTGGCAACACCTAATCAACAATGGTCATTTCATCAAGGAGGTAACCGGCTCCGGCAAATTTATCGATGAGGAACAGGGCAAATCTGATATCTATACTGATATTCCTGCTCTGTTCCGGGTTGAATGCCATGTCACTTGCAACTCCTTCCCATGCCCGGTCGAAATTCACTCCTGCCAGATGGCCTTCTGAATTGATGACCGGGCTGCCTGAATTGCCTCCGGTGGTATGATTGCTGGCTATAAAACAAACGGGTAACTGACCGTTCTGTGAATATCTGCCGAAATCACCGTCTTCATAAAGTTGTTTCAGCCTGGCCGGAACATCATAATCAAAGATCCCGGGATTATCTTTTTCCATAACTCCCTGCAGGGTTGAAAGATGACTGTAATAAACAGCATCGGCTGACCTGTATCCGCTGACGGTCCCATAAGCTATCCGCAGTGTGGAATTTGCATCAGGATATAAAATACGATCCTTGTTGTATTCCATCTGCAGGGCCATATACTGTCTGTTCAGCTCTCTGATTTCATCGTTCAGCCGACCCAGGCTGTCACGCACTTTTTCTGAAATCAGACGGGAGGCACTTTCTGCCAGTTTATAAAATGGATCCCTTTCCTGTTTCCCGCTGCCGGATCCCCTGAAATTCCTTATATAGGACAACAGACGGGCTTCATCGGCAAAGATAGTCCCGGGATATATCCTGTCCGCAAGTGAACGAAAATCTCCCTTACACAGCTTTTTCAGTCTGATGTATTCCGGAGCCTGCCATTCAGGTTCAAGGATCTCACCATAAAGCTGCATTACGGAAACAAAAAGCTCTCTGTCCGTTGCCGGATCATAATTCCTGAAAAAATCACCGGCATATGCCAGCATCGCATTCCTGTAAGCTTCCTTCTTCTCCGGATCCATGCTGCTTTCATACAATGCAGTAAAAGCAGACAGGTTTGCGGCCAGTCCGACAGCTTCTATCCCGCTGCTGAAAAACGCGTCATTTGTAATACTGCTGACCAGTCTGTATTTTTTCAGGTCCGGATAGATTTCCGCATAGCGGGGAAGAATATGGCCGAATTTTTCCCTGCGTCCTTCATCGGCATTGATCCAGTCCGTCAGCTCTTTCTCATATTCCTTTTTCCCGCTGATGGTCTGCATTTTTTCCAGACCCTGGTTTTCTCCTATCCACTTCTTCCAGCCATTGGCTATTCCGGATTTTTTTGCCGAATACTGCAGACGTACCTTCGGACTGGTATTCATGGCAGTCTCCATGATTTCGATCTTTTTCTCACGGATCAGAATCATCGCCGGATTAATGTAATTCTTAACCATATCAATATGGTATGAGGGAACATATTGCATTGTTGTACCGGGATAACCGAAAATCATGGTGAAATCGCCTTCATTGACACCCCTGAGAGAAACCGGAAAATGATACCGTGACTCAAAAGGAACATTATCAGGTGAATATGCCGAGGGTTCGTTGTTTCTGCCGGCATAGATACGGAACAGTGCAAAATCTCCGGTATGACGTGGCCAGGTCCAGTTATCCGTCTCGCCCCCGAATTTACCTATGGCTGAAGGCGGGGCCCCGACCAGCCGTACATCATTGAATGTTTCATAAACAAGAAGGAAATACTGGTTTCCCATGAAGAAAGGGCTGACACTTGCCGTAAAATGTGTGCCTTCAATGGCATTTCTTCTGATTTTTTCGGAATTTGAATTCAGCAGCATGTCGCGGGCTTCATTATTCATATCAGGACTTACCCCCGTCAACATCTCCTCCGTAACATCCTCCATGCTTTTCAGAAAAGTGACAAAGAGTCCGGGGCACTGCAGTTCCTCATCACGTGACATTGCCCAGAAGCCATTGGCAAGATAGTCCTGCTCAACTGTTGACAGTCTTTGTATCTGTCCGTATCCGCAATGATGATTTGTAATAAGCAGTCCGTCGGGTGAAATGACCGCACCCGTGCATCCTCCTCCGAACGAGAGCACTGCATCTTTCATGCAGGCCCTGTTGACGCTGTACACATCCTCCGCGGAAAGCCTGAAACCCTTTTCCTTCATGATATCAATATTGTATTTTTCAATAAGGGCCGGAATCCACATTCCTTCATCGGGAAAAGCATTTATCCGGTTAAAAAAGGGAAAAGCCTGAACAAGTATTATTAATGCAACTAATTTTCTCATGGTTATTTTCAATTCCTGTGTATTATACATTTTCTATCGGTTCAAATCCTTTATCAATGCTCTCAGTTCCCTGTAAATCAGATTAACCGGAAGTCCGACAACATTGAAGTATGAGCCTTCAATCCGGTTGCATGCAACAAGACCGATCCATTCCTGAATTCCATAGGCACCGGCCTTGTCGTAGGGTCTGAAATTTTTAACATAATAGCTGATTTCCTCATCAGAAAGAATATCGAAGGTCACTTTCGTAGTATCGCTGAAAGTCCTTTTCGCAGATGTCGTCATAAGATTTACTCCCGTAATGACTTCATGGGTTTTCCCTGAAAGGATTCTGATCATTTCACGTGCCTCATCCTCTCCCGACGGCTTTTCGAGGATCCTGCCGCTGCACCACACCACCGTGTCTGCTGTTATGACAATTTCATCCGGCAGAAGACTGTCCCGGAACAATGCCGCTTTCTGACCGGCCAGCCAAAGAGCCGTATCTTCCCCGGAAAGATTGTCAGGATATGTTTCATCATACTCTTTTTCAACTACCGTAAACTCAAGTCCGAGTTCCTCCAGTAGCTGTTTCCTCCTCAATGATCTGGAGGCCAGGATAATTCTGTATCTTTTCAGATCATCACCCAGCATATGTCATAACAGGTTACAGCCAATGATTATTTTCACCACCACCGAATAAAGTATTCCTGCCAGCATCACCAGTTTCATCAGTCCCGAAGCAGCATGAATCTCTTTCCTGTTTTTTCCGGAAAGCAGCCTGTACACCGCTATTGCCAAAGGCAGTACAATAGCAAGCGACAGATAGATCAGGGTGATTTTGTCATTGATGAATAACAGCCAGGCAAGAAACAATAATGCAATGGTAATAACGATCAGGCTGACGGAAATAAATTTCGTAGCCGGTATTCCCACCACTACCGGCAGAGTATTCCTCCCGTAGGCTGCATCGCCCTCAAAATCCTCTGTATCCTTTATTATTTCCCGTATGAAGGTTGTAAGAAAAGCAAACAGTGCAAATCCTCCAGTCCAGTAGAAAAGGAATCTCAGATCGGGCATACTGACTGCATGGACGGAATAATATCTGTACAGTCCGGTCCATTCAAACAGTACGGCAAGAACGGGAACCAGGGCAGTCAGAAAGGCCACCAGCAGATTTCCTATGAGGAACTGGCGTTTATAGCTCGCCGAATAAAAGTAGAGCAGTCCTGAAATAAGAAGGAAGATGGTTCCGAACCAGAAATATCCGGCTCTGGCTGAAACGTAAAATCCGGCAGTAACACCTGCTATGTTCAGGATGGAATGCCAGAGTATGGCTTTCCGCCTGGGTATTCTTGTTCCGATTATCACCTCTCCCCTGTTGATCAGGTCGGTCCTGATATCGAAATAATCGTTTATTACATATCCTCCGGCAGTAATACAGACGGTGGCAAAAACCAGTATCACGAAATCATACCATGGAAGGCGAAGTGTCATCTGTACCGCTTCCCCCGTACCGTCAAGGAGCATGACATATATTCCTCCGGCAAGCGTTTCGACGAGGGCATATCTCATCAGTACCATGGTAAGAATCACTATAAGCAGATTCTTCCATCTTATCAGCCGGAGAACATATCGTATATCACCAGGCAAATGCATCGGAATCCATCCAGTTATTATGTAATCTCAGCACCTGTTCAATAACATCCCTGACACATCCGCTTCCACCGGCCCTGTCAGAAATATACAATGCAACATGTTTTATTTCACTGTCAGCATCAGAGGGGCAGGCCGGCACTCCGGCCAGTTTCATCACCTGATAATCGGGTATGTCATCTCCCATAAAAAGTATCTCCGAATTTTCCAGTTTATACTTTTCCCTGAAATGATTATAATGACGCGTTTTTGAGCGGCTGTTAAGATAAATATCCTTGACTCCCAGCATCTTCAGTCTTTTAAGATAGTCTCTTGAATTGCTGCCCGAGATTATGGCAACTCTGTATCCCTTTCTCACTGCCAGCTGGAGCGCGTAACCATCCCTCAGATTAACTGTTCTGGACGGAATACCCGATGTATTCAGTGGAATAGTCTGAAGAGACAACACCCCGTCGATATCGAAAACAAATGCCTTTATTTTTGTCAGTCCTTCCCTGAAATTATCCATTTTAGATATTGTATTATGATAAATGATTTCCGGATCCGGAATGTCATCATGCAAGTCTGGAATCTGAGGCGGCTTTTTGTGTACGGGAAAACAATCCTGTTCATGACATGCAAATCCCTGCTATTTCCCGTAAAGATAGGATTTCAACTCGGTTACGTTGATATTGTAGACCTTATAATAATAGGAATAGTAGGATTGATTGCCTGAATTCATCATATATGTACATTCCCAGAACAGATCACCCGATAAGATTATCTGATCTTCACCTGCAAGTTCCTTGTAAGCCGGGAACATTTCACCGGGATTACAGAAATGATAAGTATCATAGTAATAACCATTTGCTATGGTGAAATAAGCTGAGCTTCCATCCTGACTGTAGATTATCCTTGAGCGGTCCATCAGCTCATTCCGGAATGTACGGATAACATCCCCGTCACAGCCGCATTTGGGCTGTTTCTTGCATCCCGACCATGAGAAAACAGGCAGAATGATAATCATTACCACCACTATTTTCCGGAAAATATAGAGTTTCATTACAGAATAAACGGTTTAGGTTGTAAGTTATAAACCTGCAAAATAATATTTTATTTCGTGCATTGCAAAAAAACAAGCAGCACGAGTCTCATGCCTGGGCGGTAGGGCCTCCGAAGCTCACTGGCATTACGGGGCCCGATCCCTTGGCTTCCCTTATCGGTCCGTGAACGGATTCATATTTTGCAATATTATCCTGAAGAGCCGCAACAAATCTCTTTGCATGTTCCGGCGTCAGTATTATCCTCGATTTGACCTGGGCTTTGGGTATTCCCGGCATTATCCTTACAAAATCCACCACGAATTCAGAAGGTGAATGTGTGATCACCGCAAGGTTTGAATATATTCCCTGTGCTACTTCCTCATTAAGTTCTATGCTTATCTGGCTGGGGTCCCTGTTTTCCGGCATATTATTGTTTATTGATTAACTTCAGATTCTACTCCTGATTCCTCATGATCGGCGCCGACAAGGCTTTCAAATTCTTCAAGGGAACCGACAATAATACTGGTATAATCACGCTGTCCCGTTCCTGCCGGAATCAGATGTCCGACAATGACATTCTCCTTCAAACCTTCCAGTCTGTCAATTTTTCCAAGTATTGCTGCTTCGTTGAGTACCTTGGTCGTTTCCTGGAAGGATGCGGCCGAGAAGAAACTGTTGGTCTGAAGAGCTGCTCTCGTTATACCCTGAAGTACCTGGCTTGAAGTTGCAGGAATGGCATCCCGTGCATCAACAATTTTCATGTCCTTCCTTTTGAGTATTGAATTATCATCCCTCAGCTTACGCGCAGTAATAATCATTCCGGGACGAAGCGTCTGGGAATCACCGGCATCCAGAATCACCTTTTTGCCATAAATCCAGTCATTTTCATCCATAAAATCAAGTTTGTCAACAACCTGCCTTTCCAGGAACTTGGTATCTCCCGGGTCAACAATCTCAACCTTGCGCATCATCTGGCGCACGATAATTTCAAAGTGTTTGTCATTGATTTTCACTCCCTGGAGGCGGTAAACCTCCTGGATTTCATTCACTATATATTCCTGGACCTTCGTTGGTCCCTTGATAGCAAGAATATTGGCAGGAGTAATAGCTCCGTCAGAAAGCGGTATGCCGGCCCTCACGTAGTCATTTTCCTGGACAAGTATCTGTTTTGAAAGGGGAACAAGATATTTCTTGACCTCGTCGGTCTTCGACCTGATACTTATCTCCCTGTTGCCTCTCTTGATTTTTCCGAAACTGACTTCACCGTCTATTTCGGAAACGATTGCAGGATTGGACGGATTACGGGCCTCAAACAGTTCTGTAACTCTTGGAAGACCTCCCGTTATATCTCCTGATTTGCCAACGGCACGCGGAATCTTTGCCAGGATCTCACCCGGCTCCACAATCTTGTTTGTTTCAGCCACAAGGTGAGACCCTACGGGTAAATTATACACTTTGAGTTCTTCTCCCTTGGGGGACAATATTTTAATCGCCGGGTTCTTGGTTTTATCCCTGCTCTCAATAATAACTTTCTCCCTGAATCCGGTCTGTTCATCCGACTCCTCACGGAATGTGACGCTTTCTATAAGATGTTCATAACTTATTTTCCCGCCTGTTTCGGAAATGATTACTGCATTAAAGGGATCCCATTCGCAGATCAGCTTGCCCTTTTCCACCTCCTGGCCCGGTTTGATATAGAGTCTGGAGCCATAGGGTATGGTATGGGTAGTAAGGGCTATCCCGGTCTTCTTGTCAATGATCCTCAGTTCTGCAAGACGCCCGATAACAATATCAACACTGCCTTTATCAGCATTCTTCTTCGGAACGGATCTTAATTCGTCTATCACGGCTATTCCTCCGTATCTGGCTACCAGCCGTGATTCGGCAGTGATGTTTGATGCTGTTCCCCCGACATGGAAAGTACGCAGCGTCAGCTGTGTACCGGGTTCGCCGATACTCTGGGCGGCAATAACCCCGACAGCTTCACCTTTCTGGACCATATGCCCCGTTGCCAGATTCCGTCCGTAACATTTTGCACACACTCCTCTCTTGGATTCACAGGTAAGCACTGATCGTATCTCAACCTGTTCAATCGGAGAATCCTCAATACTCAGGGCCAGTTCTTCCGTAAGTTCCTGACCAGCCTCAACAATAAGGTTACCGGTAAGCGGATGGTAAACATTATGTACCGTTGTACGCCCCAGTATCCTTTCATAGAGTGATTCAACCACTTCCTCGTTCTTCTTGATGGCAACGGCCACCAGACCTCTTAATGTTCCGCAGTCTTCCTCGGTTATTATAACATCCTGCGAAACATCAACAAGGCGTCGTGTAAGATAACCTGCGTCAGCCGTCTTGAGGGCTGTGTCGGCAAGACCCTTGCGCGCACCATGTGTTGAAATGAAATATTCCAGAACCGATAGTCCTTCCTTGAAATTTGACAGGATGGGATTTTCAATAATTTCAGGACCGGCAGCAGTGGATTTCTGGGGTTTAGCCATCAGTCCCCTCATACCCGAAAGCTGACGGATCTGTTCCTTTGAACCCCTTGCACCTGAATCAAGCATCATGTAAACGGAATTGAATCCCTGCTTGTCGGCCGACAGCTGTTTCATCAGTGACTGCGTAAGCCGTGCATTGACGTGAGTCCAGATATCAATGATCTGATTATAGCGCTCATTGTTGGTGATGAAGCCCATGCTGTAGTTGTTGCTCACTTCATCAACATGATCATATCCCTCGGTTACAAATTTTGCCTTCTCATCGGGAATTATCACGTCATCAAGATTAAAGGACAATCCTCCCCTGAATGCCGAATCGAAACCCAGGTTCTTTATTGAATCGAGAAACTCAGCCGTTTTTGCCATTCCTGAAAGCTTGAGGACCCGGCCGATAATATCCCTGAGGGATTTTTTCGTGAGAAGCTCATTGATAAAACCAACCTCTTCGGGAACATACTGGTTGAAAATGACCCGTCCGACAGTGGTTTCGATGATATGATAAATATATTCATTATTGACCAGATCCTTAACCTTCACCTTTACAATCGCATGAAGATCAACCTTGCCCTCATTATAGGCTATATTCACTTCTTCGGGTGAATAGAATATGAGTCCTTCCCCCTTCACCTTTTCGGTTTTCGTGCTCTTTTTGCCCTTGGTAATATAGTAAAGGCCCAGAACCATGTCCTGTGAAGGAACCGTAATGGGAGCACCGTTTGCAGGATTCAGGATATTATGGGAAGCCAGCATGAGCATCTGGGCTTCAAGTATTGCGCTGTTCCCCAGAGGCAGATGTACCGCCATCTGGTCACCGTCGAAGTCGGCATTGAATGCAGTACATACCAGTGGGTGAAGCTGGATTGCCTTGCCTTCAATAAGTTTTGGCTGAAAAGCCTGGATTCCCAGCCTGTGAAGAGTTGGTGCACGGTTCAGCAGAACCGGATGACCCTTAAGAACATTTTCAAGTATATCCCACACAACCGGATCCTTCCTGTCAACAATCTTTTTCGCTGATTTGACAGTCTTTACGATTCCACGCTCAATAAGCTTGCGGATAATAAAAGGCTTGTAAAGCTCTGCAGCCATATCCTTCGGAAGTCCGCACTCGTGAAGATTGAGCTCGGGTCCTACAACAATAACCGAGCGGGCTGAATAATCAACTCTCTTGCCAAGCAGGTTCTGACGGAACCTTCCCTGTTTTCCTTTTAAGCTGTCACTCAGTGACTTAAGAGGCCGGTTTGCATCTGTTTTTACAGCATTGGCCTTTCTTGAGTTATCAAAGAGTGAATCAACAGCCTCCTGAAGCATACGTTTCTCATTCCTGAGAATAACCTCCGGAGCTTTTATTTCAATAAGCCTTTTCAGCCTGTTATTTCTTATTATTACCCTACGGTACAAATCATTCAGGTCGCTGGTAGCAAAGCGTCCGCCGTCAAGCGGCACCAGGGGTCTCAGTTCAGGCGGTATTACGGGAACAACCTTGATGATCATCCATTCGGGCCTGTTTACATTCCTGGAATCCCTGAAAGCTTCAACCACCTGAAGACGTTTCAGTGCTTCACTCTTCCTCTGCTGTGATGTTTCTATGCTGGCCTGGTAACGAAGCGAATAGGACATCTCATCAAGATCAAGGCGGGAAAGAAGCCTGAAAAGGGCTTCGGCCCCCATGTCAGCTATGAACTTATCGGGATGACTGTCTTCGAGATACTGGTTTTCCTTGGGAAGAGATTCCATTATCTCAAGGTATTCCTCTTCGGTGAGGAAACTGAGATATTTGACACCGTCAGCTTCCTTTATACCCGGATTTATAACAACATAACGCTCGTAATATATGATAGAATCGAGCTTTTTTGTGGGAAGACCGAGCAGGTAACCGATCTTGTTCGGAAGCGATCTGAAATACCAGATATGTGCAACCGGTACAACCAGGGATATATGTCCCATTCTTTCGCGGCGCACTTTCTTTTCAGTGACTTCAACACCACAGCGGTCGCATACAATACCTTTATACCGTATCCTCTTGTATTTCCCGCAATGACATTCATAATCCTTTACCGGTCCAAAGATCCTTTCACAGAATAATCCGTCACGCTCAGGCTTGTAGGTGCGGTAATTGATTGTTTCAGGTTTCAGTACCTCACCGCTTGAACGGTCCAGTATTTCTTCAGGTGACGCAAGGCCTATTGAAATCTTTGAATAACTGGTTTTTGTTTTGTTGTCTCTTCTGAATGACATATATGATGAATTTATTAATTCAAATAATAAAAATTAACTAAGTGTTCCGGGAATCAGTCAAGTATTACACTCAGGCCAAGTCCCCGGAGTTCATGCAGAAGCACATTCAGTGATTCGGGGATACCCGCCTGAGGCATTGGTTCTCCCTTCACTATTGCTTCATATGCTTTGGCCCGTCCTATGACATCATCTGATTTTATTGTCAGTATCTCCTGAAGGATATGGGCCGCACCGAAAGCCTCCAGAGCCCAGACTTCCATTTCACCGAAGCGCTGTCCGCCGAACTGTGCCTTGCCGCCCAGGGGCTGCTGGGTGATAAGGGAGTAAGGACCAATGGAACGTGCATGCATCTTGTCATCAACCATATGACCAAGTTTAAGCATGTAGATTATACCGACGGTTGCCGGCTGATCAAAACGCTCACCGGTACCGCCGTCATAAAGGTATGTCTTCCCGTATCTTGGAACACCTGCCTTTTCAGTATATTCGGTTATCTGCTCCATTGTGGCACCATCAAAGATGGGTGTGGAAAAGGTGAGACCGAGTTTTTGTCCAGCCCAGCCCAGAACTGTTTCATATATCTGTCCCAGGTTCATCCTTGAAGGAACTCCGAGAGGATTAAGGACAATATCCACCGGTGTGCCGTCGTCGAGGAAAGGCATGTCTTCAGCCCGGACTATCTTGGCAACAATTCCCTTGTTGCCATGGCGTCCTGCCATCTTATCCCCTACCTTGACCTTCCGCTTTTTGGCTATATAAACTTTCGCAAGGCGGACAATGCCTGTGGGAAGCTCATCACCTATCGTGATACTGTATTTCTTCCTCTTGTAAACTCCGTCAATCTCCTTGTACTTGATAATATAATTATGAAGGAGCTGTTTTATGGTATCGTTTTTCTTTTTGTCAGTAGTCCATTTATTGGGATTGACATTAAGAAAATCTATCTCCTGAAGCTGCTTGAGCGTAAATTTGCTTCCCTTGGGAATAATATCCACATTGAGATAATCCTTGACGCCCTGTGAGGTTTTTCCGTTGACAAGTATAAAAAGCTTGTCCACAAGCCTCGCCTGTAATTCCTCGATATTTTTGGTGAATTCCTCCTCTATCTTGTCAACAAGAGGTTTTTCGACAGCTTTTGCTTTTCTGTCCTTAACAGCCCTTGTGAAAAGTTTTTTGTCAATGACAACACCTTCCAGTGAAGGGCCTGCCTTCAGCGATGCATCCTTCACATCCCCGGCCTTGTCACCAAATATGGCACGAAGAAGTTTTTCCTCGGGAGAGGGATCGGATTCACCCTTTGGCGTAATCTTTCCAATGAGAATATCTCCCGGCTTGATATGCGCCCCTACCCTTATCAGTCCATTCTCATCGAGGTTCCTGGTTGCTTCCTCACTTACGTTCGGAATATCGGAAGTAAGTTCCTCAAGTCCCCGCTTGGTATCTCTTACCTCGAGAAGATACTCGTCAATATGAACGGAGGTGAACACATCTTCCTCAACAACCCTGTCGGAAATGACAATGGCGTCTTCGAAATTATATCCCTTCCATGGCATGAAGGCCACCTTGAGATTTCTCCCAAGTGCAAGTTCTCCGTTTTTTGTTCCGTAACCTTCCGTCAGTACCTGGCCTTTTCTGACTTTTTCACCCTTTCTGACCACAGGTACGAGGTTGATACAGGTATTCTGATTTGTTTTTCTGTATTTGGGAAGAATATAGTGTTTTACATCATCATCAAAACTTACAAATTTCTCTTCATCGGTGCGGGTATATCTTATCACGATCCTGTTTGAATCAACATATTCTACCACACCGTCACCTTCTGCGACATGCAGTATACGGCTGTCCCTGATGACCTGTGTTTCAAGACCCGTTCCCACCAGGGCTGCTTCCGGATTGATCAGCGGAACAGCCTGCCTCATCATGTTGGATCCCATCAGTGCCCTGTTGGCATCATCATGTTCCAGGAAGGGAATGAGAGAGGCGGCGATTGAAGCAATCTGGTTGGGAGCCACATCCATCAGGTCGACATTTTCAATTTCTTCAAAGGGATAGTCGGCTTCATACCTGCATTTCACCCTGGGTGCTGCGAAATAACCGTCCTTGTCCACCGGCGCGTTGGCCTGGGCAATCATTTTTTGTTCTTCCTCCTCGGCACTCATCCACACCACACCTTCATTGCTGAAGTCAACCTTTGAATCCTTTACCTTGAGGTATGGAGTTTCGATAAAGCCAAGGTCATTGATTCTTGCATATACGCAGAGTGAGGAAATAAGTCCGATATTCGGTCCTTCGGGCGTTTCTATGGGACAAAGCCTTCCGTAGTGGGTATAGTGAACGTCCCTGACCTCAAATCCGGCTCTTTCCCGTGAGAGTCCGCCTGGTCCGAGAGCCGACATACGCCTCTTGTGAGTCATCTCGGCAAGGGGATTGGTCTGGTCCATAAACTGGGAAAGCTGGTTTGTGCCGAAAAAGGAGTTGATAACCGATGAAAGGGTTTTGGCATTAATAAGGTCAACCGGAGTGAATACTTCATTATCCCTTACGTTCATCCTTTCACGAATGGTACGTGCCATACGTGCAAGGCCCACTCCAAATTGTGTATAGAGCTGTTCGCCGACTGTCCTTACCCTTCTGTTACTGAGATGGTCAATATCATCAACATCGGTTTTTGCATTGATCAGCTCAATAAGATAGGCAATGATTTTAATTATATCTTCTCTCGTAAGAACCCTGACATCCATTTCCGTCTCGAGTCCGAGTTTTTTATTGATCCTGTAGCGGCCGACTTCGCCAAGGTCATATCTTTTATCGGAAAAGAACAGTTTTTCAATAACATCGCGTGCCGTTGCCTCATCCGGGGGCTCCGCATTCCTCAGCTGGCGGTAAATATATACCACAGCTTCCTTTTCCGAGTTGCAGGGATCTTTCTGCAGAGTGTTGTAAATTATCGCGTAATCCGACTGGCTCGTATCATCCTTGTGCACCAGGATGGCCTTTGTACCGGAATCCACAATCTGGTCAACATGATCCTGTGTTATTGTGGTTTCCCTGTCGACGATCACTTCATTCCTTTCAATGGTGACCACTTCGCCCGTATCCTCATCCACGAAATCCTCTACCCAGGATCTCAGAACCCTGGCAGCCAGTTTCCGCCCTACCAGTTTTTTGATACTTGTTTTGGATACCTTGTGTTCCTCAGCGAGGTCGAAAATCTCCAGTATCTCCTTGTCACTCTCGAATCCGATGGCACGAAGAAGGGTTGTTACCGGAAGCTTCTTCTTCCTGTCGATGTATGCAAACATCACATTATTGATGTCGGTAGCAAATTCTATCCACGATCCCTTGAAAGGGATGATACGTGCCGAATAAAGTTTTGTGCCGTTTGCATGAATACTCTGACCAAAAAATACTCCCGGGGAGCGGTGCAGCTGTGATACCACCACCCTTTCCGCACCGTTAATAACGAATGTTGCACGCTCCGTCATATAGGGAACAGTTCCAAGATAAACATCCTGGATTACCGTGTCAAAATCCTCATGTTCCGGATCGGTACAGTACAGTTTCAGTTTTGCCTTGAGCGGTACACTATAGGTCAGTCCGCGTTCAATACATTCTTCAATTGTATACCGTGGCGGATCAATATAATAATCTAAAAATTCCAGGACGAAATTATTCCTTGTATCGGTTATAGGAAAATTTTCGGTAAAGACTTTGTAAAGTTTTTCCTTTTTCCTGTTTTCGGGAGTTGTTCCGAGCTGAAAGAACTCACCGAAGGATTTCAGCTGAACTCCCAGAAAATCAGGATATTCAAACTGGCCTTCCCTGGATGAAAAACATATTCTTTCGGTATTTTTTGAAGACATTTTAACAAGATTAAATAAACATATAATTTAAAGAACGAAAGGTTTAGTCCTGCCATAAGGCGGAACTAAACCTGTAACCTGGTTATAGAGGTATGATCTTATTTAAGTTCAACTTCAGCTCCTGCCTCTACCAATTTATTTTTAACCGATTCTGCTTCTTCCTTTGCAACGCCTTCCATGATGGGGCCGGGTGCTGCATCAACAAGTGCCTTGGCTTCCTTGAGTCCAAGGGAAGTCATTTCCCTGACAAGCTTGACAATCTGTAATTTTTGTCCGCCCGGGCTTTTCAGGATGACATCGAAAGATGTTTTTTCTGCAACAGCAGGTGCTTCTGCACCGGCAGCAGGACCGGCAACTGCAACGGCTGCGGCAGCTGGTTCTATTCCATACTCTTCTTTCAGGATTTTCGCCAGTTCGTTTACTTCTTTCACAGACAGGTTAACGAGTTCTTCTGCAAATTTCTTAAGATCTGCCATTTTTTATAAAGATTTAAATTGATTATACATTGATTATTCTTCTTTTTTTGAAAGTGTTTCAAGAACACCGTGGATTTTATTTGCACCTGATTGCAAAGCAGAGATCACGTTCATGGCAGGTGACTGAAGCATCAGTATCACATCAGCTATCATTTCCTCTCTCGATTTGATCGTAGCGAGGGTATCAAGCATATTGTCGCCGATATAAAATGATTCCTGAACATAGGCTCCCTTAAGCAAAGGTTTATCATGTTTCCTGCGGAAATCCCTGATAAGTCTGGCAGGGATGTTTCCTGTATTTGCGAACATGATGGACGTCGTTCCTTTCAGAACAGGATATAATTCCTGAAAGTCAATACCAGACTGTTCAAATGCCCTTTTGAGAAGAGTGTTTTTTACTACGACAAGCTTTATGTCATTTTCATAGCATTTTCTTCTCAGGTCAGTTGTGTCTGATGCATTCAGTTCAGCAGTATCAGTCAGATAAAAGTGGCTGTACTCCTTTAATCTCTCAGTGAGGCTGTCAACAATTGCGATTTTTTCTTCCTGTCTCATATTAGCATCTGAGTTTTAACATAACACATTATTCATCAAGACCCTTGGGATCGATTTTAATTCCCGGACTCATAGTGCTTGAAAGGTAGAGGCTACGGATGTAGGTTCCCTTTGCAGCAGCCGGTTTGAGCTTGTTTACCATAGAGATGAACTCCCTGGCATTCTCGGCGATCTTCTGGGGCTCAAATGAGACTTTTCCTATTGAGGCATGAATGATTCCGGTTTTGTCAACCTTGAAATCAATCTTACCCTGTTTCACTTCCCTGACAGCTTTACCAATTTCCATGGTAACAGTTCCACTTTTGGGATTTGGCATCAGTCCCCGTGGACCGAGTATCCTTCCCAACTGACCCACTTTTCCCATCACGGATGGCATGGTTATTATCACATCCACATCTGTCCAGCCTCCTTTGATCTTTTCGATATAATCATCAAGACCAACAAAGTCGGCCCCGGCTTCCGTTGCTTCATTTTCCCTGTCAGGGCTACAAAGCACAAGAACTTTTGTCTCCTTGCCCGTTCCATGAGGCAGTGAAACAACGCCGCGCACCATCTGGTTGGATTTTCTCGGATCAATACCTAACCTTACATCCAGGTCTACGGAAGCATCAAACTTTGAGGTTGTTATTTCTTTTACCAGTGAAGATGCTTCTTTCAACGTATAGAGCCTGTCCCTGTCGATTTTATCAAGAACAAGCTTACGGTTTTTGGTAAGTTTGGTCATTTCTCTTTAATTAATTTTTACAGGGGCTTCACCCTTGAGGCTTATCCCCATACTTCTCGCGGTCCCAGCCACCATCCTCATGGCTGCCTCAACTGTAAAACAATTAAGGTCTTCCATTTTTTCCTCTGCAATTGCCCTGACCTGATCCCAGGTAACCTGTGCAACCTTCTCCCTGTTAGGCTCTTTTGAGCCTTTCTTGGATTTGGCTGTTTCAAGAAGCTGAACAGCTATCGGTGGTGTTTTTGTGACAAAATCAAATGATTTGTCGGTATAAACAGTGATCACTACCGGTATAACTTTTCCCGCTTTGTCCTGGGTTCTGGCATTAAACTGCTTACAGAAATCCATGATGTTGACGCCCTTCGAACCCAGTGCGGGTCCTACAGGCGGTGATGGATTGGCTGCTCCGCCACGAATCTGTAACTTGATAATTCCAGCAACTACTTTTGCCATAATTTAAAATTTGCGTATTTATTGCGAGAGCATGACAGCTATTCAGGAAGCATTATAGTTATTACAGCCATCAATATCTTCTTTCAGTTTTCCTTTTCTACCTGCATAAAACTAAGCTCAAGCGGAGTTTTTCTGCCAAATATCTTTACCATTACCTTGAGCTTTTTCTTTTCCTCATTTACTTCTTCAATAATTCCCGTGAAGCTGTTGAAAGGGCCGTCGATAACCTTGACAGCTTCCCCGACAAAAAATGGGACACCAAGCTCCTCATCGCTGGCATTCAGTTCATCCACCTTACCCAGTATCCTGTTTACTTCAGATTTCCTCAGAGGAACGGGTTCTCCGTCCTTGGATCCCAGAAATCCTATCACATTCGGGACACTTCTGAGGATATGGGGTACTTCCCCGACAAGAACAGCTTCAACCAATATATAACCGGGGAAAAATGTTCTTTCCTTGCTTATTTTCTTGCCGGCTCTTATCTGGTAAATCTTCTCGGTGGGAATAAGAACCTGTGTGACGAGATCTTCAAGTTTATGATGTGCTATTTCACTCTCAATGTACTCTTTTACCTTCTTCTCCTTCCCGCCAATTGCCCTGAGCACATACCACTTCTTTACATTCTCATCCATCTGGTGCTCTTCATTAATATAATAAACTGTATATAAATCCCATTATCCTGCTGAATGCCGCATCCATCAGAGCTACGATCAGCGCGAAAATCAGAGCAGCAACCATAACAATGGCCGCACTGTTCTGAAGTTCACTCCATGTTGGCCATGTTACTTTATGTACAAGTTCAGTGAATGATTCCCGAAAATATCCTTTTATCTTCATTATCCTGAAATTTGGCACGGGAGGAGAGACTCGAACTCCCGACACCTGGTTTTGGAGACCAGTGCTCTACCAACTGAGCTACACCCGTATTATTGTCAGACCGCAATGTCCGGTAAAACAGCAATACATTGCGATCTGCAATTTTTCGTTTTATTCAATGATCCCAACCACTGCACCTGCTCCCACTGTTCTTCCGCCTTCACGGATTGCGAACCTGAGACCTACGTTTATGGCGACAGGGTAAATAAGATCCACTGTTATTGTAACGTTATCACCCGGCATAACCATTTCCACTCCTTCCGGAAGGGTGATTTCTCCTGTTATATCAAGTGTTCTTATATAGAACTGCGGACGGTATTTATTATGGAATGGGGTATGGCGTCCTCCTTCTTCCTTCTTGAGAACATATATCTCGGCCTGTATCCTGGTATGGGGAGTTATTGATCCCGGTTTTGCAAGAACCATTCCTCTCTTAATCTCTTTCTTATCAACTCCGCGAAGCAGAAGTCCCACATTATCACCGGCTTCACCGGTATCGAGTATCTTGCGGAACATTTCAACACCCGTACAGACTGTCTTGCGCTTCGACACGCCCAGACCGATCATTTCGAGTTCATCTCCCGTGTTGACAACTCCTGTTTCAATACGTCCTGTTGCAACAGTACCGCGACCGGTAATTGAGAACACATCCTCCACCGGCATCAGGAAAGGCTTCTCATTGTCACGGGGAGGTATGGGAATATAGGCGTCAACAGCATCCATAAGCTCCATAACCACGTCTTCCCACTTTTCTTCACCATGCAGTGCTCCGAGAGCTGAACCGCGGATAACCGGTGTATTGTCACCATCAAATTTGTAGAAGTTGAGAAGTTCGCGCACCTCCATTTCAACAAGGTCAAGAAGTTCCTCATCATCAACAAGATCTACCTTGTTCATAAAAACAAGGATTCTGGGGACGTTAACCTGGTGAGCAAGAAGTATATGTTCGCGTGTCTGTGGCATCGGACCATCGGTAGCTGCAACTACCAGGATAGCACCGTCCATCTGTGCCGCACCTGTAACCATATTTTTGATATAATCCGCGTGACCCGGACAGTCAACATGTGCATAATGACGTGCTGCCGTCTGGTATTCCACGTGAGAAGTGTTTATAGTAATACCCCTTTCCTTTTCCTCCGGGGCATTATCGATTGAATCAAAATCCCTTAATTCAGAAAGACCTTTCTTGTTAAGGACCTTGGTTATTGCGGCAGTAAGGGTAGTCTTGCCATGATCAATGTGACCAATGGTACCAATGTTCACATGAGGTTTCGATCTGTCGAATTTTTGTTTTGCCATAACTACAAGCTTATTTTAAATTTAGTTTATCTGTTATCCATTCAGGTATTTATTTCATTGAGCCGGAGAGGGGAATTGAACCCCTGACCCCTTCCTTACCAAGGAAGTGCTCTACCCCTGAGCTACTCTGGCTTCCTAATGCGAGCGGGAGACGGAGTTCGAATCCGCGACCCTTAGCTTGGAAGGCTAATGCTCTACCAACTGAGCTACTCCCGCTTACTTAATATCCTCCATGAAGTTTTATGAATGCTCAAATCCCGATTTGAAGATTTAAGAACATTTTTCTGTTTGAAGTGGGGAGAGCAGGATTCGAACCTACGAAGACATTTGTCAGCAGATTTACAGTCTGCCCCAGTTGACCGCTTTGGTATCTCCCCTCAAAAAACAGAGTTAAACTCTTGAAACATACACTTTCAACTCTTTCAGGAGCCGATGAAGGGATTCGAACCCCCGACCTGCAGATTACAAATCAGCTGCTCTGACCAACTGAGCTACATCGGCAATTTAAAGAACACACCGTCAGGGCATAAATCACCCTTAAAAAACGGTGTGCAAATGTATGCAATTAAATTTCATTTTTCAAAATAAATCAAATTATTTTAAAGAATGGAATTCCTATATCCCTCTCTTCTTTTGCTTGTGTTTGGTAATCTGTTTTTTCAGTGCATTTATAGCCTCGTCTGTAGCCTCTTCAAAAGTCTTGCTTTGCTTTCTGGCAAATAAAGGTCCACCCGAAATATTCAGCTTGATTTCGCTAATTTTATTTTCTCTTGTCTGATCCTTGTCCAGTCTAAGATAGACTTCAGCATTCACAATATCCTCTCCGTACTGTGTCAGCTTTCCCAGCTTCTGATTAACAAAATCTATTAATTTTTTGTCGGCATCAAACCGTACTGAATGAATCTGAATGTTCATAGTAGCACCTCCTGTTTTAATAAATTAAATATTAAGCTCTTGGATGAGCCTGTCTGTATATTTTCCTGAGTTTGGCAAATGTGTTGTGTGTATATATCTGCGTGGCAGAAAGGTTGGCATGTCCGAGGAATTCCTTTATGGCATTAAGATCAGCTCCCCGGTTAAGCATATGTGTGGCAAAAGTGTGCCTCAGAACATGAGGACTTTTCTTTTCATTTGTGGTAACCATATTCAGATAATCCCTGACTATATTGTAAACGCTTTTATCATATAGTTTGTTTCCCTTCTCAGTCAGGAACAAGTGATTTTCGTTCTGTTTGCAGCTGATTTCTGTGCGCATCCCGAGGTATTCCCGCAGACTTCTGACAAATGGTACTGTCAGGGGAATGATCCTCTGTTTATTCCTTTTTCCCGTGACCCTGATGCTTGAGTTCTGAAAATCAATATCACCCACCTTCAGGCCTATCAGTTCAGCCCTTCGGATCCCGGTAAGATAAATCATCTCAATGATAGTCCGGTTCCGTAATCCGGTAAAGTCATCACTGAAATAATCATTGTCGAGCAAATTATCCATGGCTTCCTCACCGACGAAAACAGGCAGGTTCTTCTTTTTTTTCGGAAGAACTATGCCGTCCACGGGATCATTGTTAACCAGCTCTTCCCTGCGCAGCCACCTGAAAAACACCCTGAGGCATGAAATCTTCCTGTGAATGCTTGCAGGATCCATTCCAGCTTCCATCATGTACACAATCCATCCCCGGATGTGATGGGAAGATATTTCAGAGTATTCAATATCAGGGGAATTGTCCGACAGATATGCCCCAAACTGGTTGAGGTCATTCCCGTACGACCTTATTGTATGCGGTGAATACCGCTTTTCAAATTTCAAATATTGCAGGAAGGATTCCTTATGATCCATAAAGGAACCTTATATCGGTGTAAAGCAAAAACTATTCTGAAGCAGAAGAGAGATCAATCCTCACTTTCCTGCATCTTCTGTACGTATTTAGCCTTCTTTAATTGCTCCCTTTTACGGATTGAAGGCTTAATAAATGCCTGACGGGATCTTAATTCACGTATCACACCCGTCCTTTCAAACTTCCGTTTGAATTTCTTCAAAGCTCTCTCAATATTTTCGCCTTCTTTTACTGGTACAATGATCATAAAATATTCTGTTTTAAACGAGGCGCAAATTTATAAATTGAATCATTCTTTTCAAAGCTTTTATGGAGATAATTTATTCATATAACGTAACTTCATCATATTCAAATATTTATCTGGTTAATATTCATTACTGACTCACAGATACTAAAGATAAGCTTAATTTTCCCCGAATCAAAGCCGGCAAACGTTAAAGTTTACTTAAAATAAGTGACGATTCAGGCCCTCCGGACTCCTCCGTTAATCACTGAAATCCAGATACCATTTTACCCGATCAGCTTTCTCCCTGCTGAGTATTTTATTTTCAACCAGCTCATCACAGCTTTCTATTTTACCCTGCAGTTCCCGGTATTTCAGAATTGCTGTCACGTCATACCTTTCAAAATAAGGAAAACGCAATAATTGCCTGTAGTCGGCCCTGTTTACAATTATTTTCCTGACATCCTCCCTGTCGGCACTCAGCCTGACGGAGATACGACTATAGGTTTCTTCAGGCAGACCATAGACCTCCCTGAGCTGACTTACCTCGGCATACCCCCCAAGGAGATTCCGGTATCTGATGATGCGGGAAGACAGTACGGGACCGATTCCAGGCAGGGTGATAAGGGATGCTGAATCACATTTATTGAGATCAATTACAGTTACAGCCCTGGCAGGTCTTTGCTGCCGGGTCTTATTATCCTGAATAACTATTCTGATACTGCTGTCTGCAGCAACATCCGCCTCCAGGGCTGTCAGTTCAAGTTTCATTTTTACACCGGGAACCATGAACCTGATTCCGGCCATTGAAACAATAAACAGCAGAAGAATAAAAGATGATCTTCTTTCCCGACGGGTATATCCAAACCAGTCTTTAAATACTTCAGGTGAAAAACGAGCCATAAAAATGCAGTGAGACCTGATGCAATTTATGAATATTCCATAAAAAATAAAAAAATGGAATAATTTATCCGGCCCTTTCCTGAAGATAGTTTTTCGCGGCTGTAATCTGTGAGCCGGAAACTGACAGCGGGAAGAAAACAAGTATCTGCGGAGCAGGGACCGGAAAACTGGAAGCGGGAAGAAAACAAGTATCTGCGGAGCAGGGACCGGAAAACTGGAAGCGGGAA
>CAZFVQ010000001.1:0-12308 GCA_964522415.1 uncultured Rikenellaceae bacterium | reverse complement strand
GAAAACAAGTATCTGCGGAGCAGGGACCGGAAACTGTACTCAGTAAAATCAGGATTTATCAGAAGGGATATCCGATTCCAAGGACAAAAGAAAAAATTCTGCCACCCTCGGTTTTGTCCGAATAATCCTTCCAGTTGCTGATCCATTTTGAACCGGCGGGCAGGGAGGGATCACGCAGTTTAATTCCGGCATCAGCCCTTATAAGCACAAAATCGAGATTGAATCTCAGTCCCACTCCTGTTCCCACGGCCATATCCTTCATCACATTCCTGAAATGAAACTGTGCCCCTTCAATTAAATTATCCTTATATGACCATATATTTCCGGCATCCAGGAAAAATGCACTTTCGAGTATCCAGAACAGTTTGAAGCGGTATTCAATATTTGTCTCCAGCTTGATGTCGGCTGTCTGGTTAAGGAAACTGCTGCGGTCGGGTACATGGGAACCCGGACCAAGCGTTCTCACCTGCCACGCCCTGATCCCGTTGGCTCCTCCCCCGAAATACTGTTTTTCAAAAGGAATTGCCTGCGAATTTCCATATGGAATTCCCGCTCCTATGAATGCCCGGTACACAATTGAACTCAAATCATTAATTATCAGATTATACCTCAGGTCAAGGTCTGCCCTCAGGTACTGCGCGAAAGGACGGCCAAACACATTATAGCTGCCGTCCTTTTTGTCCTGTCCGGCCAGGTTACTGATGAATCCCAGCAGATTACCCGATGTTTCTGCATTAAACCGGAAAAACCAGAAATCCCTCGACCGTTTTATGGTCTGATTACTGAATATAAGGGAATAACTACTTCCCAGAATAGTAACATCCCTGTAACTGTAGGCCAGGTATGATGATGATTCTATTCTTTCCCTGAATGCCGGATCAATGGTATCAAGCATTACTATGTTAAGCTGAAGGGGATTTACTATATGGCTCGTATAAGCATTGCTGTTCCAGTTATAGCCGAATGTGGCATTTGCCATTTTCCTGGTATAAAACGGCATCTTCTGGTAATTGTATGCAGCCAGGAGAGTCGTGGTAGGATTATATTTCTTGATAAATCCTTCAGTCCTGAGAAAAGGAAGGATGAATTTCGGAAACCTCAGACTTGTCTCGGCTCCGTATTCGAGGGAATGCATCATGGTATCCTGTGACAGGGTTTCATAGGCTCCCTTCAGTTTCAGACTGAAAAGTTCAGCACCCCTGAAAAGGTTTTGATTCTGATAGACAAGGTTCAGTGCCCCCCCCATTCCGTCGGAATGAGTTCCTTCAAGCTCCACCCTGTAGGATTGCTGACTCAGAAGGGTCAGCTGGATGTTACAGTCAAGCCTGAGTTCTTCCCCCTGATCATAAACGTCTCCGGGAAATTCGGTATAAAATATGTTTACAAGCCTGTATGTTTTCAGACCCAGCAAATGAGACTGGGTCTGCTCCGTGTTTGTCAGACTGAACATTGAACCGGGAGTCAGGTACAATGACTGAATAAGCAGGTCATACCTGATGTCCGGTTTTTTACCGGGAGAGATGAAATAATAACCTCCGTATTCCGTGGTGTCCAGGCTACTGATATATGCCTCACCCTTCTCAAGAGCATCCCTGGGGACAAAATCGGGATAGATATACACATTCCTTATGCGGTACAGGGAATGAGGAAGCGTTGAAGTCCTGTTGTTTTCATCGATACGGGTAAACTGTCTGATACCATAATAAATATCAACCTGTCTGTTGCCAATGGTACTGTCAACCCTGAAATAAATATGTTCCCGCGAAAATCCGTAAAAGCCCCTGTCCTTTATAAACTTTTCAAATCTCAGCTGTTCAGCCTGAAGAACATCAACATCATAACGTGTATCCCTCACTATCTGGCAGTTCAGTGAATCAAAATAAAACCAGCTTCCTATGAGGGAATCTGCAAATTCATAATACAGATTGCGGATCCTGTAGGGCGATTTAAGAGCGATATTGTAAAATACTTCCGATTTCTGTTTCTCCGTACTGACAGTATCAGTCACCCTTGCATCAAAATAACCCTTTGATGCCACGTAGTTCTGAATCTGTTCAACCGATTTCCCTGTTAAATAGGGATCATAAATCACCGGCTCCTCTCCTATTTTCCTGAGCCACGAGTGAGGCCATCCCTCTTTTCTGACATTGGACAGATTATACAGTCCCAGGTGAAAGCGCATACCGAAAATCCTCTTGTTCGGTTTCTGCTTGATATATGGCTCGATGGCTTTCCTGTTCATGCCCTCCCTGTTTATTGAAATATGGTTTTTATCCAGGAGGCTCGCATCCCGGGGAACGTATCTGGTGGGATGACAGGAAGAGAGCAGCAGGACCACCGTCAGAACAGACAGTATTAATCCTGCCGTATATGTATTTTTATTTGATGTATTTTTTTTCAAATTTTGTATCATGCATAAGTGAACAAATATATCAATAATAATATTTACGGAATCGCTCCGGCGAAAATGTAAGCAGGAGAACCTGCTGAATATTATCACATAAAAGCTATCCTGAGGTGTTAAGCAAAAAAAAGATCAGTTTTATTGTATCCCTTCAGAAAAAGAAGGCAAGGGAGGAACACAGACTTTTCACAATAGAAGGCGACAAGCTTGTCAGGGAATTCCTTTCTGCAGGACAATCCCTGAAAACACTTGTAGCCATGCCTGAATTTCTGAATTCACTTCCTGCCCGGCAAAAGCAGGAAATTGATGAAATCATTCCATGCAGCCATGAAGAGCTTAAAAGAATTTCTTCGATGAAAACACCGCACAACGTACTGGCAATTGTGGAGATACCGGAAATAAAAACAGATCCTTCAGACCCGGGGAAAGGACTGAGCGTTGCGCTTGACTTCATACAGGATCCGGGCAATCTCGGTACCATAATAAGGGCAGCAGCCTGGTTCGGGATCAAAAGCATATACTGCTCGGAGAACTGTGTGGATGTTTTCAATCCCAGGGTAATACAGGCAAGCATGGGAGCAATTCTCCATGTAAGGGTCGTTTATACCGATCTTCATTCTCTTTTCCGGAAAGCCCTCAGGGACGGAATAAAAATTTTCGGGGCAACGCTTGACGGCAACTCAATATATTCCAGGGAACCTGAAAAAAGGGGCATCATTTTCTTTGGAAACGAATCCCGGGGAATCTCAGCTGAGCTGGCTCCATATATTACTGATAAAATAACGATTCCTTCCAAAGGCGTGCCTGCTCCAGGAATAGAATCTCTGAATGTAGGAATGGCTGCATCGGTTATTTTCTCTGAATTCACCAGGAATAAACTGAACGGGAAATAAAGAAAGCTGAAGAAATTCCCGGTTTACGAAAGCCGGCAAACGAAATCCCCCAGGTTTTTATTCAAAATGAAAGGCAAGTATCCAGATCTGCGATTTCATTTTCTCTATTGCATTCCTGAATTCCGGATGTCGTGTCTCGCCCTCACTGGCAATTATGTTCGTCAGTCCGTTTGACATTTTAAGCTCAACCGAAAGCTTGAAATAGCGGAGGTAAAAATCAAGTCCCGCACCTGTTTCATAATAGAGATCCGGTTTTTTCAGCTTGATAAACACAGACACAGGTTTTGCAGGTTCTTCTTCACGGAACTCCTTCCTTGCCGCAAGGTCATAGCGGAAATTCAAGCCTCCGATAACATAGGGTCTCACATTGTTCAGCCTTTCCCCCTTGTATTTCAGAAGAAGCGGAAATTCCAGATAGGCTGATTCAAGCCTCTGCCTCACATTAAAAAGCTCGGGATCACCATCCTCATTCTCTCTGGGAATTTTATAATACCTTACATTTCTTTGCCCGAAGGAAACACCCGGAAGAAATCTCAGATCCCAGTATCTTCCCGTTCTGAGATCAGTGACAATCTGTATATTTATTCCGGGATTAAGGCGGCTTACTTCAGGATAAAGGAAATCCTTCTCCAAATAATCCTGCGACGGAGTGATTCTGAAATCCATTGTATTAAAACCTATACTAAAACCAAAATGAAGCAATTTCTCATCATACCATGATTCATTTTTCGGTTTCTGCTTCTGTGCCGTTGCAGTTAAGCTGATCACCAGCAGAGCCAGACCAAGAAAATTATGCAGACTCCCTTTTTTCAAACCGGATTGATAATTATTGGATTTCTCAAAATAATAAACTGCAGGAGTCAAAAAATATTGTATCTAAAATTTCAGTCCGGTATAAATACTTGCAATTCCCCCGCTTAGTTTTTCCTGTTTTACGGAGCTGAATCCGGCCTTTTCCATCAGATCAATAAAATGTTTACCGACAGGAAATCCCATAACCGACCCCGGAAGATATGTGTAGGCAAAATCATTTCTGGAAAACAATTTTCCGATCACCGGGAGAATTCTCAGGAAATAGAAACGATACAACTGCCTGAACGGAACACCTGAAGGCATTGAAAACTCCAGCACCATCACGGCTCCTTTCTTTCTGAGTACCCTGTACATTTCCGAAAGCCCTTTCAGCGGATCGGAAAAATTCCTGACTCCGAATGCCACCATCACAACATCGAATGTATCATCATCAAACTCAATTTTTTGTGAATCACCCTGAAGCAGATCTATCCTGTCCTGCAATGAAAGTCTTTTTATCTTCTCCCTGCCTTCCTGAAGCATCTTTTCCGAAATATCAATTCCGGTCACATGATGAGGATCTATTCTCATTGCTGCTATGGCAAGATCGCCTGTTCCACTTGCAACATCAAGAATCCTCCCGGCATCTGAACATATCCGGGAAATGGCTCTTATCGCCCTTTTTCTCCAGATCCTGTCAATTCCGAACGAAAGAAGGTGATTGATAAAATCATAACGGAAAGCGATTGAATCAAACATTTCCATTATTTCCTGGTTCCTTTCGTCAGTACCGGTTTTCATCATATTCATTCAGCAATAAAAGACAAAGATTCAAATTATTTCTATTTTTACAGAAACAATAATAACCAAAACCCATGGACAGGATAATAATGATCACAGGTGCCACGGCCGGATTCGGCAGGGCAATAGCAAAAAAATTTGCCTCGAACGGATATAATATCATTATCACCGGCAGGAGGAAAGAGCGACTGGATGAAGTGATTAAAGAACTTTCGCAATTTAATACCGAAATTCTGACTCTTAATTTTGATGTCAGAAAAAGATATGAAGCAGAAGCTGCTATTGAGGCTATGCCTGATAAATGGAAAAACATTGACATTCTTGTGAACAATGCCGGCCTGGCAGTCGGACTATCACATATTTATGAAGCCAATGTCGACGACTGGGACAGAATGGTTGATACCAATGTCAAGGGTCTTCTTTACATCACCAGGGCCGTAACTCCCTATATGATTGCAAGGGGAAGCGGACACATCTTCAATATTTCATCAATAGCAGGTACTGATATCTATGAAAACGGCAACGTGTACTGTGCAACAAAAAGTGCCGTCAATACACTTTCCAGGGCGATGAGAATAGATCTTGTCAAACATAATATTAAAGTGACAAACATTGCCCCGGGCATGGCTGAAACGGAATTTTCACTTGTCCGCTTCAAGGGTGACAAGGCAAAAGCCAGGTCGGTATACGAGGGAGTTGACGCCCTGACCGCTGATGACATTGCCGAAGTAATATATTACTGCACAACACTCCCTGCTCATGTCTGCATCAATGATCTTACCATCACTCCCACACAGCAGGCCGCAGTCAGTCATGTTGCAAGAAGACAGGAATAATCACTGAACCATAGTATAAATCCCGGAACCATGACAAGAACCGCATCACTGTTATTTTGTGTGTCATTACTGTTCCCTGCAGGCACATTGACTCTTGCGGGAATAAATGTAAAAGACACAAGAATGATTTCCCAGCCGGCCATAAGTGAGAAAAATATTGCTTTCATCTACGCCGAGGATCTCTGGATAGCCGGATCAGACGGATCAGATCCCCGGAGACTGACAGTGGATGAGGGAATAGAATCCGATCCGTATTTCTCGCCCGACGGCAGTCTGATTGCTTTCAGTGCCCAGTACGACGGCAATACCGATGTATATATCATCCCCTCCGGAGGCGGTGTTCCGGAAAGGCTGACCTGGCATCCGGGCAGCGATATGGTAAGAGGATTCACACCTGACGGGCGGAATGTATTATTCACTTCCACGCGCTCTTCAGCCACCGGAGCCCAAAGTCAGTTTTTCACCATTCCGGTCACCGGAGGATATCCTGAAAAACTGGAGATACCGGCAGGATATTCCGCTTCTTATTCTCCTGACGGGAAATTCTTCGCTTACACCCCCGTCACACCGGCTTACCAGCAATGGAAAAATTACCGGGGAGGCAGAAACTCGAAAATATGGATCTATTCATTTTCCGACCATTCCGTGGAGAAAATCCCTCAGCCGGCAGGCGGATGCAATGATGCAGATCCGATGTGGATAGGGAACACTGTCTTTTTTATCAGCGACAGAAACGGGGAATTCAATCTGTTTTCCTATGATCCCGCCGGGAAAGAGCTCAGATCCCTGACTTCATTCAGCGATTTCCCCATTTTGAAAGCAACAGCAGGAAATAACAGAATAATTTTTGAGCAGGCCGGATACCTCCATGTATTCAATCCTGCCACCGGGAATCCGGAACGTCTTAAAATCGGAATAGCAGCAGATCTTCAGGAACTTCGTCCGAGATATGTTCAGGCCGGTTCATACATCAGGAGCATGGATATTTCACCTACGGGTGCAAGGGCAGTGTTTGGTTACAGGGGCGATATCATCACCCTGCCAGCTGAAAAAGGCGATCCCAGGAATATTACCTCAACACCCGGAATACATGAAAAATATCCCTCCTGGTCGCCCGACGGAAAATCCATTGCATATTTCTCTGATGCCTCAGGGGAATACGAACTTCATATCATTTCCCAGGACGGCAAGGGATCTCCTAAAATTATCAAAGCGCAGGGGTCCGGCTTTTATGCCTTCCCTTCCTGGTCACCCGACTGTAAAAAGATATGCTATACTGACAACAGTAAAAGTCTTTACATAGCCGACATCAATACGGGAATGGTCAGGAAAATTGATTCGGATGACCTCAATTCGCCCGGAGCATTCCGGAGAATAATCAGTGACTGGTCTTCTGATTCAAAATGGATTTCCTATACAAAGGTAACCGACACCTATTTCAAGGTCGTTTATCTGTATTCCGTGGACATGCAGAAATCATTTCCGGTATCCGACGGTATGAGTGATGCATCGGAACCCGTTTTTGATCCGGCCGGGAAATATCTTTATTTTCTTGCATCCACCGATGCGGGCCCGGTTGTCAACTGGTTCGATCTTTCAAATCAGGACATGAGAATGTCCTCATCCATTTATCTTGTAACACTGCAGAAAGACAGCCTTTCTCCCTTAATGAAGGAAAGCGATGAAGAGCCTGTCGCGGCAAAGAAAACGGAAGAAGCAGCATCCGGGAAAACCGATGGGAAAAGGAAAAGGGATACGGGAATCACTCCGTCTTCCGGAACAGCATCTTCAGCACTGAAGATCGATATTGAAGGGATAGGGAAAAGGATAGTAAGCATCCCGCTAAGTGCAGGCAATTACTCAAATCTGAGCGCCGGCGAAAGCGGGGAAATCTATTATATATCAAGACCTGTCGGCAGGTTTTCTTCAGGCACCCTCCGTAAATATGACCTGAAAGAACGAAAAGACAGTGAAATAATGGAAGCCGACAACTTTATTATTTCTGCCGACAGAAAAAAGATGCTGTACACCAGGGGTCAGGTCACAGGGATTACATCAGCCGGGAAAAAGCCCGAAGCAGGAAAAGGCATACTGAACACTGGAAGCATGTCGGTCAAAACAGATCCTGCCACGGAATGGCCACAGATTTTTTATGAAGCCTGGCGGATCAACCGCGATTATTTCTATGATCCGGGAATGCATGGAGCCGACTGGGATGCGATGAAAATCAAGTATTCACAGTTTCTCCCTGAGCTCAGCTGCCGCAGTGACCTCAACAGAGTGATCCAGTGGATGTGCAGCGAACTGGCCGTGGGACATCACCATGTCGGGGGCGGAGACAGACCCGGGAATCCGAAAAGAATCGGGGTGGGACTCCTCGGAGCAGATTTCAGTATTTCCAACAACAGATACCGGCTGGAAAAAATCTATGGCGGACTGAACTGGAATCCTGAACTGAAATCACCTCTTACCGAACCCGGTCTCAACGTCAGACAGGGTGATTATATTCTGGCTGTTAATGGAAAAGATCTTACAGCTGATCAGAATATTTTCAGCTTTTTCGAAAATACCGACGGGAAAATTACTGAGCTGACTATTGGTGCCGGACCCGATTACTCAGGATCAAGAATAATTAAGGTTGTGCCTGTGGGAAACGAGGCAGCTCTGCGAAACCGTGACTGGGTTGAGGGAAATCTCAGGAAAGTGACCGAAGCCGGAAATGGCAGGATCGCATATGTTTACGTTCCCAATACTTCAACAGCGGGTCATGAATATTTCAAAAGATATTTCTTCCCGCAGGCCGACAGGCAGGCTTTGATCATTGATGAGAGATTCAATGGCGGGGGACTCCTGGCCGACTATTACATAGATATTCTAATGCGTCCCCTTCAGTCATACTGGAACATGCGCTACGGCAATGACCTGAAATCACCAAACGCTTCAATACAGGGTCCAAAGGTCATGATCATCAATGAATCTGCCGGATCCGGAGGAGACATGCTCCCCTGGATGTTCAGAAAATTCAATGTCGGAACACTGGTCGGGACCCGTACCTGGGGAGGACTGGTAGGAACTCTGGGATTTCCGGAACTCATGGACGGAGGATCTGTTACCGCTCCTAATCTGGCCATCTGGACTGAAGACGGCTTTATAGTTGAAAATGTCGGGGTGCCGCCGGATGTTGAAGTTGAACAACTGCCTTCAGAAATCCTTCAGGGTAAGGATCCGCAGCTTGACAAGGCAATAGAGATCATTCTGAAGGAACTTGAAAAGAATCCGCAGGAAAAGCCGCTACGACCGGCTTATCCGGTGAGAGTGAAAAAATAATACCTCTTATATGTATAGCCACGACTACCTTTTTGATTTCACAAAGAATGTTTTCATGAAAATGGGACATAGTGAAGAACATTCGGAATCAATTGCTGCTGTGTTCATTGCCGCGGAACTTCGCGGTCATCCCTCTCACGGGATGATAAGGATCAGGGAATATTACGAATTATGGAAAGCCGGCAGACTGAATGTCACACCCGTCATCAGGATAGTTCACGAATCACCGGGTACTGCCGTGGTGGACGGAGACAACGGAGCAGGAATGCTGGCAGCTGAGAAATCCATGAAGATTGCAATTGAAAAGGCAGGGACTGCCGGAACAGGATGGGTTGCAACCCGCAATTCCAACCATTTCGGCATTGCGGGTTATTATGCAATGATGGCCCTGAAGGAAGATATGGCCGGAATATGCCTTACCAATGCCAATCCCCTTGTCGCCCCCACATTCTCGGTCAGCAGGATGATGGGAACCAATCCCGTTGCCGTTGCGGTTCCGGCTCTGCATCAGCCGCCTTTTGTTGCAGATTTTGCAACAACACCCATAGCCAGGGGGAAGCTTGCCGTGGCTGAGAAAAAAGGTGAAAAAGTTGCTTTCGGCTTTGTTCAGGATAAATCAGGCAATCCTTCGGATGATCCCTCAATCCTGAAAGAAGGGGGATCAATGCTGACTCTGGGAGGCGACAGACTGCACGGAAGTCACAAGGGTTACTGCCTTTCGGCTATTGTCGATATATTTTCTTCTCTCTTCAGCGGAGCCGGTTTCGGGCCATTCGTGCCTCCGAGCGTGGCATACCTGCCCGTACCTGAAGGGAGGACGGGTGAGGGTACCGGCCATTTCTTCGGTGCTGTCAGAATAGATGCCTTCCGGCCTGCTGCTGAATTCAAGGCAGCCATGGATGAATGGATTGAAACGTTTCGTTCTTCAAAACCCGTGGAAGGCCAGGACCGTGTGCTTATCCCGGGTGATCCGGAAAGGGAAACGGAGGAAAGACTGAGAAGGGAAGGGATTGAACTCGTTCCTGCCATTGAGAATGATCTGCACTCCATCGCCGGGGAACTTGATATCAGTTTCGGGACCTGATCCTGGTGGGCCTGCTTCCGCGACATTTATCATTGATTCATAAATCCCTGGTCCTCCAGTACCTTAATCATTACTTTTGAAAAATAGATATTATCGTCTTTTTTATATCTGACATCTGTAAACACCTGTGCAAGTGTAGTCTTATTATTTTCTTTGATAAAAGTACGGGAATCCTCCCTCTCTTCCTTTTCCCGGTAAAATGCTTTTATGTCCTGCTCTGTATAATCCCGGTACACCTCGTTGTGTATGATTGCATCCAGAGGCAGTCTGTCGGGCTGTTCAGGATCTTCATCCGGCCATCCCAGGGTTATTGCCGTAACAGGAACAACTCCCGGTGGAAGTTCCAGCACTTCAATGATTTTGTCAGCCATATAGGTTGTGGTTCCAAGATAGCAAATACCAAGGCCTTCGGATTCTGCGGCAATGCATACGGTCTGGGCAACAAGAAGCGCATCAGTTGCAGCCGTGAGAAAGGAAAGGAAATTATCATATCCCGGTTCGGCATTGTTCAGGCGGCACCATTTGCTGAATCTGTTGAAATCGGCACAAAAAGTCAGTAAAACAGGTGCTTCAGTAACCATTGCCTGATTGAAGTGCAGGGGCAGGAGATCCTTTTTCATATTTGCATCCCTTGTTATGATTACACTGTAAACCTGCATGTTACCGGTATTTGATGCCCTGCAGCCCTTTTCCAGAAGATTGTTAAGAAGACTGTCGTCAAGCGGCTTTGCCGAATATTTCCGAATGGTTTTTCTTTGAAGCAGGATATCTGATATAGATTTCATTTATTAAATTTTACGGATTCACTACAAAGAAAAGAAATTCTTCATAATGCTTACGGCTCCATGAGCAGGATTTTCTTATATTAGCATGATACAAATGATAACCCTGATGAAACCCGGACAATGTATTTCCTGCATCCCCTGTACGGCCGTCACTGTCACAAATCCGGACATGGATGAGCATAACATCACCAGGCAGCAACATCATAAAATCCACATAAAATATTAATACTATGAGCAGACCGGTAACTTTATTCACGGGCCAGTGGGCAGATCTTCCCCTGGAAAAAGTATGCGAGAAAGCCAGGTCATTCGGTTATGACGGACTGGAACTGGCATGCTGGGGAGATCATTTTGAAGTAAACAAGGCAGATGATGCCTATTGCAGGGCAAAGCGCGAACTTCTTGAGAAATATGACCTTAAGCTCTTTGCCATATCAAATCATCTTGTCGGCCAGGCGGTTGCCGACAGGATTGATGAACGGCACAAAAATATTCTCCCGCCCTATGTATGGGGAGACGGTGAGCAGGACGGTGTGAGAAAGCGTGCGGCCGAAGAGATGATCAGAACGGCTGAGGCTGCAAAGCGTCTTGGCGTATCCGTTGTTAACGGCTTTACGGGAAGTCCTGTGTGGCATCTGGCATATTCCTTTCCTGCCAATCCCCCGGAAATGATTGAAAATGGTTTCAGGGAATTTGCAGAACTCTGGAAACCAATTCTGGATGCATACCAGAAACTCGGTATCCGCTTTGCCCTTGAGGTTCATCCGACGGAGATAGCATTTGATATTGCATCAGCAAGGAGGGCCCTGGCAGTCCTGAATGATCATCCTGCCTTCGGATTCAACTACGACCCCTCCCATTTCGGATACCAGGGAGTTGACTATGTCGGATTCATTTATACTTTCAGTGAGCGGATCTTTCATGTCCACATGAAGGATGTCGGATGGTCAGACATACCCTGTGAGGCAGGTGTTTTCGGCGGACATACGGAATTCGGCACCAAGGGCCGTTACTGGGATTTCAGGAGTCCCGGCCGCGGCAATATAGATTTTGAGGAGATCATCAGGGCCCTGAACAGAATCGGTTACGATGGCCCTCTGTCAATTGAATGGGAAGACAGCGGAATGGACCGCGAATTCGGAGCAAGAGAAGCATGTGATTTTGTAAAATCAATCGATTTCCCCCCTTCGGATATCGCTTTTGATTCAGCTTTTGAAAAATGAGTCTGCCACTATCAATGCTACTGCTTTGAAAAGGTGGTCAGTCTCCCGATAAACCGGGACAGGTTCCCGATAAACCGGGACAGGTTCCCGATAAACCGGGACAGATTTCCGATAAACCGGGACAGATTTCCGATAAACCGGGACAGATTTCCGATAAACCGGG